>JBASUY010000030.1:0-291689 GCA_049275655.1 Candidatus Omnitrophota bacterium | reverse complement strand
CACTGAGGGAGCGCTTAAAATACTGAAAAACCTTATAAAAGAAGGACAGAAGCCAGAGATGATTTTAGGGGCATTGCGTTATTCTTTGCAGTCAAATACTTTAAGCCCTTTGTTATTACGGCGTAGAATCAAACTTTTGTTAAATTGCGATATAGAAATAAAAACGGGCAGATTTAAGCCCGTTTTTGCTCTGGAAAAATTAGTAGTTAATTTATGCGCCCTTGTTTAATTTCCTCATCAGGCGGGATTTTTTTCTATTGGCTGTGGCAGGGTGAATGGTACGTTTCTTTGCCGCTTTATCCAATTGAGAGAAGACGTTGGCGAGTACTTTCTTTGCTTCTTCCGGATTTTTTGCGGAGATTAGGCCCTGAAATTTTTTGATTGTTTTTTTAAGCCCTTGTTTGATTTTTACGTTTTGCAGGCGTTTTTTCCTGTCAGAGCGTGTTTTCTTAATGGAAGTCTTTCTTCTAGGCATCTTATTCTCCTGTTTTTATATTGCGATAATACTAACATAATAAAAATCGTATGTCAATAGATAAAGGCCAATCTAATATTTCCTTAGTAAAGTCTGCCGGTATAATAAGTTTTGCTACTTTTTTATCTAGAGTTTTAGGGTTGTTGCGTGATATCGTAATCGCCAGGCTCTTTGGGGTCTATCTTTATGCGCAGGCGTTTGTAATTGCATTTAAGATACCTAATCTTTTTAGGGATTTTGTAGGAGAGGGTGCGACTAATGCCGCCTTTGTCCCCGTATTTAGTGAATATAGCCTTAAGCGTTCTGGGAAAGAGTTTTGGGAGTTGGCCAATGTTGTGCTTAATATGTTATTGGTAATACTTACGGCTATTACTATTATCGGGATAATATTTTCTCCGTTTATTGTGCGGGTTGCTGCTCCAGGGTTTTTAGCCTCTATGGAGAAGTTTGCCTTAACTGTTAGGCTAAATCGGATTATATTCCCCTATATAATTTTAATTAGCCTAGCGGCATACTCTACGGCTATTTTAAATTCTCTTAAGCATTTTTCTCTTCCGGCATTTGCTCCCTGCCTGCTTAATATATCCATAATTGTCTTTGCCTCATTGTTTGGAGAGGGGATAAGGGGGCTTTCTTGGGGGATTTTAGTAGGAGGCATACTGCAATTAGCAATACAGATCCCGGTTCTTTATAAAAAAGGTTTTAGGCTTAAAATTCCCCGGACACTTAATCATCCCGGGGCAAGGGATATAGGCAGGTTGATGTTGCCGCGGCTGTTAAGTTCTTCTATCTATCAGTTGAATAATTTTGTGGACTCTATATTCGGCTCTTTATCTTGGGTTGTAGGCGAAGGAGGGGTTGCTGTCTTGTATTTTTCTTATCGGTTGATTCAATTTCCTTTGGGGGTATTTAGCAATGCAGTGTCGCAGGCGATACTGCCGACTTTTTCCAGGCAAGTAGCTACAAGTGATGAATTGGAGCTTAAGCGCACGCTTTCTTTTGGGATACGTTCAGTTTTTTTTGTGATGGTTCCTGCGGGCGTATTCTTTATGGTTTTAGCGTTGCCTTTAATTGAGTTTTTCTTTTGCAGGGATAAGTTTGATAGTTATGCCGCACATCTTACTGCCCAGGCGCTTTTTTTCTACAGCATCGGTTTATGCGCTTATGGCGCAAATAAGGTTCTTCAGTCGTGTTTTTTTAGTCTTAAAGATACCCTAACTCCGGCAAAGGTTTCCGGCCTAGGCTTACTTTTAAATATAATCCTTAACTCTGTATTGATGTTTCCTTTTAAAATAGCCGGGATTGCCTTAGCCACTTCAATCTCCGGTATAATTACTTTCCTAACCCTGTTTATATTAGCAAAAAGAAAAATAGGGGATTTTGGGGTTAGAGAGATTGGGAGTTCTTTCTTGCGTATTTTCTTTTCCGGGGTGGGGATGGGTATTATTTGTTATTTATCGGTATATTTGTTATCAAATAGGTTTTTAGGGATAGCGGTTTCATTAATAGCCGGATTTTTTTCTTATTTAGGATTTTGCTTGATTTTTAAGGTTAAAGAGCTGCACCAGTTATTTAATTTAGCCAGAGGGTATGGATAATAAACTAAAGCTCAATTTTTCTACGGCTCCGGATAAGACGGGTGTTTATCTTATGAGGGATTCTTCCGGCAAGGTTATCTATATCGGGAAAGCCAAATCCTTAAAAAAGAGGCTCTTAAGCTACCTTGGTAAAGAGCTCCCTCTTAAAACGCAGGCGATGCTTTCAAAGGTTTGTAAAGTTGATTTTAGATTATGTGCCAATGAAAGTATGGCTTTGCTTTTAGAGGCAAGCCTTGTGCATAAATACAAGCCTAAATATAATATAGCCCTTCGCGACGACAAGAGTTTCCCGGTGGTTAAAATTACTAATGAATGTTTTCCTTCGGTTAAGATTACCAGAAAAAGGGTAAATGACGGCTCTCTTTACTTTGGGCCTTACACAAATTCAAAACTATTAAAAGAGGCAATGAAAACAATACGGAAGAATTTTCCCTACTTTGCCTCTAATCATAATTCTAAAGAGGCGCGTTTTGACCAGAGCATAGGTTTAGCTCCTTCCAAGGATATGCCGAGAAGGGAATATTTAAGGAGGATAAATATTATATCCTTGATACTGCAGGGGAGGCTAGAGGATTTATTAAAAAAGATATCAAAAGAGATGCAGAAAAAGTCGGATAAAATGGATTTTGAGGAAGCAGCAAAGTTACGCGACCAGATAGCTGCTCTTAGGGTAATTAACTCAAATAATGCTACGGGTGTTGATTTTAGCCTTAAAGGGCTAGAAGCGCTTAAGAGGATATTAAAATTAAGGAGGCTTCCTTTACGCATAGAAGCATTTGATATCTCTAATATATCAGGCAAAGAAGCAAGCGGGTCTATGGTGAGTTTTTATTCTGGTCACCCTGATAAAACAAATTACCGTAGATTTCGTATTAAAAGCGTAAGCGGAGTTAATGATTACCTTATGTTAAGGGAAGTTGTAAGGAGAAGGTATTTACGATTATCAAAATATAACATCCCCCTGCCCGATTTAATCATTATTGACGGGGGCAAGGGGCATCTTCAGTCTGCGCAGAGAGAGCTTGAGTTTTTAGGTTTAAATATCCCCATGCTTAGCATTGCCAAAGAAAAAGAAAATGTGTATATTAAAGGTAGAAGAGGATATATAAGATTAAACCGGTATCCTTTTGCGTTAAATCTGATACGCAGGATAAGGGATGAGGCGCATAGGTTTGCCATAACCTACCATCATTTATTGCGTAGAAAGGCAGTTATCAAGAGATGACCCCTTTTGCCAAGAGAGTTTATAGGATAGTATCCAAGATACCTTTAGGCCAGGTCCGTACATACGGTTGGGTAGCGCGTAAGGCAGGTTCTCCGGGCGCTTATAGGGCCGTAGGGACGTTATTAAAAAAGAACCCTTGGCCATTTATCATACCTTGTCATAGGGTGATAAAAAACAATAATATTCTTGGAAACTATGCTTTTGGCAAGAGAGCTAAAAAAAGGCTACTTAAAGTTGAAGCAGAGATTTTAAAATGTTTAAAAAGCAAAGATTTAAAAAAATGCAAAAACAATTTATCTACTCTAAAGCTTAAGAAGATGCTATAATCAGTTTAAACGGAGGGGATATGGATATTAAATTATTATTAAAAGATATGGTTGAGAAAGAGGCCTCTGACCTATTCTTTCGTGCCGGGGGCTACCCGCGTTTGCGCATAGGTGGCAGGTTGATTATTGCAGGGGATAGCCTGCTTACCGTAGATGATGTAACTGAGGCTACCGAGGCATTGACTAATTTAAAACAGAGGGAGGATTTTAATAATAATCTTGATATTGATTTTACGGTTTATATAAAAGAACTTGATACTCGGTTTAGGGTTAGTCTATTCTTGCAGAGGAACTGGCCTTCTTTGGTTATAAGAAGGGTAAATAAAGTTACTCAGAGTTTTAAGGATTTGAATTTGCCGTCTGAAGTATTAGAGAAGCTCTCTATGGATAGAGGCGGCTTAGTGCTTTTAACCGGCAGTATGGGCAGTGGTAAATCTACTACCATAGCCAGCATGGTAGAGTATATTAATGTAAATAGTAGGAAGCATATTTTAACTATTGAAGACCCGATAGAGTTTGTCTTTAAGGATAAAGAGTCGTTGATTAATCAGCGTGAAGTTTCGTTGGATGTCCGCTCTTACCAAAATGCCTTACGGGCATTTACATTGCAGTCTCCGGATGTCTTATTTATAGGTAATATTAGGGATTTAGAGACGATGTCAAGCGCTATGACTGCCGCTGAAACTGGGGTATTAGTTTTAAGCACGCTTCATACTATAAATGCCGCGCAGAGCGTAGAGAGGATTGTCAATTTTTTCCCGCCTCATCAGCATCAGGAAGTCCGTAATCAGCTATCTTCAATACTTAAAGGCATAATATCTTTAAGGCTGCTTCCTTTAAAAGAAGGAGGGGGGCGCATCCCTGCCTATGAAATTATGTTGCTTACACCTACGATAAGCAGGCTTATCCGAGAAGGAAAGTTTTGGGAGATACCTCAGTTTATAGAAGACGGTAATATCTTCGGGATGCAGTCTTTTAATCAATCTTTAGTCAAGCTGGTAAAAGAGGGGAAGGTGAGCGAAAAGGTTGCTGCGGAATTTTCGGATAATAAAGAAGAGTTTTCTCTTTCTTTAAAAGGCATCAAGAAATCTTAAAAAGGTAATTAAGTTTTAAGGAGAATTAGTTTATGATAGAAGAGCTGAGTTCAAAACTTGCCGGTATTGAAGCTACCTTACTTCAACTAAGAGGTTATCTTTGACATTGATAAAAAGAAAGATTCTATCGCAAGGCTATCTAAGAGGATGTCTTCTGCAGGTTTTTGGCAGGATTCCGAGGAGTCCACAAAAGTAGTAAAGGGGCTTAAAGAGTTAAGGAGCGTCGTTGAGCCGTGGGACCTAGCGGTAAAGAAACATAAAGAGCTTAAGGATTTATTATCCGTTACTACCCTTAAAGACGGCGATTTATTACACGACTTAGAACAAGATATAAATAGGCTTTTATCAGAACTTGAAGGGCTTGAGTTTAAGACGCTTCTTTCGGGGGAGTTTGATTCCGGCAATGCCATATTAAGCATTAATGCCGGAGCCGGCGGGACTGAGTCCTGTGATTGGGCGGGGATGCTTTTAAGGTTATATACGCGCTTTGCAGAAAGGCGCGGGTATAATATTGAAACAACGGATATACTCTACGGAGAAGAGGCAGGGATAAAGAACGTTACGTTATTAATTGAAGGCCCTTATGCGTATGGCTATCTTAAACCTGAGAGCGGTGTCCATCGTTTAGTAAGGATATCCCCTTTTGATACTAATAAGCGTAGGCATACTTCTTTTGCCTCTATCGATGTTATCCCACAGATAAAGGAAGACATTGATATAGAGTTGGGGGAAAAAGATTTACGTATTGATGTTTACCGTTCAAAGGGGGCAGGGGGCCAAAGTGTAAATACTACTGACTCCGCAGTACGCATTACACATATACCTACGGGGATAGTTGTGCAATGCCAGAATGAGCGTTCCCAGCATCAGAATAAAGAGACGGCTCTTAAGATTTTAAAGTCGCGCATCTATGAATTAGAGAGGAGCAAAAAAGAAGAAGAATTGCTAAAAGAGTATGCCGGGGCAAAAAAAAGGATTGAATTCGGCAGTCAGATACGCTCTTATGTAATGCATCCTTATAGCATGGTTAAAGACCACCGCACGGATTTTCAAATAGCAGACGTAGATAAGGTTATGGACGGAGAGATAGACGAGTTTATTGAGGCTTACTTAAGGCATAAAAAATTATCTGGTTTAAATCAGAAGCAAAAATAAAAAGGTATAGTATGTTTGGGTTTATTAAAAAGTTAATTTTAAATAGCAAGCAAAAAACGATAGATAAGAATGCCCCTGGAGTAAATATATTCCTCCATCCGGATATGCCGCAGCCTTCTATGGTGAAGATGGCGGATGTAGCGGGATTAGTCTATAAAATAAATAGCCTGGAAAAAGATATTAAATCCCTAACTGATGCGCAGCTTAGAGAAAAGACCTTAAGCTTTAAAGAGAAGATAAAAGATAAATCTTTAATTCTTGCCCCCCGGATAGAAGAGTTGCGAGTCTTAATGTCTGAAGTAGCTATCCCTGAAGAAAAGGAGAAGATAAGGGAGAAGATTAAGTCTGTGCGCAATAAGATTTTTGAAGAGGTTCTTCCTGAGGCCTTTGCTGTTGTAAGGGAGGCTTCTTTAAGGAGAATAGGCTTAAGGCACTTTGACTCTCAGATTGCCGGTGGGATTATACTCCATGAAGGCAGGATAGCTGAGATGGCGACAGGCGAAGGAAAGACGCTTGTGGCTACGCTTCCCGCTTATCTTAATGCGCTTTTAGGCAAAGGGGTGCACATAGTTACGGTTAACGATTATCTTGCTAAAAGGGACCGTGAATGGATGGGCCCGATCTATGAGTTTTTAGGCCTTACTGTCGGGGCAATCCAACATGAGATGTCTGATGAAAAGAGGAGGCTTGCCTATGCTTGCGATATTACCTATGGGACGAATAATGAATTTGGCTTTGATTATCTGCGCGACAATATGAAGTATTCTTTGGAAGATTTAGTCCAGAGGCCGTTTTATTATGCTATTGTTGATGAGGTTGATTCTATTCTGATAGATGAAGCGCGTACCCCGCTTATAATATCAGGTCCGGCAGAGGAATCTACCGAAAAATACTATAAGGCCTACCAATTCTCCTTGCAGTTAAAAGGTAAGAGGGTTACGGAAAGAGATGAGATAGATGCTAAATACAAAGGGATAGATTTAGGAGAGGGTTTTGATTATATTGCTGATGAGAAAGCGCATACAATAGCGCTTACTGAGGCAGGAGAGGCAAGGGCAGCTAAGCTTTGGGGTGTTGAAAGCTTGCATAGCATTGAGACGATAGATTATAGGCATCATACCATAGCGGCTTTAAGGGCTAAGGAGTTTTATTTTCGGGACGTAGATTACGTACTAAAAGACGGAGAGGTTATTATTGTTGATGAGTTCACCGGAAGGATGATGCCGGGGAGGCGTTGGTCTGACGGGCTTCATCAGGCAGTTGAGGCAAAAGAGGGGGTTAAGATAGAGAGGGAAAATCAGACCTTAGCAACCGTAACCTTTCAGAATTATTTTAGGATGTATGAAAAACTCTCTGGTATGACCGGAACGGCTTTTACCGAGGCAAATGAGTTTAAAAATATATACCAGTTAGATGTAGTCGTTATTCCTACAAATAAGCCTTTAATCCGTAAGAACTATCCTGACCGGATTTATAAGACCGAAGAAGAAAAGTTTTCTGCGGTAGTTGAAGAGATAGCCCAGTTGTATGATTCGGGTAAGCCGGTATTAGTAGGGACGATATCAATAGATAAATCTGAAAAGCTTTCTGAGATGCTTAAGGTCCGCGGGATAGCGCATCAAGTGCTTAATGCCAAGTATCATGAGTTGGAAGCACAGATAGTTGCTCAGGCAGGAAGATTTAAGGCGGTTACTATCGCAACTAATATGGCCGGCCGTGGGACAGATATATTGTTGGGGGGTAACCCTGAATTTATGGCCAAGAGTTTAGCCGGTCAGAAATTAGACCCTGAAGATAGCAATTACCAAGAAGAATACAGGAAGATATTAGAGAGATATAAAGATGAGACAAGGCAGGAGCATGAGAAGATAGTAGGGCTTGGAGGGTTACATATTTTAGGCACAGAGAGGCATGAGGCGCGCAGGATTGATAATCAGCTACGCGGAAGAAGCGGTAGGCAGGGGGACCCGGGGTCATCGCGCTTTTATGTCTCTTTAAACGATGATTTAATGCGGCTCTTCGGTTCTGAGAGGTTGATAGGGATGATGGATAAATTAGGGCTTGAGGAAGGGCAGGTTATTGAACACCCTTGGGTAAGCCACTCTATTGAAATCGCCCAGAGGCGTGTAGAGCAGCATAATTTTGAGATAAGAAAACAGCTCTTAGAGTATGATAATGTAATGAATAAACAAAGAGAGATAATTTATTCTCAGCGCAGAGAGATACTTGAGGGTATATCTTTAAAAGAAGAGATAGTAGAAATATTAAAGAGTTCTATTGAAGGTTTAATAGAGCTTAATCTCTCTTCAGATAAGGAGATAAACTTAAGCGGGGTATTAACCGAGTTGAAATTAAAGTTTGGGCTTGAATTGCCCGAAGAGGATCTTGTGCAGCTATCTATAGCCAAAGAAGAGGTTTTAAAGAATAACCTCTATGAAAGGGTATTGAATATTTATGAAGAGAAAGAAAGGGTGATGGGTAGTGGCTTGTTGCGCCACTTAGAACGCATGGTTTTCTTGCAGATTATAGATAGTAAGTGGAAGGATCATCTATTTGCTATGGATAGTTTACGCGAGGGGATAGGATTAAGGGCCTATGGGCAGCGCGACCCGCTTATAGAATATAAAAATGAAGCATTTAATATGTTTAAAGAGATGGTTGCAGGTATTGAGAGCCAAGCTGTAGAGCTTATATTTAAATTAGAGGCTAAGGGGACAGAGAGGCTAAGCGGAGTTTTTAATTCCCTCTCTCAAAAGCTCATACGCCCTGAAAGCGCTCAATTACAGCGGCAAAGTTTTCCCGAAGGTGAAAGTGTGGCTTTTAATAATGAGAAGAGCCGTCTTTTAAATCCGACCGTAAAGTTATCTTCCCCAAAGATAGGCCGCAATGATCCGTGCCCTTGCGGCTCTGGAAAAAAGTATAAAAAATGTTGCGGAAGGTAATAGGTTCTTCTATTTTTGCCGGTATTTTTTCCGGGGTTCTTTTAGCCCTACCTTTTAATAACGGTAATTTATGGTTTTTATCGTGGTTTGCCTTTGTCCCGGCTCTTCTTCAATCTAATAATAAAAGATTAAAACAAATAGTTAAGTTATTTTTCGTAAGCGGGATAACTTTCTGGAGTTTTGTTATTTATTGGCTTGTCAATGTTACTCTGTTAGGGACAATAGTATTATCCTTATATCTCTCTTTATATTTTATTCTATTCGGCCTTCTTCTTTATTATAATATTAAATCTTTTAAAGCAAGGTTGCTTATCTTTGCCCCCTCGGTTTGGGTTTTGCTTGAGTATGCGCGCAGCCATATTTTTACGGGGTTCCCTTGGGCTTTATTAGGCTATTCACAGTATCTTAATTTACCCTTAGTACAGATTGCGGATATTTTTGGCGTCTGGGGAATCTCCTTTCTTTTAATTTTTTCAAATGTTGCGATAGCAGAGTTACTACAGTTTAAGAAAAAAGGCTTGCTTTTAAGCTTGAAAATAACTTTAGCCGTTATTACCGCGGTAGTCTTATTAGTCTTATCCTATGGCTTTTATCGACTATCCTCTTTAAAAAATATAGAGTCCCTTAAGAAGATCAATATCTCTGTTATTCAGCCTAATATTTCGCAAAGATTAAAATGGGACCCGGCAGCACGGAATTTTATAATGCAAAGGTATTTTGAGCTTACAGACGAGGCAGTTTTAAAAGAGCCTGAATTAATTATCTGGCCTGAGGCTGCGCTTCCGGTTGTTTTAGAAGAAGAGCCGGCATATTATCAAAGCCTTAAAGGTTATGTAGGCACAATCAGAAAAAACCTTATCTTTGGTGCGGTTACTCAGAGAGGAGGGCTTTACTATAATAGCGCCTTATTATTATCTAAATCAGGGGAGTTGATAAGTCAATATGATAAATTACACTTAGTCCCTTTTGGCGAGTTTGTCCCGTTTAGGAGGGTTTTAAAGGTTTTGGATAAAATTGCCCCGATAGGGGATATATCCAGAGGTAAGGATTATACCATCTTTACCGTTTTGGAAGACTTTGGGGTTTTAATCTGTTTTGAGGATGTATTCCCGGAGTTAGCAAGAAACTTTGTAAGAAACGGAGCTAAATTCTTAGTGAATATCACTAATGATGCATGGTTTGGCAAGACGCCCGAAGCTTACCAGCACCTCTCTGCTTCTGTTCTAAGGGCAATTGAGAATAGGGTAAATGTTGTCCGTTCCGCTAATACCGGTTTTTCTGCTTTTATATCTCCGTTAGGAAGAATCTACGAATGGGTAAAAGCAGATAATAGTGAGGCATTGTTTATTCCAGGGCATAAGGAAGCAGTTGTGCAGATACTATTCCTACCTAAGACGTTCTATAACCGCTACGGAGACTTCTTTCCTCTTCTCTGCCTGTGTTACCTACTTTTTTTAATTATTTTTAAGGGCAGGTTCTTGGACCGTTAGTGTATGGCTCCATATGCACTATAACATCGGCTATCTGCGGTATAGATTTTTTTATGGAGCCTTCAATAGCATAACTTATCTTATGCGCGGTATCCATATTCATATCTTTATCTACCTGCACATGTAAATCAAGGTAAATTTCATCAGGCCTTCCACGCGCGCGTATCTTATGGCAGGATTTAACCCCGGGGACCTTTAATACGATATCTTTAATCTGGTTTTTATCCGATATAGGGGAGGTATCGCAGAGTATTGCCGAGCTTTTAAGCGCTATTTTATAACCGGAATAGATGATATAGAAGGATATTATTATTGAAGCAATAGGGTCAAGTATGGGGAACCCTAATTTTACCGCAACAAGTGCTAATATAACTGAGAAAGATGTGAATATATCAGCGCGTGTATGCATGGCGTCAGAGATAAGTATATCGCTATTTAGTTGAAGCCCTTTTTTGTTTTCATAGCGCATTACTAAAAAATTTACAACTATAGTAGCAATCATTACAACAAAACTTAAAGCGTTTATTTGAGGGATAATATTATTTGAAAAGCGGTTAAGGCTATCGTGAATGATGCCTATTGCTACTAAAAAAAGAAGAAAGGTAATTCCTAAAGAAAAGAAGGTTTCGTATTTTCTGTGGCCGTAAGGATGGTCTTCATCCTTTGTCTTAAAGGCAAAATATATGCCAATAAGGCCTATTATATTAGATGTCCCATCAGAGAAAGAGTGTAGGCCATCTGCGGTCATGCTTGAGGAACGTGAGATTAAGCCAAAAATTGCCTTTACTAAGGCTACAAGCCAATTTAAAGCCAGCACAATAATTAAAACCCGTCGTATCTGCCTATAGTCTTCAATCCTTTTTTGCATATAAACATTGTAAGGCTTAATTTAGCCTTTGCAAGCTATTTTACTTTTTTTATGGCTATCTTTGGGTTAAGAATAAAGCTATTGACAGTATTTTTAAGGCTAATATAATGAGGCAAAAAAGAAAGACAAAATGATTTATTATATTCTTTTCTTCCTCTTATTTTTTTTCAGCCCTTTATCTGCCGCAGAGCCTTTAGTAGCAGAGAAGTTAGGTGAGTTTAATAAAGGAGAGCGCATCCTTATACTTGCCCCGCATCCGGATGATGAGGTTATTGGCTGTGCAGGGATTATTCAAGAGGCAATTGCCTCAGGGGCTAGGGTAAAAATAGTTTATCTGACTAATGGCGAACACAATCAGTTTGTTTTTATTGTCTATAAAAAGAGGGTTATCTTTAGGCAAAAAGAGTTTATATCTTTAGGAGAAGTCCGTAGGCAAGAGTCTATTGAAGCTATGAAGCTTTTAGGAATAGGCAAGGATGACCTTATATTTTTAGGCTATCCTGACTTTGGTACCTTTAGCATCTTTGCAAGGTATTGGGATACGGATAAGCCTTTTTATTCTCTTATGACTAGGATATCCAAGGTACCGTATAAGAGTAGCATTTCTTTTGGTTCTCCTTATGTGGGGGAGAGTATTATCGCAGATTTAAAGAGGGTAATATTAGATTATCAACCGCAAAAAATCTTTGTTTCTCACCCCGCAGATGTCAATGTTGACCATAAGTCTTTTTATCTCTTTTTGCAAATAGCTCTAGCTGATTTAAGGGGTAAAATCCAACAACCGCAGGTCTATCCGTATTTAATACACCATGTTGGTTGGCCCCTGCCCAGGCGTTACCATCCGGAATTATCCTTGGCTCCTCCTAAGGGATTATCAGATTCGCAGATAGAGTGGCTTGAGTTTGTTTTATCTTCCGAACAGCTTGCAAAAAAAAGACAGGCGATACTTACTTATAAAAGCCAAACGACTTCAAGCGCTTTTTATCTTTTATCCTTTGCGCGCAAGAATGAATTATTTGGGGATTATCCTCCTATTTTTTTGAATAATCAGCCTAAAGATAAGAAGGCATCTTATTTTGGGTTTTTAAAGATGTTTTTGGATACAGACTTTGAGCTCAAAGAAAAAAAAGAGGGTAGGCTTTTCGAAGAAGGGGAGAGGGTCAGTTATGCCCTTTTAGATAAAAGTTTAGTTATTAAAATTGAAAAACCTAAAAATATAGTCCGCAGATTTTCTACGGTTTCTTACATATTCGGTTATAATTATAAGAGCCAGTTTAGCCTTATGCCTAAGGTGCGTATCGTTACAAAATATAATAAATTTAAAGCCTTTGACGGTAAAAAGCAGATTTCTTTAAAAGGCGCTTCTTTGGAATTAGAGCCGACAGCTTTGATATTAAAGATACCTCTTGCCTCCTTAGGCTCCCCGGATTTTCTACTTGTTTCGGTAAGGGCATATATAGGCAAAGAAGAAGAGAGTAGCAGCCCTATTTATACAACGGGTTTTAGGAGGATTGATATAAATTAACAAGGAGGGGGCATGTTTGAATTAAAATTGATAAGGATTAATAAGCCTGAAGATGTAAATATAATTATAGGGCAGAGCCATTTTATCAAGACCTTGGAGGATCTTTATGAGGCGTTAGTGAATAGCCTGCCAGGGATAGAGTTTGGAGTTGCTTTTGCCGAAGCCAGCGGGGCTTGTAAGATAAGGGTTGAAGGGAATAGCCAGGTTCTTAAAGAGCTTGCTGCAGAGAATTGCCTTAATATAGGCGCAGGGCATACTTTTATTATCTTGCTTAAAAACGCCTTTCCTATAAATGTCCTTAATGCTATTAAGGTTGTCCCCGAGGTATGTTCTATATATTGCGCTACCGCCAATATGGTGGAAGTAGCTGTAGTTATATCGGAATTAGGCCGCGGGATTATAGGGGTTATTGACGGACAGTCGCCTAAAGAGATAGAAGGCGAGGCAGATATATCTTGGCGAAAGAATTTCTTGCGTAAAATAGGCTATAAGTTATAATTAGTATTGTAAGCAAAAGCCTCTTTTGTTATAATACATAAATAAATGGATTTTAAAAAGATAAAAAAGACCTTCAGCCGGTTTTTAGGGTGGATAGGGTTAAATATAAGTTCTTTGATAGTTAAGGTCATCCCGCCTAAATCTTTATACGGGTTTGCCCGGGTAGTAAGCTTTTTAGCCTACATCTTTGCAGGGAGGCAGAGGCAGATTGCCTTTGATAGTTTAAGGATCGCCTTTGGCAAAGAGAAGGATGAGGGGGAATTAGATAATATAGTAAGAGAGTGTTTTGACTATATAGCTAAATCAGCGGTAGAGCTTATGTTTTTGATGGATAATCCGCATCTCTTAAAGGAGAGAGTCTTTATAGAAGGAAAGGAAAATTTAGATAAGGCTTTATCTTTAGGCAAAGGTGTAATATTGGTGAGCGCTCATTTTGGCAATTTTCCGTTATTATTAGGCGCGCTTGCTGTTAAGGGCTATAAAGTCGGCGGGATTATGCGCCCGATGAGGGATTCTAGGGTAGAGAAGATTTTTTTAAAAAAGCGCGATAAGTTCGGAGTTAAAACTATATACAGCCAACCAAGAAGTGCCTGTGTTAATAATACAATACAGGCCTTGCGTAGTAATGAGATAGTATTTATACCTATTGACCAAAACTTTGGGACCGGTGGGGTATTTGTAAACTTTTTCGGTAAAAAAGCCGCTACGGCAACCGGGCCGATAGTATTTGCCCAACGCACGAAAGCAGCTTTAGTCCCCTGTTTTATCTTACGACAAAAAGATGACAGGCATAAAATAATATTTGAACCGGCTATTGACTTACAGGTATCCTCTGACTCAGAAGAGACAATCCTGATCAATATACAGAGGCTTACCGATATAATAGAAAGATACATACGTAATTATCCTGCGGAGTGGGGATGGATTCACCGCAGATGGAAGAGTCAACCAAGTTAAAGAGGAGGTGTGAAATGGCAGAAGAGGCCAAGAAAGAGGAGAAGAGTTGTTGCGTTCAGGGCAAGAAAGTCCTTTCTACTATCTTAAAAGTTCTTCTCGGTATAGTCTTTTTAGCTTTAGGAGCTATATCTATTTTAAGATGGTGGAAACTGCTTTTGATTATTGTTAAAGGTTGTGTCGGCCTGTTTTTGATTTTAGCAGGTATAATAACTTTAGCTATAGCAAAAGAATAAAATAGGGCTTTAGTTTAAAAAAAGGGGCAAGGCAACAACGCTTGCTCCTTTTTATTTACTTTTGGTTATTTTTAGGGTATAATTATTCCTCAATTAATAAAAAAAGGAGAGAGAGGAATGGAGTCTATACTAAAAAAAGAGATAATTTGTGGTAGGGTTGTTTTAAGAGTAATTGCGGTTATATTTTTTATAGCCACGATAACCTTAGGGGCGTATGTACGCATTCCGCTTCCCTTTACCCCTGTGCCGTTAACCTTGCAGACATTTTTTGTTTTACTCTCTTCTGCTTTTTTAGGAATTAAGTTTGGGCTATTTATCCAATTTTGTTATATTCTTTTAGGTTTAATCGGTATCCCTGTTTTTACCGGGGGATTTTCAGGGGTTCTATATTTGCTTAGCCCTACTGCAGGGTATTTATTAGGGTTTATCTTTGCTACAATATTTATTCCTAACCTCTTAAATCGCTTAAAGACAAGTTTCCTTTTAGTAACATTGGTATTCTCTTTAGCAAGTATTTTGATTCTTTTATTCGGGGTTATCTGGTTAAAAATATCCCTAAGTTTATCTTGGGTAAATTCTTTCCTTATAGGGTTTGTTCCTTTTATCCCCGGGGATTTAGTTAAATCTATTATAGCCTCTTTTTTATTTTGCAGGTTAAAACCACGAGTAGGTCAAATCCTATAAATAGCGCTTAGAATTTAATTTATGGCAATAAAGTTAATGAAGGGTAGAATATTAAAATTTGGGGTTCTTTTATCCATAGCTTTTTTTGTTTGGTTTTTTTCTAGCGGAATAGGGATGAACCAGCAGCAGGCTCTTTCTGCGGCAATATTCTCCCTCTCTATTTTAGGGACTTTATTCTTCTGGGATTTCCGTTTAAGTTTTGCCTTTATCGGCACAGCCATACTTCTAATAACAAAGACCACAGATATAACGCATGTTTTAGAGTTTTCTTCTTTAGAGGTGATCTTATTTCTTATTGGCATGATGGTAATTATAGGGAGGCTAAAAGAAGCAGGTGTTTTTGCTTGGTTGGTTAGTGTTATTTTAAGGATTCCGAGTTTAACCGGAAGAAGGTTTGTTTTTATTGTAGCGGTTCTTTCAGGCATATTCGCAGGGTTAATTAATGAAGTAACTTCTATAATATTTATGGCAGCTGCGGTCTTAGAGGTTTGTGATTATTTTGAGGTTGACCCGGTACCTTTTGTAATAATTTCAGTTTTAGCAACAAATATAGGTTCTGCGGCTACCGTATTAGGTAATCCGATAGGTATTCTTATTGCCAGTAAATCCGGGCTTACCTTTGAAGACTTTATGGTTAAAGCCATGCCCATTGCAGTTATTTGTCTTTTGGTTACGGTAGGAATTTGTATCTTCTGGTATAAAAAATCAATAGCCTCATTGAGTAAAAATATAAAAGAACTCGGAGCAAATGAAATATTGACTAAGCTTATATCTATTCCCGTAGACCGCAAGTTAAAGATTAATATAGCGATATTCTTTGTAACCCTTGTCTTTATAGCCCTTCATCACCGTATAGAAGTACTTTTAGGTTTAGACCCTAATACAGTGCTTTTAGCTGTTCCGCTTATATCCAGTGGATTGATTATGATTTGGAAGAGGAGCAAGGCAAGAAAATATATTGAAAAGGACGTAGAGTGGTGGACGCTCCTCTTTTTTATTCTATTATTTGTTCAGGCTGGGACATTGAAATATACTGGAACTACTGTTTTTATCGCTAATAAACTTATTCAATTAACAGGAGATAATTTACGTCTTTTAACCAGCCTTGTGCTTTGGATTAGCACGATAGGCTCTAGTATGCTTGATAATGTAGTTTTAGTAGCTGCTTTTATCCCGGTTTTGCAGGGGTTTCAGACATTAAATATTACAACGCATTCTTTATGGTGGGCGCTTCTTTTTGGCGGGTGTTTAGGGGGAAATATCACCTTGATTGGCTCTACCGCAAATATTGTTGCCTTAGGCATATTAGAGAAAGAGAGGAATATACGCATAACATTTTTTAATTGGTTTTGGATAGGGCTAAGCGTAGGGTTGGTGACTACTTGTATTGTCTGGATTATTCTTCTTTTTGTCCCTATCTACAGATAAGAGAAGATGAGTGGAAGGGTAAGATTTAAAATTAGAATATTTTTTATTTGCATCATGCCATTTTTTGCCGGGTGTATATTGGTAAATAAACCGGTAGGGCTTGTGGATGGTTTTTTAAATACCGCTTCTTTCCCTGACTATTCCGGGCCTAAGGTAAAGATAACAGTAGCAGACTTTGAGGTTATAACTGCCAAGGCTACTAGTGATATTGGCTTAGGCTTAAAGGAAGTCTTGATAGCAGGGCTTTTAAAGAGTGGGCGCTTTGAGCTAAGTACTATACCAAAAGAAGAAGATGCAGGGCCTTTAGGTTTAGTTATTGCTACAAGATTATTGGATTTTGAGCCATACGGGTCAGGGGGTAAAGCAGGGGTCGGAGGAGGAGGGAGTGCTTCAAGTGGTTCTTTGCCTAGCCTTCTGGGCCCAAGCATAAATAGATCATATATATCATTGGATATCCGTATAGTAGATTTTGCTACTTCAAAGGTTTTGTTTTCAGAGCGTATAAGTGCTCAGGTGGCAGGAGATTATAGCCCGGAGGAAGAGCTCTTGGGGAAAAAAGAGATGGGGCATGGCTTATCTATCTATGCAGGGACTTCTATGGGAGAAGCCATTAATAGGTGTATTTTTCAGGCTGTAGAAAGGATTATTCATAAAATTCCGCCAGAATACTACAAGGGAGGACAGGGCGATGGGGAAGCGCAAGCGCAGGGGAAAACTTAATTGGCGTTCTAAAAAGGCTAATAAAGGAAGAAGGCCTAATCTCGGATAAAACAAGAGTTGATTCTTTATGCAAGCACTTGCCCTTATATCCGGGGGGTTAGATAGCCTACTTGCCGCAAGGGTTATCAAAGAGCAGGGAATAGGTATTATCCCCGTAAATTTCAATATGCCTTTTTATCAGGAGAGCCTAAATAAAAATACCGATAAAGGCGTATCTAAACTTGTTAATGATTCTTTAAATGAGGATCTTTTGGTCTTTGATATAAAAGAAGAATATCCTAATCTTATTTTAAACTCTGCTTATGGTTTTGGCTCGCAGATGAATCCTTGCATTGACTGTAAGATACTTATGTTAAGCAAGGCCCGGGAATTAATGCTTAAATTAGGCGCGCAATTTATTATAACCGGCGAAGTATTAGGCCAGCGCCCCATGTCTCAACATAAGCGCGCGCTTAGTTTAATTGAAGAGAAGAGTGCTTTAAAAGGGCTTTTGCTTAGGCCGCTCTCAGCAAGACTCCTTAATCCTACTATACCCGAAGATAAAGGTTGGGTTGACCGCAATAAGCTCTTGGGTATATCCGGGCGTTCACGCAAGGAGCAGATTGCGCTTGCTAAAGATTTTAAAATTAAAGGTTATCCTAATGCCTCAGGGGGATGTCTCTTAACCGACCCTCAATACTCAAGAAGGCTTGCTGACCTTATTTCTCATGAAGGTTTAAGTTTAAGGAGTATAAGATTATTAAAATTTGGTAGGCATTTTAGAATTGGCAGGAGATTAAAATTGATAGTAGGGCGGAATGAAAAAGAAAATAAGTTTTTAGAAGCGGTTGCCCAAGACGGTGATTATCTTTTTATACCCGAAGAAGATACCGCAGGCCCGGTATCTTTAGGCATCGGAGATTTTAATAAAGAAAGATTAGCCTTTGCTGCTTCTATAGCCTGCCGTTATTTTGACTTAACTTCAAAAGAGGCCAAGGTAGTCTTCTGGCGTTTCCCTGAGAAGGAGAGTATGCTTATAAATGCTCTCCCCTTAGAGGATGGCCGGATAAAAGAAGTGATGCTCTAGGCTTCTTATAAAAGGGTAGATGAAGGAAGCTTCTTTTTATAAAAAATTATCCGGCGCTTTAATTCAATGTAATTTATGCCCTCATCAATGTAGGATAAAGGAGGGTTGTTTTGGTTTATGCGGAGTCCGGGAGAATAGGGGAGGGGTACTTTATACTTATTCTTACGGCAATATAGCCTCAGTAAATGTTGATCCTGTAGAAAAAAAGCCCTTGTATCACTTTTTACCCGGGTCAAAAACTTTTTCTTTTGCCTGTGCAGGGTGTAACTTTAAATGTACTTTTTGTCAGAATTGGCAGATATCTCAGCCCCCTTTTTTCTTAGGTATTAATTCGCCAAAAAATATACTATCTGCGCAGGATTTAGTTGAAGGGGCGTTGAGAGAAGATTGTCGGAGCCTATCTTATACCTATACTGAACCGGCTATTTTTTTTGAGTATGCTTATGATGTAGCAAAGATAGCTAAGAAGCATAAACTGCGCAATATCTTTGTGACTAATGGGTATATAAAAGAAGAGCCTCTTCGTAAGATAGCGCCTTATTTAGATGCTGTAAATATAGATTTAAAATTTTTTAAAGAAAGTTCCTATAAGAAATTTTGTAACGCTTCTTTATCGGCAGTTTTAGAGTCTATAAGATTATTTAAGAGTTTATGCCTTTGGATAGAGATAACTACGCTGGTTATCCCCGGGGTTAATGACTCTAAGGGAGAGTTAAAGGAGATAGCAGATTTTATAGCCGGATTAGATATAAACATCCCTTGGCATATATCTCGTTTTTACCCTAATTATCAACTTGCTGATTATCCTATCACCCCTGAAGAGAGATTAAAAGAGGCACAGGGCATAGGGTTAGAGGCGGGGGTAAGGTTTGTCTATGCCGGGAATGTCCGTGGTTGGGGGGAGGATACACTCTGCCCTTATTGCTACAAGGTATTAATTAAACGTGATGGATTTAGAATAGAAGAGTATAATATAGCTTCCGGTAATTGTAAGTTTTGTCAGGGAATTATCCCTGGAGTTTTTTCTTATGTAGAATAATTATGAAGATAATAAATCCTCAAAAATGTATTGTTTTTTTTGATTTTGATAATACAATCGCCACATGCGATGTATTTGATAGCATGTTGCCGGTATTCTCGCGTGATAACCTTTGGGTTAGGCTTGAAAAAGACTGGGAGTCCGGGAAGATAGGTTCGCAAAAGTGCTTAAAGGATCAGCTAAGAGGGATGACCATGACTCGGGCATCTTTAAATAAATATTTATCCGAAGTAAAGCTTGACCCTTATTTTAGTAAGTTAGTGAAATTATTATCTTCAAAGAAAATCAAGTCTTTTGTGTTAAGCGATAACTTTGATTATATCTTAAAAAGGATTCTTCGTAATCACGGGATAAAGAATCTAAAGGTTTATTCAAATAAATTGGTTTTTAAGGGCGATAAACTAATTCCTCTTTTCCCCTACCGGGATAGAAGATGTGATATTTGCGCGCACTGTAAGTCAAAAAATCTCTTGGCAAATATATCGCGCGATTCTATAATTATATATATAGGTGACGGCCGTTCGGATATTTGCCCCTCTAAGTATGCCGATATCGTCTTTGCTAAGGATAGTTTATTAAAGTACTTTAAGAAGAATAAACTCGCCTGTTTTGCTTATAAATCGCTAAAGGATGTATATAATTATTTTAAAAGGAGCTTTGCATGAGAAAAAAAATAACGGATAAAAAAAATAAGCGTAGTAAGAATATTAATATGCCTGATGGCCTCTTAAAATTAGAAGCTAAGTACTGCTCTTGGGGGGATACTGTCCACTATGCGGATAAATTAAATGTATTTAAATCCGCTAAAGGGAGTTTTCTTTATGATGTTGACGGAGTTGAATACTTAGATTTGCAGATGTGGTATTCTGCGGTTAACTTTGGCTATAGAAATAAGCGCTTAAATACTGCGCTTAAAAAGCAGATTGATACTTTGCCGCAGTTAGCCTGCCAATACCTTCATACAGAGAAGATAAGGTTAGCCGCTAAGATCGCCCAAAAAAATGAGGCTACCTTTAAGGAGAAAGGGAGGGTGCATTTTAATGTCGGAGGGTCATCGGCCCTGGAGGATTCCCTTAAGTTAGTAAGGAACTATTCCGGCAGGAGTCTTTGTTTTGCTTTTATGGGAGGTTATCATGGAAGGACGCTAGCGGCAACTGCCGTTACATCAAGCTTTCGTTACCGTGAAAGGTTCGGGCATTTTGGAGAAAGGGCCCTATTTATTCCGTTCCCGTACTGTTTTAGGTGCCCTTATGATAAGAAGAGGGATTCTTGCGGGCTTTATTGTTTAAAACAATTTGAGCGGCTCTTTGAGACTGAATACTACTCTGTGGTTAATAATAAAACAAAAAAATGCGAATTTGCCGCCTTTTATGTTGAAGCGCTTCAAGGGACAGGAGGATATGTAATCCCCCCTAAGGATTATTTTGTAGGGTTAAAAAATATACTTGACCGCTACGGTATACTTTTTGTTGATGATGAGGTGCAGATGGGTTTCTTTAGGACCGGAAGGTTCTGGGCAATTGAGAATTTTAACGTTACTCCGGATATTATTGTCTTTGGCAAGGCTTTGACCAATGGCCTAAACCCTATATCCGGGGTATGGGCTAAGGAAAAATTAATTTCTCCTGAGGCCTTTCCTCCGGGTTCTACTCATTCTACCTTTTCTTCCAACCCGCTTGGGACAACAACAGGTTTAGAGGTTATGAAACTGATAGAGGAATCTAATTTTAAGGAAGATATTCCTAAGAAGGGTAGGTATCTAGTAAACCGTTTTAAGAGTTTACAGAAGAAATACCCCCAAATAGGAGATGTTGACGGCTTAGGCCTTGCAATAAGGGTTGAGATGTGCGGTAAGGACGGTTATTCTCCGGATAAGACATTAACAGATAGAATAACTAATATTGGGTTAAGCGGCAAGCTTACCTCAGGAGGAAAAAGGCGCGGATTAATATTAGATGTAGGCGGGTATTATAAAAATGTTTTTACGATTGCGCCCTCCTTTTACATTACCCAAAGAGAGATGGATTTGGGTTGTGACCTATTTGAAGAAGCGCTCTCTAAGGCCTTGAAGAAGGGTTAATCTTGCCTTGCGTATCTTTTTATGAATATCGGTATATTGGATTTTGATGGTAGCCTGACCAGCCAAAAGCGCCTCTTATCAAAATATTCTCCTAAGGTAATAGACCTTAAAAGTTTTTCTTCCTCTGCTAGGCTTTGGATGAATAAAGATACCGCAGGGGTTATCCAAGGCTGCATAAGAGAGTTAAACGGTGGGATTAATTTTTTAGGCTCAGGGGACTTTCACCACATAAGCTCTCTTTTTACCGATTTGATTGATGAGCCTGCCGCGCTTATTATCTTTGATTTTCACCCGGATTGGGATATACTTCCTCCTTCTATAGGGTGTGGTTCGTGGGTTACCCGTTCTTTAAAGAATAAAAATATCGCTAAATGTATTTTAATCGGAGTTTCTTCATCCGATATACAGTTTCCTTCTATTCAAAGCGGAAACCTTAAATTATTAGAAGATAATAGAGCAGAAATTTATCCTTATAAAAGCAAGCCTTCTTCTGTGTTTTTAAAAAGAGTCCCGCCTAATAAATCAATTAAACTAAAGAGAGGCGTAATCTCCACAAAGATATTTTGGCATGAGCTTGCCAAAGAAGACTTAAGCTCTTTTTTTCTTTCCCTTATCTTAAGCCTCCCAACAAAAAAAGCCTACATCTCCATAGATAAAGATTGTTTAAAAGACGATTATGCGCTCACTAATTGGGAGTCAGGTTTTCTCTCTTTAGATGAGCTTTTAACGATGATAAAATTGATAAAAGATAATTTAGATATAGCCGGAGTTGATATAACCGGGGATTATTCAAAGCCTACTTATCGTAGTTTTTTAAAAAGTATTGCCTCTTGCCTTGACCATCCCTCTGACATTAAGGCAGATAGCCTGCAAGAGGAGAGGATAAGAGAGCTGAATGAAGATACCAACCTTAAGCTCCTTTCGGTTTTAAATCCCTAATCTTATTTGTATTTTTGAAAAAAGGCAAGCGTTTCTTTAGCTACCCGCTCTCTTTCTTGATCGGCGATTATAATATGGTATGAATCTTCTAATAGTACAACGCGCTTATCTTTTGAGCCTATACGATTATAGATAAAAAAGGAGTTTTTTGGGCTGGTGGTATCGTCATCTTTTGCCTGCAATATTTGAATCGGTATTTTAATCTTTGGTAGCAACCTTGTTATATGCCTTGCTAAGAGACGGTTCTGATACATACTAGAGACCGGTATTACCGGGTACCCATAGAGGTGTACTTTGCTATAATCAAATAAGCCCGCGCTCTTATAGAACCCTGCTATCTTTTGCCTTAGCCTTGCATTTTTAATTCCATAGGGGGGATCTTCTTTAAGATAAAGGTAGTATTTAAGGGGTGTCTTGAATATAAGCGGCAAAAGAACCCTTGATTTAGGTGTATTCCACCCATCAAAAAAAAGGGTAGGAGAAAAGCAGTTAACCGCGCGGACCTTCTCAGGGAATTCGTAAGCCAAGAGAAGCCCTATAAGCGAACCGAATGATAGCCCGGCTACGTATATCTTATCAAAAGAGGGTAGGTATTTTAAGAACTCTTTTTTTATCTTTGCATAAATCTCCTGCCACCGCAACCTTTTTAATACGGATAATGAACGGTTATGCCCGTACATCATAGGGCTTGCAACCGAAAATCCGTTTTTATTAAGCCGCGCTCCTATAGAATACATCTCTCTTGCGGTCCCGGTTAACCCGTGTATTAGAAAACAGAGGTTGTTGTCTCCCCTCATAAAAAAACCGGAATCAGGTATAGAGTTTATATTGCGTAAGTCTTCTTTAAGGGAAAATATTATCATTATAACTTTTTTAATTCCGTTATTATTTTATCTTGCTCGGTTTTTTTTAAGAACGTACTAGTGCTTAAGGTGATATGCCTTGAGGCTATGGATTTAGCATTCGGAGACGAAAGAGGAGAGTAGAGTTTGTTTAAATACCGGTAATCTGTGATTGCCCTAAGGTATATCCTGGATACCCCTAATCCCGATTCTTTAAAAAACGCGAGTGCTTTTTTTTGCCTTGCCTCTTCTTTAAATATAATGGTTAGATAAGGGTAATTTGAGTAACTTACCGGCCCTTCTAAGATAAGCTTTATGCCGTCGGTACCCGAAATTTTCTCTATATAATATTTTGCCTTTTTTCTTTGTTTGTCTATCTCTATTTTAATACGCCTCCATTGTGTATGCCCGACCGATTTTCTTAAGGTTGATACTTTATGCAACGGAAAATCGGTAGTAAAGTATTCAATAGACGCCCGTTCTTGTTTATTTTGTGCTTCCCAGAATTTCTGCGGAAGCCTGTAGGCAAACCAGAATAATTCCGGCCTGTAGAATGCCCAGTAGCCGAAGAGCTCAAGTATCTTTAAAGATTCTGAGAGGTAATTATTTATTGATATCTTTTCAAAAGCCTCTTGGGTTATGCCGGAAAAATTATCCTTGCATGTTATTGCTCCGCCTTCGTATATTGTTATACCCTTGCCGCGGCAGAGGCTATAAAAAGCAAAGTCGCCTATTGTCCCGATAGGCATATTTTTATAACTTGCCCCTAAGCTTTGCGCGCAATCTTCAATTACAAATATCTTTTTATCTTTGGCTATATTCATAATCGGTTCAAGGTTAATCGGTATTCCGCCTAAGTGGGCTGCAATTACCGCAAGTATATCGTTATTTTTTAGGCAGGTCTTATTCAGTTCCTGAAGGTTAAAATCAAAACCTTCGCTTGTTATATCGCAGACGGATACTTTTAATCCCGCTCTCTCTATTGCCAAGGGGACAAGGGGGCAGACAAAGGAAGGGATAATGACTGTTTTTTTACCGGATAATTTTTTTAGCGTCTGAAGTATTATATAAAGCGCCGCTGTCCCGGAGTAGGTAATATTTATGTGCCTTACCCCTAAAAACTCTTTAAAGTCCTCTTCTAATGTTCCGCTTTTTTTATTTAAAAAAAGCGACAGGAGGTCTTTATATATATACGGAACCCCCGCAGTAGGGGGTATCTCTCTTATTATGCTCATTTTATTGAATATTTTTATCTATTCTATGCTAAAATACCCCATAATGCAAGCAGCTTATTTATATCGATTTTAAAATGAGGGAGATGAAGATAGAAGTCTATGATTCTATAAACAGAATCAATAAAAACGATTGGGATAGTATTTTTAAAGATACCCCTGAGGGGTATGGTTTTTATCAATCTATTGAAGAGTCGCACCTAAAAGAGTTTAAGCTCTATTACCTTTTTTTATATGGGCAAGAAGGGTTAAGGTTGATAGCCCCTCTTTTTATCTCTGACTTTAATTTGGATATTGCCGTAGAAGGTTTTTTAAAAAAAGTTATTGTTTTTATACGTAAGATCTTTCCGCGCTTTATGATTATTAAGTCTCTCTTTTGCGGTTCTCCTTTCGGAGAGAGCGGCTTGATTGGTTTTAATCAGGCGAACAAAGATAGTTCTGCGGAGGTCAAAGAATTAGCCGTTGCTTTGAAAAAGCTATCTAAAGAAAAAGGCGCTAAGCTTATTATATTTAAGGACTTTCCCCTTAATCTAGCTAAAAGGCTTCAAGTCCTTTTAAAGGAAGGGTTTTTTAAGGTAAATAGTTTTCCTTCCGCAATAAATGAGGTTAAGTTTTCCTCTCTTGAAGATTACATTAAAAGTTTAGGTAAGGCCACTAGAAAGAGCCTAAGGCGTAAACTAAGAAGCGCTTATGCTAAAGGCAGGATAGAGATTAAAGAAGTAACTTCTACCGAAGGTATCTTAAAAGAGGTTTTTAGCCTTTATCTAAATACCTACCGTCAGGGGAATACAAAGTTTGAGCGACTTACAGAGGAGTTTTTTATAAGCGTAAGCAAGAATATGCAGCCATATTTTAAAATCTTTCTTTATTATGTTGACGGGAGGTTGGGAGCATTTAACCTCTGCTTTGTTTATAAAGATTTACTCATTGATAAGTTTATCGGCTTTGATTACAATATTTCTAATCCTTGCCACTTGTATTTTGTAAGTTGGTGTTATAATATAGAGTGGTGCATTAAAAATTCCGTACGTTTTTATCAGACTGGGCAGACCGATTATTACGCTAAGCTTAAGCTCGGATGTAAATTAGTCCCTTTATACGCTTACCTTAGGCATAATAACCCGGTGATGAATATTATTCTAAAACTTTTGGCATTATTTTTAAAGCCGGAGAATTTTGATAGCGATATACGAAAATCATGAGTAGAATGAAGAGTGGTTTGACCGTAAAGATTATTATTTTTCTTATGCTCTCCGATGTTTTAGAGACGCTAACCCACTTTTTCTTTAAGAAAGGGGCTTTATCGCAGGGGGAGGTAAACATAGATTCTTTTCTATCCGCAAAGGGTTTTATCTTTGGTGTTTTTTCTTCGCCGTATCTATGGGCGGGATTACTTTCCGTGCTTCTTACCTTTATTATCTGGTCGGTGGTCTTATCAAAAATAGATTTAAGCGTAGCCGTTCCGATAGCCAGTTTAAGTTATATGCTGGTTCCCTTAACCTCGGCTTTATTTTTAAAAGAGAGGGTAAGTATATTAAGGTGGTCGGGGGTGCTTTTTATCTTAGCAGGGGTTATATTCGTCTCTTTAAGCGCTAAAGATAAGGAGGCAACTTTATCATGAAAGAAGGTGTATTATTTACCTTGTTTTTAATCGCCTTAACCAGTATCTGCGATACCATAAATCAGCTTTTTTTAAAATCAGCGATTAATACCCTTGATACTGCGTCGGGAGGGGTGGTTAAAATATTTAAGTTTATCTTTAAACTTATCGCTATCCCGCGAGTCTGGCTTAGTTTTATCTTTAGCGTTATCTCTCTTTGTATATGGCTTCTGGTATTATCCCGTGCGGATTTAAGTTTTGCTTTTTCCGCAGATAGCATGCATTACATATTTATTGCCTTAGTCTCAAGGTTATTTTTAAGAGAAAAGGTGTGTTTTAAGCGTTGGTTGGGGGTTATCTTTATTGCAATAGGAATAACCATAATCAGCCTTACTCATTAGTAGGTTGGGTTTGGTTTCTGCTTTTTAGAATTTATAAGATATTCCGGTAAGGACAAAATAAGAGTTTATTCCGGAATTAGGGGATTTTATGCTAGCATTTGAAAGGTGGCGCCAGCGCCCCTCTAAGGTTAGTGAGGTATTTTTGCTAAGGCCATAATGAAAGCCTACGGCTAATTGTTCTGTGAAGTTAAATTGGGTTGATTGCTCTAGCGTGTGTTGGGTCATGTATAAGAGCCCTGCCCCTAATTTAAAATAAGGCTGGAGCCTTGAAGTTTCAGGCAGGAGTCCTATTTTAAGCCAAAAGGATGCCCCGGTCTCTAAATTATTATCAGGTTTAGTAACAAGGCTTAAGAAGGGCTCTACTTGAAATTGCAGGAGAGGGCGGGGGTTAAAATTTATCTTTTTTGTTAAGTTCTTTAGGTTGAAATTAAAGGCTACGCTAAAAGGAGTAAGGTTGTAATTTCCTTTTTGCTTGAGTTTTCCCCAGCTAAAGCCGCTGAGTATATCTATGCTTTGTAAGTTTTTGGTTTCTTTATCTTGATTTTGCGCAAAAGAATTTGGGTAAACCAAAAATATAATAGAGATTACTATAAAAAAAGGCCTAAGTTTTTTCATCGCTTAAATTATATACAAGCTATTTTTTAAGTCAAGTATTTTTTATAAAAAAATTTTAGTTATAATATAATTGACTTAAAAACCTTAAGTAATAAAATAAATAAAAGGGGTTAGCCTTGCCAAAGAATATTATAGCCTTAGGAGTTTTTATCCTTGCCTACATCCTCTTTGTTGTCTTTCCTAATAGAAGGGCGGCATCTGCGTTTTTAGGCGCGCTCCTTTTAATTATTTTAGGCGTTATTTCTTTACCCGAAGCTTTCTTAGCGGTTAACTGGAACGTTATGGGGATATTTATAGGGATGTTGGCAGTAGCAGATGTTTTTATCTTAAGCCGTGTCCCTGCGTACCTTGCCGAGGTTATTATAAATTACGCTAAAAATACAAGATGGGCACTATTATTTATATGTCTTTTAACCGGGCTTGTCTCGGCATTTGTAGAGAATGTTGCTACAGTATTAATAATCGCCCCCATTGCTATCTCTTTAGCAAGGAGGCTTAAGATAAATCCTTTGAATATAATGGTAGCTATTGCAGTTTCAAGCAACCTCCAAGGGGCAGCTACTTTAATCGGCGATCCTCCGAGCATGCTTTTAGGAGGCATTGCGAATATGAACTTCTCGGATTTTTTCTTTTATAAAGGCAGGCTAAGCATATTCTTTGCGGTGCAAATAGGGGCATTAGCTTCCTTAGTTATCCTTTATTTTGTATTTAGGGCTAACAAAGAGGAGATCAAGCCTCTCTTAGTCGAGAGAATAAGGTCTTGGGTTCCTACGCTTTTTCTTATGGCGCTTATACTTGCTTTAGCGGGTTCTTCTTTTATCAGCACTGGGTTTTCCTATACCGCGGGTATATTGTGCCTTCTTTTTGGCGCAATTTCATTTATATGGCAGAGATTCGCATTTAATGAACCTATTGTAAAGAGGATAAAAGGGTTAGATTGGGAGACAGCGTTATTTTTAATCGGCATATTCATAATAGTCGGGGCAGTTAGTATCACCGGTTGGTTAGAAAAATTTTCTGATTTGCTTTCTCTTATAATCGGGCAGAATATATTTATGGGTTATACCCTTATTGTTATCGCCTCGGTTTTTATCTCTGCTTTTGTGGATAATGTGCCATTTTTAGCAGCGATGCTCCCTGTGGCAGTCTCTATGTCCGTTAAATTAAATATAAGCCCGACACTATTTCTTTTTGGCTTGCTTATCGGCGCTAGTTTAGGAGGAAATATTACTCCTATCGGAGCATCTGCCAATATAGTTGCCTGTGGCTTATTAAAAAAGGAGGGGGTGAGGGTTGGTTTTAAGGATTTTATGAAGATAGGCCTTCCTTTTACCTTTGCGGCGGTATCTGCTGCTTATTTATTTGTTTGGCTTGTTTGGGGTAGATAATGCAAGAATGTTGTTCGCAAAAATCAAAGAAGAGCATTTTCGTAAATAAACTTTTTATTCTTTCGCTTTCTATTTGTATCTTACTTTTTCTTTCACTTTTCTTTTCGGCATTAAAACCGTTTCAGAGGCACTTTTTAGCCTATGTAGGCAATATATGGTGGGCAGTAGTTTTAGGCCTGCTTTTAGGAGGGGTTATAGATTACTATATCCCCAGAGAGTATATTTCTAAAATTCTTTCGCGTAAAAGCCCGGCGACAATATTTAACGCGGTTCTTTTAGGTTTTTTAATGAGCGCTTGTAGCCATGGGATATTAGCCCTCTCTATACAATTGCACAAAAAAGGGGCTTCCAACCCTGCGGTAGTAAGTTTCTTACTTGCCAGCCCTTGGGCAAACTTTACCTTAACAGTTATGCTGGTGGGCTTCTTTGGGATAAAGGGGGTTTTGATTATAGTTGCGGCGATAGTAATTGCCATTAATACCGGGTTTATATTTATCTTTCTTGAAAAGGCTAATTTAATTGAAAAGAATAAGAATACCGTTGAGGTAGGGGACGATTTCTCAATTATTAAAGACTGGTTAGTAAGGGTTAAAAATTATAAATTTTCTCTCTCTGCTATAGCCAACGATATCATAGGAGTTATAAAAGGGAGCATAGACCTTTCTAATATGGTTTTATGGTGGATTATCTTAGGTATATTTTTTGCTTCTTTAGCAGGGGCGTATATCCCGGTGCATTTTTTCCATAAGTTTATGGGCCCTTCTTTGCTAGGGCTTGTTGTCACATTAGCGTTAGCTACAATAATTGAGGTTTGTTCTGAGGGTTCAAGCCCTCTGGCGTTTGAGATATACCGCCAGACAAATGCTTTAGGAAATAGTTTTACATTTCTTATGGCAGGGGTAGTAACCGACTATACTGAGATAGGGCTTTTGTGGCAGAACGTCGGCAGGCGTGTAGCCGTATGGCTTCCTTTAGTTACGGTCCCGCAGGTATTAATTGTAGGGTATCTTTTAAATATTTTCTTAAAAAGATAAAATTTTCCTTGACAAATGATACTTTTGTAGTATCATTATAGCGAAAGGAGGCCGCTATGGATATTACAATTAAGTATATGCTGCGCCCTGTTGCGCATTGTAAAGAGGGTTGCAGTAGAGTGTCCTGGGTATGACCTTAAACTGCCCACCATAAAATGAAACTTATAACACGCGACACAGACTATGCCTTAAGGGCAATTTGTTTTATAGCGCAGGATAAAGATAAGCTCTTTTCAGTATCCTCTTTAGTTAAAAAGCTAAAAATCCCCGGCCCTTTTTTAAGAAAGCTTTTACAGATCTTACGTAATAAGGGGGTATTGTCTTCATCTAAGGGAAAAGGAGGGGGCTTTTCTTTATCTAAGAATCCTAAAGATATCCTTCTTTGGGATATTATGAAGATTTTTCAAGGGGAGTTTCGCCTAACTGAATGTTTTTTGCAAAGAAAGATATGCCCGAATATTAAAAGTTGCGCGTTGCGCAAGAAGATAATCAAGATTGAAGCTATTGTAGTTAAGAAGCTTAAAGAAATTAGCATAGATAGTTTATTAAATAGCCAAAAGAGGAGGTAGTTATGTTTTGTTATCAGTGTGAACAGACAGCAGGAGGGACGGGTTGCACTAAGGTAGGCGTTTGCGGGAAGAACGAGGATATCCAGAGCTTGCAAGACTTGCTCTTATTCGGATTAAAGGGCATAGCTGCCTATGCTTACCATGCGCGGGAATTAGGCGCAAGGGATGAAAAGGTAGATAGTTTTATGCATGAAGCGCTATTTAAGACGATAACCAATGTAAGTTTTGATTTAAACCAACATATTGACTTAGTCTTAAAATGCGGAGAGGTTAATTTAAAGGCGATGGAGGTTTTAGATAGGGCGCATACTGAAAGGTTTGGTAATCCTGTTCCTACTGTAGTTGAAACCGGGACAAAGGCAGGCCCGGGTATACTTGTTACCGGGCATGATTTATTAGACTTGATTGAACTTTTGAAGCAGACAGAAGGGACCGGAGTAAATATCTATACTCATAGTGAGATGTTGCCTGCCCATGGCTATCCTGAATTACATAAGTTTAAGCATCTGGTAGGAAATTACGGAGGCGCGTGGCAGGAACAAAAAAAAGAGTTTGCCTCTTTTAGCGGAGCATTACTGGCTACGACAAACTGTGTTTTGATACCTCCTGAGAATACGTATTTAGATAGATTATTTACCATAGGTATTACAGGCGTTCCCGGGGCTAAGCATCTTAAAAATAGGGATTTTACCTTGCTTATTGAGAAGGCGAAGTCCTTGCCTTCTTTACCTGAAAAGCCGGGTAAAAAGATAATGACTGGATTTCATCACAGCGCAATACTAGGTTTAGCAGATAAAATAGTTGAAGCGGTAAAATCAGGAAAGATAAAGCATTTCTTTTTAATCGGAGGTTGTGACGGAGCAAAGCCGGGGAGAAATTACTATACCGAATTTGCAGAAAAGGTGCCTAAAGATTGCGTTATCCTGACCTTGGCTTGCGGTAAATACCGTTTTAATAAGCTGGATTTTGGCCAGATAGACGGAATCCCAAGGCTCATTGACGTCGGGCAGTGTAATAACGCCTATTCGGCTATACAGGTAGCATTAGTGCTTTCAAAGGCGTTTAACTGCGGGGTAAATGACCTGCCTTTAACATTAGTCTTATCGTGGTTTGAGCAAAAAGCAGTTGCTATATTGCTGACTCTATTGTATCTTAATGTTAAGGGGATATATTTAGGGCCAACCCCTCCTGCTTTTATCTCTAAAAATGTTTTGGGGATAATACAAGAGAAGTTTGATTTAAGGCTTATCAGTAGCGCAGAAGAAGATTTAAAAAGGATACTTAAAAGATAAGGAGTTAACCATGGCAGAATTAATATTACAGACCGCAGATTGGAAGGCAGAGAAACACGTTCCGGTAATTGATGCACCGGAGAAGATTAGCAAGGGCGAGAGTGTTAAGGTAAAGGTTGTGGTAGGAAAAGAGATACCGCACCCGAATACCGCAGAGCACCATATAAAATCCATAGAGGTATATTATTTGATACCGGAAGAGAAATTTCCTTTTCAGGTAGCGCGCTTTGAGTTTAATACCCACGGCGAATCTACCCAAGGGCCTAATACGAGCACGGTTTATTCTGAGCCAAAGGTGACTGCTTCTTTTAAGGCTGGTAGGTCAGGGAGGATACTGGTCACCTCATTTTGTAATATACACGGTATATGGAAGAGCGAGAAAGAGCTTAAGGTTGAATAAATAAGGAGGATAAAAATATGGATAAATATAAATGCACGGTATGTGGTTATATTTATGACCCGGCAGTAGGGGACTCTACTCAGAATATTCCGGCGAATACGCCTTTTGAAAACTTGCCTGATAATTGGGTTTGCCCTGATTGCGGCGTAGGCAAGGATATGTTTGAGAAGGTCTGAAGTTATGGCTGATTCGGTTTGCGCGCGGGTAGTCAATGTTATCCCGCGCACTTATAATGTAAAGAGTATAAGGGTAGGGCTTGAAAACATAGCAGAATACAAGGCAGGGCAGTTTTTGCGCGTGACCCTTAATAATGATAAAAATCTTCAAAGATACCTTTCTATTTCAAGCTCTCCTACTGAAAAAGGTTATATTGAATTTACAAAGAAGATAACCGGAAGTGATTTTTCCGCAGCCATTTCAAACCTTAAAATCAAGGATATCCTCTCTATTGAATATCCTTTTGGCGCATTTACCCTTGAGCGTGCTTTAGGTAAAATAGCTTTTATATCCGGAGGAATTGGTATTACCCCGATAAGGTCTATGTGCAGGTTTGCGGTAGATAAGAAACTCGATCTTGATATAACTTTGCTTTATGCTAATAATTCTGTAAGGGATATCGCTTTTCGCGAGGATTTTGAGAGGATGCAGGAAGAGTCAAGCAGGTTGCGCGTAATCCATGTCCTTTGTCAAAGAGATATGGAGTTTTCTTGTGTTGTAGGTACAATAACCCCGGATTTGATTAAAAGAGAAGTCTCTGATTATATGGATAGGTTCTTCTTTCTTTGCGGCCCGCCGGCGATGGTTGAGGCGATGAAGAGCGGATTATCTAAAGATTTACATCTTTCTTCGGATAAGATTATTACAGAAAACTTCCAAGGCTATTAAGGTAAGTGGACAGATAGTATGTAGTATATAGTATATAGGGGGGGGAAAAGTGAAAAGGCAGATAGTTAAAGATGTTTATTCGGTAGGAGTAGTTGATTGGAATGTGCGTAATTTCCACGGGCATACCTATACTACAAAAAGAGGCTCAAGCTATAATGCTTATTTAGTTATTGACGAAAGGACAGCGCTTGTAGATACGGTTTATGAGCCTTTTGCAGATGAATTAATCGAGAATATCCGAAGCATTATCCCTTTAGATAAAATATCCTATATAATTGCCAACCACGTTGAGAAGGACCACTCAGGGGCATTGCCAAAGATTATGAAGCTCTGCCCGAATGCCCAAATTATCGGGACTGCTAAGTGTAAGGAAGGGTTATATAAAAACTATTACGGTAATTGGAATTTTAAAGAGGTAAAGACGGGGGATTCAATCTCTTTAGGTAAAAAGGCTCTTACCTTTGTAGAGGCGCCGATGATTCATTGGCCGGATAGCATGTTTACTTATCTTCCGCAAGAGGCATTGCTTATGCCTAATGATGCCTTTGGCCAGCACCTTGCTTCAAGCTTTATCTTTACAGATGAAGTGGATCCTTGTCTTTTGTGGGATGAGGCGGCTAAGTATTATGCCAATATCCTTTGGCCCTTAGGGGGTTTGATATCTAGGAAGATAGCCGAGGTACAAAAATTAAATATCCCGATTAAAATTATTGCTCCTGCCCATGGGTTAGTCTGGCGTAAAGAGCCTATGGAGATTGTACAAAAGTATCTTTCTTGGGCAGATAACCAAGTAAGCCAAAAGGCGGTAATAGTCTATGAGACGATGTGGGGGGCGACTGAAAAGATGGCGCGTAAGATATCAGAAGGAATACTTAAAGCAGGTATTGAGTTTAAGATTTTTGATATTAATAACTCTGACCGCACCGAAGTTTTTAAGGAGATGCTTGAAGCAAAGTTTTTTATCTTAGGTTCTTCAACCCACGGCAATAGCATGCTTCCTTCTATGGCCGGCTTTCTTGATTTTTTAAGAGTCCTTGCGCCTAAGAAGAGGTTTGCGTCTGTCTTTGGCTCTTTTGGGTGGGCAGGTGGAGCGGTAAGAGAAATAGAAAAGATACTTACTGCAAACGGGATTTCATTATCCCAGCCAGGTTTAAGTATAAGATATGCCCCGGATGCAAATGAATTGAATAGCTGCGTTGAGTTTGGCAGAAGAGCTGTTAGCTAAGAATAATTTTAGCCTAAGGGTATGAAATTAGATAGGGATATAATAAGTTTTTTTGAAAGCCAAGGCTGTGTTGTCTTTTCTACCATAGATGATAAAGGCTACCCGCATTCTTCATGCAAGGGGATAGTTAAGATTGATGAGGCAGGAGAGGTTGCCCTTTTAGATGCTTATTACGGCAGGACATATCTAAACTTACAAAATAATCAATTAGCCAGCATTACTGCTTTTAATGAGCATAAATTTAAAGGTTACTGCCTTAAAGGCAAGGCAAGGTTAGCTAAGGACAGAGAGGTTGGTGCGGATATTATTAAGGCTTGGGATAAGAGAATATCCGGCAGGCTTGCGCAACGGCTTTTAAAGAATATCCGCGAAGATAAAGCAGGTAAAAGGCATCCTGAGGCGAAGCTCCCTAAACCAAAGCACCTGATTCTATTTAAGGTAAATGAAATTGTTGATCTTGCCCCCGGAAGCTAAAGCCTTAAAAATACTCAAAAGATATTTTAAAGAAAGGAAGAGTTATGGCAAAAAACGTAAAAGTATATAGCACCGCGACTTGCCCTTGGTGTGTAAGGGTTAAGCAGTTTCTTAAGGATAATAATATCGCCTTTGAAGACTATGATGTCGGCGCAGATACGAAAAAAGCAGAAGAGATGGTTAACCTGTCGGGTCAGATGGGTGTACCGGTTATAAATATTGAAGGCGAGATTATTGTTGGGTTTGATAAGGAGAGGATAAAAGAATCATTAGGTTTATAGTTTAATCAAATATGAAAATTTTTGATTTGATAATTATCGGCGCAGGCCCGGCAGGGATTACTGCAGCTGTTTATGCGGCGCGTAAGAAGATGGATTTTATAGTTTTAACTGGGGATATCGGAGGACAGGCTGCATTAAGCGGTGATGTTGAGAATTACACCGGGTATCAGTTTATTAGCGGGCCTGAACTTGCGCAGAAGTTTGAAGAACATATGCGCAGATACAATATCCCGGTAAAAGAGAATGAAGAGGTTATTGAGGTAAAAAAAATAGGTAATGATATATTAGTCAAGACTGCTAAAGCCGAATATGCATCCAAGACAGTTATTATTGCTTCGGGCAAGCGTTCAAGAGAGTTAGGGGTTCCGGGGGAAAAAGAATTTAAAAACCGCGGGCTTACTTATTGCGCTACCTGCGACGGGCCTATTTTTAGCGGAAAGGATGTTGCGGTTATCGGCGGAGGCAACTCTGCGCTGGATGCGGCTTTACAGTTGGTAAGGATTGCAAAAAAAGTTTATATAATTAATAATACTCCTGCGCTATCAGGGGATATGATAATGAGCCAGAAGGTAGAGGCTTCTAATAACGCGATTATACTTAATAACTCTACGGTAAGCGCGATATCGGGTAATAAGATGTTAGAGTCAATTACAATAATCTCAGAAGGTAAAGAAACAATCCTTTTTGTGCAGGGGGTATTTGTGGAGATAGGGCTTATACCTAATTCCGGATTTGTAAAAGATGTCAAAAAAAATAAATACCAAGAGATAGAGATTAATCCCCGTAATGAGACTAATGTCCCCGGCATATTCGCAGCAGGGGATGTAACTGATACCCCGCAAAAACAAATCATCATTGCTGCGGGAGAAGGGTCAAAGGCTTCTATAAGCGCCTTTGATTATCTCTCAAGGCTCTCCTTGTAAAAATAGTAAAAATTAGTGTTAGTTTAATTAGTAAAATTATATTGACAATTCTCTAAATTAGGGTATATTTATACTATTCCTATCGGAATAGTAGATAATAAAGGAGATTAGATTTAAAGTGATAAAACTCTCTACTAAAGTGCGTTATGGGACAAGGGCTATGCTGGATTTAGCGTGTCATTATGGAGATGGCCCGGTCTTATTAAAAGATGTTGCAAGGCGGCAGGGCGTATCTCTTAAATACTTAGAGAGGATATTAACTTCTTTTAAGCCAATGGGGTTAGTAAAATCTTTACGTGGGGCAAAAGGAGGGTATTCTTTAAGCTTTCATCCTTCTCAGATAAACTTAAAGCAAGTTGTAGAAGCCCTTGACGGGGAGATCCGAATTGTCGGGTGTATTAAGGATAAGGTTTATTGCCAAAAGGTTAATTCTTGTGTTACGCATGATATTTGGGAAGAGTTAAGTAAGGCGATAGAGGCTACCTTGAAATCTACTACCTTAGAAGATTTGATTATACGTTCAAGGGAGAAGAAAAAATCACCGGATAATATGTATTATATATAAAAAGGAGGGGTTATGCCGGGTATTTTTGATAGCATAACTAAAACCGTAGGCAATACTCCGCTTGTGCGGTTAAATAAAATAACTACCGGTATTAACGCTACTATTTTAGCCAAGCTTGAATTTTTTAATCCTCTATCAAGTGTCAAGGATAGGATTGGCCTTGCTATGATTGAGGACGCAGAAGAGAAAGGCTTATTAAATAAGGATTCGGTTATTATTGAGCCTACTAGCGGAAATACCGGCATAGCCCTTGCTTTTGTAGCCGCAGAAAAGGGGTATCGCTTAATCCTTACTATGCCGGATACAATGAGCGTTGAAAGAAGACAACTCTTACGGGCCCTTGGAGCAGAGGTTATCCTTACTCAAGGGGCAAAAGGGATGAAGGGCGCGGTTGAGAAGGCAGAGGAACTTTTAAAGAAGACCCCGAATAGCTATATGCCTCAGCAATTTAATAATCCGGCTAATCCAAGGATACACCGTAAGACTACAGCTGAAGAGGTATGGCAGGAGACCAAGGGCAAGGTAGATATCTTTATCTGTGGGATAGGGACTGGAGGGACTATTACCGGCGTAGGCGAGGTGTTAAAAGAACGTAACCCTAAGGTTAAAATAATTGGGTTAGAACCTAAAGATTCCCCTGTTTTATCCGGCGGCAAACCCGGGGTGCATAAGATACAAGGGATAGGAGCGGGTTTTATCCCTAAGGTATTAAACTTAAATATTATTGATGAGATTATACAGGTTAGGCATGAAGATGCAGGAGAGCTTGCCAGAAGGTTAGCTAAAAAAGAGGGTATTTTTACCGGGATATCCGGTGGAGCCGCAGTATGGGCGTCTTTAGAAGTTGCGCGCCGCCCGGAGTCAGAAGGTAAAACCATAGTTACCGTATTAGCCAGCGCAGGGGAGAGGTATCTATCTACTTGGCTTTATGAGGAATACAGCCGTTAAAATAACGCTATGCGGATAAAAGTTGATTCAGGCGTTTTACTTAACCGGATAAGAAAAGAGTCTCCGGTAGTGCATCATCTTACTAATTGGGTTACGGTTAATGATTGCGCGCAGGCGGTTAAATCTTTAGGCGCTTCCCCTATAATGGCTCATGACCCGGGAGAGGTAGAAGAGGTAGTTAGTATTGCTTCTTCTTTAGTTTTAAATATCGGGACCTTAACTAAAGGTTTTGTAAGAGCTATGCTTATTGCTGCTAAGGTAGCAAATAAAAATGGCATTCCGGTAGTATTGGATGTTTGCGGGGTAGGTGCAACAAAATTGCGCGGCATATCCTGCCGTAAGTTAACCTCTCTTTCCCGCATTGATATAATAAAAGGGAATGCCTCTGAGATTGCTTTTCTCTCCGGAGAAAGGGTTAGGCCTAAAGGGGTGGATAGCGTTAATAAAGGAAAAGGCATTCAAGGGCAAGCCATTAGGTTAGCTAGAGAAAATAAGTGTGTGGTAGTTGCGACAGGAGAAGTAGATATAATTACCGACGGCAAGGATTTGTTCAGAGTTTTAAACGGGGATAAGATTATGCCTTTAGTCGTAGGCACAGGGTGTATTGCTGCTTCTGTTATAGGTGCTTTTGTTGCAGTAGAAGAAGATTTAGTAAAAGCATCAATAGCGGCTCTATCCTGCCTTGGGGTATCTGCTGAGATAGCCGCAAAAAAGTCAAAAGGGCCGGGGAGTTTTAAGGGTAAGTTATTTGACCAGTTATCTCTAATTAATCCTAAGGTTCTAAATAAAAAACAGAGGATATCTTGATAAAAGGATTTTATTTTATAACCGATAAAAACCTTAGTAGAAGAGGGATTATTAATGACGCGCTTAAGGCGGTGGGAGCAGGGGCTTGTGCAGTTCAATACCGCAGTAAAGATATGCCTACCTCTAAGATGATTAATGAGGCATTAATACTTAGGCGTATCTGTAAGAGAATCCCTTTGATAATAAATGATAGGGTTGATATTGCCTTAGCAGTTAATGCCGATGGAGTACATTTAGGCCAAGATGATATGCCGGTTAATATAGCGCGCAGGTTGTTAGGCAGGAAGAAGATTATCGGCTTAACAGTCCACTCCTTAGCGCAAGCAGAAGTCGGGGTTAGGTTAAAAGTAGATTATTTAGGAATCTCGCCGATATTTTTTACTAATACTAAGGTTACTACTATAAGGCCCGTTGGCTTGAAGTTAATTAGTCTTATAAGAAAAAGATTTAAAAATATCCCGATAGTTGCTATCGGCGGTATTAAACTTAAAGATGCAGAAGATGTAATTGCTTCCGGGGCAGATGCGCTTTGTGCTATATCCGCGGTATTAAAAAAGAAATCACTTACGGAAGAGATAAATAAGTTTAACAGGAAAATAAATATTGGATTAGCCTGCCGCAGCATGCTATAATTACAGATATTTCAGAAAACACCTAAAAGGAGAAGAGATGAAAGAGAAGATTGAGAAAGCGCTAGAGAGAGTAAGGCCCATGCTGCAGGCTGATGGTGGTAATGTAGAGTTGGTTGATGTAACTTCTGACGGGGTAGTTAAGGTTAGGCTTAAAGGAAGCTGTGGCTCTTGTCCGATGAGTTCGATGACCTTAAAGATGGGCATAGAAAGGATTATTAAAGAGGATGTCCCTGAGGTAAAAGAGGTTATTGCCGTTTAAAGGGGTGTTATTTAGATGAGAACGATAAAAGAGATAAATGAAAAGATTAAAAAAGGCGAAGTTGTAGCAGTAACTGCCGAAGAGGTAATTGATTTAGTCAAAAAAAAGGGGATAAAAAAAGCTGCCCAAGAAGTGGATGTAGTTACTTGCGGGACTTTTGGCCCTATGTGCTCTTCAGGGGCTTATTTTAATATCGGGCATTCTAAACCGCGGATAAAAGTAGGAGGAGGGGTATGTAAGCTTAATGACGTCCCTTGTTATACCGGCTTTGCAGCGGTGGACTTTTATTTAGGAGCGACTGCCCTCCCTGATGATGACCCGCGCAACAAAGTTTATCCCGGAGAGTTTAAGTATGGGGGAGCACATGTTATTCAGGAATTAGTCGCAGGAGAAGATGTTCTCCTTGAAACAATAGCTTACGGCACAGATTGTTATCCGCGCAAGAAGTTAGAGACTTTAATAAACATTAAAGATATGAACGAGGCGGTTTTATTTAATATCCGCAATGCTTACCAGAATTATAATGTTGCGGTTAATTTATCTGATAAGCCTATTTATACCTATATGGGGATGCTGAAGCCTAACTTAGGCAATGCCAATTATTGTTCTGCCGGGCAGTTATCCCCGCTTTTAAAAGACCCTTTTTACCGCACAGTTGGAATAGGGACAAAGATATTTTTAGGCGGCGGAGTTGGTTTTGTCTCTTGGCATGGGACTCAGCATAACCCCTCTGTCTTGCGTAAAGATAATGGTATTCCGCAAGTTCCTGCCGGGACTATCGCGGTTATAGGAGATTTAAAAAAGATGAGCCCTGATTGGCTGGTTGGTACAAGTATGCTTGGCTATGGCGTAACCTTAATAGTAGGCATAGGCCTGCCTATACCGATATTAGACGAAGATGTGCTTAAGCAAGCGGCAGTAGAGGATAAGGATATATATGCGCAGGTTGTAGATTATAGCGCAAATTATCCTAACTGCATCCCCGGTTCTTTAGGAGAGGTAAGTTATGAAGAGCTTAAGAGTGGGAAGATACTTGTGCAAGGCAAAGAGGTCTTAACCGGTAGCCTCTCAAGCTATTCAAAGGCAAAGGAGATTAGCGAAGAGCTTAAAAGATGGATTCAGAAAGGAGAGTTCCTCTTAAGCGAGCCGGTAGCGCCTTTACCTCAGGTAGATTCAGGTTATACTTTTAAGATGCTTAAAGAAAGGCTACCAATAAACGAAAAGGAATAGATATGGTTTCAAAAAGAATAGTCTTGCATTTTCCCCATCGCTTAGTTAACCAACCAATCGTATATAAATTGGTTAAGGAGTATAATTTACAGTTTAATATCCTTAAGGCCTTTGTGACCCCTGAAGAGGAAGGGCTTATGGTTTTAGAATTAAGCGGTAAGAGGGATAATTTTGATAAGGGTATAGAATACTTAAAGGGCTGCGGGGTAAGGATGCAACCTTTAAGCCAAGATGTAGTAAGGAATGAAGATAAGTGTACTCATTGCGGGGTGTGTGTCCCGGTTTGCCCGACCGAAGCATTTACCGTAGATAAACAGACGCGCAAGGTTAAATTTGATAGTAAAAAATGCATCGCTTGTGAGTTGTGTATTAAGATTTGCCCACCGCGCGCTATGGAGATGCATTTCTGAAAAGCGCTTTTTAAAATACTATGAAGAGAGTTTATTTAGACTATGCAGCGACAACGCCATGTGACCCGGAAGTTTTAAGGGCGATGGAGCCTTTCTTTTTTAATATACCGGGTAATGCTTCAAGTATGCATCTTTTTGGCCAGGAGGCTAAGGGGGCTATAGAGGATAGCCGGGGAGTTTTAGCTGAGTTTTTAGGCGCGCATCCTGAAGAGATAGTCTTTACATCCGGAGGGACAGAGTCAAATAATAATGTTATCTTTGGCGTAGCCTCGGCATTAAAGAATAAAGGAAACCATATCATTACTACTGTAATAGAACACCACGCAGTAAGCCAACCTTGTGATTACCTTAAGTCGCATGGCTTTGAGGTTACATATTTAGGGGTGGATGAGCATGGTATAGTATCTTTAGATGAGTTAAGAAGGGCGATAACCGAAAAGACTATACTTATTAGCGTTATGCATGCCAATAATGAGATTGGGGTAATCCAACCGATTGAAAAGATAGGAAGGATAGCCAAAGAAAAAGGCATATATTTTCATACTGATGCTGTTCAGACCGTAGGCCATATACCGGTTAATGTAGATACTTTAAATGTTGATTTTCTTTCTCTATCCGCGCATAAGTTTTATGGGCCTAAGGGTGTGGGCGCTTTATACATAAGAAAAGGGGTAAGGATAGATAGGTTTTTACACGGCGGAGACCAGGAGAGAGGCAGAAGGGCCTCAACCTATAATACTCCGGGCATAGTAGGTTTAGGCAAGGCAGTAGAGTTGTGCCGTATGAATATGGATAAGGAGGAGAAGTTTCAAATATCCTTACGGGATAGGATGATTAAAGAGATACCTAAGGCAATATCCGAGGTGAGGCTTAATGGGGACCCTTTGCTTAGATTGCCTAATAATGTAAATTTTTCTATTAAATATATAGAAGGAGAGTCCATGCTTTTGAGTTTAGATGCGTTAGGCATAGCTATCTCTACCGGCTCTGCCTGCACCTCAAGTTCTTTAGAGCCATCCCATGTCTTGTTAAGCATAGGATTAGACCATGCCACTGCCCACGGTTCTTTAAGGATTACAACCGGCCGGTGGACTAAAGAAGGCGATATAGATTATCTTTTAAAATCCCTGCCTAAAGTAGTAGAGAAACTCCGCGCAATGTCTCCACTTTATGAGACTAAATAATAATGGAAGAAAAGATAATAGGGTTACTTAAGAAAGAAGGCGGATATCTTTCAGGAGAAGGATTAAGCCGTTCTCTAAAGATTAGCCGCCAAGCCCTATGGAAACATATCCAGGCGATAAGAGAGATGGGATTTGATATTGCCGCTGTTCCGCATTTAGGCTATAGGCTTATCTCTGAGCCGGATAAGTTGTATGATTTTCAGGTTTATCATGGGCTTAAAACAAAAACTCTCGGCAGGAGTGCCTTATATTTTGATTCATTAAGCTCTACTATGGATACAGCTGCTCAGTTAGCATTAAAAGGGGCAAAAGAAGGGACAATAGTTGTTGCAGAGACGCAGATAAAAGGCAGGGGGAGGTTAGGAAGGCTCTGGCATTCCCCTAAATACAAAGGGCTTTATTTTTCTATAATATTAAAGCCAAAGATCCCCCTTGACAAAGCTCCGGTTATTACTCTTTTAACCGCAGTAAGTATCTCTGAGGCATTAAAGGAGTTGATACCTATAGATATACAGATTAAATGGCCGAATGATTTAATATTAAATAATAAAAAAATAGGCGGGATACTTACTGAGATAAAAGCAGAGATAGATGAGGTTGGGTTTGTTATTGTCGGGGTAGGTTTAAATATAAATAACGATAAGAAAACTTTGTTCTCCGGAGCAACCAGTTTAAGTTTAGAGCTTGGGGATAAATTAAGCAGGGTGCAGGTGTTACAGGGTATTCTTCATAGGTTAGAGGAGAACTACCTTGTTTTTAATAAGAAAGGCTCTCTTACGATTACTGATAAGTGGCGCCAACAATCAATTACTTTAGGCAAGAGAGTAAAAATTTACTCGCATAAAGAGTGTATTGAAGGAGAGGCGGTGGATATTGACTCTGACGGAGGGTTATTAGTCAGGCGTGATAACGGCTTAACGCAGAAAGTTACCTCAGGAGATGTTATCCATTGCCGTTAAGATAATAAATGTAAACTATTTTATAAGTTGACAATTAAAAGCTTAATTTTATAATAAGCCTATGCTTAGATTAAGGTTAAGCTTATTTTTATGTGCCTTTATTTTGTTTTCCGTTTTTTCTTATGCTAAAGAGCAGGATGATAAGTTTGATAGGATAGTAGTAATAAGAAATAAGCTTGAAAATAACGATGCCTATTCATTAAGCCAAAAAGATTTACAAAACCTGCCTTTCAGCCATCCTATAGAGGCTTTAAATACTACTTTTGTGAATTTGCAGTCGCGCTTGCCTGTTGATTCCATGCAGGCAGATTTTTCTTTACGCGGCTCTAATTATCAGGGCGTACGCATACTTTTAAACGGGCAAAGGATTAATGACCCGCAGACAGGGCACCATAATTCCGATATCCCGGTTACTAAGGAGGATATTTCAAATATTAGTATTCTTTCTAACATTTCTCCGCTTGGTGTTGGGCCTGATGCAGTAGGGGGAACGGTAAATTTTATCACTAAAAAGCCAGAAGGAAGAAGGGTTACCTTAGAATTGTCCGCAGGAGAGTATGCTTCTTATGGGCAGCTATTAAGCATAAGCAATAAGATAAAGGATTTAGGTTTTAGGTTTTCAGTTGAAAATAAGGCATCAAAGGGCTTTAGCGATGACACTGATTTTAAGAAATTTACTGCCAATATGGCATCTACCTTAGATTTTTCCTCAGGCGAAATTAATCTTAACTTCGGATATCAGGAGAAAGAGTTTGGGGCGTATGATTTTTATACTCCTGGGCTAGGATATCCTTCTAGGGAATGGACAAGGACGTATCTTTTAAATAGCTCTCTTAATCTGGATAAAGGAGAAATAACCATCAAGCCGAATTTTCTTTGGCGTAGGCATTTTGATAAGTTTATGCTGGATAAGACAGGCATTCGGAGTAAATACCTTGTTCATCATCGCACAGATATGTATACTCCGGGTATTTATTTAAGCAAAGATACCTCTTGGCTGGGAAAGGTAGGTTTAGGATTGGAATATTCCCAAGAAAAGATAAGTTCTACTATTTTAGGCGGGCATTTACGGAGTCAAGAAAGTATATTTATTGATAATTCCTTTAGTTTCAGCGATTATTTATCTTTGAATTCTGCCTTTAGAATTGATGATTATGATGGAAAGGGCCTGTTATATACTGGGGCAGCAAAGGTATCTTTCAAGTATAGAGAAGAGAGTTTTTTATATATGGGAATTTCAAAGGCTATGCGTATCCCCAGCTTTACCGAACTTTATTATGATGACCCTACAACCGTTGGCAACCCTAACCTTTTTCCTGAAAAATCTTTAACCTATGAAGCGGGTGTTTCTTTTAAAGAGCAAAAGTTTTTTATTAGTTCGGCATTGTTTTTTAGGGATGAAGATAATTTTATTGATTGGGTAAAATCAGATTCTTTGCAATTAAGATGGGAGGCGCATAATATAGCTTCTTCAGGCGTTTTGGGTTTTGAGGAATATATCCAATATACATTCTCTGATCGGTTAAACCTAAAAATTAACTACGCGTATACCAACAAGAGTAGGGATAGCAAAGGGTATATTTATAAATACGGAGAAAATTATGCCCGTCACCTTACAAGCATTATATCAGTATTTAATCTAGGTTTTTTTTCTCAGGAGTTTGGTATTACCTATAAGAAGGCTCCTTGTAGGAGCGGTTGGTTTTTGGCACATATCCGGCTTAGCTATAGACTTAATAAGAATAGTAATATTTTTCTTTCCGCTACCAATATTTTTAATGTAGAATATCAGGAGATAGCCGGCATACCTTCGCCCGGTAGGTGGATAGAAGGAGGTTTGAGGGTTAAATGGTAAGATTGCCTGAAATAAACAGCAATTTTATAGATAATCATGAATACTTTATGCTTTTTGAGACTAGGCTCTTTGATAGCCAAAATTTTATGACTTATCTATTTGTTGACCCGGTAAGGATAATAAAGGCAAAAGGCTACAAAGAGATTAAAAAAGCCCTTGATGATATTGACAGGTATTCGGGTATGTTTTATTTAGCAGGATATTTTGCTTACGAATTAGGGTATTACTTTGAGAATATTAAATTTAATTGGGATAGATATTCCGGGGTTCCTTTGATACATCTGGCAGTATTTGATAAGAGGTTTTATTTTAACCATAAGACCGGCAAGACTAATATGGATAGAAGAGGAATCTTTCTTAAAAGTAGCCAAAGAAAGGGTTTTTATATACGCAACTTAAAGCTTGATATCACGCCTGAAGAATACCGGCGCAAAATCTTAAAGATTAAAGAAAAGATAAGAGGAAAAGATACCTCTCAGGTAAATTTTACCGCAAGGTATAATTTTGAGCTTTTAGGCTCGGTTTTTGATTTTTATAAAGAATTAAGCAATAGGCAAAAAGTGCAATACGGCGCATTTTGTAAATTTAAAGACCATCTTGTCGTATCTCTTTCTCCCGAGTTATTTTTTAAAAGGGATGGGGATAAAATAATTTCTATCCCGATGAAAGGGACGATAAAAAGAGGCAGGGATGCACAAGAGGATAGGGAGAATATAATTCAACTAAAGGGAAGCTTAAAAGATAGGGCAGAGAATTTGATGATTGTAGATTTAATCCGCGATGATTTAGGCAGGGTATCTAAAGGCAACAGTATTAAAATATCTGAGCTTCTTAAGGTAAGAAAATACGATACTCTCTTTCAGATGACCTCCCAAGTTAGTGGAACCCTAAAGAAGGGCATTGCCTATACGGATATTTTTAGAAGCATCTTTCCCGGGGGCTCTGTTACCGGGGTACCTAAGAAAAAAACGATTGAGATTATTAAAGGGCTTGAACCATCGTTAAGAGGGGTTTATTGCGGCGCTTTAGGTTTTATCGCTAAAAAAAATGAAGCGGTATTTAATCTGCCTATAAGAACCGTCTCTATCTTTGGCAATAATGCTCAGATGGGTGTTGGAAGCGGAATTGTTTATGATTCTTCTCCTATAAAAGAGTTTAAAGAGTGTTCTTTAAAGGCCGACTTTCTTACTAAGGCAAATTATAATTTTAAGTTGATTGAAACTATTCTATGGGATAGCGGCTTTAAGTTTCTAAGAGAGCACTTAAATAGGATTAGGGCTTCAGCAGGGTATTTTGGTTATCCTTGCAGCCTTAAGTATCTGTTGAAAGAATTAAAAAAGGCAGAGGAGAAATTTGTAAAGGGGAGAAGATACAAGGTACGCATGCTCTTAAATAACAAAGGGGTTGTTAATATTGAATATTTAAAGATTAAGAGGCAAGATGCTTTAGTTTACGTTGCCATATCTAAATATAGGGTAGATAGTGAAGATATCTTTTTATACCATAAGACGACCAACCGCGCCCTATATGACCGGGAATACACTTTTTATAAGGCCTTGGGATATTATGATGTTATTTTTTTAAATAGCAGAGGAGAGGTTACAGAGGGAGCAATATCAAATGTAATTATTAAGAAAAATAATAATCTTTATACCCCGGCTCTTTCTTCCGGGCTTCTGGCAGGGATATATAGAGGGTATTTGTTGAAAAAAGGACTAGTTAAAGAAAAAAAGATTACCCTTTCAGAATTTCTAAGCGCAGATAAGGTTTATTTATCTAACTCGGTACGGGGGATGGTGGAGGTAAGGGTTAAAAAAAGCAATAAACCGATTGACAAATAGGTAAAATAGTGTATATTTGTTCTTGTTGTTAAAGAGAGGGAGTTGAAGTCTTTTAGCCGTAAGGATAAAGAGTGATGCGCCTTACGGTTTTTTTGTTGGAGGAGGTGAGAAGTAAAGATGGCAAAAGGTAAAGTAAAGTGGTTTTCCAATCAAAAGGGTTATGGATTTATTACTCCTGAGGATGGTGCTGATGTATTCGTTCATCATACCGCTATTCAGGGTGATGGCTATAAGACTTTAGAGGAAGGGCAAGAAGTTGAATTTGAGATTGAAAAAGGCCCTAAGGGAGAACAGGCAACAAAGGTAAATAAATTATAAACTTTGGTAGGCCTAAAATAAGGGGGCTGGATAAACCCAGCCCCCTTATTTTTTCTTTACGAATTGTATTTTGAGGTTATAATAAATAATAACAAAAATTAGGTATTAAAACCTTAAGCTTCCTTGTGGTGTTAAACATCCTATTTCTTGTCGTTATATTAGTTAAACTTTTTGAAAAGAAATAAAATTAAATATACGAGTGATTATTAATAAGAGGACGTCTCTTTATGTTATTTGTAAAGTGTCCTCTTTTTATTTATTTTAAAAAGAATACGGAATGAGTAAAAAAAGAGTTGCCGTAGCAATGAGCGGAGGCATTGACTCTTCGGTAGCAGCCGCTTTATTAAAGCACAAGGGTTATGAGGTGATAGGGCTTACCATGCGCTTTAAATTGGCTCAAACCAATAAATACAAAACCTCATCCTACAATGATTCTTCTGTAGAAGACGCAAGGATAGTAGCTAAAAGTTTGGGAATAAAACATTATATATTGAATATCCAAAGGCATCTAAACGATTATGTAATAAAAGATTTTTGCAGTCAATATTCATTAGGCAGGACTCCTAATCCTTGTATTATTTGTAATCAATATATTAAATTTGGCAAGCTTTTAGAAGAAGCCTTTGCCTTAGGTGCTAAGTTTCTTGCTACGGGGCATTATGTCAGGGTAAATAAGCTTAATGGGCAGTTATTTATTTTTAAAGGGAAAGACGCCAAAAAAGACCAATCGTATTTTTTATACAGATTAACTCAAAGGCAGCTAAAGCATGTGCTTTTTCCTTTAGGCAGCTACCGTAAGGATGAAGTGATAAGATTAGCCCGTAGTTTTTCTTTACCTTTATCTAGTAAGCCGGAGAGCCAAGAGGTTTGTTTTCTTGCTCAAGATAATTATCGGGAATTCTTAAAAAGACGGCTTGGAAGCAAGATGGTTTCAGGTAAGGTTTTAGATAGAAAGGGTAATGTCGTAGGAGCACACAAGGGAATTGCTTTTTATACAATCGGCCAGCGTGAGGGATTGGGGATTGCTTTAGGCTATCCTGCTTATATCATAAAGATAAACCATAAGAATCATACTATTATTATAGGTAAAAAAGAAGATGCCTTCTCTAAAGAGTTTATGCTAAAGAGCCCTTATCTTGTAAATAAAGCTTTTAAAAATAAAGTTGTCCTTAAAGTAAAGATACGGTATAATCATAAAGAAAGCAAAGCAGTCTTAACTCCAGTCGGAAACAAAATCAGGGTTAATTTCAAAAAGCCGCAATTTGCTATAACCCCCGGCCAGTCAGCGGTATTTTATGACGGGGATAAGGTAGTGGGCGGAGGGGTTATTGATAAGGTATTATCATAATAAATATGGTTAAAGATATTGGTAAATTAGAGAAGAAAATTAAAGAGCTTAAGAAGAAGCGTAACGCCGTAATTTTGGCGCATAATTATCAGCTCCCTGAGGTCCAGGATGTAGCTGATTATAAAGGGGATTCTTTAGAGTTAAGCCGTATTGCTGCTAAAACAAATGCCGAAGTTATTCTATTCTGTGGGGTGCACTTTATGGCAGAGACTGCTGCTATTCTTTCGCCGGATAAGAAGGTTATTATGCCGGATATTAATGCCGGTTGCCCTATGGCGAATATGCTTAAGGCAGATGACTTAAAGAGATTAAAGGAAAAATACCCGAAAGCAGTAACAGTTGGATACGTAAATACATCAGCAGAGGTAAAGGCAGAATTAGACTATTGCTGTACTTCAACTAATGCTGTTTCCGTAGTTAATTATTTAAAGGATTATAAAGAGATTATATTTGTTCCAGATAAATACCTTGCTGATTATGTAGAGAAGAAGACGGGGAGGAAGATGATTATTTGGGATGGTTTTTGTCCTACTCATATAAAGATATTGCCCGAGGATATTAAGCGTAATAAGATATTGCATCCTTTTGCTAAAGTAATGGTTCATCCTGAATGCCTTCCTCAAGTAGTCTCTATTGCAGACGCGGTCTTTTCAACCTCTTTAATGGTTAAGTTTGCGCGCAATTCAGAAGCAAGAGAGTTTATTGTAGGTACAGAGGTAGGATTGATTTACCAGTTAAAGAAAGATAATCCTGGTAAAGAGTTCTATCCAGCGTCAGAAAAGGCTGTCTGTCCTAATATGAAGCGTACTACACAAGAGAAGATTGCCTTTGCGCTTGAAGAGATGGTAGGGGAAGTAAGGGTGCCCGATGATATCCGCAGCCGCGCTAAGAAATCTATAGATAGGATGTTAAAGATAATATAGGTGGATATTCCGGTAGTTTACGAAGATAATTACTTATTAGTGGTAGATAAGCCTTCAGGGCTTCTTACCGTACCTACCCCAAAAAAAGAGAAGCGGACATTAACCAGTATTTTAGGTTTTTATCCATGCCACAGATTAGACCGGGGTACTTCCGGGCTTATTATTTATGCAAAATGCCGTGAAGTTCAACGTAGGATGGCAGAGGCATTTAAACATAGGCAGGTTAAGAAAACCTATATCGCTTTTGTCTATGGCTTCCCTTATAAAGAGTCAGGGGTGATTGAAAAAAGGATTGAAAACCTCTTTGCCAAGACAAGTTATAGGGTTGTAGAGAAGAGGCGGTTTTTTACGGTAGTAGAGGCTGAGCCGTTTACCGGGAGGACTAATCAGCTAAGGATACACTTTAAGTCTTTAGGCAATCCTATTCTCGGAGAAGACAGGTTTGCTTTTAGAAAGGATTTTAAGATAAAAGCCAAAAGGCTTATGCTTCACGCAAAATCTCTTGAGTTTTTGCACCCTATATCCGGGAAGGCATTAAAGATAGAGGTAGGCTTACCGCAAGATATGCTTAATTTTTTAAAAGACCATGCTTAGTTATATTATCTTAGGGATTCTTCAGGGGTTAACAGAGTTTTTTCCGGTCTCAAGTTCAGGCCATCTTGTCATTGCCCAAGGGCTTCTTGGCTTAAAATCAGAAGGAATAGTTCTGCCTATTATCCTACATTTAGGCACGCTTGTAGCGGTAATAATCTTTTTCTTTAAGGATATAATTAGCCTATTCAGGAACTTAAAAACTATTCTCTTCCTTTTTACGGCCACAGTTATTACCGCTTCTATAGCCTTGCTTGGAAAGGATTTTTTTGAAAAACTCTTTTCTTCTCCGCGTGCAGTTTGTCTTGCCCTCTTTTTGACCGGCATAGGGCTTATCTTTACCAGATATTTCCCCTTTGGGACAAGGAGGGATGTAGGGGTAAAAGACGGAATTGCCTTAGGGTTTATGCAGGCGTTTGCTATTATCCCGGGTATCTCCCGTTCAGGGGCAACTATATCTACGCTTTTGTTTAGGGGGATACAAAAAGAGGATTCTTTTAAATTTTCTTTTATAGCTTCTATCCCCTTAATCCTTGGCGCTTTAATCTTAGAGTTTAAGAAGATAGATTTGGCTATACAACAGAACTCAATTAACCTTTTATTGGGGTTTATTGCAAGCTTAATCAGCGGGCTCTTAGCGCTTCTTCTTTTAAGGTTAGTAATAAGGAGGGCGAAGCTTTATTATTTTGGTTATTACTCTATTTTTATTGCCTTATTGGCTTTTATTAAAATAGGATAAAGGATTTTATATGCCGGTATTAGTATTAGGTACGGTTGCCTTAGATACAATCAAAACTCCTTATGGCTTACGCAAAAGGATTCTCGGCGGCTCTGCTTCGCATTTTTCTATGTCTGCAAGGCTATTTAATAAAGTAAGTATTGTCGCCTGCATAGGAGAAGATTTTCCGCAGGAGCATATTAATTTTCTAAAGGCAAAGGGTATAGACCTATCAGCCCTTTCAGTAGAGAAGGGTAAGACCTTTTACTGGGAAGGCGAATACCGTAAGGACTTTAATACCGCCGTTACATTAAAGACAGAGCTTGGGGTTCTTGCTTCTTTTAAGCCGCGCCTTATACCTAGCCAGCGCAAGATAAAAGATATTTTTTTAGCGAATGTTGACCCTGATATACAATTATCATTGTTAAGGAATATAGATTCCCCCGGGTTTGTTGCCTTAGATAGTATGAATTACTGGATAGATTCTAAGCGTAAGCCTTTGTTAAGGCTATTTAAAAAAGTAGATATATTTCTTGCTAATGATAAAGAGGCCTTAACCCTTTCAGGAGAGAGAGGAGTGATTAAAGCGGCTAAGTCTTTACGAAAGATGGGCTTAAAGATGGTTTTGATAAAAAAAGGAGAGCACGGGAGCTTATTTTATAACGGTAAGAGTTTCTTTTCTTTGCCTGCTTACCCCTCCGATAAAATTATAGACCCTACCGGAGCAGGGGATACCTTTGCCGGAGGTTTTATGGGGCATTTGTCTGTTGCTAAGAGGATTACTGATAAAGAGATAAGGAGGGCTATTGCCTTAGGTACGGTTGCAGCCTCTTTTAACATTGAGGGTTTTGGGTTAGAGGCCTCTTCCGGTATGTGTAGGCGCGCTTTAAATAAAAGGTTGGGTTCTCTTAAGAAACAGATTTCTTTTTGATTGTTTTTAACCTAAAGGAGGAGATTATGCTAGAAGGTAAGATCCTTAATGATTATAAAGAAGCGATGAAGAAGAGGGACGTTTTAAAAAGCTCGGTGATAAGTTTTTTACGCGCTGAGATGATAAATTTAGCTACGGCTAAAAAGAAGAGCGCGCTTGATGATACAGAGGTTGTTTCGGTTATAAAAAAACAGATTAAGCAGCGCAAAGATTCTATTGAGCAATTTACTAAGGGCAAGCGTATAGAGATGGCAGAGAAAGAAGAGAAGGAGATGGAGGTATTAAAGAGTTATCTCCCGCCGGAGTTGCCTTATGAAGAGGTTTTAAAAATAGTTGTAGAAGTTATAGCCCAAACAAATGCTTCAGGAATCAAAGATATGGGGAAGGTAATAAAAGAGGTAAATGCAAGGATAGGCCCACAGGCTGACGGAAAAGTAATAAGCGATACCGTAAGAGAGAGGCTGGCTTCTTTGAGCCCCTCTTCTGATTAATTTTATTGATTTTTACCTTAGTTTTGTTAAAATAAAATTAACCATGGGAGGTGATAATTAAATGAAAAAAATAAGACTCATTATAGCGGTTCTTCTTTTGTCTTCTTTGTTTTTTGGCTGTGGCAAGAAGCAGCAGCCTTTAGAGGAGATGCAGCAGCCTATGACTATGGAGAACCTTATGACGATGAGTACGACCTCATCTTCTCTTATGGAGCAGGATGTAGCTAAGCCTCAGGCAAAAGCCTTAGAATCGGAATCTATTTTAGGCCCATCTTCTGAAGCTCCGGTTAAATTAGAAGTTCTGCCCGAAGGCCCGTATAAGCCAACAGCTATTCAGATACAAACCGCGCTTAAAAACGCAAACTTTTATACCGGTTCTATAGATGGTAAAATTGGCCCGTTATCAAAAAAGGCTATAGTTGAATTTCAAAAAGCGAATAATTTAGTAGCAGACGGAAAGGTTGGGCCTAAGACTTGGAGCGTTTTAGAGAGATATCTTGACCCCCTCTTGCAGGATAAAGCGAAGAGCCGTTAATATACAGGCAAAAAGAGTTAATATAAAATCCCGGCATTTTTATGTTGGGATTTTGTATTTTTGGGTGCTATAATAATATATATGTATGAGTTCCCGCATGATTTTTTTTGGGGTGCGGCAACATCAGCGCATCAGGTAGAAGGAGATAACTTTTCAAGCGACTGGTGGGATTATGAATCCTCCAGGAAGCTCCCCTTTTTTTCGGGGAGCGCTTGTCGGCATTATGATTTATACGAAGAGGATTTTGGCTTAGCTAAAGCCTTAAATCATAATTGCCACCGCCTTTCAATTGAATGGAGCAGGATAGAGCCTGAAGAAGGGAGGTTCTCTTGCGAAGCATTAGAGCACTACAAATTAGTAATATCAAGCTTACGTAAACACTGCCTTGAGCCAATAGTAACCATCCATCATTTTACAAATCCGTTGTGGTTTTTAAAACAGGGAGGTTGGGAGAATAAGAGATCTTTAGATTATTTTTTACGCTATACTTCAAAAGTAGTAAAGGCCTTATCAAAGGATGTTCGTTTTTGGGTTACTATAAATGAGCCGTTGGTCTATCTTTATCACTCTTATCTTTTAGGCACATGGCCACCTCAGGAAAAATCATTGATTAAAGCGTTTAAGGTTTGTTCTAACCTTCTTGGGGCGCATATTCGCTCTTATAGGTTTATAAAAAGTTTTTATAAAGAGCATAATTTAAAAGATTCTTTTATTAGTGTTGCGCAGAACCTGCAAGATTTTGCTCCCTACCTGCCTACCCTAAGGAATAAGTTTGCCTCTTTTTTACGGGCTAAGCTATTTAACCTTAACTTCATAGAAAAGTCCTTAAAGGCTAAGGCATTAGATTTTATCGGAGTAAATTATTACAGCCGTAGTCTTGTAGAATTAAAGGGCTGGGGGATAAGTAATTTTATAATGGATACTTGCGAAAGTAGCCGTAGTAATTTACAAAAAAACTCTTTAGGTTGGGATATATATCCTGATGGGTTATACAATATATTGGAGGGTTTAAAAAGATATAGCCTACCTGTTTTTATTTTAGAAAACGGAATCTGTACTGATGATGATGCGTTGCGTTGGGATTTTATCCGTAGGCATTTAATAAAACTCTCAGAGGCCATTGCTTCGGGGGTTAAGGTCTTAGGCTATATCTATTGGTCTTTGATTGATAATTATGAGTGGGACAAAGGTTTTTCTCCGAGGTTTGGGTTGATAGAAGTAGATTATAAAAATTTTAGCCGTAAGATTAGAGAGAGCGCTAAGAAGTTTTCTAAGGTCTGCCTTGAAGGAAAGATATAAATATGGAATTTAGTGACCTTGATTTAGTGATACGCGATTTTCCCCTCTTTAGCGGGTTATCTAAGAGGGAGCGCAAGATTATCAAAAAATTCTCCCACATAGCCCACTACAACAAAGGGGATATTATATATACTGAAGGTTCCCCTCCGAGCGCTTTTTATTGTCTTATCTTGGGCAGGGTTGTTGTCTATACAAAAGGAGCTGATGGAGTTGAAAATATCTTAGAGCACCTACACTACGGCAAATACTTTGGCGTTATCTCTTTGCTTACCAATGAAGGGCATTCGGTTACGGCTAAGGCTACCAATGATTGTTCTTTATTGGTTATTGAAAAAGAGGGTTTTGATTTTGTTTTAACCAAGATTCCAAAGTTAGCCGTTGATTTAAGCCGGATGCTCTCACGTAGGTTAAAACGTAAAGATATCCACCAAAAGAGTATATTTGAGAGTACGATAATCTCGGTATATAGCTCTTATTCACGAGTCGGTAAGACAATCTATGCTTTAAATTTAGCCTTAAGCCTTCGCAAGGAGACGCGCAAATCCGTGATTATTTTAGATATACTTCCGCAGGGCAAGGCGCATAGTTTGCCCGGCAGGCTTAATATTAAAGAGGAAAGAGTATTTAATTTATCTAAGGCCCTTGCAGATAACCCTTTATCAATCAAGGATTTTATTTTTAAGACTGATTTTGGCATAGGGCTGGCTTGTTTTTATTATGACCCTTTGGATGAGTCTTGCGTTAAAAGATTAGTCGCAGTATTAAGTGTATTGGTTAATGATTACCACTACCTTATTTTAGACCTGCCTTCCTCTATGGATAGGAATATTTTTAGCATATTAAACCAGTCGGATACAATCCACCTGTTAAGCGGACCGGATGATTCAGATTTAAAGAAGACCCAAGCCCTGACGCAAAAACTAATTGATGAGTTTAAGTTTCAGAAAGATAAGATAAATATAATTATCAATGAGTATAAGTTATCCCGCATAACTCCGGTAGAGCAGAGCCAGATATTAGGCAGGAGTATTTTTGCTACGCTCCCAAATATAGATTTTGACTCTTCTGATAGGCTGGTCTTAGATAACCCTTCCTGCGAATACGCTAAGGCAGTACGCAGAATATCACGTTATGTAGGAGAGTCTATGGTAGGGTTGGTATTAGGGATAGGCGTAGGTTATGGATTTTGCCATATCGGCGTATTAAAGGTGATAGAAGAGGAAGGGATACCTATTGATATTATCGCCGGTTCCAGCATAGGGTCATTGATTGCAAGCCTCTGGGCTATTGGAAGGTCAAGCTCAGAGATTTTAGATATTACCAGCGAATTTAAAGAGCCTAAGCATATTTGGGGGTTGGTTGATTTGACCATCCCGCATTTAGGGTTTATAAAAGGAAATAAGCTGTATAATTTCTTAAAAAGACACCTTAAGGATAAGACTTTTTATGATCTGCGCCTGCCCTTAAAGATTATTGCAAGCGACGTAAGAAGAAAAGAGCCGCGGGTTTTGGATAAAGGGTTGCTTATTGATGCGGTCATGGCAAGTTGCGCTATGCCCGGGGTATTTAAGCCATTTCGTTTTAAAGATGACTTTCTCTTTGACGGAGGGGTGATTAACCCCTTGCCTACGGAGCCTCTTTTTAAAATGGGGGTAAAGAAGATTATAGCGGTGAATGTTACCCCTTCGCGCGAGGATGTTTTACGCCAGTATGAAAGAGTAAAGGAGGATATGCGGCTTAATCTGGTAGGAGGGTTAAAAAAGAAGAATTGGTTTAATTTAGGCAGTTATCTTAAGAATAGATTTAGGACGAATATATTGGATATTGTTTTTAGTAGCGTAGAGATCTTGCAATCAGAGGTAGCTAAAAAAGAAGCGCAGTTAGCCGATGTAGTCTTGCATCCTGACACATCAGGCCTTTACTGGCTTGAGCTACATAAGTCAAGAGAGTTTGCCAAAAGAGGGGAAGAAGAAGCACGCAGAAACTTAGATAAGATTTGGAGGGTTATAAATGATTAAAAGGGGGGAGTGTAATTATGAATAAATTAACATTAGCTTTATTATTTTTAACCTTTGCCTTGCATGGTTGCTGTAGTTTAAGCGAGGGGGCAAGGGGTTTTATGGGGGTATCTACAAAGATACTTGAGGATACGCGTAAAGATGCAGTAACTAAAGACTTTAATATTAGTCTTGAGGCTGCGCATAGCGCAGTAAAGACTGCCTTAAGGGAGAATAAGTCTTATATTTATAGGGAGGATGATTCATTCGGCTTAATAGCTGTTTATCTATCCGAGAGTGATACCACTCCTGTCGGAGTATTCTTAAGCTCTTTAGATAATGATAAGGTAAGGATTGAGGTGTCAAGCCCTTCCACTTACGGAAAAGAAACAATTGCTAAAGTTGTTTTTGACGCTTTGAAAGGAATCTTAGATGAAAAAAAAGAATAACTCTTCAAACTCAATAAGTAATCTTATTAAAAGATGCCATACTACTGCTAAATCTAAAGGTTGGTGGGATTCTAAGCGTAATGACGGGGAACTCATTGCCCTTATGCACTCTGAGCTCTCAGAGGCATTAGAGGCGATGCGCAACCACTTAGGCCCGGTTGCTATAGCAGAGGAGTTAGCTGACTGTTGCATACGTATATTTGATTATTGCGGAGCAAGAAAGATAAATTTAGAGAGAGCGCTTTTAAAGAAGATGGAGTATAATAAGACCCGTCCGTTTAGGCACGGCAAAAAGTTTTAACTTTAAAATTATGGCAAAAAAACGCGATAGTTGGGGGTCTAAATTAGGGATTATCATGGCTGTTGCAGGCTCGGCAATAGGCTTAGGTAATTTTTTAAGGTTTCCGGCTAAGGCGGCTATTAACGGCGGCGGGGCTTTTATGATTCCCTATTTTGTCTCATTTTTATTATTAGGGATACCGCTTATGTGGGTTGAGTGGACTTTAGGTAGATTCGGAGGAGGCTTTGGGCATGGGACTGCTCCGGGGATATTCAATAGCCTTTGGCAGAAGAACCGTTTTGTAAAATACTTTGGTGTAATCGGTATATTCGGCCCCTTGGTTATTTTTATCTATTATGTCTATATAGAGTCTTGGACCTTAGCTTATAGCTTCTTCTCCTTGGTTGGTAAGTATTCTTCTTTAACTGATTTATCAGGGATGAAGAGCTTTCTCTTAGGGTTTCAGGGATTAGAAAAAAATCAGCACTTTAACGGATTGCAGGCAGCCTATATCTTTTTTGCGCTAACTTTTGTTTTGAATATATCTGTTATCTATTATGGGATAAAAGGGGGAATTGAGAGGTTGTGTAAGTTTGCAATGCCGCTTTTATTAGCCTTCGGGGCTATATTAATGATAAGGGTCTTAACCTTAGGCGCTCCTGATGCATTTAAACCTGACTGGAATGTCCTAAATGGATTTGGGTTTTTATGGAATGCTGACTTCTCCAGCCTTAAGTCTGCTAAGATATGGATTGAGGCAGCCGGGCAGATATTTTTTACCTTAAGCGTAGGCATAGGGGTTATCTTAACTTATGCCAGTTATTTATCTAAAGGAGATGATGTAGTCCTTTCTGGGCTTACTGCTGCAAGTACAAATAGTTTTGCCGAAGTTATCTTAGGGGCAAGTATTATAATCCCTGCGGCTTTTGTCTTTTTTGGGCCCGTTGATATTAAGTCAATTACGAGTTCCGGGGTATTCAATTTAGGTTTTGTTACTATGCCCCTTGTCATAAATAAGCTTCCCTTATCGGAGTTAATAGGTTTTTGTTGGTTTTTTCTTTTATTTTTAGCAGGGATTACTTCATCTGTCTCCTTAGCACAGCCGGCAGTAGCTTTTTTAGAGGACGAGTTTAATATATCCAGAAAAAGGGCTGTTTCTATCTTTGGGGTTCTTTCTTTTATTTTGTGCCAACCGGTGATTTTTTTCTTAGGTAAAGGAGTTTTAGATGAGCTTGATTTTTGGGGAGGGACTTTTTCTTTAGTTGTTTTTGCGACGATAGAGGTTATACTTTTTGCCTGGGTCTTTGGCATAGATAAGGCATGGGATGAGATACATAAGGGAGCGGATATGCGGGTTCCAAGAATCTATAAGTTTATTATTAAATATATTACCCCGCTTCTTTTGTTTTTAATATTAGGGATGTGGATTAAGCAGGAGTGGTTGCCTATTATCCTGATGAAGAATATTCCTGATTCTACAAGAGGCTATGTGTTATTTACGCGTTTAGGGCTGGTCTTTATCTTTATCGTCATTGCTCTGCTAGTTAAGATAGCTTGGAGGAAGAGGGCTTTTTTAAAGAAGGGTACTTAATATGCAAGTAAGCGGTTGGGTGTTTATATCTATATCTTGGATAGTTATATTAGGGCTTACTTTTTTTTGCTTCTTGCGTATCTTTTCTAAAAACGGGCTTAAGTAGGGTTTAATCTTAATCTGCTTGATTTTTTTGTCTTTTGTGGTAAAAAGGATAAATAAGATAATAATCCTTTCGCCGAGGTAGCTCAGTGGTAGAGCGCGGCCCTGAAAAGGCCGGCGTGGGAAGTTCGATTCTTCTCCTCGGCATATTATTTCGGATTCATAGGGACAGCTACTTTAAAGAAAGTGGCTGTCCCTAAAAGAAAAACGAAGCTATGGATAGTAAATTACCCATAGCTTCGTTTTTTGTGCTGATTTATATTTTGGTAACGTTGGTTGCCTGGTCGCCTTTTGGGCCTTGGGTTACCTCATATTCAACTGATTGTCCTTCCTCTAAAGTCTTATAACCTTCACCAGTAAGCGCGCTGAAGTGCACGAATACGTCTTTTCCGTCTTCACCGGTAATAAAGCCATAACCTTTTTGATTGGAAAACCACTTTACTTTACCTTTTGCCATCTCCTACTTTTCACCTCCCCCATAAAAAAAGCCGTAAAGCGCCATTCTCTAATGGCTACAAGCTTTACGGTTTATCTGTTTCTCTTGAAAAAATCTCTACTTCTCCTTGCAACGTTAGTAACACTAATAGTCTAACATTTTTTTTTACTTTGTCAATAATTTTTCTTGGATGTAAGGGTAAAAATTGGTATAATTATGGCATTCTTTTGCCGATGTAGCTCAGCTGGTAGAGCGGCGCTTTCGTAAAGCGCGGGCCGGAGGTTCGATCCCTCTCATCGGCTTTTATTAGAGATGTCAAAGTTCCGTAAAGTCTTAAAAAACCATAATTTCTTTCTTCTCTGGTTAGGCCAGATAATCTCCCAATTCGGGGAGAGGTTAGGACAGATGGCTTTAATCGCCTTTGTCTATGATAGAAGCCCGGGGTCAACTATGGATATGGCAAAGATACTCTCTTTTACCATAATTCCGGTCTTTATAGTTGGGCCTGTGGCAGGGGTCTATGTTGATAGGTGGGATAGAAGAAAGACGATGTATATTTGTGATTTCTTAAGGTCAGCCTTAATATTTACTATACCCTTCTTCCTTTATTATTATAAAAGCGTTCTACCGATTTATGGTATTATCTTTATCGTCTTTTCTATTGCGCGCTTCTTTGTCCCGGCAAAACTTTCTATTGTGCCTGATTTAGTAGAGAAGGGTGATTTGTTAATAGCTAACTCCCTGCTTAACGTTACTGGGATGCTTGCGGCTGTTTTAGGATTCGGCATAAGCGGTGTTTTAGTTGAATGGGTTGGGGCAAAGAGCGGTTTTTACCTTAACTCTTTAAACTTCCTTATATCCGGGGCGCTTATATTTTCTATAGCTAAGAAATTTAGCCCTTTAACTAAAGATTTTAAGGAGTTAGGCAGGCAGATAGTAGATACCATAAGAAAGTCAGTCTTTCAGGAGATAAAAGAAGGGGTTTTGTATTTTATAAAGCAAAAAGATATCCGCCTAACCGCAAGCATTATGTTTATGCTCTGGTCAGCGCTGGGCGCGGTTTATACGGTAATGATCGTCTTTGTCCAGAAGGTCCTAAACTCTGCGACAAAAGATTTAGGGCTTTTGATTATGTTTTTAGGCATAGGGTTATTTACGGGGTCAGTTTTTTACGGGCGTTTTGGCCAACGCCTAAGCCACTATAAGACTATATTTACTTCCCTTACCTTAAGCGGCATTATGCTTATAATTTTTACCCTTACCTTAAACCGTTACCCTTGTTTTTTTACTGCTGCACTCCTTTCTTTTATCCTTGGGGTTAGCGTTTCTCCCATTATGATTGCCTCAAACACAATTATACATAAGGCAAGTAGTAATGAGATGATGGGTAAGGTTTTTAGTTCCTTAGAGATTGTTATGCATTTAGCATTCCTTTTATTTATGTTTATCAGTAGCCTCTTGGCAGAGAGGGTTTCGCATACATTAATGCTTGTTGTAGTAGGGTGTATATTTAGCATTGTTGGTGTTATAAATATTATCCTTAAACGTAAAATTCCATGGTTAGATTAGAAGATAATAAGTTTTATACGGAAGGTAAGCAAATAGAGGCACTTCTTCCTTTAGGTAGAGTTTATATACCGCTCTCTCAACATTTAGGAAGTATCTGTAGCCCATTAGTTAAGCCCGGGGATTTTGTTTCTCTTGGGCAAAAAATAGGCGCATCAGATGCGCGCACTTATTCACCGGTACACTCTTCTGTAGCAGGAAAAGTTGTTTCTATAATAGACTGGCCGCATCCTATATCAGGCAGGTCTAAGGCAGTTGTAATTGAGCCTGATCTCAACTCTAGCCAAGTTGTAAATTACGCTATTAGAAAAGATATAGATAAGTTATCCCCGGAAGATATAAGAAGGATAGTATTTGAAAGCGGAATTGTAGGGATGGGAGGGGCGAGTTTTCCCGCGCATATTAAATTAAATCCTTCTGTAAGTGTGGATACCTTGATTATTAACGGCGCTGAGTGTGAGCCTTATTTAACCTCTGATTCTCAGCTTATGATTGAAAGAGCAGAGGAGATTTTAAAGGGGATAGATTTAGCAGCATACTGCTTGGGGATAAAAAAAGTTTTTATAGCTATAGAGGATAATAAGCCCGAAGCAATTAAGAAGGTCAACTCCCGTATATCAATAAAGAGCGTATTTAATAGGCAGATTGATTGCCGCCTACATACATTAAAATCAAGTTATCCGCAGGGAGGGGAGAAACAACTTATCAAGAGCGTCTTGAATAAAGAAGTCCCCCGCGGTAAGCTACCTTTTGATATAGGGGTAGTTGTGCATAATGTAGCAACAGTATTTGCGATATACGAGGCAGTCTATTTAAATAAACCTTTGTATGAAAGGGTGGTTACGGTTACGGGAGCTATCCTTTCAAACCCCAAAAACTTATTAGTGCGTATAGGTACTCCGATAAAAGAACTCATTAACTATTGCGCTCCTTTAAAAGAAAACCCATCTAAAATTATTATCGGAGGCCCGATGATGGGTATTGCCCAATATACCGATAATGTCCCGGTTATTAAATCTACAAACGGAGTTTTGCTTTTTGGCCCAAAAGAATCAAAGACCTTGATAGAGGAGTATTGCATAAGGTGCGGCTCTTGCGTAAGGGAGTGCCCTGTTGGGCTTATGCCCTGTGTCATAAATTTAGCCTCTGAAAAAGGGCTATGGCAGGAAGCAATAAACTACGGAGCTATGGATTGTATTGAGTGTGGGGTTTGTAATTATGTATGCTCTGCTAACCGTAGGTTAGTGCAGTCTATTAAGAGGGTTAAATTAGAGGCGAAGAGATGAAAGAGACGTTTAAATTTGGTTTTATCTTAGGGTTTATATGTATTGTAGCCGCAGGGTTATTAGCTTGGGCAGATATCCTGACAAAGCCAAAGATATTAGCGCAGGAGAAGTTAGAAGAGGAGTTAAGCTTAAAAGCTGTCTTTCCTTTGGCAGGTAGGTTTGAGGAGGTAAAGGAGGGTAGTGAAATAGACTACTATAAGGCATTTGACGCAAAGGGAGAGTTATTAGGGTATGCTTTTAAGGCAATAGAGAGGGGTTACTCCGGAGAGGTAAAGACAATAGCAGGGATTTTAAAAAGTGGAGAGATTACTGCGATAAAGGTATTATCCCACAATGAGACTCCGGGATTAGGCTCGCGCATTGTCGCGGATGATTTTACTAACCGCTTTAAGGGGGTAAGCGATTTATCTAAGGTAGAGGCGATTACCGGAGCAACAATTTCTTCTAAGGCGGTTATAGATTCAGTAAAAAAGAAAGCAGAAGAGGTAAAATTAAAGGTGAGGGATGAAAGATAATTTATTAGTTAATACCGCGCCGCATCTACATAAAAAAGAGTCTGTTCAAAGGACTATGTGGTTGGTTACTTTAAGCCTAATTCCTGCAGGCTTAGCCGGGGTTTTTATATTTGGGATTAAGGCGCTATGGTCAATAGCCTTAAGCATAACCGCGGCAGTCTTAACCGAGTATATCTTGCAAAAACTTACAAAAAGAAAGATAGCTATCTATGACGGTAGCGCTGTGCTTACCGGTTTATTATTAGCTTACAATTTGCCATCAGAAGCCCCCCTTTGGCTTCCTATTATAGGTTCGGTATTCTCTATCGCCATAGGTAAACAGGTCTTTGGAGGGTTAGGGCAGAATATATTTAACCCTGCGCTTGTAGGTAGGGTTTTTCTTATGGCATCTTGGCCAAAATATATGACTACTTTTACTAAGCCTTTTAATTATGATGCGCTCACCTCTGCCACACCTTTAGCTTCTTTAACCGAAGGTAAAGCGCTTGAGGGTATCTCTTACTTAGATTTATTTTTAGGCAACCGCCCGGGTTGTATAGGAGAGGTGTGTATTTTGGCTTTATTAATCGGAGCGGTATTTCTTTTGATAAGAGGATATATCTCTTGGCATATACCCTTTACTTATATATTTACTACGGGGTTATTGTCTTATATATTTGGGGCAAAGCCTTTATTTACCGGGGATTGGCTATCCGGGATCTTATCAGGAGGGTTGATATTAGGAGCGTTTTTTATGGCTACGGATTATGTTACTTCTCCTTTGACCCGCAAGGGGCAGGTTGTATTTGGCATAGGATGCGGGATTATTACTGTTGTTATCAGGTTTTGGGGAGGCTATCCAGAAGGGGTATCATACGCCATACTTATAATGAATGCGGCAACTCCTATGATTGACCGGTATATGCGCCCGAGGATTTACGGGACTTAAAAAAATATGAAGAGCTTAATTAAAGAATTTACTAAAGGCATAACTATACTTAATCCTACATTTGGGTTAATCTTAGGCTTATGCCCGACCTTGGCAGTATCTACTTCGTTATTTAATGCCTTAGGTATGGGGATAGCTGCAACATTTGTATTAGTCTTTTCTAATATGATAATCTCCGGTTTGCGCAATTTTATTCCTGCAAGGATACGTCTTCCGGCATATATAGTCATCATCGCTACTTTTGTTACTCTTTGCGAGCTTATGATTAAGGCTTACTTACCGGCATTAGGTAAATCCTTAGGCATATTTATACCTTTGATTGTAGTTAATTGTATTATCATGGCGCGGGCAGAGGCATTTGCTTCGCGCAATAGAGTCTTGCCTTCTATCTTTGACGGGTTAGGAATGGGGGTAGGCTTTACTTTAGGTTTAAGTATTATCGCTTTTATTAGAGAGCTTTTAGGCTCGGGGAGTATATTAGGCTTTGGGTTTTTAAAAAATAATGAGTTTATCCTTGTTATGATTTTAGCTCCTGGAGCGCTTCTCACAATGGGGCTTTTGATTGCCTTAAGCAGGATCTTAGGGATAACTAAAAAATAAATGGAGATAAAATGCAGATAAGTAAAATTATATCAATAGCCATAAGCATGGTCTTTATAAATAATTTTATACTCTCTAAGTTTTTAGGGTTATGCCCGTTTTTAGGGGTATCCCGTAATACAAGGGCAGCTTTTTCTATGGGGGTTGCGGTTGTCTTTGTTATGGTCTTGTCTGCCTTGATTACATCTTTAATCTATGCATTTGTTTTAGTCCCGTTGGATATAGTATACTTAAGAACGATATTTTTTATCCTTATCATCGCTGCCTTTGTGCAGTTTATTGAGATGGTCATTAGAAAGCTTTCTCCTGCTTTGTATAAGGCATTGGGGATTTACCTGCCGCTTATCACAACTAATTGCGCTGTTTTAGGGGTTACAATATTAAATATAGACGATTTTTTTATCCCCGGGGTTTCTATTTTTTCTGGAGTGCTCTTTTCAGTTGCCCAAGCTTTTTTTGCAGGAGTAGGGTTTTGTGTAGCGCTTCTGCTTATGTCCGGTATCCGCGAGAGGTTGGAATTAAATGATACTCCTTTAAGTATGAAAGGGATTCCTATTGCTTTTATAGTTGCTGCGATTATGAGTCTTTCTTTTATGGGCTTTAGCGGGTTTAAATTTTAAACGATGACGATACTCTATCCGATAATAGCTTTAGGCAGTTTAGGGGTTTTATTCGGTGTGGGGCTTTCATTGGCGGCTAAGAAGTTTTGCGTCTCTTCTAACCCTAAATTAGATAAGATTCAAGATAGCCTACCCGGCGCTAATTGTGGTGCATGTGGGATGGGGGGGTGCTCTGGTTTAGCTGAGGCATTGGCAGAAGGAAAGTGTGGCATAGATAAATGCACTGTTGCCGGAGAAGATAGCAAGATTGAGATTTCTAAAATTTTAGGGGTTGAGTTTAAAAAGAGCGTTAAGAGGGTAGCAACATTACATTGCGCAGGTGGAGTTAAGGTAGGGAATAGATTTATTTATAACGGCATAGAGGATTGCGTTGCGGCTAATTTAGTTTTAGGGGGACAAAAGAATTGCGTATATGGGTGTTTAGGTTTTGGAACTTGTGTGAAGGCATGCCCTTTTGATGCGATTAAAATCTCTAAAGATGGTTTGCCGATTGTGGATAAAGATAAATGTAAGGCGTGCAATAAATGCGTTGAGGCTTGTCCTAAACAGTTATTTAGCCTTGTTCCTGTGACGCATACTGTTTTTGTTGCCTGTAGTTCTCATGATGCCGGAAAGGATACAAGGGTAGTTTGTCCTGTAGGATGTATCGCCTGTAAGCTCTGCGAGCGCGCTTGTAAGTTTGACGCGATACACGTAATAGACAATGTTGCGGTAATAGACTATAATAAGTGTACTTCTTGCGGAGAGTGTATTAAGGTTTGTCCTGTGAAGGTTATCAAGGGAAAAAGTAGCTAGGAGTTAGTAGTCAGTAGCTAGGAGGGGGATTGAATATAGCGGTTTTTGCTTCGGGGAGAGGGAGTAATTTTGAGGCGATAGCTAAGGCAGTAAGGTCCGGGAAGATCAAAGCTAACCTTGCGCTTATGCTTTCTGACAATCCTTCTGCTCCGGTAATTTTTAAGGCAAAGAGGCTTAAGGTTAAAACCGCTTTAATAGACCCTCGGCTATATCCTACTAAGAAATCATTAGAAGATAGGATAATAAGGCATTTAAAGGATAATAGAATAGAGCTTATCCTATTAGCAGGGTTTATGCGGATTTTAAGTCCAAGGTTAGTCTTGGCCTATAAAAATAAAATTATCAATATTCATCCGTCGCTATTGCCTGCTTTTAAGGGAGCGCAGGCGATAAAGGACGCATTTAATTATGGCGTTAAGGTTACCGGGGTTACCGTGCATTTTGTAGATGAGAAGATGGACCATGGGCCGATAATCTTACAAAGAGAGGTTAAGATAAAAGAGGCTGAGAGCCTTGCTTCTTTAGAGAAAAAAATACATAAGCTTGAGCATAAAATTTATCCTGAGGCAGTAAGGCTATTTATTAATAAGAAGCTTAAGATAAGGGATAGAAAGGTTTTAATCGTTAATCGCTAACTGCAGAAAGCGCTGCTGCTTGATTGAAAATAATTTTTTTTCCCGTCAATAGATTTTCCAGTATCAAACTTGAGAAATCCTTAAACCCGTAGATATTCAATGTATAGCGGATAATTTTTAATACCTCTTTATCCGTATCCGCGTCTTTTTCCGCCTCGGGCTTTTGAAATTTAAACTTTATCCTATGTTGGATCTGTTTTAGTATAAACTCTTGCAGAGAAATGTTGCGGTATTCTATTGAATCTCCGGATAAATCTCCGGTTACCTGCGGGGCTAATTCTACTTCTTGAATTATACGGTGTTGATATTCTTCCCAAGAGATTAATCCGTAAGAGACTTTTTTAAAATCAAGGTAGTAAAGAATATCTTTAATAATAAATCCGTGCATAGTATCTGCGATAATAATAACGAAAAACTTGGGGCTATTTTTTTCAGGTTCTTCCATACTGAATAATACTCTTCGTAAGGCCTTCCAAATATTGCTTATTTTTTCAAATACCTCTTTTTTATATTTCATCTCTTGGAATTTCTCTTCTTCGGGGATTGGTTTAATCAGGTATTTAGCAAGAAGCAAGCTGTCATTTAAATCTACATTGTTCTCTTCTATTAAAAAGCGTTCAATGGATTTTTGTGGTTTATCTGCTGTTTCAATAGTCCCCTCCGGAATAGGTAGGTATACCCAGAGGGTGGATTTAATAATCTGTGCTTTTATTTCAAATCCATATTCTTTTTTACAGATATCTTCTATAGCCTGGGGTATTGATTCTTTCGGGTAAGTAGGCAGGGTAGATGAAGTACATCCTGAAAGCGCAAGAGCATATATTAATAATAGGCTAAAAAGAAGGGCGCGTTTTGCCGAATTCTTTGAAAATAGCTTCAATCTCGTCATAATTAAGCTCTTCTTTGGCAAGTAGCTCTTGGGCTAACTTATCCATAAGCGGTTCCTCTTTTTTTAAAAGTTCGGTAACTTCGTCAAGGCAGGTTTTGAGTATATGCTGGACATCTTTATCAAGGATAGACTTTATCTCTTCAGATAAGTTATTGTTTATCTCCCAGTTGCCTAATAACCCGGAGCGCCCCATACCGCAAACCCAGACCATTTGATGGGCATAATACATAGCAGTTGAGAAGTCTTGATATACGCCGGTTGTAGTTGCGTTGTATTTAATTTTTTCTGCCGCGTATGAGCCTAAGCAGACTTTAATCTGGCTTAAGAGGCTGTCAGAGTCCTTAATGAAAGTATCCTCTCTCTCCGGAGTCCAGGTAACTCCACCTGTTGGGCCGCGTGGGGTAATGGTGACCTTAAAGACATCTTGAGTAGGAGCAAAAAAATAGGTGGTTATTGCATGGCCTGCCTCATGATAAGCGGTTTGGAGTTTTTCTTTTTGACTTAGCCTTATCCTGCGTTTAATGCCTAAAGCCGCCCTTTCTCTGGCCTCGTCTATCTCCTTCATTGATATTGCTGTTTTATTTTTACGCACAGTTATTAAGGCAGCTTCTCTGACTATATTAGCGATATCAGCAGGGCTTTGGCCTACAGTAATACGGGCGAGGCGCTCAATTTTAAGGTCTTGCGGGTCGTATTTTACTTTACTTAAGTAATAAGAGAATAATTTTTGCCGGTCATCAAGGTTTGGCTTATCCACGTATATTTTACGGTCAAACCTTCCGGGCCTAAGGAGCGCTTCATCCAGGACTTTTTCTTGGGCGTTAGTTGCGCCGATAAGGACGATATTATAATCTTTTTCTTTTAAGCCGTCCATCTCTACTAAGAGCTGGTTTAATGTAGTATTATGTTCTGTTGTGCCTCCAAAGCCTTTATCCATAGCCCGTTGTGCTCCTACTGCATCAATCTCGTCAATAAATATTAGGCATCCTCCTTCTAATTCTGCTAATTGTTGGGCGCGCTTAAATAGCGAGCGTATCCTGCCTGCACCAACACCCACAAACATCTCTACAAACTCAGAGCCGGACATAGTTATAAATGGGAGTTTTGCTTCGGTAGCGATTGCCTTAGCAAGGTAAGTCTTGCCACATCCCGGAGGACCGAGCATAAGGATACCCCTTAAAATTTTTCCTCCGATACGCTGTAGTTGAGCGCGGTCTTTGATAAGCTTAACTACCTCTAATGCCTCTTCTTTGGCCTCATCCATTCCGATTACATCATCCCAAGTAATTCCGACACTCTCTCCGGCTACTGATTTTTTGCTTGTTTGGGTAAAGGATTGAGCTCCGCGTTTCATAAAGAGCCAATACCACATAAAGGTATAAACTACGCCGAAGATAAGCGCCATTACTACCTGTAGATAAAGTTGCAAAGGTATCATTGCTAACTGTGATTGTCTAAGGTAAGATTCGGATTCGTTCCAAGCGCGGATGCCTTTGATGATTAAGATGATAAGTGAGATAGCTAAGGCAATAAGAATAATAGAAACAAGTACTTTTATCCAATGTAATTTAAGGTGAAATTTAAACTTTTTCCAAGTCATATTATCTCCTGAAGGTTTATGGAAGTAGGTATTACTTTATTAGTTGTAAGATAGCATAAGGGTTTAAGTTAGTCAACCTTTTTGATTAAGATGGGGACAGCTACTTTTTATTAAAAGTAGCTGTCCCCCTTTTTGTCAAGCGCTTAGGTTAGTCAATCTTTTTTGGGAGTAAAAAGCTTATTTCCCTTGACGTAGTATTTAGGGTATGTATAATATACTTCCTGCTAAAAAACAATTCAGAATATCTTTTTTAAGGAGGATACTAATGGCAAAGATTAAAAAGGTTTTAGCCCGTGAGATAATTGATTCAAGAGGTAATCCTACGGTAGAGGTAGATGTTATTCTAGATAATGGGGTATTAGGCCGGGCAGCTGTCCCTTCCGGAGCTTCAACCGGGGATAATGAGGCCTTAGAGTTAAGGGATAAGGATGCAAAGCGTTATTTAGGTAAAGGAGTGTTAAAGGCAGTAGAAAATGTTAATACTACAATAGCTTCAAAAATAGAGGGTTTGGTGCCTGATTTTAATGAGATTGATGCTCTTTTAATAAAATTAGACGGGACAGAGAATAAGGCGAACTTAGGGGCCAATGCTATATTAGGTGTCTCTATGGCTGTTGCTAAAGCAATGGCGGTATTTGAAAAAAAGCCATTGTATAAATTCTTAAGCCAAGGCAAGGCTAATCTTTTGCCTGTCCCTTTGATGAATATCTTAAATGGCGGGATGCATGCGGATAATAATTTAGATATTCAGGAGTTTATGATTATGCCTGTTGGAGCGCCTAATTTTAGCGAAGCGTTGCGTATGGCTTGCGAGGTGTTTCATAACTTAAAGTCTTTGCTTAAATCTAACAAGCTCTCTACTGCAGTGGGGGATGAGGGTGGTTTTGCTCCTAACTTAGAGTCTAACCGTAAGGCATTAGATTTAATTCTTCAGGCAATTGAAAAATCAGGATATAAGCCGGGAGTTGATTTGTTTTTAGCTTTAGATTGCGCGGCGAGCTCTTTTTGCAAAGACGGAAAGTATCAGTTTGACGGCGCGCAAAAGAGTGCGGCAGATTTAATAAGTTTATACGAAGAGTGGCAAAAAAGCTACCCCATTATCTCAATAGAAGACGGGCTTTCAGAACATGATTGGCAGGGTTGGAAGGAGATGACTTTGAAGTTAAAGGATAAGATGCAGCTTGTAGGGGACGACGTTTTTGTTACTAACCCGAAGATATTTAAAAAAGGCATAGCAGAGAAGATTGGTAATGCTATCTTAGTAAAGGTAAACCAGATAGGTTCTCTTACTGAAACAATTGAGGCGGTTAATATTGCAAAGAAACATAATTATAAAGCAGTTATCTCTCACCGTTCAGGTGAAACAGAGGATACTACCATAGCACACTTGGCAGTAGCGTTAGGGTGCGGGCAGATTAAGACTGGTTCGCTCTCGCGCACTGATCGGCTCTGTAAATACAATGAACTCCTAAGGATTGAAGAGGAGTTAGGGCCTGAGGCGGTTTACGCCGGGAAAACCTTTAGGAAGTAAATGCTATCTACCTTAAGGAATGCTTTAGGTTATTTTATTGTTGCTGTGGCCCTATTGATATTATTTATCCCCGGGTTTTCTAAGATGCAGGGGTTAAGGGATAAAAATAAAGACCTTGAGGATAAGATTCGCCGCCTTAACATTGAAAATGCGCTTTTACATCAGGAGTTAAAAAGGTTGGATAGCGACCCGATATATCAAGAGAGGATAGCGCGGGAGAAGATGGGGGTAGTAAGAAAAGGAGAAATCCCGATTAAGATAGTCCCGCAGAAGAAAAAAAGGTAAATCTTTTGTTTACTTGATAGAAATTAGTGTTATAATAAAAGTACTGTTCTTTTAAAAAGTTTCGCGGGGTGGAGCAGCCTGGTAGCTCGCAAGGCTCATAACCTTGAGGTCGACTGTTCAAATCAGTCCCCCGCAACCACATAATTCTCTCGGAACCCAGATTGAGAGATAAATTTAGCCCTGATTAGTAAGCCTAATCAGGGCTATTTTTATATCCGCACGTGCCAAAGAGTTACGCGAAAAATAGTGACTTTCTCTACCGTAGGGGCTATGCCTTGTTTTACTTAAGAAGTTAAGGTATAATATTTAATAATAAAAAAGGGGGGATGTTGGTCAAAAAATTAATTCATAATTGGTTTGTATCCGGTAAACTACGATTAGGGTTTTTTGCAGTTAAAAAAAGCCCGGATGAAGAAAAAATATTCCGCTCTGAACTTTTTAATATAGAGCAGTTAAAGGGGCACGCTAAAAGTTTAGCAGAAAGGCACCTTGCTTATTATAAAAAAGGCAGGGATAAGCTATTGCGCCGGTTAAAAGAGAATGAAGAGGTTTTAAACCACATTCAAAATATCCTTAAAAAAGCCGATAAATCAAAAACAAGAATTACTCCTACCGGAGAATGGCTTCTGGATAACTATTTTCTTATTGAAGAGCAGATAAGGCTGGCGCAAAAATATCTCCCAAAAGATTATATTCAGGGGCTTCCTCATGTTTCTGAAGGGCCGTTCTTAGATTATCCGTGCGTCTATGAAATTGCTATGGAGGTAGTTTCTCATAGCGACGGATGTTTAGACAAGGAGAGGCTTACAGAATATATCGCATCTTATCAAACTGTACGTCATCTAAAACTCGGTGAATTGTGGGCTTTTCCGATAATGTTAAGGTTAGCCCTTATAGAAAATTTAAGGCGCATATCTTCCCGCTTGATCGTCTCTTATGCCGAAAGAGATAAGGCAAATTATTGGGCAACACGAATTCTTAAAACCCCGGTTAAAGATACTGATGCGATGATTCTTGAAATCGGGGCAATGTCAAAAGCGAATCAGCAATTTTCCGATACTTTTGTTGCTGAGTTCATGAGGCGTTTGCACGGCCAAACGCATGCTTTTAGCATCCTTTTCCTATGGCTTGAAAAAAAGCTTTTAGAACAAGGAGGTAATCTTGATAAAATTATCCGTTCAATCAGCCAAAAACAAGCAGCTAATCAGGTTTCAACCGCAAATACTATCGGAAGTTTACGTTTTCTAGGGACTACAGATTGGTGTGATTTTGTTGAATCGCTTAGTATAGTTGAAAAAATTTTAAATCAGGATCCATCAGGACATTACAGCCGGATGTCTTTTGCAACCCGCGACCGCTACAGGCATTCTGTTGAAAGGTTCTCTCTAAGAAGCAAGCTGCCGGAGGGCGAGATAGCAAAACGTGTTATTCAGCTTGCTAATAAGGCAAAAACAGAAAAAGGGGCCAGCCATGTAACAGCGCACGTGGGTTTTTATCTTATTGACCGGGGCTTGGAGGTTCTTTGCCGGCATTTAGGCCTTCGTTTAACTTTTAATCAGCAACTGGAAGCAAAAAAAACTTTTTTGTCCTCAATTTTATTTTTTGGCTCGGTTCTCTTATTGACTCCAACTGTAAGCGTGGTTGTTTTAAGCAGGGTTCAACCAAGGATGGTTTTGGATTTACCATGGTTTTTCTTATTCTCCATATCGCTTTTGTTTGTTACCAGTCAAACTATAGTCTCTTTGGTGAATTGGGTATCTATGATGCTTGTGAAACCCCAAAATCTTCCTCGGATGGATTTTTCAGAAGGAATTCCCGCAGATGCTCGTACTTTAGTGGTGGTTCCTTGTATGCTTAGTAATTTTGAGGCGATTAATTCTCTTCTTGAGGACCTTGAGGTTCGATACCTGGCGAATATTGACGCTAATGCTGATTTTGCTCTCTTGACTGATTTTTCCGACGCAGAGCAAGAAGTCATGCCGGAAGATGAAGCGCTTTTAAAGCAGGTTATCTCAGGTATTGAACGGTTAAATCATAAATATCGCCGGCAAAAAGAGAGCAGTTTTTTTCTTCTTCATCGGCCCCGCAGATGGAATGAAAAAGAAAAGGTATGGATGGGGTATGAGCGTAAAAGAGGCAAACTGCAAGATTTAAACGCTTTTCTTCGCGGAAGAGGAGAGAGTGAGTTTAGTGTAATTCTCGGAGATTCGCAAAGGCTTAAAGGGGTAAAATATGTTATTACTTTGGATGCGGATACAAAAATGTCCCGTAATTCGGTGAGAGACTTAGTTGGAGTGATTGAACACCCGTTAAATCGTCCGGTTTATGATGAAAAAAAAGGGCGGATAGTTTCAGGATATGGAATTCTTCAGCCACGGATTGAATCCGGTTATCCCGGGGAGAACCCTTCATTGTTTGTAAGGATTTTCGGTGGCGATGTTGGAATTGATCCTTATACGAAAGCAGTATCTGATGTGTACCAGGATCTTTTCTTTGAAGGATCTTTTGTGGGGAAGGGGCTTTATGATGTGGACGCATTTGAAAAATCCATCGGAGGCCGGCTTCCGGAAAACCTTATTTTAAGCCACGATCTTTTAGAAGGATGTTATGCCCGGTCAGGGCTTGTAACAGATGTGCAGTTTTATGAAAATTACCCCTCCTCTTATCTTAAAGACTCAAGCCGCAGGCACCGTTGGATACGCGGAGACTGGCAGATCTTTCGTTGGGTATTTTCCGTAGTCCCCGGTAAAGGAGGGATACGAGTTAAAAATCCTATTTCATTTTTGTCAAAATGGAAAATCGCAGATAATCTAAGGCGCAGCCTTGTACCTTTAGCGGCAGTTTTTCTTCTTTTGTTTGGGTGGGTCTCTTTCCGTTCAGCATGGGCCTGGACGGGTTTTGTTATTACCTTGCTTGCTTTGCCTATATTGCCGATGTTTATGGCGGAGATTTTAAGAAAACCTGAACATTTGACCTTTCGTACCCATATTGAGCTAGTCTTATCCTTATTTAAAAAAAATATACTTAGATTTTTCTTTTCGCTTATTTTTCTTTTATACGAAGCGTTTTGTTCTTTAGACGCGATAACATTAACTTTATGGAGAATGTTTGTATCCCGTAAGGAACTCTTAAAATGGCGAACTTTTTTTGAAACCGACAGTCTCTATTTAAGTAAAATTCCAGATTATTATAAACAGATGTGGCATATTCCGTTTACGTCTGTATTTTTCTTTTTGTTTTTATCTGTATTATTTTCACATCAAAATTGGCTGACTTTAATTGTTCTATGCCTTTGGTTTGTTTCTCCGGTAATAGCCTGTTTAATAAGCAGGGCTTCGGTTTTAGAGAAAGCTCAGCTTTCCGAAGAGCAGATTAATATACTTAAAAACCTTTCCAGAAAAACCTGGGCATTTTTTGAAGAACTGATAACTAAAGAAGATAACTGGCTGCCGCCAGATAATTTTCAGGAGGAGCCTGTTAGGTCTTTAGCGCATAGGACATCTCCGACAAATATCGGTTTTGCGCTTCTTGCAAACTTAACAGCCTATGATTTTGGGTATCTTTCAATGGGGAGGATGTTTAACAGAGCGGAGAAAACATTTGATACTTTAAATGTTATGGAAAAATACAGAGGGCATTTTTACAATTGGTATGATACGCAGACACTTAAGCCATTGCTACCCTTGTATGTTTCTTCTGTGGACAGCGGGAATTTGGTGGGCTCTTTGATTATCCTACGCAACGGGCTTATGGAGATGAAAAATCAAAAGATTGTCTCCTTGAATATATTTGACGGATTAGAAACTACCTTAAGGGTTCTTTTGCAAAGCGTTACAGGCCGCAAGAAAAAGGAAGAAAAGATTTCTTCCGCATTACATCTCCTTTTTGAAAAAATAGGGCAGTTTCGGAGGGATAATGAGGGTTCTTCCGTTTATCTTTCTCAGGTATATGCGCTTTTACGCCAGCTATTAATTGATATTTCAAAAATTATGCCGTTTTTGGAAGAAAAAGATTATGAAGATGCTAAGAGATGGGCTAAGGCTTTTGAGCGGCAGTGTTATGATTTTTTAGAAGATATTGCTTTTATCGCCCCATGGGCCCTTCTTGAGCCGGAAATGCCCGGGTTGTGGGATGCGGAAGATGAGCGGCAGCGTAAGAATCTTTTTCAGGTTAGAGAGATTCTTCGGCATTTAGATGAGATTCCCCCCCTTAAGGATGTTGCAAGCTTAGAGCATAAGCTAGTTCCGCTTATTGAAGAGATAATAAAAGATATACGGATTGCAGAGGACAGGGTAAGAGGTGCCCGTGAATGGTTTTTAAAATTACAGGAAACGATTAAAATCGCCGGTACACGGTCAGCCGAAAGAATTAAAGCCATTGATTACATTATATTAAGGTGCGCAGAAGTTACTAATATTGATTATGAATTTTTATACGATAAGGATAACCACCTTCTGTCAATCGGATACAATGTTGATAAGCATAAGATTGATAGTGGTTGTTATGACTTATTGGCATCAGAGGCGCGGTTTTGTAGTTTTGTTGCGATAGCCCAAGGTAAGATGCCCCAAGATCACTGGTTTAAACTTGGCCGCTTAATTACGAAAATCGAAGGGGAGCCTATTCTTGTTTCATGGGGAGGGTCAATGTTTGAATATTTGATGCCTTTATTAGTAATGCCGAATTATGAGGGAAGCTTATTAGCTCAGACCTGTAAAGCCGCGGTAAACGGCCAGATCCGGTATGCGACAAAAAATAATATTCCCTGGGGTATTTCCGAATCTTGTTATAATAAGGTTGATATTAATAAAGAGTATCAGTATCGTTCATTCGGAGTTCCGGGTATGGGCTTTAAGCGGGGACTTGCTGATGATTTGGTTGTAGCTCCCTATGCTTCGATGTTGGCTTTAATGATTGAACCTAAAAAAGCATTTGATAATCTTCAACGGTTATTTACAAAAGGCGCGGGAGGTTTTTTCGGTTTGTATGAAGCGTTAGATTTTACCCCTTCCCGCCTTACAACAGATGAAACCCATGTTGTTGTAAAAACATATATGGCTCATCATCAGGGTATGAGCTTATTGGCTCTTGCGTATACTCTTTTAGGCCGGCCTATGCAAAGGCGTTTTTTTGCAGAACCGATATTTAAATCAGCTGAGCTTCTTTTACAGGAGAAAGTGCCTGCTTCTGAGCCGTTTCTTTATGATTTTGAAGTGGTTGGGATGCTCAAGAAGGTTGGTGAACGGGAAGCATTTTTACGCATTTTTACAACCCCGCATACCCCTGTGCCTGAGGTTCATACGCTTTCTAACGGCCGCTACCATGTTATGGTCACTAATTCCGGAGGAGGCTATAGCCGGTGTAAAGATTTAGCTATAACGCGTTGGAACGAAGATTCGGCACTCGATAATCAAGGTACCTTTGTTTACTTTTCTGATGTAGAGACTGGTAAATTTTGGTCATCAGCATATCAGCCAACCCTTAAAAAACCTAAGCATTATAAAGCTTTGTTCTCTGAAGCTTGGGTTGAGTTTGAGCGTATGGATAATCAAATTGAAACGCATACTAGGATTGCGGTTTCTCCGGAAGAGGATGTAGAATTACGCCGTGTGACAATTTCCAATTGCTCTTCCCGTAGGCGTATTATTGAAGTAACTAGTTATACGGAAGTGGTTTTAAATTATCCCGCAAGCGATCAGGTGCACCGGGCATTCAGCAACTTGTTTATTGAAACAGAAATAATCAAACCTTATCAGGCTATTCTTTGTCGTCGCCGTCCTCGCGACCAAAAAGAAACATTTCCTTTGGTCTTACATTTAATGGCAGTTCATGGGAACGCCTTAAAAGAAGCTTCTTATGAAACAGATAGGAGTAAGTTTATCGGCCGGGGGCGCACAACCGCATCTCCTTTAGCTATGGATAAACCCGGCTCTCTTTCAAATAGCGAAGGCTCGGTACTTGACCCGGTTGTTTCTATACGAAGCCGTCTAGAGCTGGCTCCGGGAGAATCAGCAGTGATTGATTATGTAACCGGCTCATGCCAGAGCAGGGAATCCGCCCAGAGGATTATAGAAAAATACAGGGACAAAAATCTCTCTGACCGTATTTTTAACCTGGCTTGGACTCAAGGCCAGGTTGCCTTGCAGCAAATTAATGTAACTGAGGTTGATGCTCAACTTTATGGAAGGTTGGCAAGCGCTATTTTGTATGCGAATCCTTTCTGGCGGGCGAATGCGAGTATTTTGCAGCGGAATACCCGGGGAGAATCAGATCTTTGGGGTTATGGTATTTCAGGGGATCTTCCGATTGTCCTTGTGAGAATTGAAAATCGGGAAAACATTGATCTTGTCGCGCAGATGATGCAAGCGTATGCTTATTGGAATATGAAAGGCCTTGCAGTTGACCTTATTATTTGGAACGAGGATAGCTCTGTTTACCGCGATAGCTTAGGGGATAGGATTAATGAGTTAATAGCGGCAAGTGTTAAAAAAATATCCGGCCGGCGCGTGGGAGTTTTTGTAAGGCGGGCAGACCAGATGCCGGAAGAGGATAAAATTTTTATTCAAACAGCGGCGCGAATTGTTATTTCTGACCGTAGGGGTACTTTAGCTGAGCAGATGGAGGATGTGAAATATCCTAAACTTGCCCCATCTTCTTTGATTCAATATGGAGAAGATAATCATCAAGATAAATTAAAAGGACCGGCTGAGCGCTCCGACCTTGTTTTTTTTAACGGATTGGGTGGTTTTACCGGAGACGGCCGTGAATACATAATTACAACCTCAGCTTTAAATATCACTCCTGCACCATGGGTGAATGTATTGGCGAATAAGTACTTTGGCACGCTTATCTCTGAAAGCGGAAGCGCTTATACTTGGAGTGAGAACGCTTACATGTTTCGTTTAACGCCCTGGAAGAATGATCCTGTTACTGATGCTTCCGGAGAGGCGATTTATATCCGTGATGAAGAGAGTAACTGGTTTTGGTCTCCGACTCCACTCCCCGCAAAAGGCAAAACCGCCTATACTTCGCGGCATGGATTTGGTTATAGCGTTTTTGAACATACTGAAAATGGGATTACTTCAGAGTTAACACAGTTTGTTTCCTTAGAAGATACTGTTAAGTTTTCATTATTGAAAATTAAAAATATTTCCGGGCGCAGAAGAAGCCTTTCTGTAAGCGTGTATTATGAGTTAGTGATGGGAGTTTTACGGGATAAGTATCATATGCATATTGTAACAGAGGTTGACCCTAAGTCCGGCGTTTTGTTTGCCCGTAACCCTTTTAATAAGGAATTTTCAAATAGAGTAGTTTTTTTAGATACTAATGAAGCAGCCCGGTTTATAACCGGAGATAGGCTTGAATTTATCGGAAGGAACGGAACAATGGCTTCTCCTTACGCGATGCAACAAGAGGAGCTTTCAGGAAAAGTAGGCGCTGGTATGGATCCGTGCGCTGCCACACAGATTAAAATTGAGCTTGCAGACGGCGAGCAAAAAGAAGTTGTATTTACATTTGGTTCGGGAATGTCTCCGGAAGACGCGCGTAATCTGGCCTTGCGTTTTAATAATATTGAAGCAGTACATTATGAGTTAAGCAGGGTGTGGGAATACTGGAAGCGGACTTTAGGGATTGTGTATGTGGAAACCCCGGATACTTCATTAAACTTTCTTGTAAACGGTTGGCTGCAGTATCAAATTATCAGCTGCCGCCTTATGGCCCGCAGCGGATTTTACCAATCTAGTGGCGCTTTTGGATTTAGGGATCAACTTCAGGATGTAATGGCCCTGATTCATTCAAAGCCTGAAATGACTCGGGAACATTTACTAATTTGCGCGGGGCGCCAATTTAAAGAAGGAGATGTCCAACATTGGTGGCATTCATATTCCGGGCGTGGTATCAGGAGTAAATGTTCGGATGATTATTTATGGCTCCCGTTTGTGGCTTGTTTGTATATTAAGGCAATAGGAGATACGGGAATTTTAGATGAAAAGATCGGGTTTTTAGAAGGCCCGGACCTAAAAGAGGGGCAAGAAGCCCATTGTGATATTCCGAGAGTTTCTACTCATTCGGGAACCTTTTATGAACATTGTGTTTTAAGCGTAAAAAGAGCTTTAAAGTTTGGCGTTCATGGCCTTCCTTTAATTGGAAGCGGGGATTGGAATGACGGGATGAATTTAGTTGGGCATGAAGGCAAGGGTGAGAGTATTTGGCTTGCGTTTTTTCTTTACGATATCCTTGAGTCAATGTCAAAGATAGCAGAAGAACGTAAAGATAATGATTTCTCATTGTTATGTTCTCAGGAAGCCAAGAAGCTTGCGAAAAATATTGAAGAATATGGGTGGGATGGCAAGTGGTATCGCCGTGCCTATTTTGACAATGGAGAACCGTTAGGTTCATTTTTAAATAGCGAATGCCGAATTGATTCTATCCCGCAGTCATGGTCAGTTATTTCAAAGGCAGCACAAAAAAATAGGTCAGAAATTGCAATGTCTCAAGCGTATCAACAGCTCGTTGATAATGAGCGTGCCTTTGTAAAATTATTCACTCCTCCTTTTGATAAATCCTCCTTAAATCCGGGGTATATCAAAGGTTATGTGCCGGGAGTAAGAGAAAACGGCGGGCAGTATACGCATGCCGCAGCTTGGATGGCGATTGCTTTCGCTATTTTAAGGGATAAAAAGAGAGCTTGGGGGTTGTTTAATATGCTTAATCCAATACGCCATTGCGATACAGCGGATAAGTGCGCTGTTTATAAGGTAGAGCCATATGTGACAGCGGCTGATGTTTATTCTTCTTTCGGGCTCACAGGACGCGGAGGCTGGACATGGTATACAGGCTCTGCTTCGTGGATGTACCAGCTTATTGTCAGGTATCTATTAGGGATCTGCCTTGATGTAGATAAAATTTATTTTAAACCGTGCCTTCCTGTAGATTGGGTTTCTTGGAAGCTTCATTATAAGTACAGGGAAACCTTCTATCATATTACTTTTTTATGCACAGGCTCTTCGGATAAGGTAGTATCTATTAAGATAGATGGTATTGAGCAGGAGGAGATGGCTGTGCGGCTTGTTGATGACCGCACAGAGCATTTAGTGGAAGTAAAATTGGGTGATTGATACCAAGGAGCTGAGGATACAATAATGTAAAATATCTTTCGCACCTTTAATGTTGCCTAAAAGAATATACTTTAGAACAAAAGTGCGAAAGAATCTTTGCTTAACTGCTGATTTTATTTCTTGTTTGATTTCTAAAATAAAGGTAAAATTGGTTCTGTGAGAGAAAGAAGAAAGTATATAAGGATTCCAAATGAATCACAGATAAAATATGAAATTTTTGGTAACCCTAAAGTCTATTCTTCCGTACTCCATAATATAAGCCCGGATGGATTATCCTTCATAGCCCATGATTTTATCCCTATTGGGACTAAGCTGAAAATAACCTTTGCTTACGGAGATTATTTTTACGGCGGGTCAGCGAAACTTATCTGGTGTAGGAAAGAAGGCGATATTAAATATAGGGCCGGAGTTCAGTTTATGGGAGAGCCTAAATTGCCTGATAACCTTATAGGGCTAGACGATATTAACTGGTTAAAAACTGCAATTAAAAAAGGTAAAATCTAAATTTATTAGAATTAAATAAGAGCTTAAAGAATGGCCTTTCAAAAAAAGAAAGGCCATTTTTGTAAAGAAATAAGCTTTTAGCATAAGAGTATTGCAAAATTACCTTAAGTATGGTAACTTAATTCTCCATGGAAATGATGAGCTATAAATTTACTGATAATAACGGAAGCTTTGTTTGGGATGGGGCAGATAAAATACGAACACTTTATCTTCCTCTTTGTAATGAAAGGATAATGTCCTCTATAACCCCTGATTTACGCGGTGATATAAAATCCGGGCAGGATTCTTTTCTATTGCCTCCTGTCTCGCGTATTGACCTTATTAATTCAAGGTTCTCCCGTAATTTCTGGGTCTACTTTGATAAGGGTAAGGTTTGGTCTGCAACAGGAGTTTCTAAAGATATCAAAACCATTAAAGAGGATAAGTTTAAACTTGAGGCGGGGCTACTTTGGCAAAAAGTTGCAAGAGAAAATAAGAGGCTTAGGATAAGAAGTCAAATACTCTCATTTGTCCCTTCAGCAGGAGAGCCTCTTGAAATAATGCAGGTAACCCTTACCAATACCTCTTCTAAAAAAATAAGCATTATTCCTACTGCGGCTATTCCTATCTATGCAAGGGGGGCAAATAATACACGCGACCATAGGCATGTTACCTCTTTACTGCAACGCATAAAGCTTGAAAAGTTTGGGGTTGTCTTAAAGCCTACTCTCTCATTTGATGAGGCAGGGCACATCCCTAATAAAAACTATTATTTTGTATTAGGTTGGGATGAAGATGGGCGTGCCCCGCAGTATATTTACCCTACACAGGATGGTTTTTGTGGAGACTCTGGAGATTTAGAATCTCCGGAGAGTATTTTAGAGAATAAGTTGCCGCAAAATACTAATATCCAAGGCAAAGAATCTATGGGGGCCTTACGTTTTAGAGAAAAAACCTTAATGCCTAATGAGAAGGTATCTTATATTGTAGTAATGGGGATTACCAAGAATTATACGGATATTACAAGGGCTATAAGTAATTTTAAGAGCCTTAAAAAGGTCAAAGCCTCTTTAGAAAAGACAAAGTTGTATTGGCAAAAAAAAGCAGGTACAGTTAAGTTTTTTAACAAAGATAAGGAATTTGATAATTGGCTTAAGTGGGTCAATATACAGCCTTTTTTAAGAAAAATATACGGGTGTTCCTTTTTACCGGATTTTGATTATGGCAAAGGCGGAAGGGGTTGGCGCGATTTATGGCAGGATTGTTTAGGGTTAATCTTAAGTGGCTCTAAAGAGGTGCGCAGTATCTTGATAAATAATTTTTCCGGGATAAGGCCTGACGGGTCTAATGCCACTATTATCGGTAAAAACCCGGGAGAGTTTATCGCTGATCGCAATGATATAGCCAGGGTCTGGATGGATCATGGGGTATGGCCTTTGTTGACAACCGAGTTTTATATTGAGGAGTTTAATGATTTAAAAGTATTATTTGAGAAGAGCGGTTACTTTAGCGACCAACATATATTCCGTTCACGTAAGATAAACCGCGCTTGGAAGGAGTGTAAGTATAAAGGGACTATATTAGAGCATCTTATACTGCAAAATCTTACTCAGTTTTATAATGTAGGGGAGCATAACTATATCCGCCTTGAAGGAGCGGATTGGAATGATGGCTTAGATATGGCGTATGAATATGGAGAGAGTATAGCTTTTAGCTGTATGTATGCAAGCAACCTTAAAAGATTAGCCGAGCTTTTAAGAAGGCTGGGGGGAAAAAGGGTGAATCTTTTTTCCGAGATGAAGGAACTTTTTAAAAGATGCGGCTACGGCGATATAAAAGCAAAACAAAAGATACTCAATGATTATTTCACAAGAGTATCAAACGGGCTTAGCGGTAAAACTGTAAGCATAGATTGCGCTACCTTAATTAAATCCTTAGAGGAAAAAGCTGACTGGATGATTAAAGATATAAGGAGAAGAGCTTGGATAGAAGAGGGTTTTTTTAACGGCTATTATGACAATAAGAAAGCGCGCGTTGAAGGGAAGGTTAAGGGCAAGATAAGGATGATGCTACAAACCCAGGCCTTTGCAATATTATCTGGGGTAGCAACGGATGAGCAGATAAAAAGGATAATCAAAAATATAGAAAAATATCTTTTTGACAAAGAGCTTGGCGGGTATCGTTTAAATACCGACTTTGGAAGAGAAGAGCATAACTTAGGCCGCGCATTTTCATTTTCTTATGGAGATAAAGAGAACGGAGCGGTTTTTTCTCATATGGTAATAATTTACGCCTATGCACTTTTTTCAAGAGGCTTTAAAAAAGAAGCCCTCAAGGCTTTATGCTCTCTTTATAATTTAAGCGTAGATACTAAAAAGAGTAAAATCTATCCCTGCCTGCCGGAATATTTTAATTCAGAAGGCCGCGGAATGTATTCTTACCTGACCGGCTCAGCCAGTTGGTTTTTGCTTACCGTACATAAATACCTTCTCTAATCTATTTGACTGGAATGCTAAGTTAATTTTATTTACCAAAAGATATTTTTTTGCTATAATAAGGTTTCTTGAAAAAGACCTTGGAGGATATATGATTGAACGTTATTCCCTACCTAAGATGCTTAAGATATGGCAGGAGGAGTTTAAGTTTAAGACAATGCTTGCCATTGAGATACTCGCCTTAGAGTCATTAGCCAAACAAAAGAAGGTCCCCCTAAAAGCAGTTAAAAGGATTAAAGAGAAAGCCAAATTCAATATACCCCGGATTAAGAAGATTGAAGAGAAGACACAACATGATGTAGTGGCCTTTGTTAATAATGTCGCCCAATATATAGGAAGCGACGCTAAATACCTACACCTTGGCCTTACCTCATCCGATATCTTAGATACTACTCTTGGCGTGCAATTAAAGGCAGCCTCGGATATCTTGATTGATGACATAAAGAAGCTCTTAAAGGTTTTAGCCAAGAAAGCTAAAAGATATAAAGATACCGCCTGCATAGGGCGTACCCACGGAGTTCACGCAGAACCGACTACCTTTGGATTGAAGTTAGCGCTTTTCTATGATGAGATGCAGCGTAATTTAGAGCGCCTTAAGTTAGCTAAAGAAGGGGTGTCCGTCGGCAAAATATCTGGAGCTGTAGGGACATTTGCTAATATCGGGCCGGAAGTAGAAAGCTATGTATGTAGGAAGCTGGGGCTTAAGCCGGCAAGGATATCCACCCAGATAATCCAGCGGGATGCTTATGCAGCCTTTATGACGAGCTTAGCAATTATAGGCTCTAGTTTGGAGAGGTTTGCAACTGAGATAAGGCATCTTCAGCGCACAGAAGTATTAGAGGTAGAAGAGCCCTTTGGCAAGGGGCAGAAAGGTTCCTCAGCTATGCCGCATAAACGCAATCCGGTTATCTGTGAGCGTATCTGTGGCTTAGCGCGCCTTTTAAGAGGCAATGCCTTAGCTTCAATGGAGAATATCTCTCTTTGGCATGAGCGGGACATTTCGCACTCTTCGGTTGAAAGGATAATTATTCCGGATTCAACTTTAGCATTAGATTATATGCTGAATAAATTTATTCAGGTTATTGAGGGCATGGTTATCTATCCTGAGAATATGATGGTGAATTTAATTAAAACTAAGGGCTTGATATTCTCGCAAAGAGTGCTTTTAAAACTTATGGAGTCAGGGTTATCAAGGGTTGAAGCTTATGATATTGTCCAGCGAGCGGCAATGCGTACTTGGAAAGACGGAACAAACTTTAAAGATAGCCTCCTCTTAGAGAAAGGCTTATTAAAATATTTAAGCGAAAAAGATTTAGATAAGATTTTTGATTTAAACTATTATTTACGCCAAGTAGGTAAAATTTTTCATAGGGTTGGGCTATAGGTTTTTACCCCTGCCAAAATTTTCTAAATCTTTTTGATTTAATTAAATTGTTTACTTTTTGTCTTATGCAAAGGGAGTTTTAATGTCTGTGGATATAGTTGTGACTAATGAGATAGTTAAAAAAGAAGGCCTGACTTTAAAAGAGTATAAGATGATTAAGGAGTGCTTGAAGCGTAAGCCAAACTATACTGAGCTTGGGCTTTTCTCCGCGATGTGGAGCGAGCATTGTTCTTATAAAAACTCAAAGCTTGTACTTAAATTATTTCCAACTAAAGGAAAGCAGGTTGTGCAGGGTCCGGGAGAAAACGCAGGGGTAGTAGATATCGGCGATGGGATGGGAGTAGCATTTAAGATAGAGTCGCATAATCATCCTTCAGCAGTTGAGCCTTATAAGGCAGCTGCTACAGGAGGAGGAGGCTGTATGCGCGATATCTTTACCATGAACGCCCGGCCGATAGCTCTCCTTGGTTCTTTGCGTCTAGGGAGTTTACAAAAGAAAAGGGTTAAGTTTCTTTTTAAAAATATAGTTAAAGGCTTTACAGATTATGCTAATGTTACCGGTATCCCGGTAATAGGAGGCGAGGTTTATTTTGATGAGTCTTTTGAAGGTAACCCCTTAGTTAACGCTATGGCAGTAGGTGTGTTAAAAACCAAAGATATAATCAAGGCTCGGGCAACAGGCGTAGGCAATTTTGTGCTTATCTTAGGTGGGGCAACCGGGAGAGACGGAGTTGCCGGGGCTGCCTTTGCTTCCAAAGCTATAGATAAAGAATCTAAGGGTAAAAGTTCTGCCGTTGCCATAGGAGACCCTAGGATGGGGCGTATCTTAAGAGAGGCGTGCCTTGAACTTATGTCTAAAGATTTAGTCTTAGGGATGCAGGATATGGGAGCTGCCGGGCTTATATGTTCTATAGCCGAGACTTCTTACAACGCTAATACCGGGATAGAGATCGATATCTCCTTAGTTCCCAGAAAAGAAAAAGGGATGAATGCTTATGAGGTTATGCTCTCTGAATCTCAGGAGAGGATGCTTGCGATTGTAAGTAAGGGTAAACTTAATACAGTTAAAAAGATTCTTGCCAAGTGGAAGGTTCCTGCCGATATTATCGGAAGGGTCACTGATGACGGTAGGGTACGCATTAAAGAGAGCGGGGTAACCGTAGCAGAAGTCCCGGCAAAGGCTTTAGTTGAAGCACCGGTCTATAAACGAAAAACTTCCCGCCCTAAATATTTAAATAGGGTAAATAAATTAGACTTAAAGAAGATAAAGGAGCCCAAGAATCTAAATGCTATACTTATAAAGTTGCTAAAGAATCCTACATTAGCCGGAAAGGGGTGGGTCTTTAAGCATTCAGATTCAAAACTTGCTAAAGATACCATTGTTCCTTGTGGGTCTGATGCAGGGGTGATTTTAGTCCCAAAGACTAAGAAGGCAATTGCTGCAGCTGCTGATTGTAACTCTACTTATTGTTATTTAGACCCTTTTAACGGAGGGGTAATAGCAGTAGCTGAAGCAGCAAGGAATATTGTTTGTTCCGGAGGCAAGCCTTTAGCAATTACTGACGGGATAAATTTTGGCAATCCGGAAAACCCGCAAGTATATTGGCAGTTTAAGCAGGCAGTCCTAGGCGTATCTAAGGCTTCTCGTTCGTTAAATACTCCGGTAGTAAGTGGTAATGTAAGTTTTAACAACCAAAATCCTAAAGGTTCAGTTGACCCGACTATAATTGTAGGCATGGTAGGGGTATTGAAAGATAAGAATAAAGCAATGACGCAGTATTTTAAATCCTCAGGGGATATTATTCTTTTACTTGGCATAAACAAAGAGGAGTTAGGCGGGAGCGAATACTTAAAGATAATTCATAAATTAAAAAGAGGCAAGCCTCCTTTAATTGACTTAAATTTAGAAAAGAAAGTGCAAAAGACTACCCTTGAGGCAATTGAAAAAGGATTAGTTAGATCAGCACATGACTTATCAGAGGGTGGTTTAGCAGTTGCCTTGGCAGAGTCTTGTATTACTAACCCTAAAAAGAAGGTCGGCGCAGTTATTAATTTAGAGGCAGGAAAAATCCGTAAAGATGCTTTTTTATTCGGCGAGTCACAGTCGCGAGTTATTTTAAGCGCAAAAAAGAGTAATGTAAAAAATATACTTCGGATTGCGCGCAAGAATAAAACCCCGGTCTCTGTCATCGGCAAAACCGGCGGGGATAGATTAGTAATAGAAGGGCTAATCAACCAACCCTTAACCTCACTTTATAAAAATTGGGACAAGGCATTAGAGAGTTCTCTTTAAGAAAGGAGCTTTAAGGCGTATGGGAAGAAAAATCTTAGGCAATGTTTTTCTCTCCGAAGACCCTTGGAGGATATTTAGGATTATATCCGAGTTTGTGGACGGTTTTGAGGTTCTTTCTAAAACAGGCAAGGCGGTCTCTATATTTGGCTCAAGCCGTACGCCCAAAGAAAAAAAAACCTATAAATATACTGAAGAGTTAGCTTACCTATTAGCTAAAAAGGGCTATGCTATTATCACAGGCGGGGGTTCGGGGATAATGGAGGCGGCTAATAAAGGGGCTAAGGCGGCAGGAGGAAAGTCCATCGGTTTAAATATCCAAATACCCTGTGAGCAGAAGATGAATAAGTATGTGGATATCTCTTTAGATTTCCACTATTTTTTTACAAGAAAGGTAATGTTTGTAAAATATGCCAAGGCATTTGTGATCATGCCCGGAGGTTACGGCACATTGGATGAATTATTTGAAGCCTTGACTTTGATTCAAACTAAAAGGATCCCTAAGTTTCCGGTTATATTATTTGACAGCCGATATTGGAAGGGCGCTTTGGATTGGATGAAGAACACCCTTTTAAAGCAGGGGAATATAGAAAAAAAAGATTTAGATATCTTCTCGTTAGCGGATACGCCTAAAGAGGTAGTAGGCATAATTGATAGGTTTTATAAGAGATAATTACGGAGGTTAATAGATGAGCGGTATCTTTGGGGTAGTATCAAAGAAGAACTGTAATGAAGATTTATTTTACGGTACGGATTACCACTCACATTTAGGCACGCAATTTGCAGGGTTAGCGGTATTTGGGGAGGGATTGCAGAGAAAGATTCATGATATACGTGGTAGTCAATTTAAGGCTAAGTTTTATAGTGTTTATAAAGGCATGCAAGGGAATATGGGCATAGGCGTAATTAGCGCAAGGGATGAGCAGCCGGTCGTTATTAATTCAAAGCTAGGGCCTTTTGCCATAGTTACAAACGGCTTTATTAATAATGCAAATAAGCTATCCAAAGATTTGTTTAAGAGCGGTAAATCTTTTAGCGAGGTGACTAATGGAAAGGTAAACTTTACTGAGTTGGTGGCTAAGATGATTATTGCAGGTAGGAATATTCCTGAAGGGATTCAAAAGATGTCGGATAGGATTAAGGGTTCTTGTTCCCTACTTCTTCTTAATAAAGAGGGTATCTATGCTGCTAGGGATAAATTAGGGATTACTCCTTTAATTATAGGAAGGCGCGCCGGAAGTTGGGCAGTAACTACTGAGAGTGCGGCCTTTTTAAATTTGGGGTATAAGATTGTAAAATACCTTCAACCCGCGGAGATAGTTTTATTAACTAAGTCAGGGCTTAAGATTAAGCACAAGGGCCGAAAGACTAATAGGATATGCTCTTATCTTTGGATTTATACCGGATTTCCCGCCTCTTATTACGATGATATAAATGTAGAATCTACGAGGGAGCGGTGTGGAGAATGTTTGGCTATGAGCGATAAGGTTAAGGCAGATATGGTCTGTGGGATTCCGGATTCAGGGACTGCGCATGCAATAGGATATAGTATGAAGTCAGGGATACCTTTTCGCAGGCCATTAGTTAAATATACTCCTGGCTTTGACCGGAGTTACACCCCTCCTTCACAGGAGAAGCGCGATTTGATTGCGAAGATGAAGTTAATTCCTATCCCCGCGATAATAAAAGGGAAGAGCATTATCTTCTGCGATGATTCTATTGTAAGAGGCACACAGTTAAAAAACTATACTATCCATAAATTGCGCCGGCACGGAGCAAAGGAGATCCATTTAAGGATAGCCTGCCCGCCGCTTCTTTTTCCCTGTAAATACAACTACTCAACCCGTTCAATCCAAGAGCTTGCTGCGCGTAAAGCAATAAAGGCGATTAACGGCAAAGATATAAAAGATATAAAGAAGTATATTAACGAAGATAGCAGGGAATACAAAGAGATGGTAAATTGGATCCGCAAGGATTTAGGCGCAACATCATTAACCTACCAGAGGTTATCCGATATGATAAAGGCGATTGGCCTGCCCAAGGATAAGTTATGCCTCTATTGTTGGACAGGGAGGCAGGCATGAAAAAGTTGACTTATAAAAAATCCGGGGTTGATATTGCAGCTGCTACTCTTTTTAAATCTAAGATAAAGAATATAGCCAGAAGGTCTTTTTCTAAAGATGTGCTCGCTGGTATCGGAGGGTTTGGTAGCCTTTTTAAGCTTAATAAGGAAAAATATAAAGAGCCTGTCTTAGTCTCTTCAAGCGATGGCGTAGGGACAAAGCTAAAGATAGCCGAGTTAGTAAATAAACACGATACTATAGGTATAGATGCGGTAGCGATGAATGTTAACGATATACTCTGTGTTGGTGCTAAGCCACTCTTCTTCTTAGATTATATCGCTTATAGCAAGCTTAAGGGGCAGGTATTAATAGATATAGTTAAGGGAATAACTAAGGGATGCATTGAATCAGGGTCTTCTTTAATCGGTGGAGAGACAGCGCAGATGCCGGGGATGTACAAGCAAGGGGAGTATGATATCGCCGGCTTTTGTGTCGGTATTGTTGAAAAGAGTAGGATAATAGATGGTTCTAGGATAAAGCCTAAGGATTTGATTATAGGGCTTGAGTCTAGCGGGCTACATTCTAACGGGTATTCATTGGTAAGGAAGGCTTTGTCGCAAAAAGAGGTAAGGCGTATGAGTAAGGAGTTGCTTATGCCGACAAAAATTTATGTAAATCCGATTTTAGATTTATTACGCTTAGAAAATTTTGATATAACCGGCATAGCTAATATAACCGGGGGGGCTTTTTACGATAAGATTGCCCGTATCTTGCCTAAGAGCGTGGATGCTAAGATAGATAAAAACTCTTGGGTTGTGCCGAAGATATTCCGCTTAATTCAAAATAAAGGGAATGTGCCTGAAGAGGAGATGTATCATACGTTAAATATGGGTATAGGCATGATAATAGTGGCTTCTTGTAAGCAGGCAGGCCATATAATAAGTAGATTAAAAACTCATGGCTTAAAGAGTTGGGTTATCGGAGAGATTACTAAGGGCAAAGGGTTAGTTAAGATAATGTAATTTCTCTTTTTGGGTAAAATAAAAAAGGAGGTATCTATGATTATAGGCATTATTCTTTTTATTATCGTGTTTTTACTTATGGGGATAAGGATTGTAAGGCCTACGCATAGGGCCTTAATTGAAAGGCTGGGTAAGTATAACCGTTTTGCCGAACCGGGATTTCATTGGATTATACCGGGTATTGAGAATATGTATCAAGTTAATACAACAGAGCAGATGGTTGATGCCGAGCCACAAGAGATTATAACCAATGATAATTTAAATGCCCGGGTTGACGCGCAGGTTTATTTTAAGGTGAAATCAGATGAAACAAATGTTAAAGCTTCGCAGTATAATGTTGATAATTACCAATGGCAGATAGTCAACTTAGCGCGCACTACGTTAAGGAATATAATCGGTACCCTTACTTTAAAGTCGGCTAATAGCGAGAGGGGCAAGATTAATGCTGAGTTACATAAGACTTTATGCGATGAGACTATAAGCTGGGGCTTAGAGATAGTTAGGACAGAGTTAAAAGAGATAGCCCCTCCTAAGGATGTCCAAGAGACGATGAATAAAGTAGTTAAGGCAGAGAACGAAAAGATCTCCGCGATAGATTTTGCAACTGCAACCGAGACAGCTGCTGATGGCCAAAAGAGGGCAGAGATTAAAAAGGCTGAGGGTACCAAGCAGGCGAGAATCTTAAAGGCAGAAGGAGAAGCAGAGGCGATAAAGTTAGTTAATGAAGCCGCAGAAAAGTATTTTATTGGCAATGCCCAGATTTTAAGAAGGCTTGAGGCAGTAGAGAAGTCTTTAGCAAATAACGCTAAGGTAGTTATTCCGTCTAATACAGAGTTAGTAAATGTAATCGGGGAGTTAGCAGGAGTTTTGCCTTTAAGAAAAGAAGAGAAGAAAGATAAGTAGCTTTTTATTGATATGCGTATATTAGTTGTTGGCTCAGGTGGAAGAGAGCATGCGCTTTGTTGGAAGATAGCGCAGTCAAGCTTAGTTGATAAGGTCTTTTGTGCTCCTGGCAATGGCGGTATCTCTCAGGTAGCCGAATGCGTTGATATAAAATCAGAGGATATCAAAGGCCTCCTTGATTTTGCTAAAAAAGAAAAAATAGATCTTACCGTAGTTGGCCCAGAAGTACCACTCTCTTTAGGAATTGTTGATGAGTTTTTAAAATACAACTTAAAAATATTTGGGCCTACTAAAAGAGCCGCAAAAATAGAGTCAAGCAAGATATTCTCTAAGGAGCTGATGTTAAAATACAATATACCTACTGCTTCTTTTTGTGTCTTTGATGACCCCAAAGAGGCAAAGGCGTATATAGAGAAGATTAACACTCCTTGTGTTCTTAAGGCAGATGGGCTTGCTGCTGGTAAAGGCGTGGTAGTGGCAAAAAGTATTGAAGAGGCAAAAAGAGCAGTTACCTTATTAATGGAGGACAAGGTTTTAGGGGATTCTGCAAAGAAGATTATTATTGAGGAGTGCCTTGTCGGACAAGAGGCTTCTATTATTGTCATCACAGATTCTAAAGATACAGTTGCCTTAGCTTCTTCTCAAGACCATAAGAGGGTTTTTGACAAAGACTTAGGCCCGAATACAGGGGGGATGGGTGCTTATTCTCCTGCTAATATAGTTACGCCTGGTTTATTCAAGGAGATTATGGATAGAATAGTTAATCCTACTATATCTGCCCTGAACAAAGAGGGTGTTAAGTATTGCGGAGTTTTATATGCCGGGGTTATGCTTACTGACTCTGGCCCTAAAGCATTAGAGTTTAATGCCCGTTTTGGCGATCCTGAGACGCAGGTTATACTCCCAAGGCTTAAGTCAGATTTAGTAGAGATAATGTTAGCAGCCTCTGAAGGAGGGCTTTCAAGGATAAAAGATTTAATCTGGGATAATCGGTATTGCGTTTGTGTTGTTTTAGCATCCAAAGGATACCCCGGAGATTATGAAAAAGAAAAAGTAATATTTGGGCTGGATGATGTTTCTAAAATAAAAGAAACAATAGTCTTTCATTCCGGGACTAAAGTTAGAAAGATTTACGATCCTGGCCAAAAGCAGGAGTTAGAATATTTAACTTCAGGCGGGAGGGTTTTAGGGGTTTGCGGTTTAGGTAGTACTATAAAGGACGCTATATCCAAGGCTTATCAGGCTGTAGGAGGAATAGGTTTTCAAGGAGCACACTATCGTAAGGATATAGGTTTTAAGGCGCTTGGGCTTTAAGTTTTATAAGTAGGAGGTTTATAGTATGGGTAAGGTAAGCATAATTATGGGGAGTCAGTCAGATTTAAATATAGTTAAGGAAACAGTCGATATTTTAAAAGAACTTAAAATACCCTTTGAGGTAAGAGTTTTATCCGCTCACAGGACTCCGAAAGAATTAGTAAAATATGTTGAAGGCGCAAGTAAAAGAGGGGTAAAGGTCTTTATCGCCGCTGCAGGGATGTCTGCAGCTTTACCGGGGGTTATTGCTTCGCATACTTTATTTCCGGTTATCGGGATACCAGTTGAGAGTAGCAACCTTAAGGGTTTAGATGCGCTCCTTTCTATAGCACAGATGCCTCCTGGGGTTCCTGTAGGATGTATGAGTATTGGCAAGGCAGGGGCAAAGAATGCTGCTATCTTTGCAGCAGAATTAATCGCCTTAAACAATAAGAGCCTTTTAAAGAAGCTGAATAAATACAAGGCCGGTATGCGCAAAAAAATATCTAAATTAAAAATTAAGTTATGAGTAAAACAAAAATAGTTAGAATAGATCCTAAACAAATTAAAGAGGAGTATATACTTGAAGCCTCTAATATGCTTAACTTAGGAGGATTGGTAATTGTCCCTACTGAGACTGTCTATGGAGTAGCAGCGGATATGACTTCTTCTAAAGCTATAGAGAGGCTTTATGAGATTAAGAAGAGGCCTAAAGATAAGCCTTTTTCAATACATATAGCCAAAAAAGATAAGGTTGAAGATTTTGCTTTGGCTGTGCCGCTTGGGGCTTATAAGCTTATGAATAAGTTTTGGCCCGGGCCTTTAACGCTTATACTAAAATCAATAAAGGGTTCTACTGTCGGTTTGCGCATGCCGGATAATGATATTACTCTAAAGATTTTATCTTTAGCCTCTAATCCGATTGTAATACCTTCTGCCAATATTTCTGATAAATTTCCTCCCGTTGATTTTGAAGGGGCGATAAGGGATTTAGACGGCCTTGTGGATTTTGCTATTGATGCCGGAAGAATAAGGATAGGAATTGAGTCTTCCATTGTTGATTTTAGCAAAGATGTTCCGGAGTTCTTAAGGATAGGGGCACTTAAAAAAGAAGAGTTAGAGCAAACTATCTTAAAGAAGCACTTGCTTTTTGTCTGCACCGGCAACTCTTGCCGTTCGGTTATGGCTGAGGCTTTATTTAAGAAGATACTGCAGGAAAAAAACAGGAATGATGTTGAGGCTTCTTCTGCCGGGACAATAATACTCTCGGGAATTGCGCCTTCATCCGGGACTAAGGAGGTATTAAGGACTGAAGGCATAGATGTATCAAATTATCTTTCTCAGCGGATAACTAAAGAGCTGATAAGAAGGTCAGATTTAATTTTGGCTATGGAGAGGATGCATGAAGAAGCTGTTTTACGCATAGCCCCGGAAGCTAAAAACAGAGTATTTTTATTAAAAGAGTTTGCTGGAATAAATGACGCTAACCTTGATATTGTTGATCCAATAGGCAAGCCATTAGAGTTTTACAAAAAGACGCTTTCCTCTATTAAAGAGGCTATAGAAAGGGTGAGTAATCTAATATGAAAAGCATACTTATTGCGTCTGACCACGGAGGATACAAGCTTAAGGAGAAGATAAAGCTTTTTCTTAAGAATAAAAGGTTTACTGTTAAGGATTTAGGCCCATATAATGAAGAAAGGTGTGATTACCCTAAGTATGCCTCAAACTTAGCTCAAGAGATATCCAAAGGAAATTATCAAAAGGGTATACTTATATGTAAAACCGGTATAGGCAATTCAATTGTTGCTAATAGGTTTCCTTCTGTCCGTGCTGCCTTATGCTATAATTTAAAGTCTGCTAAGCTCTCCCGGGAACATAATGATAGTAATATATTAGTTTTAGGTTCTCTTTTTGTTAGCCTGCCACTTGCTAAAAGAATGATCTCTCTATGGTTAAGCGCCGGTTTTAAGGGGGGTAGGCATAAGAAGAGGTTAAATCAAATAAGGGATATTGAAAAAAATATAAAGGAGAAGTAAAAGTGAAAGATTTAAAGGTTGTTGACCCGCAAGTATATTCTGCTATTAAAAAAGAACTTAAAAGGCAGGAGGATAATTTAGAGCTTATCGCTTCAGAGAACTTTACTTCTATCGCTGTTCTTAAGGCGCAAGGTTCGGTCTTGACGAATAAGTATGCCGAAGGCTACCCTCAGCGACGTTGGTATGGAGGGTGCGAATATGTAGATGAAGCTGAGAGCCTTGCGATAGAGAGGGTAAAAAAGATATTTAAGGCAGAGCATGCCAATGTCCAGCCGCACTCAGGCTCGCAGGCAAATATGGCTGTATATTTTTCGCTCCTCTTGCCCGGGGATACTGTGTTAGCGATGGATTTAGCAGCCGGCGGGCATTTAACCCACGGGCATTCCTTAAACTTTTCCGGGTTGTTTTATAAGATAGTCGGTTACGGGGTAAACCCTAAGACTGAGATGCTTGATTATGATATGATTATGGATTTAGCTTTAAAGCATAAGCCGAAGATGATTTTAGCAGGGGCATCTGCTTATCCGAGGGTAATTGATTTTAAGGCATTTAGGAAGATAGCTGATAGGGTAGGCGCTTACCTTTTTGTAGATATGGCGCACATTGCAGGGTTAGTTGCCGCAGGGGTTCATCCCTCGCCAGTTCCTTACGCAGACTTTGTTACTTCAACAACGCATAAGACCTTGCGTGGGCCAAGAGGAGGTTTTATATTATGTAAAAAAGAGTTTGCCAAGAAGATAGACTCGCGTATCTTCCCCGGGATACAGGGAGGCCCGCTTATGCATATTATAGCGGCAAAGGCAGTAGCATTTAAGGAGGTGATGTTACCGGGGTTTGTCTCTTATCAAAAGCAGATTGTCAAAAATGCAAAAGAGTTGGCAAAAGAGTTATCAAAGTTAGGTTTTCGTATAGTCTCAGGCGGAACGGATACGCATTTAATGTTAGTGGACCTTACGGCAAAGAATATTACCGGTAAAGAAGCCTCAAGCCTTTTAGGGGAGGTTAATATTACGGTGAATAAAAACCTTATCCCTTTTGATAAAGAGCCGGCTGGAGTAACCAGCGGCATTAGGGTGGGGACTCCGGCAGTAACCACGCGCGGGTTTAAGGAGCCCCAGATGAAAAGAATCGCCCGGTTTATAAATGATGCCGTAGAGTTTAAGGATGATAAAGATAAGTTAGAAAAGATTAAAAGAGATGTTTTAGCTTTAGCAGGAAAATTTCCGTTGTATAAGAAGGTAGTAAGATGGTAAAGAAGAATAAAAAAATTTTAACGCGCCCAAGTTGGGACGAATATTTTATAGAGATGGCAAGGCTTGTTGCTAAGAGGTCAACTTGCCTAAGGCGCAAGGTAGGGGCAGTCTTGGTTAAGGATAAGAGGATACTTGCTACCGGGTATAATGGCGCGCCAAGAGGCCTTAAGCATTGCATAGATATAGGTTGTATGCGCCAGAAGTTAAAGGTGCCGTCGGGAGAGCGGCATGAGTTATGCAGGGCTTTGCATGCAGAGCAGAATGCCTTGATTCAGGCTTCCTTGCACGGCATTAGCCTTAAAGGAAGCTCGCTTTATGCCACTAATCAGCCGTGTGTTATCTGCGCAAAGATGCTGATAAACGCCGGGATAGAAGAGGTTATTATTGCCGAAGGTTACCCCGATAAACTGGCGATGGATTTTCTTAAGGAAGCAAAGATAAGAGTAAGAAAGATATGAGATGCCCTTATTGCAGGCATAAAGAGGATAAAGTCGTAGATTCCAGGAGTACGGCAGAGGAATCTGCGGTTAGAAGAAGAAGAGAGTGCTTAAAGTGCGGAAAGCGTTTTACTACTTATGAGTATGTAGAAGAAGTATCCTTTATGGTAATAAAAAAGGACGGCCGTAGGGAGCCCTTTGACCGTAAGAAGATTTTAGCCGGGGTATTACGCGCCTGCGAAAAACGGCCTATCAGTATCGAAAAGATGGAGGAGATTGTCCTTCAGGTTGAGCGGGCAATTCAAAAGAGGTCAGACCGCGAGGTATCTTCTAGCCGTATAGGAGAGTTGGTTATGGAGAAGTTAAAAAACCTTGATGATGTTGCGTATGTGCGCTTTGCTTCGGTCTATCGACAGTTTAAGGATGTAGGGCAGTTTATGGTGGAGTTAAAAGATATATTAGGCAAAGATAAAAAGAAGAGATAGTTTTACGGTAGTGAGGTTGGTATGGTTGAGATGGAGTTAAGTAAAATTGTTATAGATGAAAAAAGGCACGAACAACTCATTGTCCTAAAAGAAAAAAATGGGCAAAGGTCTTTGCCTATAGTAATTGGGTTAGCAGAGGCTTCGGCGATAAAGCTTAAGATAAGTGGGTTTAACCCACAAAGGCCTTTAACCCATGACCTTTTACATACGACTATAAAATACCTTGAAGCGAACATCGAGAAGATAATTATTGATAGGTTAGAAGAAAATACATTTTATGCAAAGATAGTCTTAAAGACCTCTTTAGGTGTTGAAAGGATTATAGATGCCCGCCCATCCGATAGTATCGCTTTAGCAGTTAGGGCTAATGCGCCAATCTTTGTAGAGGATGATATTATAAAGCAAACAGAGACATTAAGCCAGTAAGAGAAAGACCTTGTTTTTTAAGCCGCTTACAATTTATTAAAATTACTGCCAATCGATATGAAGCCAACTCTTAAGTTTTCTTTAGCCGAAAAGAAGCTCCTTATGGCTATAAATGATTTTTCTATGGTCCGTAAGGTTAAGCTTTACTTAGTCGGAGGTTTTTTACGTGACCGTATAATCGGAAGAAGCAAGGAGAATCCTGACTTTGATTTTGCGGTTAAGAAAAATGCGATTAATTTTAGCCGCGCCTTAGCAAAGAAGTTAAAATGCGGGTTTGTTGTTTTAGATAAACTGCACGGGTCAAGCAGGTTGGTAAAAAAAGATAAAGGCAAAACCTATACCTTTGATTTTACGGACTTTCGAGGGGAAAGCCTGCAAGAGGATCTTAAGAGGCGCGATTTTACCATAAATGCGTTAGCAGTAGATTTAAAGGAGGGGTTAGTTAAAAAAGATTTTAGCGATTTATTAATAGACCTGCATAAAGGCAGGGAAGATATACGTAAAAAGTTAATCCGCATGATTGATAATAATTCTTTTATAGATGACCCTTTAAGGATATTGCGCGCTTTTAGTTTATCTGCTCTCTTAGGGTTTAGTATTGACCGTAAGACTTTAAAGTCAGCGCGCCTGAACCTAAAGAAACTTATCCTTGTTTCTAAAGAGCGTATCCGCGATGAGCTCTTTAAGATATTTTCTAGTGATAGAGCTTACGAATCCTTATACACTTTAGATAAGGCTAGGATACTTGAAATTATCTTTCCTGAGGTTAAGAGAATGCGTAATATCGGTCAAGGCCCGTATCACCACCTTGACGTCTGGCAACACACCTTAGAGACGGTCAAAGAGCTTGAAATCATTTTTAAGAACCTTAAAGATAAAGAGATATTAAGGTATTTGGATACTGCTATTTCTTCAGAGCGTAGAAGAAGATCGCTTTTGAAATTTGCTGCTCTCCTGCATGACATTGGCAAACCTCAGACTATGAAACGGCAGAAAGGCAAGACTACATTTCACGGACATGAGCGTATGGGTTTGAAGATAGCAGAAGGAATAGCAAAGAGGCTTAAGCTTTCCAACGATGAAGTATCTTTATTGCGTAAGATTGTCCTATGGCATCTTCGTCCCGGGTATCTTGCCGATAGTAGTAGCCCTACACCAAGGGCAAAGTTTAGGTATTTTAGAGATACAGGAGAAGAGGCGTTAAGCACGCTTTTATTATCTTTAGCTGACCAACGTTCTACCAAAGGCCCCCTTACTACTCTTAAGGCGCGCAAACAGCATGAGAGGGTGATTGCCATGCTTATAAAGGAATACCTTTATAAAGATAAGGTTGTTAAGTCTAAACGCTTGCTTGATGGCTATGAAGTTATGAAAGAATTTAACCTTAAGCCTTCTTTTTTAGTAGGAGAACTCTTATCTTTATTGGATGAGTTGCAGGGGATTGGTAAGGTTAAGAATAGAGCTCAAGCTTTATGCGCTTTAGCTAAATATATTAAAAAAAGATGAAGAGATTTTTAATTATAATCGTAGTTTTAGCCGTTATTATAACAGTTCTTTTTGCAGGGTTAGTGTATTTAAATAATGTCTTTTTGCCCCAAAAAGCGCAGGGGCTGATTATAAAATCAATAGAAGAGGCGGTTAATAAGAAGGCTTCGCTTGATTCTGTTAAGGTCAATATATTTAAAGGCGTTGTTTTAAAAGGCCTTGTTCTTTATGACAAGGAAGATAAGATTGTTAGCATAAAAGAAGCCTCGTGTATATTTTGGCCTTGGGGGATTATACAAAAAAAAATAATTATCCCGAAGGTTAACTTACGCTCTGCTTTTATTTATCTTGAGAGAAGAGGCGACGGGAGTTTTAATTTAGCGGATTTATTAGTTAAAAAAGAGGAAGCTTTACCCCAAGATAAATCCCTTCTATCCGGTAAGACCCCGGAAAGAGAAAAAAAAGATAAAAGGGGTTTTGTTTTAGAGGTTTATAGAGTTAATATAACGGATTCATCGCTTAAATTTAAAGACTTCTCTTTAGCAGAACCCTTTAACTTAGATTTAAGCAATATAGATCTTGGTATTTATTTGGCGCTTCCTTATTCTTTAAGGTTTAAGGGTTCTGCTAAGTCTTTCGGTAATTCTCATCCAAATATCTACTTAAACGGGGAGTTTAACTTTGCTCAAAGTGAATTAAAATCCAATTTAATACTTAAAAGTATTTCGCCTGCCTATTTTCAAGGTTACTACCGCTTTTTAGGGCTTTCAATAAAAGAGGGATTGGTAGATTTTTCTTCCTCTTTAACGATGAAGGATAGCCTATTGGATATAAACTGTAAGGCTAAGGCTAATAAGATTAACTTAGAGAAAGAGGGATTGTCGGCTATTTTTAATTCTGACCTTGATATTAATTTAAAATATTCATTATTTTCAAAAGAGCTCTATTATAACGGGAGATCCTTTTTTACCGATGTGGTTATCTCTGGTTTAGAACATGTAGATAAGGTCCATATTAATAAGTGTTTAGTTGCTTTTAGCGACAAGGAGGTATCTTCAGAGGGTTTATCTACGCTTATATTTGGTTTACCGGTAAACCTAAAGTTTAAGCTGAGTAATTTTTCTAATCCCAAGCTAGAACTTGCTTTAACATCTGATTTTAGTTTAAGCGATGCTCAAAGATTAGCCCGTGAGAGGTTCGGTTTTATTCTGCCAGGAGAGGCCATAGGAGAATCAAGCTTATCTTTAAATATTCATTCTGAGAACTTAAAAGATAAGCAGGTTAATTTAGATGGGATAGTTGATTTAAAGGACGCTTTTTTTATACCGAATAAGATTGATAGTATTATCCAGGGTATTAACGGAAGAGTAGAGTTTACGCAAAAGAAATCCTCTGCAAAGGGGATAAGTTTTATCTATCAGGATATGCCTTACAGCTTAGATTTTATTGCCGAAGATTTTACGTCGCCAAAGATATCCTTTGATTTATCTTCGCAAGAATTATCCTTGCAAAGCGCTTTTAAAGTAGATAAAACAAAAGTATCTGTTGATAGTTTATCCGCCAAATACCTTAATTCAAGCCTTAAAGCCAAAGGAAGTTTTGATACGGCAAACTCTAATCTAAACCTTGTAGGTTCTTTTTTACTTAATCTTGAAGATTTAAGCAAGCCGCTGGATAAGTTTAAAGAACAACTTCAAAAAATAAACCCTAAGGGCAAGATAGATTCAGTTTTTAAGATAAACGGGGATATAAAAGATATTAAAGGCGCTTTTGTGGATTTTAAGTTTTCAAGCCCCGTATGTAGTTTTTACGGGTTAAAAGCACAAAACATTTCAGGCCATTACAAGCAGGCTAATGGCGTGGCGGATATCTTGCCCTTAACTTTTGACTTTTACGAGGGTAAAGTTAGTATTGTATCTTCCTTAAATTTAAAATTAGAAAACTTACCCTATGCTTTTACTCTTTCTCTTGAAGGGGTAAAAATAGAAAGTCTTAAAAACGATACTGAGGCGAAAAATAAGGATATATCCGGGCTTCTTAACGGAGAGATTAAATTAAACGGGCCTTCAAATGATTTATCAAAATTACACGGTTCAGGTTCATTAGATATAGTTAAGGGCAAGTTATGGGAGCTTGACCTTTTTAAGGGGTTAGGCAAGTTTTTATTTGCAAAAGACTTTGCCAATATAGTCTTTCATGAGGGTAGGGCCGATTTTATTGTAGAGGATAAATATATCCTTACCGATAACCTTACCATTGAAAGCAATATAGCCTCTGTTGCCGGCAAGGCCAAGATTGGTTTTGATAATACCATTGATGCATCGTTAAATATTGATATTATTGATGAGGCAGCCCCTTTAAGCAAAAGTTTTAAAGATATAACTACCGCGATTATCGGTAGTTCCGGAAAATTTGCCGTTATCAATATAACCGGGACATTAAAAGAACCTAAGTATAGCTTTAAGCCTGTAGTTGAGAATATCGTTAAAGGAATTACCAGTATCTTAAAGAAGGCTATTAGCAAAAAGGAGTCCCCGGAGTAATTTATGACAAAAAAATACTCTTATTTAATTTTATTTTTTTTGTTTAGCGTTATTTTTTCCGCAGAGGCAAGAGGGGAAGAAGATAAAGCTTTCTTTCGGCAACGCTTAGGGGAGTTTATTACTTATGAAAACCCTAAAGAGGATTTTACTTGCGAGGTGGACACCTATTTTAAATATATCCCGTCCAGGAAGGATAAAGCCGCTTCAGGGAGTATCTCAATAGTCCAGTCTGCGGCTGAATACAGTTATGATTTAAAGATAAAAGATACACTTCCGTTACAGTTAGGGGTAGAAGCAAAATATACCGGTATTAATAACTCAACAAAATTAAAACTTCCTTCAAGCCTTACCCTTGCTGCTTTTGGGGCAGAGGTTACTTTGCCTTTTTTTACAATTAAGGATAATTATTTCCGCATAAATATAGCCCCTTCTTTATTCGGTTCAAAGTGGAATTTTCGCGCATCAAGTTTTAGGCTATTACAACAGTATTTCATTATCTCCCAACCTAATGAGTATCTGACTTTGCTTTTAGGGGTGGCGGTATTTCCGGATTTTGAGGATAAGGTATTGCCCTTGCTGGGCTTTATCTGGGAGCCGAACGATAAGATCAGTTTTAATATTATCCCTAAGAACCCTAATATAACTTATTTCTTAAATGAAAGGTTTGGGTTTTTCTTAGAGGGGGATATTGATTTAGGAGAATATGAGGTGGATAGAGGGGAGGAAAAAAATTTAGTATTAAAATATAGCCAAGCAACAACAGGCGTGGGTTTTCAGTATAATATAAATAAAAATTCCCAGTTTTTGTTTTCTACGGGCGGGGTTTTTAGCCGTTACTTAGAATACCGCGATGGTTTCGGAAAGGCAAGTATTAAAAATGGGGCTTATATACATTGTCAATTTCAGGTAAGAATATAATAGCACTTAAGGTTTTTGGTTTAATTAAAAAGCAGGCAAAGCAGTTTCAGTTGCCTCTTCTTAATAGGCTTTTGCCTTCAAGTAGTCCATATAAGATTCTGGTATCATGCATTCTATCCTTACGTACCAAGGATAAGGTTACGCAAGAAGCCTCAGTTAAGTTATTTAATCTTGCTTCTACTGCGCAGGGTATGTTAAAATTGCCTATAGCTAAGATTAAGGGGACAATATATCCGGTAGGTTTTTATCGTAAGAAAGCAAGGGTAATTTTAAGTTTAAGCAAAAAGATTATTGATGATTTTGGCGGGAGAGTCCCTTCCTGCAGAGAAGATTTATTATCTTTAAAAGGGGTGGGTAGAAAGACCGCCAATTTAGTCTTGGGGTTAGGGTTTAATATCCCGGCGATATGCGTAGATACCCACGTTCATAGGATATCTAACCGTTTAGGGTGGGTTAAGTCAAAATCACCGGAAGAGACAGAGATTAAGTTAATGAAGATTTTTCCAAAGAGCGTTTGGATAGAGTTAAATGAAATCTTAGTCTCTTTTGGGCAAAACTTATGCTTGCCTGTTTCTCCGTTTTGTAGCAAATGTTTGGCGGGTAAATTTTGTAAAAGGATAGGAGTTTTAAAAAGCCGTTAAGAGAAAGGAACTTAAAGATGAAAGAGGTAAAAGTCTTCTTAAAAGAAAAAGATATGCCGCGTAAGTGGTATAATTTGGCCGCGGATTTATCGGGGGGAATAGAGCCTCCTTTAGCCCCGGACGGAAAACCCATAAGCCCGGATATGCTATCAAGGATTTTCCCGATGAACTTAATTGAACAGGAGGCTTCAGTTAAGCGTTGGATAGATATACCTGAAGAGGTAATTAGCATACTCTTACGCTGGCGGCCTGCCCCTTTGCGCCGCGCCGTATACCTGGAAGAATACCTAAAGACGCCGGCACGGATTTACTATAAAGATGAGTCTTTAAGCCCGGCAGGCTCACATAAACCGAATACCGCCGTAGTGCAGGCTTGGTATAATAAAAAGTTTGGGATAAAGAAGATTACCACTGAGACCGGGGCAGGGCAATGGGGGTCTGCTTTGGCTTTTGCCTGCAATATATTAAAATTAGAATGCAAGGTCTATATGGTGCGCATTAGTTTTGACCAGAAGCCGATGCGTAAACTTATGATGCAGGTCTGGGGGGCAAGATGCATTGCCAGCCCAAGTAAAGAGACTAAGGCAGGAAGGGATATTCTTAAAAAGATGCCTAATACCCCGGGGAGCTTAGGCATAGCTATTAGCGAAGCGATAGAAGAGGCAGTATCTGATAAGAGCGGAAAGACCCGATATTCTTTAGGTAGTGTCCTAAATCATGTCTTATTGCACCAGACTATTATCGGCTTAGAAGCTAAGAAGCAGTTACGTTTAGCAGGAGAAAAGAAACCTGATGTAATTATAGGTTGCGTCGGAGGAGGGAGTAATTTTGCCGGGCTAGCCTTTCCTTTTGTTTATGACAAGATACACGGAGAAAAAATAGAGATTATACCGGTTGAGCCAACTGCCTGCCCTACTTTAACCCGCGGGCCTTTTGCCTATGATTACGGGGATACCGCCGGGATGACCCCGCTTTTGCCGATGTTTACTTTAGGGCATAATTTTATCCCTGAGCCTATACACGCAGGAGGGTTGCGCTATCATGGTATGGCTCCTTTAATAAGCCATGCGATTATGGATGGGTTATTTAAGCCGAAGGCCTATGATCAGGTAAAATGTTACAATTCAGCTTTTATCTGGGCAAAGACAGAAGGGACTGTCCCTGCCCCTGAAACCTCGCATGCTATCGCCTGCGCAATTGATGAGGCATTAAAGGCAAAGAGGGAGAAGAAGCGCAAGGTTATACTTTTTAATTATAGCGGGCATGGCTTAATGGATTTAGCCGGCTATGAAAAGTTCTTAAGCGGAAAGTTAGCTAAATACCATCTTCCCGAAGAAGACTTAAAGGCATCCCTTGAAGCGATAAAGAGATTTCCTAAAGTCAGGAGGCAAAAGAGGAGAAGCTTGTGAGTAGGGTATTAAAAATAACCTTATTTCTTTTTCTTTTTATAATCCAACCTTTTATTATTTATGCTGATTTAATAAAGCTTAAAAACGGAAGGAGTATCGAGGGTATTATATATAAGGAGGATGCGCATTTTGTTGAGCTTGAGGTTTCTGTTGGTACTATCAAGCTTCCCAAAGACCAGGTCGCCGAAATTTTACCTTCCGGTGAAGATGAAGGCTTATCCTTGCGCAAACAATGGGAGAAAAAAAGAGTTGATTTTGAAAATAAACTTAATAAACAGAAAGCTATTGAGGAGGCAAAACCACGGGATGTTAAATTTTCTCATGATTCAAAAGGAATTGTTTTAAAGGTTGCCATTAATGATAAGATTGAGGTCCCTATGCTTTTAGATACCGGAGCTTCGGTGATGCTTTTAACAAGGAGTACTGCAAAGAGAGCCGGGATTGATTTAAGCAGGCTTAAGCCGGATTTAAAAGTTCAGGTTGCGGATGGAAGAGTAGTTGATGCGGCAAGGGTTGTTTTAAAGAGTGTGGTAGTTGAGAACTTTAAGATGAAGGATATGACTGCCGCAGTCCTGATGCAAGAGAGGGGAGATTTTGATTTTGCCGGTGGGCTATTAGGGATGTCGTTTTTAAAGAATTTTAATTTTAAAATAGACCACAAAGAAAAAAGGCTCATCCTTGAAAAAATCTAACGGTATTTGAAAAGCTAATCAAAAGCCGTTTTGTTTTTAGCTAAGGACGTAGGAGGTAAAATATGAAAAGTTATACTCAATACCTTGTGTTTAATACTGACAAACGCTATGAGATTTTAAATATTACAGAAGAGGTTGAAAGTGCGATTAAAAAAAGCGGGGTTAAAGAGGGCTTATGCCTTGTTAACGCGATGCACATTACCGCGTCAGTCTTTATTAATGATGATGAAGGCGGGTTGCATAAGGATTTTTTAGATTGGGTTGAAAAACTTGCCCCTTACGGAAAGGATAAGTACAGGCATAATTTAACCGGAGAAGACAACGGAGACGCGCATTTGAAACGTACTATTATGGGCAGAGAGGTGGTCTGCGCAATTACTAATGGTAAGCTTGATTTTGGGCCGTGGGAGCAGATATTTTACGGAGAGTTTGACGGCCAACGTAAAAAGCGGGTTTTAGTTAAGATAATAGGGGATTAACGGGTCCTGTCTAGGGGTATTTTTCGTCGCATCATGCTCCTTAAAAACACCCCTAGCCACCCGTTAATCTGATATGTTTTATTTTATCAGGAGATGCTAATGAGAATTAAAGACACCCAGATAAGGGTTGTAATGGGGGATATTACCGAGCTTAGCGCGGATGCTATTGTAAATGCCGCAAATAACAAAGGGTTAATGGGCGGAGGGGTTGCCGGGGCTATCAAGAAAAAAGGGGGCAAGATTATTGAGAATGAGGCAGTAAAAAAGTGCCCGGTTAATATTGGTGAGGCGATATTTACTTCTGCCGGGGCATTAAAGGCAAAATATATTATCCATGCTTCAACTATGGGTATGGATTTTAAGACCGATGAATTCAAGATACGTAGTTCCTGCAAAAACTCGCTTAAGGTAGCAGATGAATTAAAGGTTAGGTCTATTGTATTTCCTGCCTTAGGATGTGGCACCGGAGGGTTTCCTCTTTTAGCCTCGGCTAAGATTATGGCGCAGGAGGTTTGGCGGTATATAAGGGAAGAGGGGACAGGAGTAAAAGAGATAACCTTCTGCCTCTATGATAAAGAGGCATATGAGGTATTTGAGAGGGGGGTTATAAGATATCTTGAGCATGTCTTAAATAAACTACAAAACGGGCCTTTTGCAACCGTTGATGTTATTATTGAGATAGACGGTAGAGTAGTTGTAATTCAAAGGAGCAATCCCCCGTTTGGCTGGGCACTTCCCGGAGGGTTTGTTGACTATGGAGAGAGCCTTGAAGAGGCGGTAGTAAGGGAGGCAAAAGAAGAGACGAATTTAGATATAACCGATGTAAAACAACTCCATACTTATTCTGACCCTAAGCGCGACGCGCGCTTTCATACTATCAGCACAGTCTTTATAGCTAAAGCAATAGGAACCCCAAAAGCCGGGGATGATGCCGCCGGGATAAAGGTTATAAGTTTAAAAGACATAGAAGATTACGATTTTGCTTTTGACCATAAAGAGATTTTAAGAGATTACTTAAAATCAGGGACAGCCCCTATTTAAGCTATCCTTCGCGCAGTTGTTTCTCCGCATCAACTACATCGCGGTTAATAACGCGGATTGCTTCTTTTATCTTATCTTTTAAAAGGTAGGATACAACCTCTGCTTCTGATATCTCCCTTAGTATCTGTACACTCATCCTAAAGTAGCGCACAACTTCGCCCTCATCCGTATCACTGAAGCGCAGTATCTTATCAAAGCTCGTTCCCCTTAGCCACGCCTCCATAGTTGTGCTTAGGTGAAAATAAGGGAGTTTACTAAAAGGGTAAATCTTAAAACGTTGTTCCTTCTTTTTAATCTTATCATAAATATCTTCGCAGATACTTTTTAGGTTGCGTGAGGATTTTGAGAGCCCTAAGGAAAGGCGTTGGTCTTTTCTCGGCTCAAAGACAAGTGAAACAGCGATTACCCCTAACTCAGATTCATTTAATTGTTCCAGTATCTTCTGTTCATATAGCTCGCTTAAGATAAGTTCATATCCGTAGGCAGTCTTAGCAAACGAGCCTTTTTGAGTTAAAGTATTGTCGTATATATGCCCCCAGTCTTTAAGGAGTTTAAGTTTTGATTCAATTAATCTTAAGGCTTCATTTTGCTCATTTTTACGCGATTGGAAATAATGTAAGGAGAGAGGATAAATTTTAAATAGCTCATCTTTGTGCTTTTCGTATAAGTTAAGGAGAGTCGCGTAAGAGGTATTCAGTTGACTTTTCACCTTTTCCGCAGGGCCGTAGATTATTCTTTTTGCTTCTTCAATGCGCATGCGGTGTAAGTTTATGCGCGGATAAACAAAGCCTTCTGTATCTATCCCGCGCCTTCCTGCGCGCCCTGCCATCTGATAGAAGTCGCGTGTTTTTAAGTTTCGCACATATCTGCCGTAAAACTTACGCAAGCCGTCAAAGATTACAGAACGCGAGGGCATATTTATCCCTAAGGCAAAGGTCTCGGTAGTAAATATTACCTTTAATAGCCTGCTGGTGAAGAGTCGTTCAATAACCTCTTTTAATGTCGGGAGCATTCCGGCGTGATGGTAGGCAATGCCTTGTTGTATAAGTTGATATAGGTTTTGGGCGGTGCGGTCGGATTTTAATTGAAAACGCTCACAAAGCGAAAGGTAGAGGTCGGTTATTTTAGCCCGCTCATCCTTATTTAAAAAAGAGATGCTCGCTAATTCTTCTGCTAATTCTTCTGCGCGCCTTCTTCCGAAAACAAAATATATACAAGGTAACCCTTCTTGGGAGCGTATATGGTTAATCAAAAAAGAAATCTTCTTTGGTTTCATAAACCTAAGCCTTTTAAGGGCGTCAATTTTATCCACTATCTTGTCTCCTATAGGGAAGAAAAAGTGAAGGGGGACAGGGCGCTTGTTTTCTATTACTGTCTTTATGGGTTTATCGTGTATGGATTCAATCCAAGAGGCGAACTCTTTTATGTTCGGTATGGTTGCGGAGAGCCCGAGTATATTCATGTGTTTTGGCAGGAATATCAAAGATTCTTCCCAGACTGTCCCCCGCTCAGGGTTATCAATATAGTGTATTTCATCAAAGATAACCCACGAATATTTCTTTAAAGAATCCGGTTCATCTAAGATCTTGTTACGTAGTATCTCGGTAGTCATTATCAGAACTGGGGCAAGCGGATTTAAAGATACATCCCCGGTTAATATACCGATATTATCCTGAAATTGCCCCTGGAAATCCCGGAATTTTTGGTTAGATAAGGCTTTAATCGGTGCGGTATAGATAACCCCTATTTTTTTCTCTAAGGAGCCTTTGATTACATGTTCTGCTATTGCAGTCTTTCCTGCGCCTGTAGGCGCTGAGACTATTACAGAGTGCCCGTTATTAATATGGCCAATAGCTTCTTGTTGAAAGCGGTCGTATATCATATTTATCTTTTTAAAGTCTTATATCCCTTAAACTTGCCTTATTTTAGGGCCATCCTTATTATAAGCTAAAATCATTGATTTATCTAATAAAAATAGTAAAATAAATAAAAGGTATTTTTATTTTTTAAAGGCGGAGGTTTTCTTGAAAATAAGGACTTTTTTTATCCTAACTATTATTGCCGCAACTTCTTACGCTTTGCTTTACGCAGGAAGTCCTGCTCTTAAGAACCCTTTTAACCGGGATGTTGATTATTCGAATATTCTGGTAAAGAGGGTAATAGACGGAGATACCCTGCTATTAGAGAATAACGAGAGGGTGCGCCTTATTGGAATTGATACCCCTGAGATGCATGATTCTGATAAGTTATTGCGCGACTCTAAGCGTAGCCGCCAAAGCACAGCAGAGATTAAGGCGTTGGGGAAGAAGTCTTATGAGTTTACCCGTAGGCTTGTTGAGGGCAAGAGGGTACGTTTGGAGTTTGATGTAGAGAAGCGCGATAAATACAACCGACTCCTCGCATATATTTATTTAGAGGACGGGACATTTTTAAACGCTAAGATAGTAGAAGAGGGGTACGCCTCAATTATGTCTTTCCCTCCGAATATAAAATATGCTGATTTTTTTATTGGGCTTTATCGTCAGGCGCGCGAGAATAAGCGCGGGCTCTGGAGAGAATAGGAGGTAATTATGTTAAGGTATTTAACAGCCGGAGAGTCGCATGGCAAGGCAATTGTTGCTATCTTAGAGGGCCTGCCTGCGGGGTTAAAGATAGATCCTCTTAAGATAAATTATGAGCTAAGGCGTAGGCAAGAGGGGTTTGGCAGGGGCAAGCGGATGCAGATTGAAAAAGACCGGGTAGAGATACTCTCCGGCTTAAAAAATAATACAACCCTTGGCAGTCCGATAGCCTTATTGGTCAAGAATAAAGATTTTAGCATTGAAAAATTGCATAAGGTCTTATCCCCCCGTCCAGGCCATGCGGATTTAGCAGGGTTTTTAAAATACGGGTTTACTGATATACGCCAAGTTTTAGAGCGCGCCTCAGCAAGAAGTACGGTTGCCATTGTCGGGGTAGGTGCTTTATGTAAGATTCTTTTAAGCGAGTTTAAGGTAAGTATTTCAAGCAAGGTCTTATCTATTAAAGGGGAAAGCACTTCTTATGGGATGAAAGAGGCAATAAAAGAGGCTATAAAAAGAAAAGATACTGTAGGCGGGGTATTTGAGGTTAGTATTAAAGGAGTGCCTGTAGGCTTAGGTAGTTATGTTCAGCCTGATAAGAGGCTTGACGCAAAATTAGCGCAGGCAGTTGTCTCTATCCCCGGGATAAAGGCAATAGAGATAGGGCTTGGGTTTGGCTATGCTGAAAGTTTTGGCTCAGAGGCGCATGATGCTATATACAGCAATAAGAAAAAAGGATATATGCGTAAAGCCAATAATGCAGGGGGAATTGAGGGGGGGGTGTCTAACGGAGAGGATATAGTCTTGCGTGTCTGTATGAAGCCGATTAGCACTTTGATTAACCCGCTTGATTCAGTTAATATAAAAACAGGCAAGCCCTCTAAGGCAGCGGTAGAAAGGACAGATACTTGCGTGGTAGGTTCTGCAGGTGTTGTAGCCGAAGGGGCATGTGCTTATGTCTTAGCCGAATTATTCTTAGATAAATTCGGCTCAGATTCTATTGCCGATATAAAGTTAAACTACAATAATTACTTAAAAAGAATTAGTTAGATTTTTCATCCTCCTTCGTCTATTGTCTTTAGAAGGGGGGTGATAATGATGATAGGGGAATCAGATTTAAAGGTAGTTAGGTTATACAAGTTAGAGGGAGATTCAAAGACTAAGGCCTTTTTGGATATAGCAATAGGTAGTTTTATCGTCAAGGGCCTTAAGATTATCCAGGGTCAGAAGGGGTTATTCTTGAGTATGCCGCAGGATAAGGCAAAGGACGGAAAGTGGTATAATGCTTTTTATCCTTCTTCAAAGGAGGCGCGCCAGGCATTAACCGAGGTAGCCTTAGCAGCATATCAGGAGTAAAATGCGCTAAAAAGGAATAGGTAAAGGTAGGGATAAGAAAGAATATTTTTTATCCGTACCTTTATCTGCTTCCTTTTTAATTAAGGGTTGAAGATGAAGAATATCTATCTTGTCGGGTTTATGGGGACAGGGAAGTCTACGGTTGGAAGAGAGTTAGCTAAGAAGAAGAAGTGGCGTTTTGTTGATTTAGATGAGTTGATTGAGTTAAGGGAAGGAAGGAGTATAGCAGATATATTCAGTAAAAAAGGGGAGCCATATTTCAGGCGGATAGAGAAAAAGATATTAAAAGAGGTTTCTTTAGAGAAGAGCTTTGTAGTCTCCTGCGGAGGCGGGATTGTCTGCGATGAGGACAATATTAAGACGATGAAAAAGACAGGCATAGTTATTTGCCTTAAGGCTACGCCTGCCATAATCTTAAAGAGGACAAAAGGATTAAAATCAAGGCCCCTTCTTAACGTGGATAACCCTAAAGAGAAGATAAGCCTTTTATTAAAATTGCGCGCTCCATATTATGCTAAGGCGGATAAACTTATAGACACATCAAAACTTTCAGTATCTAAAGTAGTTACAGGGATTTTAAGGTTAATTAAAAGATGAATATGAATAGGACAGAGGCATTACTTGCCTTAAATATGGTAGGAGATATCGGAAGCGTAAGATTAAATAAGCTTTTGAGTATCTTTGGTTCTCCTGAAAATATAATGCGCGTCAAGCAGGATGAGTTATCTAAGATTTTTGGAGTAGGAGAGGTTATAGCTGAAAAAATAGTTGCGATAAGCAGAAGAGACGTCGAAGAGGAGTTAAGTTTAGCTAAAAAACTAAATTTAAAGATTGTTACTATTGAGAGCGAAGAGTATCCTGCTAACCTTAAAAATATCCCCGGAGCACCGATAGTCTTTTATGTAAAGGGTAATTTAATCCCGCAGGATAATATTGCTTTAGCTATTGTAGGCTCAAGAAGGGCTACTCTTTACGGGCTTACTCAGGCAGAGGAGTTTGCTTTTGGTTTGGCTGAGCAGGGTTTTGTTATTGTCTCTGGGTTAGCCCGAGGAATAGACACATATAGCCACCGTGGCGCGCTAAAAGCAGGGAAGCGGACTATTGCAGTAATCGGAAGCGGGTTAAATTGTATATACCCGCCTGAAAACTTAAAATTAGCCGATAAGATAGCTAATCAAGGCGCGGTAATCTCAGAGTTTCCCCTAAATACTAAGCCTTTGCCGTATAATTTCCCCAGGCGTAACCGTTTAATAAGCGGATTAAGCCTTGGGGTATTAGTGGTAGAGGCATCTCGTAATAGCGGAGCGCTTATAACCGCTGATTTTGCCCTTGAGCAGGGAAGGGAAGTTTTTTCAATACCGGGGAAGGTAGATTCTATAAACTCTATTGGGACTAATGAGTTGATAAAACAAGGCGCTAAATTAGTTACCGAAGTCAGTGATATAACTGAAGAGTTTTCTTTTCTTTCTAAGCCTCAAGAGAAGAGAGCTACAGAGGTTATTTATTCTAACAACAAGGAAGAGGATATTCTCTATGGGTTTATTTCCTCTGAGGCTTTACAGTTAGATGAGCTTGTAAGCATATCCGGGATTAGTATCCCGGATATCTCTAATATGCTTTTTAAGCTTATTGCAAAAAAATTAGTAAAGGAACTTCCCGGAAAATATTATGTGAGGTGTTCATAAATGAAAAAGAGCCTTGTAATAGTAGAGTCTCCTGCTAAAGCAAAGACCATCAGTAAGATATTAGGGGATAATTTTAAAGTAGCCTCTTCTATGGGGCATATTATTGACCTGCCGCAGAAGAAATTAGGGGTTGATATAGAGAATAACTTTGAGGCAGAGTATGTTATTATCCCCGGGCGGCAAAAGGCTCTCTCTGCTATTAAAAAAGAGGCGAAAGGCAAAGAGGCAATTTATATTGCTACTGACCCTGACCGGGAAGGGGAGGCTATTGGCTGGCAGTTAAAAAGAACGGTATTTAAAAAGAATGAAAATATCCTGAGGGTAACCTTCCATGAGATTACCCCTACTGCAGTGAAAGAGGCGTTTAAGCATGCGCGTGATTTTGATAATAATATGATTGAAGCGCAGGCAGGACGCAGGGTCTTAGATAGGATTGTAGGGTATTTTTTAAGCCCACTACTCTGGAAGAAGATTGCCCGGGGTTTAAGCGCTGGTAGGGTTCAGTCAGCAGCATTAAGGCTTATTATAGATAGAGAAAGAGATATTCAAAAGTTTACTGCAGAAGAATACTGGCAGATAGAAGCTAAGTTATCTAAGGAGGATAATGCTTTTCTTGCTAAGCTTGACAGAATAGAGGATAAAAAGGTAAAGATAAGCACTCAAAAAGAAGCAGAAGATATCTGTAGCGATATAAAGAAAAATGAATTTAAGGTATCAGAAGTAAAACATACGGATAAGAAACGTTACCCTAACCCTCCGTTTATAACCAGCACTATGCAGCAAGAGGCATTTAATAAGTTAAAGTTTAGCGCGAGTAAAACTATGCATATAGCCCAACAGCTTTATGAGGGGATTGATATTGGCGAAGGCAACCCTATCGGGCTTATCACCTATATGAGGACAGATTCTTTTCGGGTTTCGCCTGAGGCGATCTCAGAGGTGCGCGAACATATTGTAAGATACTTTGGCAAAGAGAGTCTTCCAGAGAAACCAAACTATTACAAGGTAAAAAAATTAGCTCAAGAAGCGCACGAAGCGATCAGGCCGACGTTTGTTTCGCGCCATCCTGAGGGGTTGAAGACTTTTCTTAGCTCAGAGCAGCTTAAATTATACACCCTTATATATAACCGCTTTATTGCCTCTCAGATGAAGCCTGCGGTTTACAAGGTTGTTACAGTAAATATCGAAGCAGGCAAGTATAATTTTACTGCTTCAGGCAGCACGCTTTCTTTTGCAGGTTTTGCTGCAGCCTATAATGATAACCTTAAAGATGAGGATAATGGAAAAAAAGAAGATGAAGGCACAAATAATAAGATACCTTTATTAAAAGAAGGAGACGTTCTAAGGTTATTAAAGTTATCCTCCTCCCAGCATTTTACTAAGCCTCCGGCAAGGTATTCAGATAGTTCGCTAATAAAGGCCTTAGAAGATGAAGGCATAGGTAGGCCTTCAACCTATGCGCCGATAATCTATACTCTAATATTGCGGGATTATACGCGCAGGATTAAAGGTTATTTTCATCCTACTGAGTTGGGCTTTAAGGTTTGTGATTTGCTTGTAGAGTATTTTCCAAAGATTGTTGACCTTAAATTTACCGCGCTTATGGAGGAGGAGCTTGACAGGATAGAAGAGGGTAAATTAGAAAGGCTTAAGGTATTAAATGATTTTTATCAGCCATTTAAGGCGAGCCTTGATTTTGCGCAGGCTAATGTGAAGAAGGAGGTGATTGCCACTGATCAGGTTTGCGATAAGTGCGGAAAACCATTAATTGTTAAATGGGGTAGGCGTGGAAAGTTTTTAAGTTGTTCGGGGTTTCCTGAGTGTAAGAGTTCTAAGTCTATAACTTCTGGGGTTAAATGCCCGCAAGAGGGTTGTACGGGCGAATTGATTGAGCGCCGTTCAAAGAGAGGGTTTTTTTATGGCTGCTCAAATTTCCCGAAGTGCCGTTTTACTTCACGCACTTTGCCGGAAGATAAACCTAATTCTCAACAGTAGTATTTAATAAAAAGGAAGGATAATTATGAGAAAGAAAAGCCAAGTCTTCTATTTTTTTACAATTTTTTTACCTACTTTGTTATCTATTGTGATTTTAAGCGGGCTTGTTATGGCAGGTGATTATGAGAAGATAATTTGTCCCGGAGATACTATTTATCATGATCCTAAATCCTCTTATATAAGAGGAATGATGATTACTGATCATGGGCCTGAGCCTATGGGGTTTATGGAGCTTACAATTACCTATATGGGTATTAAGGGTAATAAGCTTATAGTAAAAAGCTTGTTTCATGATAGAGAAAATTTATTTGAATTCCCATTTTCTCGAAATAATGAAGTTTACTTGAATCCGGGAATGAGTCATCCTACAGAGACATTTTTAATAAGGCCTGCAGATAAAAAAAACTGTATTACTATTAAAAAGGTGCCTTATAGAGAAGGGCCTTTAACGCGGAATGATGTAACAGAAGCTCAGTCTAACTACGTCTTTGGAATTAATTTTGTAGAGAAGTAATGATTTATGGAAAAATATATCGAAAAGTTTATGCGTTATTTAGAGATTGAAAAGAATTATTCTGCGCATACGCTATTAAACTATCATTTGGACCTAAAAGATTTTAAGAGGTTTTGCGGGGAGATATCTTTAGAGAGCATAGATTACCTTTTTTTAAGAAAGTATTTGGCAGTTTTAAAAGAAAAGAAATTAGGCAATAGAACCATAGGCCGCAAATTATCTGCCTTGCGTAGTTTCTTTAGGTTCTTAACCCGCGAGAACCTTCTTAAAACTAACCCTATACTTATGCTCTCAAGCCCAAAGTTAGAAAAACCCCTACCTTCTTTTATGACCGAAGATGAGGTCTCTAAGTTGATAGAGGCGGTTTACCCGAAGGATGATAAGGATGCGTTTGCCTTGCGCGATAGGGCAATTTTAGAGGTCTTTTATTCAAGCGGGTTGCGTATATCGGAGTTAGTAGCCTTAGATTTAAACGCAGTGGATTTTATCAGCGGGATAATAAAGGTTATGGGTAAGGGCAAAAAAGAGAGGGTTGTTCCTGTCGGAGATATAGCCCTTAAGGCGATAAGAAATTATCTTAAGGCAAGAAAGAAAGAAAATGAGGCAGTCTTTCTTAATAAGAACGGGAAGCGTATCACCACGCGCGGGGTAAGAGGAATAGTAGGAAAGTATTTAAAGAGTGCTGGGCTTTTACGCGGTATCTCTGCGCACACCTTAAGGCATTCATTTGCCACGCACCTTTTAAACCGCGGCGCGGATTTACGCACGGTTCAGGAGTTATTAGGGCACGCTAACCTTTCTACTACGCAGATATACACGCATTTAACTACGGAAAAATTAAAGAGCGTTTATGATAAAGCGCATCCGCACGCCTAAAGGTAAGTATATAGTATACAGTATATAGGAGGGGGAGTTTGACGCTACTTTATGATTTAGTATTTATTCTCTTTATCATTATAAATATCCCGGTTTATTTATTTAAGGGTAAATTTCACTGCGGGTTTATAAGAAGGTTTGGCGTTTTGCCTAAGGGAGTAGAGTTCCATTCCCCGATATGGGTTCATGCGGTAAGTGTAGGAGAGGCAGTATCTGCGCGCAGGCTTATTGAGGGGCTAAGAAAAATATACCCTGAAAAACAATTTGTAATATCTACGGTTACTCCTACGGGAAATACTATTGCCCGCTCCATAGCCAAGGAGAAAGATTTTGTTACCTATTTGCCTTTTGATATTAGTTGCATAACTAATTTTGTTATCAAGAGGGTTAAGCCCTGTATATTTATCATTATTGAAACAGAGTTGTGGCCTAATCTTATAAATTCTTTGCATAAAAACGCAGTCCCTGTAGTAGTCCTTAATGCGCGCATCTCTGACGCTTCTTTTAAGGGGTATTTAGCGCTAAGAAAGATAATTAAGCCTATCCTAAAAAAGGTTAGTATCTTTTGCGCTCAATCTAAAAGCGATAGTCTTAAACTCTCTACGCTAGGGGTTGTCCCTGCGAAGATTGAGGTTACGGGGAATATGAAGTTTGACCAGGATATAAGTTCTTATGATTCTGCAATATACAGGGCAGAGCTTAAATTAGATAAGGGGGATATTCTTTTAGTTGCCGGCTCAACGCACCCAAAGGAGGAGGAAGTTTTGTTAGATGTTTATAAAAAACTTCTAAAACCCTTTCCTTACTTACGCCTTTTGCTTGCTCCGCGCCACCCTGAAAGATCGGATAATATTAGTAAGTTGGTTAGGTCAAAAGGGTTTTTAGTAGAGAGGGTAAGCGTACTTAAAGATAAAACCTTAAAAGAAAGGGCAGTATTTATTTTAGATACGATAGGCAATTTAGTTAAATACTATTCAGCTGCGGATATTGTTTTTGTAGGAGGTAGTCTTGTAAAAAGAGGGGGGCATAATATTTTAGAGCCGGCATTTTTGAATAAGCCAGTTTTTTTTGGGCCGTATATATTTAACTTTCGGGATATAGCGCAGGAGTTTTTAAACAGCCAAGCAGCTTTACAGGTTTTAAATGCCGAAGGGTTAATCAAAGCAATAAAAGGAGTGCTTACCGATAACTCTAAGGCAGATGTTTTAGTTAATAATGCTCAGCTTGTGATAGCCGCAAATCGCGGGGCTACGGATAAGAATATATCATTGATAAAAAGGCTGATTCTTTAGCTATTTTTTATTAAAATGATAACTCTAAAATTAGAAGAAAAGATTTTATTATGATGCGGAAAATGCTTTATAATTTGGCTACGGATAAATATAAAGGGGTAATATTCTTAGGGGCAAAGTTTTTGCTTTTATGCCTTTCTTTTATCTATGGCTTGATTATACGCTTTTTAATCTTTCTATCTCTATCAGACCAGAAGCGTTTAAACCTTAAAGTTATAAGCGTAGGCAATATCACCTTAGGAGGGACGGGTAAGACCCCTTTGGTTGAGTTAATCTCGCTTTACTTGCAGAAGCGCAAGATACCTTTGGCTATTTTGACCAGAGGTTATAAGTCAGGGGGGGCGGATAATTTTAGCGATGAGCCTAAGATGCTCGCTAAAAACTTAGAAAGGGCCTTTGTTATAGTAGATAAAGATAGGTATCGGGCGGCTAAAAGGGCATCAAGAGAGTATGGCGTTGATACGGTTGTATTAGATGACGGTTTTCAGCAGTGGAGGATAAAAAAAGACTTAGAGATAGTTGTTATTGACGCGCGCAACCCTTTTGGTAACCGGAATATGTTGCCGAGGGGTATTATGCGTGAGCCATTGAGCTCTTTAAGAAGGGCAGATATCTTTGTTTTAACCAAGGTTGACCTTGCCTGCGTAGAATCTTTGGCAAGGCTAAAAAAAGATTTAATTAGATACCAGCCTAAGGCATTGGTAGTAGAGGCGCTTTATCGTCCGGTAGGTTTTTATAATATTAAATATTCGGATAAATTATTAGGAATAGAAGAGCTTGATAGGCAAAATAAAGCCCTCTTATTATCCGGTATAGCAGACCCGGATTCCTTCCTGTATTTAGTCCGTAATTTGGGGGTAGATATAACTTTAGACTTAAGATTTCCTGACCACCATCACTTTACTTTGGCAGAGTTAGGGCTAATCGCCGCTAAAGCTAAAGAGAGGGGGATTAAGTTAATCATTACTACGGATAAGGACGCTTCAAGATTTACCCAAGATGCTTCTTCGCTTTTTGCGGGGTTAGATGTAATAGCCTTACGTGTAGAGTTAGGGATAGTAAAGCATGAAAAAGAATTCTTTAATAGACTACTTAGCCTGTATTCTTTTTAAGATTTTAGGCCCTCTTATAAGGGCATTGCCTTTGTCTTTAAGTTTTTACTTAGGCAGAAGATTAGGGGATATCTTTTATATTTTAGACCCTAAACACAGGTCAATAGCCTACGTAAATATAAAGAGGGCATTTTATGGTAGGTCCCTTGCACCTTGCCTGAAACGCTTAACAAGAGAGTTTTATCAAGCCTTTGGACAGAGTTTAATAGAGATATTTCTCATTCCTAAGATAGATAAAAAATATATTGATAGGTTTATAACTATCGGCGGACTGGATAACGTCCTAAATGCCTTCAAAAAGAAAAAGGGGGTTATCCTTATCGCTGTGCACGCCGGGAGTTGGGAGTTATCTAACATCATTACCGCTAATTTAGGATTTCCTTTTTCTATGTTTATAAGAGAGCAGGGGTTAGAAAGGCTTAATAACTTGCTTAATGATTACCGAAAAAGAAAAGGTTGTCGGGTGATAAGCCGTAAAGGAGGGATAAAGGAGGTAGTTGCCGCCTTGAATAACAATGAGGCAGTAGGGATGACTGTTGACCAAGGGACAGATACAGGGGTATTAGTTGATTTTTTTGGCAAACCCGCCTCCATGCCTAAAGGAGCAATAAAGCTCGCCTTAAAATACAATGTCCCTCTGATACCGGTATTTTTTAAGCGCATAGACGGGCCAAAGATAAAGGTTTGGGCAGGAGATGAGATTATTTTATCAAGGACTTTAAACCAAGAGGAGGATATAAAAGTAAACTTGCAGGCGGTTATTAAGATATTTGAAAGGTTCATACTTGAAAATCCCAAGGAGTATTTATGGACTTATAAGATTTGGAAGCGCTCGCAGGTAAGGGACCTGCTTATTATAAGCGACGCAAAGGCAGGACATATACGCCAATCTTTGGCAGTAGCTAATTTAGTCAATGAGGTTTTAGTAAAGAAGGGTTTTAAGGTAAGGGTTGTTAAGGTAGAGGCAGCTTTTAGAAATAAGTTTTTTAGGTTTTTATTCGGTATCTGTGTCTTCTTTTTTGGTGGGCTTGGAGGTTGGATAAAGGTTTCTTCATTGAGGCATTTTTTAACGCGCAACTCATTTAAAGAGCTGGCTTCTTTGCCTTCGGATATTATAATAACTACCGGGTCTTCTTTGGCAGGGCTAAACCTTATACTTTCTAAGGAGAACTTAAGCAAGTCCATAGTAGTAATGCGTCCGTCTTATTTTGGGTTAAGCAGGTTTACCCTTGTTATTGCCCCTAAACACGATAGGCTTAAGAAGAGAAAAAATTTGGTTATTACAGACGCTACTCTTAACCTTATAAATGAAGAAACGCTAGAGGAAGCATCAAAGGGTTTGGTAGAAAAGAGGAAATTAGACAAAGATGCTTTTTATATCTCTTTTTTGGTGGGAGGGGATAGCAAACGCTTTAAACTATCTTCTAAATCTATTGCAATAGCCTTAGAAGAGTTAAAGAGTCTCTCAGAATCTTTAGATGCAAACTTACTTTTTACTACTTCACGCAGGACGGGTAAAGATGTAGAGAGCCTCTTAAAAAAAGAGTTAAGCGGTTTTAAGCAGCTTAAACTTATGGTCATAGCCAATGAGGATAATTTTCCCGGCGCAGTAGAAGGTATCTTGGGGTTAAGCAGTATAGTTGTTTTAAGCCCGGAGAGTATTTCTATGATATCCGAGGCAGTAAGCAGTAAGAGGCTTGTCTTTGTCTTTAAGCAGCCGTCTTTAAGCCCTAAACATCAAAGCTTCTTGTCCTATCTTTCTAATAGAGGATATATTTATTTAACTGAAAGTTATAACTTAGCTGAGAGTATAAAAAAGGTTTGGGAAAAGAAGCCACAAATTCCTTTATTAAGGGACAATGAGTTAGTAAAAGAATATTTAAATAAGCTCTTATAGAGGTATTTTAGAAAGAGCTTAATAGGAGAGTTTTTAAGTTGAATATACTTCAGGTATTGCCGGAATTAAATGTAGGAGGGGTTGAAACAGGGACGCTTGATTTAGCAAGGCGTTTAGTCTCCTTGGGGCATAAGGCAGTTGTTGTCTCTGCCGGAGGGGATTTGGTCAAGGATTTAGAGGGCGTAGGGGCTAAGCATTATCAGTTGCCGGTACATAAGAAGTCTCTTTTTAGCATCCTTAAATCAATTAACCCGTTGGTAGAGATAATTAAAAAAGAAAGAATAGATATTGTTCATGCCCGTTCGCGCGTCCCAGCGTGGATAGCCTATTTTGCTTCCCGTAAGGCACAAGTAGCCTTTATTACCACTTGCCACGGTTATTACAAGAAGCATCTTTTTAGTTATGTTATGGGCTGGGGTAAGAGGGTTATTGTTTTAAGCAATATTATAGCCCGGCATATGATAGAGGATTTTTCTGTTCCTCATGAGCGGATTCGGCTTATACCGCGTAGCGTTGACCCGGATAAGTTTAAGTATATCAGCCCTAAGGAAAAAAGAGGGGGGTATTTTAATGTAGGGATTATCGGCAGGATTACTCCGATCAAAGGGCATTTAGTTTTTATAAAGGCGATGGCTAGGGTTGCCAAGGTGGTCTCTTATCTTAAAATTTGGATAGTAGGAGATGCACCGCAATCCCGTCAAGCCTACAAAGAACAAATACAGGTCTTAGTAAGAAGGCTTGGGCTTGACCACTCTACCGAGTTTTTAGGGGTGCAGAAGAATATTCCGCAGATACTCTCGCATTTAGACCTCTTGGTTCTTGCTACTACTACTCATGAGGCATTTGGAAGGGTAATTATAGAAGCGCAGGCAGCAGGAGTTCCGGTGGTGGCTACTAAGGTCGGCGGGGTAGTTGATATTATTGAAGACGAAAAAAACGGGCTCTTAGTCTCTCCTTCAGACCCTAAGGGTATGGCTTCGGCAGTAGTAAAACTTTATAAAGACGTAGGGCTAGCTACCTATTTATCTAAGAATGCCTTGGTTAAGGTCAAAGAGAAATATAATATCAACCTTATGGTAGAGAAAACATTAAAGGTTTATGAGGAGGCGTTAAATAATTTCAATCTTTTAATCATCAAGTTAAGCTCTTTAGGGGACATTATCTTATCAACCCCTGCCTTAAGGGAGATAAGAAGGAAGTTCCCGCATCATAAGATAAGCCTTTTAACCGCAGAGGAGTCAAAGGATCTTCTCTTTAATTGTCCTTATATTGACGAGCTTATTATTGTGGATGTAAAAAATAAGGATAAGGGATTAAGGGGGTTATTGAGGATAGCAAGGGTTTTAAGGAAGAAGGGTTTTGACCTTGTTATTGACCTGCAGAATAACCGTTTAAGCCACGCGCTCTCTTTTCTCTCCTTAAGTCCCCGTCGTTACGGCTATGATAATAAGAAGCTTTCATTTCTTCTTAACCATACGATTAAGGATGATAAGGCAAAGATACCGCCCGTAGAGCATCAGTTTAGGATTTTAAAGTTATTGGGAGTAAGCCTTTTAGACAACCATTTAGAATTGTGGCCTTCTAAGAGCGATGAGGATTACATAGATGCCTTGCTGAATAAGGAGTGGTTAAGCAAGGAGCAAAAGATTATCGGTTTAAATATCAGCGCAAGCAAAAGATGGGTTACTAAATGTTGGCCCAAGGAGCATATAATTAAACTCTGCGATGAGTTGGGGTTAAAAAATATGAGGGTGGTTATAACCGGGACAGAAGAGGATTGCGTGGATGCGGAGAGGATATCTGCTTCTCTTAAAAATACTAAGATAATAAACGCCTGCGGGAAGACTTCTGTTAATCAACTGGCGGCTTTGATTAAACGTTGCGCAGTATATATCTCAGCGGACTCCTCCCCCTTGCATATTGCCTCGGCTGTTGATACTCCGGTTATTGCCCTCTTCGGCCCGACTGATCCTTTACGGCATATGCCGGCAGTAAAAAAAGGTAAACTTATCTTTAAGGAGTTAATCTGCAGGGCTTGCTATAAGACAAAGTGCAGGCATAATAAATGTATGCGGGCTATAACTCCTGAGGAAGTTGTAAGGGCAATAGAAGAATTGTTAAAATGAAGATACTTTTTTTACTCAATCACCTTAATACCGGAGGGATTACCAGTTATATCTTAACCCTTTCTAAAGGCTTAGTAAGGTTAGGGCACAGCGTCTCTATTGCTTCTTCTGGAGGAGAACTACTTTATAAGTTTAGAAAAGAAGGGATTATTCATTACAATGTTCCTTTAAAGACTAAGAATGAAATAAGCCCTAAGATAATAATCAGCGCTTTAATCCTCTTAAAGGTAATTCAAGAGAATAAGTTTGATATAGTGCATTCTCAGAGTCGCACAACACAGGTTTTAGGGTGTTTGTTGTCTAAGTTAACCGGGGTAAGGCATATCTTTACCTGTCATGGTTTTTTTAAGAGGCGACTTTCGCGCAGGCTCATGCCTTGCTGGGGGGAAAAGGTAATTGCCATAAGTAGTCAGGTAGAAGAGCATCTGGTAAGAGATTTTAACCTCTCCTTAGAGAGGATATTTTTAGTCTGTAACGGTATTGATACTAATAGGTTTTCTCCCGTCCTTAAGGAAATTAAAGATAAAGCTAAACAAAATTTAGGCTTAAAGCCCAATACCGTAGTAGGTATATTAGCCCGTCTTTCAGGTGTTAAGGGGCATAAGTTTTTAATAGAGGCGATGAAAGATGTTGTCTTATCTTTTCCCGGCGTTCAGCTTCTTATCGCCGGAGAAGGAAAGATTAAAAAAGAGTTAGAAGAGTTGGTTAGTTCTTTAGGGATTAAAGAGAGCGTTTTTTTTATTCCTAAATCAACGGATACCAAAGATATCCTTTCGGCGATAGATATCTTTGTCCTTCCATCTTTAGAAGAGGGGTTAGGTTTGGCTTTAATGGAGGCGATGAGCATGGGTTTGGCAGTTATAGGTTCTAGAGTAGGAGGGATAAAGACCTTGATAAAAGACGGATTAAACGGCTTATTAGTAAAACCAAAGGACCCTAAAGGGATATCTTGCGCAATAATTGATTTGATAACTAATCCTGATAAGGCATTGAGGTTAGGATTACAGGCGCGCGAAGGCATTGTAAAGGATTTTTCCTGTTTGGATATGGTTAAAAATACCGAAGCAGTCTATCTTGAAGTACTTAAAGATAGTACGAGGATTTAATTATGAAGCGGAGAGAGAAAAAGAGGATACTTATTTTTAATGTTAATTGGTTGGGGGATGTTTTATTTTCTACAGCTGCGATAAGGAATATACGCCGTAATTTTCCGGATAGTTTTATCGCCTGTATTATCCCCAGCCGTTGTTATCCGATACTAAAAGATAACCCTAACTTAGATGAGGTTATTATTTTTGATGAAAAAGATAGGCATAAGAGTATATTTAAGAGGTTTAAGTTTATACGCAGCCTAAAGGCAAAGGGTTTTGATATGGTCTTTCTCTTGCATCGCTCTTTTAGCCGCGCGCTTATCTGTTACCTTGCTGGTATCCCTGAGAGGATAGGGCACTACACAAGAAAGAGGGGGTTTTTGCTTACTAAGAAGATTATTCCCCCTGCGGTTGATTCTTTGCATAGGATAGATTATTATTTGGATATTGTTGAAAGAGGAGGTTTTAGGGTTGAGGATAGGTATTTAGAGTTTTACTATTCTGATTTTGATAGAGAGCGTGTAAGTGAGTTTTTAAAGGAACATTCTATCAAAAAGGGGAATTTTTTAGTTGTGATAAACCCTGGGGGAAACTGGCTCTTGAAGCGTTGGCCAAAGGAATACTGGGCGCAGCTATCCGATGAGTTAATTGAAAGGTTTGGTGCAAAGATAGTTATTAGCGGAGGGGATAAGGATATTGCCTTGGCTAACCGGATAAAAGAGATGATGAAGCATAAACCGACGATTTCCTGTGGGGTATTTAATATCAAGCAATTAGGCGCCTTGGCAAAAGAATCAAGCCTCTTTATTACTGCTGATACAGGCCCTTTACACATTGCAAATAGCGTAGGGGCTAAAAAGATAATCTGCCTCTTTGGCCCTACCTCTACCTTAGTTACCGGGCCATACCCAACAAAGAATACCATAATTTTACAAGAGGATGTCGGGTGCAAAATCCCCTGCTACAACCTAAAGTGTAAAGACGCCCGTTGTATGAAGGCGGTTACCCCTGATGATGTCCTAAGGGCTATAAAATCTTAAAAAAACACCTATGCAAAAGAAGATTCTCTTTATTACCTTAAGCAATATAGGAGACGCAGTCCTTACTCTTCCTGTCTTAGATAGGGTTCAGTTTGAGTTTCCTGATTCTAATATTACGGTTTTAGGGAGTAAGAAGGTAGGGGAGGTATTTTACGGTAACCCCAAGATAACTAAGTTTATTTCCTATGATAAGAAGGCTACTTTACAGGAGAAGTTAAGCCTTACAATAAATCTTTTTAAGGAGAATTTTGATGTAATCATAGACCTTAAAGATACATTCTTAGGGTTTCTCCTTAAAGTAAGAAGGGGTATTTTTCCTTTTAGGTTTATGCCAAGGTCTATTAAGCATATGAAAGAGCGCCATCTTTTGCGCGCGGGCTTTAATCCAAAAGATAACTCTCCAAAGACATTCTTTTCTATAAGCAGGCAAGACAAAGAGCAGATAGATTCAATTTTAAGCAAGGCAGGGATAGATAATAAGGATAAGGTTATTGTTCTTTCTTGTGGGGCGCGAAGTAAAACTAAGGTTTGGCAGGAAGAGAAATTCGTAGAGCTTATATCTAATTTAATAAAGGAGTATAATTTTAAAATTATACTGGTAGGGGATAGTAAGGATAAAGAGGTAAGTAACCGTATTAATGGCGCATTGGGTCTTGCTTGTTTGGATTTATCCGGCAAAACGAGTTTACAAGAACTTGCCTGTATATTAAAGAGGTCAGAGTTATTAATTAGTAATGATAGCGCTGTAATGCATATTGCAAGTTACCTTAATATTCCGGTAGTTGCTATATTTGGCATTACTGATGATGCTAAGTATGGGCCGTGGCCAGAAAAAAGCTTTATCGTAAAAAAAGAAATTTTTTGCCGTCCCTGCTCTAAGGCAGGATGCCTTAAAAAGGCAAGGGAGTGTTTTGATTATATAAAGGCAGAGGATGTCTTATTAGGGGTAAGGAGGCTGTTAAGGGACAAGGAGCAAAAAAAGAAAAACCTACGATTGCCTTATAAGCGGATATTAATCATACGCACAGACAGGATAGGGGATTTAGTTTTATCCACCCCTTTTATTAAAGCCGTAAGGCAAAATTACCCGCACGCTTTTATATCTATGATTGTATCTTCTTATACAAAAGATATTGTTGATGGTAACCCTTATTTAGATAAGGTTATAACTTATGATAAGGATACTAAGCATAAGGGTTGGCTTTCTACTTTGGCTTTTTCTTGGGGTTTAAGAAAGTATAAGTTTGATGTAGTTTTTATCCTGCATCCAACTAATCGCGCGCATCTAATAAGTTGGTTAGCAGGTATTCCTAATAGGTTGGGTTTTAATAGGAAGTTCGGATTTTTATTGACAAAAAAAGCCATCCATCGTAAGCAGTTGGGAGAAAAACACGAATTAGAATATACAAATGATTTATTAAAGTTAATAGGCATAGATTCTTTAGAAAGGTCTCTTTTTATGCCAATAAAAGAAGAATCAGAAAAATGGGTAGAAGAGTTTTTATCTATAAATGGCATAGAAAAGAGCGATAAGCTTTTAATTATTCACCCTGCGGCGAGTTGTCCCTCTAAAGTCTGGCCTGTTGAGAGGTTTTCTCAAGTAGCAGATACCTTATCTCTTGAGTATGGTTTTAAGGTATTAGTTGTCTCCGGGGTTAAAGACGTAGAGTTAGTTGATAGGGTAGTTGATAATATGCAGGTTAAAGCAGTCTCTTTGGCAGGGGGTGTGTCTCTTTCGCAGTTGGCAAGCTTATTAAAGAGGGCAACCCTACTTATATCAAATGACTCAGGCCCGGTGCATATTGCTTCAGCATTAGAAGTCCCTGTAATAGCTATATTCGGTAGAAACCAGCCCGGTTTAAGTCCTAAACGTTGGGGCCCAATAGGCAGAAAAGATAAGGTATTGCATAAAGACATAGGTTGTATTGAATGTTTAGCGCACAACTGTAAAAATACTTTTGCCTGCCTTAAGGCAATTACGATTGAAGATGCCCTTTCTTGCGCACGGGATATCTTGAAGTAGTCTTTAGCCTTCTTATCTTTAGGGTAAAAAGGTAGTAAAAAATATGTATTTGAATTAGTAAAAAATTATGCTAAAATTATTAGTCTTAAAGAAGCGGATAATCAGGTAATACTTTCCTAAGAGATGAAAAGGTTAATAGATATAGTTAAAAGGTTAAATAAAGCGCGTGTCTTAGTTATCGGGGATATAATACTTGATGAGTATCTCTGGGGGGGTGTAGAGAGGATATCTCCGGAAGCGCCTGTTCCTGTTGTTTGGGCGAATAAATTAACCCATGCCCCCGGCGGCGCATCTAACGTAGCTTACAATATAAGCTCTTACGGAGCTTGCGCTTCTTTATGCGGGGTTATCGGAAAAGATAAAAACGCTTCTGTGCTCTTAAAGGTCCTAAGAAAAGAAGGTATAGATACCAAGGGGGTCTTTGTTTTACCGGATAGGTGCACTACGGTTAAGACGCGCGTAGTCGCCGGAAATCAGCAGGTTGTTAGGGTTGATTGGGAGCATAGAGAGCCGTTATCAAAGGGCTTGATACTTAAGTTATTTAATTTTGTTAAAAAGAATATAAAAGGCGTGGATGCTATTATCATAGAAGATTACGGCAAGGGAGTAGTTAATGCACAGCTACTTAAGATGTTAATCCGCCTTGCCCGTCAACATAAAAAGATAATTTTAGTTGACCCTAAGGAGGATAATTTCCAGTATTACCAAAAGGTTACTTCAATAACCCCTAACCGCAAAGAGCTTGAGAATGCAGTCAGAAGCCTAAAGATAAAAGATGCTAAGAATAGGTTAAAGCTTAACTCAGATAAGTTTTTTACAGACGAGGATATAGATAAGGCAGGAAGAAAGATACTAGAGTATTTAAGATTAGATTCACTATTGGTTACTTTAGGGGAGAATGGGATTAGATTATTTGAGAAAAGAGGCAAGGTAACGCATATCCCTACCGTTGCTCAACAGGTATTTGATGTCTCAGGCGCAGGTGATACGGTAATTGCTACCTTTGCTTTAAGTTTAGCTGTAGGGGCAAGCAGGGAAGAAGCGGCGCGTATTGCTAATTACGCTGCAGGTATAGTCGTAGGTAAGTTAGGCACGGCAGTTGCTACAAAAAAAGAACTGATAGAGAGGTTAAGTTAGGATGGATGTAATTGGAGTGATACCGGCAAGGTATTCTTCAACACGCTTTTACGGAAAGGTCTTAGCACAGATAGCTGGCAAGCCCATGGTTCAGCATGTCTGGGAGAAGGCTAAGCAGGCACGGATGCTTGATGAGGTTATAATCGCCTGCGATAATGAAGAAGTTGCCTCTGTGGCAAGTGCTTTTGGGGCAAAAGTTGTTTTGACTTCTAAGGAGCACTCCTGCGGGACGGATAGGATAGCCGAGGTTGTCAACCCTTTGGATGTTAAGGTAATAGTTAATATTCAGGCAGATGAGCCGCTTATACACCCTACGATGATTGATAGTGTTTCGCGCGCTTTAGTTGAGGATGATTCTGTCTCTATGGCTACGATTAAAAAGAGGATAGAGGATGAAGATTTGATTAATGACCCTAATTTAGTTAAGGTAATAACAGATAGAAATGGGTTTGCTTTATATTTTTCCCGTAGCCCTATTCCCTATTTAGCGGTTAACTCTGAAGTTAAAGATCCGGTCTATTTTAAGCATATAGGGCTCTACAGTTATACAAAGGATTTTCTTTTTACATATAAGAACCTGCCTCTGTCTACTTTAGAAGAGATGGAGAAGTTAGAGCAATTAAGGGCATTAGAGGCAGGGTTTAAGATTAAGGTAATTGAGACAAAATTTGATACCATAGGCATAGATACTCCTGAGGATTTAGTTAGGGTTGAGGAATTGCTTAAGAAAGAGGCAATTGATGCAGCAGGTTAAGGTTAAGAATATAAGCATAGGAGATAAAAATAAATTAGTCCTTATTGCCGGGCCTTGCGTCATAGAATCAGAGCAAGAGGTTTTAAATACTGCTAAGAGGATAAAGGATATTGCTTCTAAACTTAAATTCCCTTTTATATTCAAGGCGAGCTTTGATAAGGCTAATCGGATGTCTTTAGAGTCCTTCCGTGGTCCCGGGCTTAAAAGAGGACTAGATATCTTAAACAAGGTAAAATCCAAAGTAGGCGTTCCCGTATTAAGCGATGTTCATTGCGTAAAAGATATTATAGAAGCAGGTAAGGTCTTGGATATTATTCAGATACCTGCTTTTTTATGCCGACAGACGGATATTGTGATAGCTGCGGCTAAAACCGGTAAGGCGGTAAATATAAAAAAGGGTCAGTTTTTAGCGCCTTGGGATATGTTGCCTATAATAAAAAAGGCAGAGTCAACAGGGAATAAAAATATTATCATCACCGAGCGTGGGGCATCCTTTGGCTACAATAATTTAGTTACGGATTTTAGGTCTTTAGGGATTATGCGCCGATTCGGTTATCCGGTTATTTATGATGCTACGCATAGCGTGCAGATACCTGCAGGAAGAGGTAGTTCTTCAGGGGGAGATAGAGAGTTTATTGAGGGGCTTTCGCGTGCTGCGGTTGCCTTTGGCTGTGACGGGCTATTCTTAGAGGTGCATCCTAATCCGGATGAAGCGCTTTGCGATGGGCCGAATATGCTTGATTTAAAAAATTTAAATAAATTGCTTCTTCAGGCGATAAAGATAAGAAAGGCGTTAGGGGAAAAAGAGGGCCAGGGATGAAAGTTGATATTTTAAAAAGAGGAAGAGAGGTCTTAGAGGTTGAGTCTTTGGCTATTAGGGAACTTAAAAAAAGGATAGATAATAGTTTTAAGCAGGCGGTAAATATTATATTAAAGACTAAAGGCAGGGTTATTGTAAGCGGAATGGGTAAGACCGGAATAATCGCCCAAAAGCTATCTTCAACCTTAGCCTCTACCGGTACCCCAAGCCTTTTTTTGCATACTGCTGAGGCAGTGCACGGAGATTTAGGCAGGGTAACTATTGAGGATACCGTAATTATCTTATCCAATAGCGGCTCTACTGATGAGATGAAGAAGTTTCTGCCTATTTTAAAAAAGATAGGGTGTAAGGTAATTGCTCTTACCGGAAATTTAAAATCAGTCTTAGCCAAATATAGCGACTTGGCCTTGGATATCTCGGTAAAAAAAGAGGCCTGCCCTTTAGGTTTAGCCCCTACTGCTTCAACAACCGCAGCCCTTGCAATGTGCGATGCTTTGGCAGTTTGTTTATTAGAACTTAGGGGTTTTAAAGAGAAGGATTTTGCTTTTTTCCACCCCGGAGGGGCATTAGGGAGGCGGTTACTTTTAAAGGTAGAAGATATCATGCGTACAGGCGCTCAAAGCCCCCTTGTGAAAGAAGATGAGAAGGTTTCAAAAGTGCTTTTAAAGATTACGCAGGCAAGGGCAGGGTCTGCCGTAGTAGTAGATAAAAAGGGGAGGCTTAGCGGGATATTTACCGACGGAGATTTGCGTAGGCACTTTGAAAAAGATATTAACCTGCCGAAACGCAAGATAAAAGAGGTTATGACTAAGTCTGCAGTTGTAGTGAGTAAAGATATGCTTGCGGCAGAGGCGATGCGTATTATGCAGGAGAGGCGCATAGATGAGCTTCCGGTAGTTGATAAAAAGAAACATCCGGTAGGGTTGTTGGATGTTCAGGACCTGCTTAAGGCGGGTTTAATATAAAGATATGACGGAAAAAAAGAAGATAAAAAGTTTAGCAAAGAAAATAAAACTATTGCTTTTAGATGTAGATGGGGTGCTTACCGACGGGCGCATAATCTATGACTCAAAACATAGGGATTCTAAGTTCTTTGATGTTCACGACGGCTTAGGCGTGTATCTTTTAAGTAGGGTGGGGGTTAAGACCGTTCTTATTACTGCTAAAGGTTCAGAGGCGATAAGCCCAAGAGCTATTGATATGAGGGTTGATGAGGTTTACAGGGATATCTCTCCTAAGAGCGCTATATTAGCAAGCCTGCTTAAAAAATATAAAGTAAAAAAAGATGAGGTCTGTTTTGTCGGCGATGATCTTGTGGATTTAGGCTTGATGAGGCAGGTAGGTTTTAAGGTCGCGGTAGCCAATGCCTGCCCTGAGATAAAAAGAGTAGCTTCTTATATAACCGTAAAACACGGAGGCAGAGGGGCTGTTCGCGAGGTAGCAGAGTTGATACTTAAAGCGCAAGGAAAGTGGAGAGGGATTATAAGAGAGTATGAGCGTTAGAATAGTAGCGCTTTTGGTTTTCTTTTTCTTTTTATTTTTTCGGAATGCCCTCGCCTCTTTTTCTTCTGAAACCCCGTTACAGCAGATAAGCGATTTTTCCTTATCCGGGTATGAGGATAAGGGGAGAAAGAGTTGGGATATATCAGGCAAGTCAGCGGATGTTTTTACAGAGGTGGTAAAGTTAAAGGACATAAGTGGAAACCTATACACGGAAGATGAAAAAGTTAACCTTACCGCAAAAAAAGGGGATTTTAATAAGAGCGAAGATAAGGTCTATTTAGAAGATAATGTGGTAATCACCACCTCTAAAGGGACTAAACTTACTACCGACTCTATGGATTGGGATAGGAGGAATAAGTTAGTCGCTACAGAGGATAAGGTAAATATTAATAGGGATAATATAAATATCTCCGGGGTAGGTGCCCTGGGAGAGCCTAACCTTAATAAGGTCTCTTTAAATAAAGATATAAGGGTAGATATCAGCCCTTTACCAACAGAAATCATTACGGATAATCTAAATAAAGGCAAGGTTCTTATTACCTGTGACGGGCCGCTTGAGGTTGATTATAATAAGAATATAGCCACATTTTATAATAATGTCAGAGTAGAGAGGCAGGATATTATAATTTATAGTGATAGGATGGATGCCTTCTTTGCTACGGATAGAAGCGAAGTAAAAAAAGTAGGTTCCCCCCAAGAGCCTGTGGCCGGGAGTATAGAGATGATAATAGCCAAAGGCAATGTAAGGATAATCCGCGGGGATAATATCTCTTATAGCGATGAGGCTGTGTATAATGCTAAAGACAAGAAGATAATATTAAACGGCAAGCCTCAGCTGGTTTTTTATTCTAAGGAAGAGTTTTAAAAGATGCATCTTTTAGAGATTAAGGGCTTAAGTAAATCTTATAACGATAGAGAGGTTGTCTGCGGCGTTGATATCTTAGTTAAGCGTGGCGAGATTGTAGGGCTCTTAGGCCCTAATGGCGCAGGTAAGACTACTACCTTTTATATGGTCGTAGGCATTATCCCCCCTAACCGCGGCAGGATAGTATTTGACAATTATGATATTACTAATCTTCCTATTCATGAGCGTTGCCGTTTTGGGATAAGTTATCTTTCGCAGGAAGCGTCTATATTCAGGAAGTTGACGGTTGAAGAGAATATAATGGCGATATTGGAGACTCTCCCCATAGGGAGAAGAGAGAGGCTAAGAAGGTTGAATAACCTTCTTGACGAGTTGAATATAGCGCATTTAAGGAAGAATAAATCTTACACCCTTTCAGGGGGAGAGAGGCGAAGGCTTGAGATTACCCGGGCATTAGTCACCAATCCTTCTTTTATACTTTTAGACGAGCCTTTTTCCGGGATAGATCCGATAGTAGTTAATGAGGCCCAGGAGATTATAAAGGAGCTTAAAGGAAAGGGTTTAGGCATACTTTTAACCGACCATAATGTAAGGGAGACTTTATCTATTACTGATAGAGCATATCTTATAGCCGAAGGAAAGATTCTTATCTCAGGCACGGCAGATGAGCTTATTAATAACAGCAAGGCAAGGAAAGTCTATTTAGGGGAAAAGTTTAGAATGTAATTTTATAATGAAAGGAAAAGATGAAGACTGAAGTAAAAAAAATTGACGGCAATACAAGGGAGATTAATATTGAAGTAGGCGCTGATGTCGTAGAGAAGAAATTTGACGATGTCTTCAAGCGTATTTCACAGGAGGCAAAGGTCCCCGGCTTTAGGCCCGGGCATGCCCCAAGGGATATTATAGAAAAGAAATTTAGCGCAGCGGCCCATGAGCAGGTCTTAAAAGAGTTAATCCCTGATATTTACAGCCAAGCAGTAAACAAAGAGGGGCTGGATGTTGTTGAGCTTCCGCAGGTCTCGGACGTGAAATTAAGCCGCAACAACCTTTCTTTTAAGGCTAAGGTAGAGGTGATGCCTGAGGTTAGTATAAAAGATTATAAAGGGATAAAGATTAATTATAAGAATACAAAGGTCTCTTCTGACGAGGTTAAGCGGAGCATAGATTCGTTTAAAGAGGCGCGTAAGATTGAAAAGTTAGAGGATAATTTAGCAAGGTCTTTGGGGTATCCTACGCTTTTAGAGTTAGAAAATGTTTTAGAGAAACAAATCTATCTAAATAAAGAGAATGCCCAAAGGCAGGATTTGGAGAATCAGATAGTTGAAAACTTGCTTAAGGGCGTAGAGTTTAGTCTACCTCAATCTATGGTTAAGCGCCAAAAGGAGGATATGCTTAGGCAGGCTAAATTAGATTTAGCCTTAAAAGGCATTCAGCGTGAAAAGATAGAGGCCCAAGAAGAGAAGATGCTTAAAGACCTTGAGCCTGAGGCAAAGAGGCAGGTTAAGGTTTATTTGATATTATCCTCAATAGCTAAAAGAGAGAATATTCCGGTAGATGAGCATATGCCGCGCAAGGTAATGGAGCTTTTATTAAAAGAGGCGGATTGGAAGATAACGGATTAAAAAAATATTTTAAGGAGGTAGGGATGAGTATTAAAGGGCAAACATTAGTTCCTATGGTTATAGAGCAGACGGCAAGGGGTTATGAGCGGGCCTATGATATATACTCAAGGCTATTAAAGGATAGGATTATCTTTATCGGCACTCCCATTGATGATTATATAGCTAATCTAATTATCGCACAGATACTCTTTTTACAGATGGAAGACTATGCTAAGGATATCAATATATATATTAACTCCCCCGGGGGTTCGGTTACCGCAGGTTTAGCAATTTATGATACGATGCAATTTGTGAAATGCGATATAGCCACTTATTGTGTAGGCCAAGCCTCAAGTATGGGAGCACTTTTATTATGCGCCGGGACAAAGGGTAAGCGGCAGTCTCTGCCTAACTCAAGAGTTATGATACACCAGCCTTGGGGAGGGGTGCAGGGGCAGGCTGAGGATATCTCGCGGCACGCAAAAGAAATCTTAAATATGCGCGATAAGATTAACCAGATACTCTCTTTGCATACCGGACAGCCACTGGAAAAAATCCAGAAAGATACGGACAGGGATTATTTTATGTCGGCAGAAGAGGCCAAGGAATACGGTTTAGTTGATGAGGTTATCTTGCCGGGGAAGAAGAAGTAATCCTACTAATCTTTTTTAAAAAAAACAGATAGAGAAAGGAACTAATATGCGTAAAAATTATCTTTTAACACCCGGGCCTACGCCTTTGCCCGAAGAGGTTTTAAGCGCGGCGAGTAAACCGATTATTCATCACCGTACCCCTCAATTTCAGGCGATATTAAAAGAGGCGGTTGAAGGATTAAAATATGTTTATCAGACGAAGAACGATGTCTTTATCTTATCCTCTTCCGGGACAGGGGCGATGGAGGCGGCGGTTGTTAATCTCTTATCCTGCGCAGATACGGCTTTAGTCGTCCAAGGGGGTAAGTTTGGAGAGCGTTGGGCAGAAATCTGCAAGGCATACGGGATAAATACGGAGGTTATTAATGTTGAGTGGGGCAAGGTAGTCAACCCTTTAGATATAGCTAACGCGCTTAAGGCGAATCAAAAAATAAAGGTAGTATTTGCTACTCTCTGTGAGACCTCAACCGGGGTAGTCTTTGACATAGAGGCTATCGGTAGGATAGTTAAGGATACGCAGGCAGTTTTAGTTGTTGATGCTATAAGCGGGTTAGGGGCGATTGACTTAAAGACTGATGACTGGAGAGTAGATGTAGTTATATCCGGCTCGCAAAAGGGCTTAATGCTTCCTCCGGGGTTAGGTTTTATCTCGGTAAGCCAAAAGGCATTTAAGTTAATTGAAGCGTCTAAGAGCCCTAAGTATTACTTTGATTTAAAAAAGGCTAAAAAGGCATTAGATAAGACGGATACCCCCTTTACCCCGGCGATTACCCTTATAATCGCTTTAAATGAGTCGCTTAAGATAATAAAGCAAGATGGGTTAGAGAAGGTATTTGCAAGGCATAAAAGGTTGGCAGGAGCTACCAGAGCAGCGATTAAGGCCTTAGGCCTTAAGTTACTCTCTGCGCAATTTGGCTCGGATGTCGTTACTGCCGCTTGCCTGCCTGAGGGTATTGACGGAGAAAAGTTAGTTAAAAAAATGCGCGATACTTACGGAGTTACTGTTGCCGGAGGGCAGGATGAGCTTAAGGGGAAGATAATCAGGATTGCGCATATGGGTTTTATTGAAGAGTTTGATATAATATTAGGCATATCTTGTTTGGAAAAAGTGCTCTTTCAAATGGGGCATAAGTTTGATTTGGGAAGCGGGGTTAGAGCCGCGCAAGAGGAGTTTTTAAAAGAATAATCAGGAGGCAAGAGCAATGTTTAAAATTTTAGTAAGCGACCCTCTTTCGGAGGAGAGTTTGAAGATATTAAAAGAGATAAAGGACTTTGAAGTTGAGGTAAAGACAGGGCTTTCTTCGGAAGAGTTAAAAGGCATAATAAAAGATTATGATGCGCTTTTGGTGCGTAGCGCTACCAAAGTAACTAAGGATATTATTGCCTCTGCCGATAGGTTAAAGGTTATTGGGCGTGCGGGCGTGGGGCTTGATAATATTGATCTTGATGCAGCGACTCAGAAGGGCGTTATTGTAATGAATACTCCTGGAGGAAATACAATCTCTACCGCAGAGCATGCCTTTAGTTTGATATTAGCCTTATCCCGCAATATACCCCAGGCAAATATCTCTACTAAAAAAGGGGAGTGGAAGCGTTCTAAGTTTATGGGGGTAGAGCTCTATGCTAAGGCCTTAGGGGTTATTGGTTTTGGCAGGATAGGCAAAGAAGTTGCCAAGCGTGCGCTTTCTTTTGGGATGCGTGTTTTAGCCTATGACCCGTTTTTATCTAAAGACGTAGCCGAGGGCTTAGGGGTAGAGGTGGTAGAGTTAAAAGATTTGTTTAGTCAGTCAGATTACATTACTTTACACATTCCTATTACAGAAGAGACTAAACATATGATATCTAATGAAGAGTTTGCGCAGATGAAAGACGGGGTACGCCTGATTAACTGCTCAAGGGGAGGGGTTGTAGATGAAGCAGCTTTACTCTCAGCGATTAAGAAGGGGAAGGTCTCAGGGGCGGCCTTAGATGTCTTTGAGAGAGAGCCTATTGACATTAATCATGAATTTCTAAAGATGGACAATGTTATCCTTACTCCCCACTTAGGGGCGTCAACCGAGGAGGCGCAGGCAAATGTCGCCATAGAGGTAGCGGAGATTGTCCGTGACGCATTATTAGGTAAGGGGATACGCAATGCCGCTAATTACCCCTGTTTGGAGGCTGAGGTCTGTAAGATGCTTGACCCTTATATATCCCTTTGTGAGAAGATGGGGGCTTTTGTCAGCCAGCTTGTAGAGGGTAGATTTTTAGAGCTTGATATAAACTATAGCGGTAGTATAGCTACTTATGATGTAACCTCATTGACTATGGCGCTATGCAAGGGGCTACTCTCTTTGATATTAAATGAGAGTGTGAATTTTATTAATGCCGTCTCTTTGGCTAAAGAGAGAGGGATTAAAATTAAAGAGGCAAAATCTCCTAAAGAAGGGGAGTTTGTAAACCTTATTCAGGTTGAGTTAAAGACGGATAAAGAGTCGCGGGTAATTTCAGGGACCTTATCAGGGAATAAGCAACCGAGGATTATTAAGATTGACGAATACTATCTTGAGCTTGCTCCTTCACGGGATATGATATATATTGAAAACTTAGATAAGAAGGGCCTAATCGGAAGTTTAGGGACGCTCTTAGGAAGAGAGGATGTTAATATTGCCGCTATGACTATTGGGCGCGATAAGCCCGGAGGCAGGGCAATCAGCGTTTGGAATATAGACAGTCGCGCTTCAAATGAATTGGTCCAGAAGATAAAAAAGTTAGAGAACATTTTAACAGCAAAAGGAATCAGGATTTAAAGAAAAGAGGTAAAGATGAAAGATAAGCCGAAGATATCAATAATTGACGTAACTAACCGCGACGGAGTTCAGACCTCGCGTATATGCCTTTCCAAATTACAGAAGACCATGCTTAATCTTTATTTGGACGGGATGGGGGTATTTCAGTCAGAATTTGGCTTTCCTTTAACCTGCCATGAGACTAATTACCTTAATGCCAATCTTCAGCTATCAGAAAGAGGAGCTCTCCCTTTAATAAGGCTTGGAGGCTGGCTGCGCGCAACAGGCGAAGACGTAAAAAAAGCCTTTAAGTTAACCCCAGGCCTTAAACACGTAAACCTATCTATATCTACCTCTGACCAGATGATAGTAAATAAGTTTAAAGGTAAACTTGACCATAAGTTAGTAATAAAAGAGATGACGGAAGCAGTCAAGGAGGCAAGGAGTTTAGGCGTTATTTCCATCGGGGTTAATGCTGAGGATGCCTCAAGGACAAAAATGGATTATTTGATTGAATTTTCTTTAAGTGCAAAAAATGCAGGGGCAGATAGGATACGTTACTGCGATACGCTTGGTTTTGATACCCCCTTTAGTATATACGAGAGGATAAAGTCCTTAGCAGAGGTTGTTAAGATACCAATAGAAGTGCACTGCCATAATGATTTAGGGTTGGTTGTGGCTAATTCTATTGCCGGGGCAAAGGCGGCTAATGACGCAGGGGTGGATGCTTATATTAATACCTGTGTAAATGGGATGGGTGAGCGCGCAGGCAACGCAGATTTAGTCTCGGTTATTCTAGCGATAAAATATGGAAGCGGGATGGGGGGGTATTTTTTAGATGAAAATATAGATTTAAAAAAAGCATGGAGGATATGTAAATATGCCTCTTATGCTTTTGGAGTGCCTATACCGATAAACCAGCCGGGAGTAGGCGCAAATGCCTTTGCTCATGAATCCGGCATACACGCTGATGGAGCATTGAAGGATAGGCGTAACTATGAGCTTTATGACTACGAGGAGTTAGGTAGGGGCGAGCCTGAGATTATTGAGACGGGGCGCAAGATTACCACCGGGGAATACTCAGGGATAAAAGGGTTTAGGAATGTCTATGAGAAGATTGAAGTCTCTTTCTCCGATGATAAAGAGGCGGCTGAAGTCTTAGAATTGGTAAGATACGCCAATGTGCATAATCAAAAGCCTCTGGTAGAAGATGAGCTTAAGTTTGTAGCTAAATACCCGGATATCGCCCGGAAGTTGTTTACAATGGCGCCTTAGCCTTTTTTCAATAGAAGTTAAAAATATAAGGAAGATAGAATGAATATAGTATTAATAGGCATACAATGGGGGGATGAAGGTAAGGGCAAGGTAATAGATATACTCTCGCGTAAGGTAGATTATATTGTCCGTTATCAGGGGGGGAATAATGCCGGGCATACGGTAGTTGTTAAAGATAAGGAGTATATATTCCACCTTATGCCTTCGGGGATACTGCACAAAGGTAAGGTCTGTTGTATTGGTAATGGCGTAGTGGTTGACCCTGCCGTCTTAACGAAAGAGATAAAGGGGTTAGCTGAGTCAGGGATAGGTATAGATAAGCGGCTTAAGATATCTTCCTTAGCGCATCTAATTATGCCTTACCATCGGATATTAGACCGGCTTAGGGAGACTAAGAGGGCGCATAAGATAGGGACTACAGGCCGTGGGATAGGCCCTTGTTATGCGGATAAGATAAACCGTTGCGGCATACGTATGGTGGATATTTTAAACCCTAAGCTTTTTGCCGAGAAACTAAAAGATAACCTTAAAGAGAAGAATGAGATATTCCGTAAGGTATACAATCATCCCGGTTTTGAGTTTAATCCGGTATATAAAGAATATCTTGGCTATGGCAAGGCATTTTCTAATTATATATCAAATGTCTCTTTAATTTTAAACCGCGCAATAGAGAAAAAAAAGGACATTCTTTTTGAGGGGGCGCAAGGCACTGCCTTAGATATTGATTTTGGGACATATCCTTTTGTTACCTCTTCTTCTACAACAAGCGCAGGGGCATGCATAGGGACAGGGGTCTCTCCTGAGAAGATAGGCCGTATTATCGGTGTAGCTAAGGCTTATACTACCAGAGTAGGCGAGGGCCCTTTCCCTACGGAGTTTAGCGGCGCTTTCTCGAGTTTCATGCGTAAAAAAGGAAATGAGTTTGGGGCGACTACCGGTAGGCCTAGAAGATGCGGGTGGTTTGATTTATTAATGGCTAAAGAGGCGGTTATGCTTAATGGCGCTAATGAATTAGCGATAATGAAGATGGATGTATTAGACGGCTTAAAGAGGATTAAGGTTTGTGTTGCTTACAGGTATAAGGGTTCTTTATTAAAAGAGTTCCCGCGCGATTTTCAAATATTAACCAAGATTAAGCCTGTTTATAAAGAGTTTTTAGGCTGGCCTGAAACTTCAAGAAAGCCAAAGCATTACAAGGAGTTTCATCCCAATGCTAAAACTTACCTTAAGATGCTCTCAGATACCTTAAAGTCTAAAATTATTATGGTCTCTGTAGGTTCTTCCCGCGAAGATACTATTTTCCTTGACTATTAAATTATCTTATGTTATAGTAAAAAAAATTAAATCAGGCATCAATCCAGGCAATTATAATAATAAGGAGAGGTAAGATGGCAAGGGGATTAAAAATTATACTGGTAGTATTATTAGGTTTGTCGCTATCAAGCTGCACATTTATATTCCAAAAAGGTAGGCGTTCCGATGCATTGAAGATAGAGGAGCTTACGTCTCAGCTGGAGGAGTTGTCGCGCGCTAAAAGGCTCCTTGAGGAGAGGTTGGGAAGAGAGATATCCGATAATCAGATAAAATTAGAGATGATGGAGAAGGGGTTAGTCATTACCGTAGTCGGAGACCTTCTCTTTGATTCAGGGAAAGCTAAGATAAAACCTGAGGCATACCCGCTTTTAGATAAAGTCTGTGCTGTATTAAAGGAGAATATGGCTGATTTTAATATAGGGATAGAAGGCTACACAGACGACGTTCCTATTAAACACTCCGGTTGGAAGTCTAATTGGGAGCTATCCACGGCGCGCTCTTTAAGCGTTTTACATTTTCTTGTTAATGAAAAAGGAATTTCTCCTGAGAGGCTTTCAGCAATAGGCTTTGGCGAATATCGCCCAGTCGCCTCTAATGATACAAAAGAAGGTAGGAAGTTAAACCGCAGGGTTGAGATTGTCATACAACCTAAGATATCTAAGGTAAAAGAGCCCGGAGCGCATAAATCTTCAACAGGAATTATTGGCCCTAGCAGTAATTTAAAATAAGAGCGTTCTTCATTGCATGGAGTGTTTTTTTAAAAAAAGGCCTGTTTGGTTCTTATTACTAATAAGTCTTTTTCTTTTGCTTTTTAGCGTAAGTTCCTGTATTAGTTCATGTAAACAGGGCTTAGACCGTAAGGAAGAGATGAGGATACGCCTTGAGGCAGAAGAGAAGGTAGCTAAACTCTCTTCTGATAAGGCATCTTTGGCAGAGAAGTTAAAAGAAAGAGAAAAAGAATTAGAGCAAGAGAGAGAAGCCTTAGAGATAATTAAAAAAGATTTGTTGCAGGAGCAATTGATCTGTCTATCCCTTAAGGAAGACTTGCAAAAAGTTACTAAACTCAAAGAAAGTCTTGAAGGGGAATTGAAGAAAACCTTAAAGAACAGCAAAAAGGCAAAAAGATGAGATAGTATATATGGGCAAGAACAGTTATTAAATGTTCTTATAAAAGGGGAAGAGTTCCCCTTTTTTGTTAAGAGAAATGGAGGGGGTATGCCTAAGAAAAAACGCATTACTGCCGGAAAGAAGTTAAGGGTAAAAGTTGCTGCTAAGAGAAAGCCATCTAAGCCTATTAAGAGAAGAAAAAAGATAATAGCTACAAAACCTTCATTGCAGGATAAAAGAATTGACTTAAGTAGGCAGGAGGTAGCAGTAGGGGCAGTTAAGTTTACGCATCCTAAGCAGATACAGATGCAAGGCCGTTTTACAGAAGAGCTTCCTGTTAAATACGGGAAGGATACTTTGGTCTTGGCAGTGCGCGACCCATGGTGGGTCTATTCTTACTGGGAGATTTTAGATACAACTTGGGATAGGGTAAGGTCAGAACTTAAGGATGACTTTTATGGCGCAAAGAAGGTTCTGCGCGTCTATGATGTTACTAATATTATCTTCAACGGTTTAAACGCAAACAGTTTCTTTGATATTCACATTCGTGATGATGCCTTTAACTGGTATATAGATATAGGTACCCCCGGAAGGTCTTGGTGCGTAGATTATGGGCTTTTATTAAAAAACGGAAGATTTGTAACTATATTACGTTCCAATGTTGTAGAGACTCCTTTAGATGGCCCTTCTTGGATTACGGATGAGGAGTGGATGATTCCTGAGGATATCTTTGCTAGGCTCTATGGCATGGGTTTTGGTTTAGGTAAGAGTTCTCCTGCTGCCGAGGGTTGGCGTAAGGGGTTTGTAAGCTCTCCGGGGATAGCCTCTATGGCAAGCCCTGTTAAAAAAAGAGTTTTAAAAGATTTTTGGCTCTTGGTAAATTGCGAGTTAATTGTATATGGCGCTACTGAGCCTGACGCTAAGGTTACGGTGCAGGGAAGGTCTGTAACCCTAAGGCCCGACGGGACATTTACTTTACGTTTTGCTTTGCCTGACGGAAGGCAGGTAATCCCGGTTAAGGCGGCCTCAAAAGACAATTCTCAAAATAGGTCGGTTACACCCATAGTAACTAGAGAGACAAGATGATGCATAAAGGATATCTTTGTTTAGTCTTACACGGCCATCTTCCTTATGTTCGGCATCCTGAACATGAAGATTTCTTAGAGGAGGATTGGCTTTATGAAGCAATTACTGAAACCTATGTGCCGTTGATTTTGGCTTTTGAAAGGTTGGTTAATGACGGGGTTGATTTTCGCCTTACTATGACTTTAAGCCCTACTTTAATCTCTATGCTTTCAGACCCGCTTTTACAGGAGCGCTACCTAAAGCATATAAACCGCCTGATAGAATTGGCGAATAGAGAGAAGGAGCGGACGCGTTGGCAGGCGCATTATCATGAGTTAGCCGTTATGTATCTTAATGAGTTTACATCGGCGCGTGATACTTTCTTAAAGTATGGGAGAAATTTAGCCAATGCCTTTAAGAGGTTTCAGGATTTAGGAAAGCTTGAGATTATTACCTGTGGGGCTACTCATGGTTATTTTCCTTTGATGGATATCTGTAAAGAGTCAGTGCGCGCGCAGGTTAAGGTGGCGGTTGCCCATTATGAGGGTTTTTTTGGAAGAAAACCAAAAGGTATATGGTTGCCTGAATGTGGATATAACCCGGGGCATGATAGTATATTAAAAGAGGCAGGGCTATCATATTTCTTTACTGATTCTCATGGGATATTACATGGTAAGCCCCGGCCAAAATACGGGGTCTTTGCCCCGGTTTATTGTAAGGGTAGCGGGGTTGCTTGTTTTGCTAGGGATTTAGAATCTTCAAAGCAGGTTTGGAGCTCTATTGAGGGTTACCCCGGAGATTATAACTACCGTGAGTTTTACCGCGATATCGGTTTTGATTTAGAGTATGATTACATTAAGCCTTATATACATCCTGATGGCATCAGGATAAATACCGGCATTAAGTATTATCGGATTACTGGCATCGGTAATCATAAAGAGCCATATGTTCCCGATTGGGCGCGGCAAAAGGCTGCGGAGCACGCTGGCAACTTTATGTTTAACCGTCAGAAGCAGGTAGAATACCTCTATGATTTATTGGGTAAAAAGCCGATTATAGTCTCTCCTTATGACGCAGAGCTGTTTGGGCACTGGTGGTACGAAGGCCCTTTATGGCTTGAGTTTTTGATACGTAAAATAGCTTTTGATCAGAAAGAATTAAGCCTTATTACTCCCTCTGAATACTTGCGTGAAAATCCACGTAATCAGGTAGTTACTCCTTCTATGTCAAGTTGGGGGTGGAAGGGTTATAGCGAGATGTGGTTGCAGGGGCCTAATGATTGGATTTACCGCCATCTACATAATGCCTCTAAAAGGATGACTGAGTTAGCCAAGGGTAATCCGGATGCAGGAGGGTTAAATAGGAGGGCATTAAATCAGGCTTTAAGAGAGCTTCTGCTTGCGCAAAGTTCAGATTGGGCTTTTATATTAGGAACAGGGACGCATACAGAGTATGCTGTGCGCCGCACAAAGGGGCACCTGTTAAGGTTTAACCGCCTGTACGAGGATATTAAAAACAATACAATAGACCAATCATGGCTTAGCGATATTGAGTATAAGGATAATATATTTCCCGATATAGATTATAGGGTTCATCAGTAGATGCCGGTTAAAAATAGATTTCCTAAACATATTGCTATAATTATGGATGGAAATGGCCGTTGGGCTAAAGAGCGGTCATTGCCGCGCAATTACGGGCATCGCGAAGGGGTAAAGAGGGTCAAGGAGGTTATTCAGGCGGCGGCTAAGGTAAAAGTAGGATTTGTTACTTTTTTTGCCTTTTCTACTGAAAATTGGAATAGGCCAAAAAAAGAGATAAATATGCTTATGCGCTATCTGGATAATTTTCTTACGCGCGAAATAAATAATCTGCATAAAAACAATATATGTTTTAAGATGATTGGAGATATCAAGCGGTTACCGGAGAATATACAAAAGAAGATAATTAACGCGCAAGATAAGACTTTGGGTAATACAGGATTGACTGTAGTATTAGCTTTAAATTATGGTTCCAGGCAAGAGATTGTAGAGGCAGTGAAGGAATTTACTCAAGATGTGCTTTCCGGTAAAACAACCTTGCAGGGTATTAGTCCGGATATATTTAGTAGGTATCTTTATACCGAAGGTATCCCTGACCCGGACCTTTTGATACGCACAAGCGGGGAGATGCGCTTGAGTAATTTTTTACTCTGGCAGCTTTCTTATTCGGAGTTTATCTTTGTGGATAAATACTGGCCCGATTTTAGGGAAGAAGATTTTATGGCAGCATTAGAGGAATATAGGTTAAGGGATAGGAGATTTGGGGGATTGTAAATGTTGGTAAAGAGAATTTTAACCTCTGCTTTGTTGATCGCTACTATAATTTTAGTTATCTCTATTGACTGGCTTTGTAGTTTAACTGTTGTTTTATTTATAATAGCCGGACTTTATGAGTTTTTTCTTATGCTTGAGCGTAAGGGGACAGCAACATATAGGTATTTTGGCATAGCCTTAGGTTCGCTTATACCCGTATCAATAATGTTACGTTTTGAATTAACAAAGGGCTGGGAATTTCTCTTTATCGTACTTGCGCTTTTATTTTTAGTTATTATGCAGTTTAAGCGACGCCAGCACACCGGAGCGATAATAGGCATATCAACTACGATCTTTGGTATAGTCTATATCTCTTGGTCTTTTAGTTTTTTGGTTAAGATAAGGTATCTTGAAGATGGGCTTGTTTTGCTTGCTGCGCTTCTTTTGATAACTAAATCATGCGATATCGGAGCGTATCTTATCGGTAGTAGGTTTGGTAAGCACCCTTTGGTTCCGAGCATAAGCCCGCATAAGACTATTGAGGGGGCTTTAGGAGGAATTATTTTTAGTATCTTAGCAGCTATAATTTTTAAGCCTACGCTACATTTTAGTTATCCAACGCTTATACTCTTGGGGGTAGGGATGAGTATTTTAGGGCAATTAGGAGATATCTCTGAATCTTTGATAAAGCGCGATTGCCAGGTAAAAGACTCAGGGAATATCTTCCCGGGGTTAGGAGGGGTATTAGATCAGATAGACAGCCTTCTTTTTACTGCCCCGGTTTTTTACTTTTTCTTAAGCGTATTTTTGCCAAAATGAAAAATGTCGCTATATTCGGCTCAACCGGTTCTATAGGGAAGAATACGCTTCAGGTGATAAGGAGGTTCCCGGGTAAGTTTAAGGTTTCGGCATTAACTGCAAACTCAGATACTTCTTCTTTGTTCTTGCAGGTTAAAGAGTTTTTACCTAAGTTTGTTTGTGTAGGAGATAGAAACTCTGCGCTTTTAATAAAAAAGTATTTCGGCAGAAGAATAAAGGTTTATTTTGGGCAGAGCGGGTTAGTAGAGTTAGCCAAAGAGAAGACGTTAGGCAAGTGCGTTTTTGCTATAAGTGGGTCAGCTGCCCTTTCTCCTTTGGTTAGCGCGATAAAGAGTAGAAAAGATATTGCCTTAGCGAACAAGGAAGCATTGGTAATGGCAGGGGCTCTTATTATGCGTATGGCTTCTAAGGCGAGGGTAAAGATTATCCCTATTGATAGCGAGCAATCAGCAATCTGGCAGTGTTTGCAGGGAGAAGATAAGAGGAATCTTAAGATGGTTTATCTTACTGCATCAGGAGGGCCCTTGTTAAAAGAGAATCTTTCTGTCCTAAAGAGAATCTCCCTCTCAAAGGTTCTAAGGCATCCTAGATGGAAAATGGGGAGAAAGATCACTGTGGACTCTGCAACGCTTATGAATAAGGGGTTAGAGTTTTTAGAGGCGATGTTTCTATTTGATATTAACCATAGCATGATTAAAGTTTTAATTCATCCTGAGGCCTTAATTCACTCTATGGTTGAGTTTAAGGACGGGGTTATCTTAGCTCAACTTTCTAAGACGGATATGCGCATACCCATTCAGTATGCACTTTCATATCCTGATAGGCTAGATAGCGCTTTGTCGAATATAGATTTTGTAAAATTAAAATATTTATCTTTTGAAAGCCCGGATACCTTGAAGTTTCCGTGTTTAAAATTAGCTTACCAAGCAGCTAAAGAATTAGGAACCTTGCCTGCGGTGATGAATGCGGCTAATGAGGTTGCCGTAGATGCCTTCTTAAGTGCTAAGATAAGGTTTACTTCTATTTACGATATTGTAAGCAAGGTTATGCGTAAACATGAAAATAAGGTTAATCCTGATTTAGAGGATATTCGACAGGCTGACATTTGGGCAAAGGATAAAGCGCGTGGTTATTTAAAAGCTCATTAGGAGGATTGGATGTTAACTATTTTGATTTTTTTCTCTGTTTTAGGCTTGCTTATTTTAGTGCATGAGTTTGGGCATTTTATTATTGCTAAGAGGGCAGGTGTTAGGGTTGAGCAATTTTCTTTGGGTTTCGGGCCTGTACTTTTAAAGAAAAAAGCACAAGATACCGAATATAGCCTTAGCCTCATTCCTCTTGGCGGATTTGTTAAGTTAGCCGGGGATAGTTTAGAAGAATATACGGGCAAGCCGGATGAATATTTTTTCCAAAAGCCAGGGAAGAGATTTTGGATTATATTTTTTGGCCCCTTGCTTAATTATTTCTTGGCTATTTTGCTTTTTTGGTTTATCTTTTTTGTTGGCTACCCTACTTTAACAACTAAAGTAGGAGGGTTAATAGATGGTTTTGGCGCGCAGGAGGCAGGGGTAAAAGTAGGGGATAAGATTATAGCCATAGACGGAAAAAAAGTTGAATATTGGGAGGAGTTGCAGCAAACAGTATATTCTAAGACTTCTCAAGAAAAGGTGAACCTCTCTTTATTAAGGCAGGGAGAGCCTTTAGCCTTAGAGGTTAGGATAAAAGAAAGTGGCGTTTTTGATCAGATAGGCCAAAAACATAATAGAGGCTTATTAGGCGTTACGCCTTTTGATGAAGTGATTAGGGTTAGGCATGGCTTTTTTGAATCATTCCTTTTAAGTTTTAAAAAAGTAAATGCCTTAACGCTTATGACTTACCGGGCATTGGGTTTTATGTTTACCGGGAGGCTCTCTATGCGCGAATCTATGACCGGGCCGTTAGGAATATTCTTTATTACCTCTAAAGCTACAAGCTTAGGGTTTATCGCCGTTCTTCATCTTATGGCAGTACTAAGCTTAAGTTTAGCCATATTTAACCTTTTGCCTTTGCCGATATTAGACGGAGGGCATATCGCGCTTTTGGGTTTAGAAAAACTAAGAGGTAAGCCTTTGATGATTAAAACAGAGCGCCTGATAAATAAATTTGGAGTCATCTTTATGGTCTTTATTGCGTTATTCGTCACCTATAATGATATAATTAAAAACTTTGGAGATACGATAAGCAGATTTTTTGTAAGATAATGCCCATTAAGAGAAAAAAGACTAAGATAGTTAAAGTAGGCAAGGTTTGTATAGGCGGCGGCTCTCCTATTTCTGTGCAGTCTATGGTTAAGGTTAAGACATCTAAGGTTAATAGAGTAATAGATGAGATTAATAGTTTAGAAGATACCGGGTGCGATATTTTGCGCCTTGCAATAAAGGATAAGTCTGATGCCATCGCAATAAAGAGAATAAAAAGAAAAGTAAGGGTCCCTCTAGTTGCTGATATACACTTTGATTATCGGCTTGCTTTAATTTCTATTGAGAGCGGTGTTGATAAGGTTCGCCTTAATCCGGGGAATATTTATAAAAAAGAGGAAGTTTATCAGGTAGTAAGAGAGCTTAAATCTGCAAAGTTGCCTTTAAGGATTGGCGTAAATTCCGGGTCTGTTAAAGAGGGTAGCTCTTCTATGCCGGAAAGGTTGGTTAAATCAGCGCTTGCTTATATAAAGATGGTTGAGGGTTTTAATTTTCATGACATTATTATTTCTCTTAAGGCTTCAAGTATTGAGGATACCTTATTAGCGTATCGGAAGATATCTAAGTTGTGCGATTATCCTCTTCATTTAGGGGTTACTGCTACTGGCCCTTCTTATTCAGGTTTAGTAAAATCTGCCGTCGCTTTAGGCACACTTTTACTAGAAGGCATAGGGGATACGATAAGAGTTTCCCTTACTGATAAGCCTTTACGTGAGGTTTATGCTGCCAAGGAGATATTAAAGTCTTTGTCTTTACGTAGTTATGGCCCTGAAATTATAAGCTGCCCGACCTGTGGAAGGTGTGAGGTTAATCTTATAAAGCTGGTAAATGAATTTGAAGAGAAAGTATCTAAGTTAAAAGCCAAGCCACTTAAAATAGCGCTTATGGGTTGTGTGGTAAATGGCCCGGGAGAGGCAAGAGAGGCTGATTTAGGGGTTGCCTTTGGCAGGAAAGAAGGCTTGATATTTAAGAAAGGCAAAGCAACAAAGAAGATTGAGTTTTCTAATTGTATTAAGTATTTATTAAAAGAGATAGAGGAGAGAAGATGAGAGATGACCTTAAGGCAAAAGTAAGAGACAAAGTAATTAGTAGTTACGGAAGGATTTTTTCAGCTGAGGAGGTCTCTTCGCAGAATTTAGAATCAATAATAAAGAAAATTCTAAATGATTTTGTTTCTCTTGAGCATATCTCTTTGCAGGAAACAGAAAGGGCAAAGATTGTCAAGGATCTTATGGATGATTTTTTAGGATTTGGCCCGATAGACGTCCTTATGAAAGACAATTCTATTACTGAGATAATGATAAACGGCCCTAAGAAGATTTTTATAGAGAAGAAAGGGATAACAAAGCTTTCTGATATTACATTTGAAGACGATAAACAACTTATGTATTTAATCTATAAGCTCCTTGCTCCTACAAGGCGCAGGGTTGATGAGTCTTGCCCTTATAATGATGTTTCCCTTAAGGATGGCTCGCGTGTTAATATAATTATTCCTCCTCTTGCCTTAGATGGGCCATCAGTTACCATAAGAAAGTTTTTAAAAGATTTAAGAGGAGTGGAAGATTTGATTAAAATGCAGACTTTGGATAGCCGTATGGCTGATTTTTTGGTGGCTTGCATTAAGGCAAAGATAAATATTATGTTTTCAGGCTCTACCGGAGCCGGGAAGACTACTACCTTAGGGGTCCTTTCTAACTATATATCAAATGATGAGAGGATAATCACAATAGAGGATACCGCGGAGCTACGCCTAAATCAACCTAATGTTGTTAGGTTAGAGACGAGGATGCAGTCTATTGAAGGAAAGGGAGAGGTGAGCATTAGGGACCTTTTTAAAAATTCACTTCGCATGCGCCCGGAGAGGATTATTTTAGGAGAGATTAGAAGTTCTGAGGCATTGGATATGCTACAGGCGATATGCTCAGGGCATACTGGATCCTTAGCTGTCTTGCATGCCAATACTCCTCAAGAGGTAATTTATCGTTTAGAGACGATGATTCTTACTTCAGGGATACCTATTAGCCTTGAGGCGATACACCGGCAGATGACCGCGGCTATGGATATTATAGTGCAGCAAGAGCAGCTTTTAGATGGTTCGCGCAAGATTACCTATATTACTCAGATTAATGGATTAAACGACGGACAGGTTAATTTAGAGGATATATTTGTCTATGATTTAGAGAGTGTTAGTGTAGAAGGCAAGGTATCCGGGAGATGGAAGGCTACCGGTGTGGTGCCGAAATTCTTTAAAAAGTTTGAGAGGTTAGGAGTCCCGTTGTCAAAAGAAATTTTTAATAAGGATTAAAGATGTTTTGGTCAAAAACGTTAATACCTACTTTAAAAGAGACTCCGCAAGAGGCAGAATCAATAAGCCATCAATTGCTCTTGCGCGCAGGATTGGTGCGCATGCTTATGGCAGGAGCGTATTCTTATTTACCTTTAGGCTTAAGGGTATTAAAGAATATTCAACGGATTATAAGAGAAGAGATGGATGCTTGCGGCGCTTCTGAAGTTTTGCTCCCTGCTTTACAGCCTTTAGATTTATGGCAGCGCACAGGTAGAGACGAACTTTTAGGAGAGGTGATGTTTAAGGTAGTTGACCGTAAGGGCAGAAAGGTCTGTCTAGGGCCTACCCATGAAGAAGTTATTACTGAGTTAGTAAGAGGCTATGTTTCAAGCTATAAGCAGCTACCGCTTTTACTCTATCAGATTCAGACAAAATTCCGTGATGAGATGCGCCCGCGCTTTGGGTTAATCAGGGCATGTGAGTTTGTGATGAAAGATGCTTATAGCTTTGATAAGGATGAAGAAGGGCTTGATGGGAATTATCAAAAGATGCATCAGGCATACCTAAAGATTTTTAAAAGGTGTGGGCTTAAGGTGCTTTCAATAGAGGCAGATTCCGGGGTTATGGGAGGGGACTTATCGCACGAATTTATGGTCTTAGCCAAAGACGGAGAAGACATAATTTTAGTTTGCCCTGAATGTGGTTTTGCAAAATCCTTTAAAGAAGGCGTTGATAATGATTGTGACAAGTGTAAATCTAAACTCAATAAGTTTAACGCTATAGAGATAGGGCATATTTTTAAGTTAGGGGTTAAGTATAGCCTTGCTTTAGGCGCAAATTTTTTAGATGCAGAAGGAAAATTAAACCCCATTATAATGGGTTGTTACGGCATAGGCGTCTCAAGAATTATCTCTGCCCTTATTGAACAGAATCATGACGAGCATGGGATTATATGGCCGGTTGAGGTAGCGCCTTATAAGGCAATAATTACTCCTATAGATGTTACAAGCGAGGAGATTATGGATATGGCTTTAAATATCTACCGGGAATTAAATACTTTGGGGATAAGCGTACTCTTAGATGACCGCGATGAACGGGCAGGGGTTAAGTTCAAGGATACCGACCTCTTAGGTATTCCTTATCAGGTTATTATAGGCAAAAGAGCGCTTAAGGATAATGCTCTTGAATTAAAATTTCGCCCGACAGGCGAAAAGATGTTAAAGCAAATGAAAGAAGTGGCACGCTTCTTAAAAGAAAGGATTAATGACTAGGCAGGAATTAATAAGCCGGTTAGGAACATATTTTAAGGCATCTTTGGATTCACTTGGATTGACTATGGTGGATTTTATGCTCAGATATGAAGGTGGGCAGATTATTTTAAAGGTCTTAGTTGATAAGCCTTCAGGTGGGATTACTTTGAGTGAGTGTGCGGACTTAAACCGCTCTTTCAGGGGCTTTCTAGACGAAGAAGGATTAGTAGGAGAAGATTATATATTGGAGGTTTCCTCTCCCGGATTAGACCGTCCGCTTAAAGTAAGGGGAGATTTTTTGCGTATGCTTAATAAAGAGGTAAGGTTTTTTTTAAGCGAACCCTTAAATGGCAAGATAGAATGGAGCGGGTTTATTGAAAGCGCAGAAGAAGAAAAAGTTTTAGTCAGGGCAAAGGAGGGTTTAATAGAGATACCCTATAATAAGATAAACAAATCTAAGCTTATAATTTAAAAACCGGAGAGATTAAATATGAGTCAAGAATTAATTGCAATAATTGAACAGATAGAAAGAGAAAAAGGGATTAAAAAAGAGGTTTTGATTTTAGCAGTTGAGAGTGCATTATTAAGCGCTGCTAAGAGGGTTATTGATTTAAAACCCGAAGAGGAGTTAAGGGTAGAGTTAAATAGGAATAACGGGAAGATCCGCGCCTATAGAAACGGAGAAGAGGTCTCTTCTATTGATTTTGGCAGGATTGCCGCCTCTACTGCCCGCCAAGTCATAATACAAAAGATGCGCGAAGCAGAGAAGGATGTTATTTTTAATGAGTTCCAGGGCAAAGTAGGGGAGATTGTAAGCGGGACGGTCTATAGATTCGAGAGGGGGAATATAGTTATAGATTTATTAGGCAAGGCAGAAGGGCTTTTGATAAAACGCGAGCAGTCACCGAAAGAAGAGTTTAAGCAAGGCCAGCGCATACGCGCTCTGCTTTTGGACGTAAAAAGAGAAGCAAGGGGGGCTCAGATTATACTATCGCGCACCCATCCGAATTTAGTAAAAAAACTATTTGAGCTTGAAGTCCCGGAGATTTATGAGGGTATAGTAGAGATAAAGTCTATATCCCGGCAGGCAGGGGAGAGGACAAAGATATCCGTATATTCTAAAAACGATAAGGTTGATTCTGTAGGCGCTTGCGTAGGCATGAGGGGCAATAGGGTGCGCAATATCGTAAATGAATTGTACGGAGAGAAGATAGATATTGTCCGTTTTAATGAGGATATACGGGAGTATATTAAGAACGCCCTTTCTCCGGCAAAGGTCTCTGAGATTAAATTGGATAAGGAGAAGCTTAAGGCAGAGGTTATAGTTGAAGATGATCAACTCTCTTTGGCTATAGGAAAACACGGGCAAAATGTCCGCCTTGCCTCTAGGCTTATTGGCTGGGAGTTGGATATAAGGACTAAATCCATGCAGGCGGATTCTTCTGAAAAGAAAGATACAGAGGGCCTTATTGCTTTAGAAAAGGAAGAAGTGCTAATTGAAAAAGCAAAGAAGAAACCAAAGAAGGCTAAAAAGACAAAGGCCTCTCTTTCGGAGTTAGCAGGGGTAGGAGAAAAAACCTTATCTAACTTAAAAGAAGCCGGAGTCAATTCTTTAGAGAGCCTTATAAATTTAGGTGTTGAGGGTTTAACTCAAATCAAAGGGATTAAGGATAAAAAAGCGGAAAAGCTTATCTCTGAAGCAAAAAGATTAAAACAATTATTTAATAAGGGAGAAGGTTAAAAATTATGGCAAAGATTGTTAAGGTAAAAAAAGAGGTAAAGAAGAAGGCTTCTCTGAAGCCTAAAAAGGCGGTAGTTAAAAAGGAAGTTAAAAAGACTAAGCCTCCTGTAAAGGGCACAAAAAAGATAGTTGCTCCTAAACCAAAAAAAACAGCTAAGGTACCCCCTATTTTAACCAAGAGGGTAGTAAAACCTAAGCAGAAGCCTATACCAGAAATTAAGCCTAAGAGCACTATTAAAGGCAAGGTTGAGGATAATGTCAAGATTCAAGAGGATATTCAGCCTCAAGTAAAGGTTGATGTTAGTGTTGCTACTCCGGTTGTCGTGGAGTTAAGAGAATTAGAATTGGAGTTTCCTATTACATTAAAGGATCTTTCAATAAAACTGCAAGAAAAGCCCTCGGCTATTATTAAACTGCTTATGGGGATGAAGATAATGGCAGGGATAAACCAGTCTTTAGATGAAGAGACTGTAATTAGTGTCTGCCAAAAATATAATTTTAAGGTTAAGAAAGCCTTAAAAGGGGAAGAATTAGCTTTAAGCGCGCATAACTTATCTGATTCTGCTAAGGACCTTAAGGCGCGCTCTCCGGTAGTAACCTTTATGGGGCATGTTGATCATGGCAAGACTTCTTTATTGGATGCGATAAGAAAGACTAAGGTTGCTGAAAACGAATACGGAGGGATTACCCAACATATCGGAGCTTACCGGGTTAGATTACCAAACGGAGAGATAACTTTTTTAGATACTCCCGGGCATGAGGCCTTTACTGCTATGCGTTTACGCGGGGCAAAGATTACCGATATTGTAGTTTTAGTAGTAGCTGCGGATGATGGTGTTATGCCCCAAACCGAGGAGGCTATTGACCATGCTAAAGCAGCAGGAGTATCAATAATAGTGGCGATAAATAAAATTGACAAGCAAGGAGTTGATATTGACCGGGTTAAGAAACAATTAGCTAAGCTTGACTTAACTGCCGAGGATTGGGGGGGCAGGACTATTGTAGTCCCTGTTTCAGCTAAGACAAGAGAAGGTATCGACGATCTCTTAGAGATGATTATTTTAGAGTCGCAGATGTTAGAGTTAAAGGCAAATCCTAATCGCTTAGCCCGCGGGGTTGTTATAGAAGCAGAGATGTCTAAGGGTAGGGGCCCGGTTGCAACGCTTCTTGTGCAAAATGGAACCTTACGCTTAAATGAGAATATAATTGTAGGCAACTTTTACGGCAAGATAAGGGCAATGTTTAATGACCGTGCGCAGGCAGTAACGAGCGCAGCCCCTTCGGAGCCGGTTGAGGTCTTAGGAATCTCCGGCGTCCCTTTAGCAGGAGAGCAATTTTTTACCATTGCCGACGAAAAAGAAGCCAAAGAGTTAGTTGAATTAAGGGTTCAAAAGGATAGAGAAGAGCAGGTTAAGCCGGTAAAAAGAGTAAGCCTTGAGGATTTGCATAATCAGATTAGCGAAGGTAAGATAAAGGAATTAAGGCTTATCTTGAAGGCAGATATGCAAGGCTCACTTGAGGCGATAAAGGAGACTTTAGATAAGCTTAATGTTACAGAGATTAGAATAGAGTTTATACATTCAGCTGTAGGAAACATTAATAGTTCGGATGTTGTCTTGGCGGCGGCCTCGGATGCTTTAATACTAGGGTTTAATATAGAGATAGATGATTTAGCAAAAGAGCTTATTGCTAAGGAAGGGGTGGATGTAAAGACCTATAATATTATTTATGAATTGGCAGCCGACATAAAAGCTGCTTTAGAGGGGATGCTTGAGCCTAAGATAAAAAAAGTTTTCTTAGGTAAAGCAGAGGTAAGGAAGGTCTTTAAGCTCTCTAAGTCAGGGACTGTAGCCGGGTGTTTTGTAGTTAAAGGCAAGTTTAACCGTACTTGTTTAGTTATCTTGACAAGGAACGGGCAAGAGGTCTTTACAGGTAAACTCTCTTCCTTAAAAAGGTTTAAAGATGATGTGCGCGAAGTTTTAGAAGGATTTGAATGCGGTATAAGCTTAGCAGGATTTGACCAACTAATGGAAGGTGATATTATTGAGTCATACATAGTAGAGAGGATCGCCAGAAAGATATGAAGAAGGCCCTTCTTAGCGGAATGCGCCCTACCGGCAGGCTACACTTAGGGCATCTTGTAGGAGCGCTAAATAATTGGGTTAAATTGCAAAAGGAATACCGGTGTTTTTTTATGGTTGCTGATTGGCATGCCTTAATGAGCGAATACGCAGATACCAAAGATTTGCCGGAGAATATTATAGATAATGTTATAGATTGGATAAGTGCAGGTATTGACCCGCAAGAATCAGTTATATTTATTCAATCCAAGGTTTCGGAGCACTTAACTTTGTATATGATACTATCCTGTTTAACCCCGCTTGGCTTGCTTGAGCGTTGCCCTACTTACAAGGAACAATTAAGAGAGGTAAAATCGCGCAATCTTAATACCTATGGATTTTTAGGGTATCCTGTCTTGCAGGCTGCGGATATTCTGCTTTATAAGGCAGAGAAGGTCCCCGTTGGAAAAGATCAGCTTCCGCATTTAGAGCTTACAAGGCAGTTATCAAGGCTTTTTAATAAGTTATGCAAAAAAGAGTTGCTCCCTTACCCGGAGGCGATATTAACCAAGGTCCCTAAATTATTAGGGTTAGACGGACGTAAGATGAGTAAGAGTTATAATAATACCATAAACCTTGCCGATTCACCTGTTTTCATAACGAAAAAAGTCTTGTCCATGTTTACCGACCCTAAAAGGATTAAGCTTAGCGATTCGGGGCGCCCGCAGGTATGCAATGTTTTTTCCTATTACACTGCTTTTGCCCCTGAGATAAAAGATGAGGCGTATGATTGGTGCGTGGGGGCAAAGAAGGGTTGTACTGAATGTAAGAAGATACTCTCTGAAAAGATTGTATCTTTTCTTTCTCCTATCAAAAAAAAGAGGGAAGAGCTTTATAAGGATAAAGGCTATGTAAGAAAGGTTATAGAAAGAGGTAATGAGCGCGCTAAGGAAGAGGCGGCTAAAACAATAGGAGAGGCCTTTAAGGGATTAAATTTATGAACTATAAGATAAAGTTAGAGATATTTGAAGGCCCCTTAGATTTGCTTTTGTACCTTGTAAAAAAGGACCACTTGAATATTTATGATATCCCTATTGCTCAGGTAACCGAGCAATATATGCAGTATATAAACTTAATGCAACTATTGGATTTAAATATTGCCGGGGAGTTTTTGGTTATGGCTGCTACATTGATGCAGATTAAATCTAAGATGCTTCTTCCGGTTGAAGAGGCAGATAATCTTCAAGCTCAAGAAGAGGACCCGCGCGAGGAGTTAGTCAAGAGGCTCTTAGAGTATGAGAAATTCAAAGAGATAGCCGAGAATCTGCGCCAAAAAGAAGCAAGCCAGCAGGATATTTTTAAGCGCCCTAAAGCAAAGGCAGAGGCTAAGGATTTGAAAAGTAAAGAAGTTTATTTTGAGGCGAGTATATTTGATTTAATAAATGCTTTTTCTAAGGCGCTTCAGGATGTCCCAAAGGAGGTCTTTTACGAGGTAGTTAAGGACCAGTTTACGGTTGAGCAGGCAACGCATGATATACTCCACCTTTTATTAGTTAAAACAGAAGTTAAGCTTTCGGAGTTATTCAATAAGGCCAAAGATAAAATGGGGATTATCGTTATCTTTCTTGCCATATTGGAGTTGATGCGCCTAAAAGAGGTTGTGGCTAGGCAGAGCCGGATGTTCGGCGAGATAGAGATTTTAAGAAACAAGGAGAATATTACGCCTTATGAGTCAAGAGGAGAGGGAAGCGCTGATAAAGGGCAATAGCCTTATTACCAACGCAAAAGAGGCAGAAGAAGACCAAGTATTAAATATATCTTTACGCCCCAAGAGGTTCACTGAGTTTGTAGGGCATACGGATATAATAGATAACCTAAAGGTCTCTATTCAGGCGGCTAAGCAGAGGGAAGAGCCATTAGAGCATGTCTTATTAAGCGGCCCGCCGGGCTTAGGTAAGACTTCGCTTTCGCATATTATAGCCCATGAGGTTGGCTCTAAAATTACTGCTACTTCCGGCCCGGCTATTGAAAGGGCAGGGGATTTAATCGGGATTTTGACTAATCTAGAGAGAGGGGACATTCTTTTTATTGACGAGATACATAGGCTCTCTAAGGTGGTAGAAGAGTTTCTCTACCCGGCAATGGAGACGTTTCAGATAGATTTTGTTATTGATAAAGGACCGTATGCCAAAACGATAAAATTTAACCTTAAACCTTTTACCTTGATAGGAGCGACTACCCGTACAGGGCTATTGGCTGCTCCTTTAAGAGGCAGGTTCGGTATTTTTTATACATTAGATTTTTATGAAGATAAGGATTTGGCTAAAATAATTAAAGCCTCCGCTAAAATTTTAGAGATAGGGATTACAGAGGAGGCCGCCCTTGAGATAGCTCGAAGGGCGCGCGGGACTCCTCGCATAGCAAACCGCCTTTTGCGCAGGATAAGGGATTATGCGCAGGTAGCTTCACTTTCTAAGATAGATATAGATATAGCTTCTAAGTCTTTAGACGGGCTTAGGATTGACGAAGCCGGGCTTGATGATTTAGACCGCAGGGTCTTAAAGTTAATTTTAGAATCATACGCAGGCGGGCCTGTAGGTATAGAGTCTTTAGCCGCCAGCCTTAACGAAGAAGCAGATACTATAGCTGATACTGTTGAGCCGTATCTTCTTAAAGCCGGCTATCTTAAGCGTACTCCCCGCGGGCGGATTGCGACTAAATTGGCATTTGACCATTTTAAAATAAAATATACTAAAGACGCTCAGGAAGAGCTGTTCTAGGTAGTTATAAATGAAGCTCCTTATCCATATCTGCTGTGCGCCTTGCCTTATTCATCCTTTAGAAGTATTGAATCTTAAAGGTTTTAAGGTCTTTGGGTTATTCTACAACCCCAATATCCATCCCTTTCTTGAGTATAAACAAAGAAAGGATGCACTATCTAATGCAGGCTTTGATATAGATTTAATTTTTCCCGAATACCTTCCGCAGGAATTTTTTAGGGCGGTAAATTTTAAAGAAGATGCTCCTGTAAGGTGTTTGGCATGCTGGAGATTAAGGCTTAAAAAAACAGCCGTAATAGCTAAGCTTAACGGGTTTGATTATTTTACTACAACGCTTTTGGTAAGCCCCTATCAGGACCATCAGGCGTTAAAAAGAATAGGCGATGAAGTATCCAAAGAAGAAGAGGTTAAGTTTTGTTACCTTGATTTCAGGCCCGGCTTTAGAAAGGCGCACGAAGAGGCTAGGGCTAAAGGGTTATACATGCAGAAATACTGCGGTTGTATTTATTCAGAGATAGAAAGATACACTAAGAAGGATAAATGAAAAGAAGGGTATTTTTATTTAGAGTATTTGTTTTAGCTTTATTTTTGGTTATGTTTTTAGGGTTGACGGTTCCTTCTTTCTCTGGGGGCATCCCTAAGGGCGTGTGGGTAAGCATATTTTCAGCAAATAAAGTCCTCTATTCTAAAGAGGCGGTAAAGAAGCTTGTCTTGCTTTGTAAGGAGGCGAAGATAAGCCAAATATATCTGCAGGTCTATCAATCAGGCCAGGCTTATTATGATACTAAGGAGCTTAGCCGCTTAAAGTATGAAGAGATTTTAAATATTTCAGGGGAGGATACGATAGATTTTTTATTAAAGGAAGCCAAGGCAAACGATATTCAGGTCTTTGCTTGGATTAACTTGTTAAGTTTAGGGAATAATTTGAATGCGGATATAATAAAGAAGTTCGGTAAAGATATCTTGACTAAAGACCGGTACCTAAGGCCTTCGGGTAGGCAGGAGCCTAATGAATCCGATAAGTATTATTTAAGAGAGGAGCTTTTGTTTTTAGAGCCGGGGGACCAGAGGGTAGTAAAATTTTTAACCTCCCTTGTAGAAGAGGTCATAGATAGATATCCTCTGTTTAGTGGCGTTCATCTTGATTATACGCGTTATCCGATGACAGTTCCGTTTATACCGGGCTCAAGGTTTACTAAGTATGGTTTAAGTTACGGTTACGGAGTTAAGAATATACAGAGGTTTAAGGACTGGGCACGGCTTGACCCGCTTACGGGATTAAATACGCCGAAGGATCATATGCTCTGGGATGATTGGCGAAGAAACCAAATAACCGCGTTGGTAAGAGGAATAGCCAAGAGCGTAAAAGATAAATCCAAAGACTTGTTGGTTTCCTCTGCAGTAGTAGCCTCTTCAGAGAGGGCTTATTCAAGTTTATTTCAAGACTGGCCGTTATGGCTTGAAGAGGGGATATTGGATTATGTTGTAATCATGAATTATACAATTGACAATCGGCTCGCTAAAGAACTGGCTTTAGCGTCTTTGGCTTTAAAGGCCAAGGGAAAGGTATTTATGGGTTTAGGGTTATATTTAATGAAGGAGAGCACAAATGCCTTTATATCGCAATATAAGGCTATAGAGGCCTTAAATCCCGACGGAATAGTAATATTCTCTTACGATGATATAACAGATAGCCTTGTTAAATACTTAAGCTCTTGTTAGCCTACCAGTATTCAATACATAATGAAGCTTTCAACTTTTGATTACTCTTTGCCCGCAGATTTAATTGCGCAGTATCCTTTAAAGGAGCGCACCTTAGCTAAGCTTTTGGTAGTTGACCGTAAAAATAAAAGTATATTACATAAGGATTTTAAGGATTTTACAACTTTTCTTAATAAGGGAGAGCTTCTTCTTCTTAATGATACACGTGTGCTTACCTGCCGTTTAACCGGACGCAAGGCAACCGGAGGCAAGGTAGAGGTATTATTAATTAAACGCAAAGACGGCAGTAGGTTTGAGGCTTTAATTCAACCTAGCCGCACAAAGATAGGCGAGAGGATAACTTTTTCCCCAAGTGAGGTTGTAGGGGTAGTAACTTCTTTTAAAGAGATATCTTTTAAAAAGAAGGATGCGGATAATATCTACCAACTTGGGCAGGTCCCGCTTCCTCCGTATATAAAAAGAGCGCCTGAAGAGTTAGATAAAGATTATTATCAGACAGTTTACGCTAAAAAAGACGGCGCAATTGCCTCTCCTACAGCAGGCTTGCATTTTACTCATCAGATGCTTAAAGAGATAGAGTCTTTGGGTATAGATATTGCCTACCTTACTTTGCATGTAGGGTTAGGCACATTTAAGCCGGTTAGAACCGATGATATAACTAAACATAATATGGAGCCGGAGTATTTTAAGGTCCCTAAAATCACTCAGGAGAAGATTAAAGCAGCCAAGGCTTCTAAGAAAAGGATTATAGCGGTAGGGACAACTTCTTTAAGGGCATTAGAGGCGTATGCGATAGGTTTAAGCGAAGGTTTTACTAACCTATTTATCTACCCGGGGTTTAAATTTAAACTTGCCGATTGCCTACTTACTAATTTTCATCTGCCTAAGACTACGCTTTTTATGTTAGTATCCGCTTTTGCGAAAGAAGATTTAATCAAAAAGGCCTACAAGGAGGCGATAGATAACCGCTACAGATTTTATAGTTATGGCGATGCAATGTTTATAATCTAGGTAAATATGTTTAAGCTTTTACTGCGAGATAATAATAGCAATGCAAGGTTAGGGAGAATCTTTACGGCGCACGGGGATATTGATACCCCGGCTTTTATGCCCGTAGGCACCCATGCGACAATAAAAGGGTTATACCCAAAGGATGTTTTGGAGGCAGGCGCGCAGATTATGCTCTCTAATACGTATCACTTATTTTTGCGCCCGGGCTTAGAAGTAATCCGTAAAGCCGCAGGCTTACATAAGTTTATCTCTTGGGATAAGCCGATTCTTACGGATAGCGGAGGTTATCAGATATTTAGCCTTGCTCTTTTACGGAAGATAAGCGATAAGGGGGTTGAATTCCAGTCGCATATAGACGGGCTTAAGCATTTTTTGACTCCCGAGGATATAATTGATATACAATGCGATTTAGGCTCGGATATTATTATGCCTTTGGATGAATGCGTGCACTATCCTTGTAGCAAACAGGTGGCAGAGGCAGCGATGAAGAGGACTATCCTTTGGTCGAAGCGCTCTATTAGGCATAAGAAAAGCCTAAAGGATATTTGCGCAAGTAAGCAATTCTTATTCGGGATTGTGCAGGGGGCAACCTACGAAGAATATAGGAAGTATTGCGCAGAAGAATTGATAAGCATGGATTTTGATGGTTATTCAATAGGCGGGGTATCTGTTGGAGAACCGAGCGATTTGATATATAATACAATAAGCATTGTCTCTTCGTTATTGCCGTTAGATAAGCCGCGTTATGCGATGGGGATAGGATATCCCGAAGATATACTTGAGGCTGTAGAGAGGGGTGTGGATATCTTTGATTGCGTTGTCCCTACCCGCTATGGCAGAAATGGGACAGCCTTTACAAGCAGAGGAAAGGTGAAGATAGGCAATTCGCCTTATACTTATGATTTAGCTCCTCTTGACGAAGACTGCCAATGTTATACATGCAGGAATTTTAGCCGCGCATACTTACGGCACTTATTTAATGCTCAGGAGATGCTAGGGCTTACGTTGCTCTCTTTGCATAACGTCTTTTTCTTTTTAAACCTTGCTAAAAATATTCGTGAGGCTATAAAGGGTGGTTATTTTTTGGAGTTTAAGAAAGATTTTCTAAATAGGTATTTACACAGATAGGTATGAGGATAGATATAATAACTATATTCCCCGGGATGTTTGATTGCGTCTTAAATGAGTCTATGATGAAGCGCGCACAAGCCAAAAAAAGGGTAAGGTTTTATATTCATGATTTAAGAAACTATACGCAAGATAAGCATAGAAAGGTTGACGACCGCCCCTTTGGAGGGGGCTCAGGCATGGTTATGCGGCCTGAACCGATATTTAATTGCGTTGAGAAGATAAAATCTAAAATAAAAAGAGCCAAGGTTGTACTCTTTTCTGCGCAGGGGAAGGTATTTAATCAGGCTTTAGCTAAAAAGTTTGCTAAGTTTAAGAATCTTATACTTATTTGCGGGCATTATGAGGGGGTAGATGAAAGGGTAAGAAGATATTTAGTTGATGAAGAGGTCTCTATAGGGGATTATATCTTAACCGGAGGAGAGTTACCGGCAATGGCCTTTATAGACGCGGTAGTAAGGTTGTTGCCGGGGGTATTGGGAGACAAAAATTCCTTGAATTTTGAGTCTTTTGAAGGTAATCTATTAGAATATCCGCATTATACTAGGCCGGCTAACTATAAAAATATGGGTGTCCCCAAGGTCCTTCTTTCCGGAGACCATAAAAAAATCAGTGTTTGGAGAAAGAAAGAATCTATTAGGGTGACGGCGGAGCGCAGGCCCGATCTTTTTGAAAAACAAATTAAGGAGGAAAAATGAATAGGGCTAATTTAGAAAAATTGTTATTTGTTAAAAAAGAGCATCCTGCATTTAATGTGGGAGATACCATAAAGGTTTTTACTAAGATACCTGAAGGCCCGGATAAATTCCGCCTCCATCCATTTGAAGGTGTAGTTATCGCAAGGGAGGGTAAGGGGGTTAGTGAGCATTTTACGATTAGAAAGGTCTCTTATGGCGAGGGGATTGAGAGGGTCTTTCCGCTTAACTCTCCTAGTATTGAGCGTATTGAGGTTATCCGTTTAGGCAAGGTAAGGCGGGCAAAGCTCTACTATTTAAGGGGAAAATTCGGCAAGCGCGCCACTAAGATAGCAAGCAAAGAATAAGCCTTACCTGCTATGCTCTATTACGAGCGCAGATTTAAGCGTTTAGGATACAAGTTTATTATTGGGGTGGATGAGGCAGGCAGGGGGCCTTTAGCCGGTCCGGTAGTAGCTGCCGCGGTATTGTTAAAGAAGCATACCTTTAGAAACATTATTAATGATTCAAAAGCATTAACACCCTTAGCAAGGGATAAGGCTTTTACGGAGATTAAAAAGCACTCTTTAATCGGCATAGGGATTGTAGGCGAAAAGGTAATAGATAGGATTAATATTCTTCAAGCCACACACCTTGCTATTCAAAAGGCAGTGCGTTCTTTGATAAGAAAGTTAAGCAAGGTAAAGCTGGGCAAGGCTTATATTATTGTTGATGGGAATATGCCTTTAAGCCTGCCATTGCCGTATCTATCTATTATCCGGGGGGATGCTAAGTCTAAGAGTATAGCCGCCGCTTCTATTATTGCTAAGGTTACAAGGGATAGGATAATGCTTGCTTACGACCGTATCTATCCTGAATACGGATTTAAGGCGCATAAGGGTTATCCTACAAAAGAGCATAAAGAAAGCTTAAAGAGGTTAGGCCCTTTGCCTATACACAGGAGAAGCTTTTTAGATGGCTAAAAAAGAATTAAGCCTTGGCAAAAGCGGCGAGGACTTAGCAGTAAGATTTATTAAGGGCAAGGGGTATAAAATAATAGCGCGAAGGTATAAAGTTAAGTTTGGGGAGATAGATATAGTAGCTTTAGATAAAGATACCTTATGTTTTATAGAAGTAAAATCCCGTAGGAGCAGTAGGTTTGGCTTAGCAAAAGAAGCCGTCTCTTCTTTAAAACAGAGGAGGATATCTAAGGTAGCTTTAAATTTTCTTAAAGAAAATTCTCTGTTAAATAAAAGGGCAAGGTTTGATGTAGTTTCTGTAGATTTTTCTTCTTCTCCTTTTAAGTTAAGTTTAATTAAAGATGCCTTTGAAGTCAGTGGCGGTTTTAGTTACTAAAAATATGTATAAAGATAAAACCCTTGAGGATTATATTAAAGAACTTTCTTCTAGGCTCCCTGTCCCGGGAGGAGGTTCTGCCGCCGCGTTATGCGCTGCTATGGCTGCAGCCTTGATGAGTATGGCGATAAACTTTACCTTAGGCAACCCTAAGTTTTTAAAGCATGAGGATAAGTTAAAAGAGGCTTTAAGCCAAAGTGAGCGGCTTAGAAAAGAATTTATACGTTTAGTTGATTTAGATGCGATTGCCTATAAATCTAAAAATATAAGGGATGCGGTAAATGTGCCTTTTATGGTTGCTAGGCTCTGTTTTGAGGGAATAAAGATATGCCCCTTGCTTATAAGAAAAGGCAACCCTAAATTGATAAGCGATGTTGTTATTGCGGCAGTTCTTTTTGAAGCAGGATTTGCTTCTTCTTGTTTTAATATTAAGATTAATTTAAAGGGCTTAGATGACAAGGCATTTTCCCGCGCTATTACTGCTGAGGTTAATAAGAAGTCTACGGCTCTTAAGAAGATAAGAATTAAAATGGAGGAGAGCTTTGGCAAGGTTATTAGAAGGTAGGGTTATTGCCGATAAGATAAAAGACACTTTAAGAAGGCGTATATCCTCCTTAAAAGTAAAGCCTCTTTTAGCAAGCATTATTATCGGAGAAAGCTTAAGCTCGCAAAGCTACGTTAATGCGCAGGCCAAACTTGCCCGGGAGTTAGGGATTGGTTACCAACCTTATAATTTGCCTCTTTCTACTACTCAGAACGGCCTCTTGGATTTTATAGGCGAATTAAATTTAGATAATTCTATAAACGGAATTATCTTGCAAAGCCCGTTACCTGAGCATGTTAATTATAAAAAGGCAGTAGCTTCTATTGATTTGGCTAAGGATGTTGAGGGTATGCATCCTGGTAATTTAGGCAAAATCATGCTCGGGGAAGAGGGGATTCTCCCATGTACGCCTGCTGCGGTTATGGAATTAATTGCAGAAAGCAATATAGACTTATACGGTAAAGAGATAGTTATTGTTGGGCATAGCCGGATAATAGGCAGGCCTTTAGCACTTTTATTGTTACAAAAGATGGCTACTGTTACAGTATGCCATATAGCTACAAGCGAATCTGGAAGGCTTAAAGAGCATATTAGCAGGGCAGAGGTATTAGTCTCTTCCGCAGGTATCCCTAATTTAATTAAAGGGGATTGGGTTAAAGAGGGTTCTGTAGTAATAGATGTGGGGATTAACTGGATAAAAGATAAAATCGTAGGAGACGTGGAATTTGATAGCGCAGAAAAAAGGGCCGCTTTTATTACGCCGGTTCCTGGAGGTGTTGGCCCTTTAACCGTTACTATGCTTATGCGTAATTTAGTTGAGGTAGTTATTATTCAGGAGCGCTATAGAGAAGAAAGCGGGGGATATAAATGAGTTTCAGGGAAAAATTACGTTCAGGAAAGTTTATGGTGACTTCTGAGATTGGCCCGCCCAAAGGTATAGATACTAAGCAGGTAATTGAGGAGGCTGAGATTATCCGTAACAGGGTTGATGCCTTTAATGTAACTGACCTGCAGAGTTCTGTCTTGCGGTTAGGTTCATTAGTAGTTTCGAGCATCTTAAGAGAAAAAGGGCTTGAGCCGATATATCAATTAACCTGTCGCGACCGTAATCGTTTAGCATTGCAGTCAGACCTTTTGTCCGCCGCAGCTTTAGGCATAGAAAATATTTTGATATTAACCGGAGACCATACTACAGCAGGAGACCATCCGGAGGCTAAACCTGTGTTTGATTTAGATTCAGTACAACTACTTCAGGCAGCAAGCATGCTTAAAAACGGGTCTGATTTAAAAGGCAATAGATTAACCGGCAAACATCCGGATTTTTATTTAGGCGCTGTGGTTAATCCGGGAGCAGACCCTTTAGAGCCGGAGATTATAAAGATGGAAAAAAAGATATCCGCAGGGGCAGAGTTCTTTCAGACTCAGGCAGTTTATGACCTAAAGGTCTTTGAAGATTTCTTAAAGAAGGTAAGGCATCTTAATACTAAGATTTTAGCAGGAATAGTCATTTTAAAGTCAGCAACCATGGCCAGATATATGAACGAAAATGTAGCCGGAGTTGTGGTCCCTGAAGTTTTAATAAAAGAGATGGAAGAGGCTAAGGATAAAACAGCTAAGGCTATAGAGATAGCCTCAAGCCTTATAAAGAAGCTAAGGCCGATGTGTGACGGAGTGCATATTATGCCTATTGGCTTAGGGAGGCTATTGCCTGAAATCTTAGACGCTTGCGGATTATGATGGGTAATGTAGTTATTATAGGAGCTTCAGTATCAGGGCATAATATCGCCTTAGGGTTAAAGGCTAAGCATAGGGATTGTAATATAACCTTGCTTAGCCAAGAAGGTTACCTTTCCTACGACCATTTAAAGATACCAGATTTTATAAGCGGAGTAGTAAAAGAAAAAGATATATTTTTATGCGACGAGGATTTTTATCAGAAAGCAGGAATTAATTTTTTAAAGAATAAAAAAGTATCCGGTATAAATACGGAAAAGTTTTTAGTATATTTTAAGGATAAGGGAAGCATTAATTATGACATTTTAGTTATCGCTTCCGGCAGAAGCCCGGTTGTTCCGGATATACCCGGGGCTAGAAAAGTAGGTGCTTATCGTTTATATACCTTAGATGATACTAAAGAGTTTCTTAAGCGTTTTATAGCACATCCGGTATGCATAGTTGGTTTAAATAGCCTAGCCTTAAAAGTTGCAGAGGCGATAATAGATAGGTACGGGGTAGAGGTTAAGATTTTAAGCCCTTTTATGCTTGCTTATTCAGACTTACCTAAAAAGATAGAGGTTATCTGTGATTCTTTAATTGAGGTTATTGGCGAAGGAGAGGTGCAGGCAATAAAGCTTAAGAGTGGCAAGGCCTTAGGGGTATGTGCAGTTTTATTTATGGATAATTATAAATCAAATATTGATTTTTTAAAGAATACAGAGGTGTTGATTAAGGATGATTTTATAGTAGTTGATAAAAATATGGCTACTAATTACAGCAATATTTTTGCCTGCGGCAGTGTTATAGGCAAAAAGAGCCTTTCGGTAAGCATGATGTTAATAGATAATATAATTAACAGGTTAGAGAATAAAGATGCTGGCAGGGTTGGCGCAAGCTTGTGATATAGGCTTAGATAGGGTTTTAGTTTTAGCACGCCAAACTTTAAGCAGGGCAATAAATAAGTTTGGTTTGGATAAAAGGGTAAGCTTCCCCGGCACAAGTTATTACCTTCCTTTAATTTACTTTTTTTTAGAAATCAAAGTTGAGAACTTAGGTGATTTAAGCAAGGCTTTAGATGAGATTAGCAGGCATAGCCTTTCTCCCTCTCTACAAGATTCTCTAAGTGAGGCAGTTTTGTTCTTTTTATGCCAAGAGGCGTTAGCCTCTTTAAAGGCATTAAACAAAACCCCTTTCCTGGAAGATCCTGGCTTCATATCGGATAACAAATTGCACGATTTAGGCCTTAAGCTTATAGATGGCCGCTTATCCGGGGTAGCTATTATTTCCGGAGCGCCGAATAATACATCTTTATTTATAGATATCCTAAGGGATTTTTATTCTAAAAATATTTTGTGCTTTATTACTGATGGGTTAAGTGCTAATACGCTATCTTTATTATATAAGGATAATACCGTAGGGGTAGATATGGGTACGCGTATTTTGCCTTTAAGGGGGGGGCCGCTCTCCTTAATATATGCTTTGAATTTTATGATAAGGATACCATTGCTTTACGGTAATATAGCCCCCGGAGAATTCAATAATCTAAAAAGTTATTTACGCAAACGCATACCTTCTTTTATTCTCGCCTTGGGAAGGAGAGAAAAATTGGATTTAGGCGTTCTTTTAGCGGGGGGAGTATTTGATTTGCCTATAATAAGCGATTTAACTCCCGAAGGCCCGTATAACATAGCGCCCGGATCAACGGTCAGCATACTAACGCAGTCGGATTATAAAAAGATCTCCGCTTTGTGCGTGCAATCTTGCGGGATAAAGGTAAGCGGTTTGCCTATAAATATCCCTGTTCCTTATTCTGATTTATATGAAGGAGAGAAGGTTAAAGAAGAAGAGCTTGCCTTTGAGTTTGGAGGCAGAGGGGGATTGTTTTTTGAGCTTTTGGTTTACAGAGATAAAGACGATATTGAGGATGGGTCTATCGAGTTGTTCGGCCCGGATATTAGCCAAGATTTACCTAAAAAAGATTCTCTTTCTTTAGCTTTGGTTGTTGAAGTTTGTGGTAAAAAAATGCAAAAAGATTTTGAGCCTGTCCTAGAGCGCCAGCTCCATAGATTTATTAACTACGCCTCTGGCTTGGCGCATGAGGGGCAGAGGGACCTAAATTTAATTAGGATAAGCCGCCAAGCTTTCCTGAGCGGGTTTAGGCTAAAGCACTTAGGCTTAATTATATATTCTATGCTACGCCGGGAGTATCCAGGTATCATAGATAAGGCCCAAGTTAAGCTTTATACCCGGGATGGAGATGTGCGGGATAAGCTTAAAATGGCAAGAAGGATTTTCTCCGAAAGGGACGAGCGCTTAAAAGGGCTTTTAGATGAAGAGGTGGATAATTATTATTCTTGTTTTATTTGCCAGTCTGCCTCTCCTAATCATATTTGTATCATATCTCCAGAGCGCCCGGGGATGTGCGGAGCCTACTCTTGGTTAGATGCTAAAGTATCTTCTGAGGTTGTTTCTTATGGTTGGAATAGCCCTATACCTAAGGGAAAGGCTTTAAGTAGTTCTTTAGGGCAGTGGGAAGGGATCAATAGGTTTGTTGCGGATAAAACCAATAGTATTATCAAAGAAGCAAGTCTTTATTCTATTACGAAGGCTCCCTTGTCAACTTCAGGTTTATTTGAATGCATCCTTGCTGTTCTTCCGGAGGCAAACGGGGTGATTGCGGTAGATAGGAATTATCCCGGAATGACTCCTCTGGGAATGGATTTTTCTACCCTCTCTGATTTAGCTAAAAATATTCCTTCTAACCCAGGGTTTATGGGCATAGCCAGAAGATATATATTGAGCGATAAATTTATCTTAGCAGAAGGAGGCTTAAGGCGCTTGGTATGGGTATCTAAGGAGCTAAAGCTATTGCTTGAAAAGGACTTAAAAAAAATAGCCTATGATATCGGTGAGCCTGACCTATTAGAAAAGATTGCTGACGAAGATACCGCTCTTACTCTTAATCCCCTATTAGATTTTCTCAGGAAGGCTAAGCACCCAGCGCTTTTTATGAATCCTTTATTATAAATTTATATTATTCTAATTTTTCTCTTGACGAGCGAGTTTTATTTTATATAATAGAAGAAAACATATACCAACCTTAATTTTCAAGAGACACTTGAAAAATATAATCTTAATTTTAGTTTTAGGCTTATCTTTATTCTTCCGGAGCTATTCTGTATTTGCGCAAGAAGTAGCAGGCTTAGAAAAACCAAAGGAGCTTACTGCCTTGGAGGCTCAGGCGCGTGAATACCGCCAAGAAGGGTTAAAGGCGCAAGATGCGGGCGATTTAGATGTAGCAATGAAGATATATCAGAAGGCAATAGAGGTAGATCCCTTTTATGCAGTAGCTTATAATGATTTAGGCGTAGTTTATGAGGCTAAAGGCATGATAGATAGGGCCGAAGAGAGCTACCTTAAGGCCCTAAAATTAGACCCGTACTATTTAAGTTCCTATACTAACTTAGCCCTTTTATACGAGGAGAGAAGGGAATTTGGCAAGGCTGCTTATTGTTGGAAGAAGCGTTCGGAATTAGGGGATTTTAATGACCCTTGGACTAAGAAGGCCCAAAAGCGCTTTGAGGATATACGTTTAAGTTTTTCTCAAAATCCGGTAAAGGATTTTGAGGAGCAGGATATCTTGAAATTGGCAAAAGACATTTCTAATGAAAAGTACATATTAAGGCATGATGACAGAGCGCTTGCCCGTAAGCACTTTGACAATGCTAAGTCTAGTTATGCAAAAAGCAATTATGCCAAAGCCGTAAAGGAAGCTTTGGATGCCCAGTATTTGGATCCTGAAAATAAAGATATAATGGAGTTTATTGAAAAGGTTCAGCACAGGGCATTATCAGAATAGAGGCCACTTAAGAAAATTTCCTACCAAATTGATTTCCATATTTTTTATTAATGCCTGTTAAAAGACTATATTTATTGGATGCTACATCTTTTTGTTATAGGGCTTTTTATGCAGTTAGGAATTTAAGTACTTCCTATGGGCAACCGACCGGGGCGATTTATGGGTTTATAAATATTATAAATAAGATACTTAAGGAAGGGCGCCCCGATTATTTAGCCGTATGTTTTGATGTCTCCGGTGATACTTTCAGGTCGCGTAAATTTGCGGATTATAAGATACAACGGCCAAAGATGCCGGATGAATTAGCCAGCCAGATTCCTTTAATTAAAGAAATTGTTTTAGGTTTTGGTTTTAAGATTGTAGAAGAAGAAGGGTTTGAGGCAGATGACATTATTGCAAGTATAGCCAAGCGGGCAGCTTCCAATGGTTTTTCTGTTACCATAGTAAGCTCGGATAAAGATATGTTGCAGTTAGTAAGCGACGATATTTCAGTCTTTAATCCTTATAAGGGCTTAGGCCTGCTTTATGACAAAAAAGAGGTTACCCGGTACTTCGGGGTTTTGCCTGAGCAGATCCCGGACCTATTAAGCTTAGCAGGAGATGATGCGGATAATATTCCCGGGGTTCCGGGGGTAGGGGAAAAAACCGCAGTAAAGTTAATCCTTAAGTTTGGTTCTTTGGAGAATATCTTAAACCGCCTTTCAGAGATAGAAAGCGAAAAGACCCAAAGAGCAATTAAAGAAAATATTGATAGAGTTAGGTTAAATAAAGAGCTTATATTTCTATCAGGGGATTTAAAGGCTGGTTTAGATTTAGAGGCGCTTAAAATAGAAGATCCGGATTTAGGGAAGTTATCCGCCTTGTTTAAAAGGTTAGAGTTTAAAAAATTCCTCTTAACAATCAAGCCTAAACAGAGTGCTGTTAATTCTTGCCAAGCGGAAGAATACAAAGATAGAGAGTCGGGTAAAGTTTTAGAGGGCATTAGAGAATTATTTATATCCGCAGACGATGGCACTAACCTTTTTATTTATATTCAGGGCAAAAAAATGCTCCTTTCTGAAGTAGGGCCTAACCTTAAAAAAATATTATCTGATCCGAAGGTTAAAAAGATAGGGCATAATCTAAAGAAGGTAAAGGTTGTATTGGGCAGAAGGGGTGTAGTAGTTAACGGAACCTCTTTTGACCTTATGGTTGCTGCTTATCTTTTAAATCCTTCAAAGCCGGATTATAGTTTAGATAGTATAGTGTTTGAGTTTTTAGGTACCAATGCTGCAGTAGAAACATTAAGCCAGCATAAAGAAGCTCATTTGGTAAAGATGCTTGTGCTGGCGTTAGAAAAAGAGTTAAAAGATAAAGGGCTTTTTAAGTTGTTTAAGGAAGTAGAGATGCCGCTGGTTGATGTTTTAGCGGGAATGGAGATTGACGGCGTAAGATTAGATTTAAAATTATTGGCTTCTTTATCCAAAGAGTTGGAGAAAAAGCTTAAATATTTAATGCGCGATATCTATAAACTAAGCGATGCTAAGTTTAATATTAACTCCCCTAAGCAGTTAAGCAATATCCTATTTGAAAAGCTTAATCTCCCGGTTATAAAACGCACAAAAACAGGCCCTTCTACGGATGAAGAGGTTTTAAGCAAATTAGCCAAAGAGCATAAGTTACCCGGGATATTATTAGAATACCGGCAGTTGGCCAAACTAAAGACTACTTATATTGATCCCTTGCCTTTGTTGGTTGATAGTACAACAGGAAGGCTGCATGCCTCTTTTAACCAATGCGTCACAGAGACAGGCAGGTTAAGTTCCAGTAACCCAAACTTACAGAATATCCCGATAAGGACTCAGATAGGGGGCAATATCAGGCGAAGTATAATTGCTTCAGATAAAGATAGCCTGCTTCTCTCCTGTGATTATTCGCAGATAGAGCTAAGAGTGCTTGCTCATCTTTCTAAAGATGGCAATCTTATTGAGGCTTTTAGGCGCAATAAGGATATCCATAAGATTACCGCCGGGTTAATCTATGGGGTAGAAGAAAAAGATACAACGGAAGAGATGCGCGATACCGCTAAAAGGGTAAATTTCGGTATTCTTTATGGGCTTACATCTTTTGGCTTAAGCCGTGATTTGAATATCTCCATAGATGAAGCGCAGGCTTTTATAGATGCGTATTTTTCAAGATACCCTAAAGTTAAAGATTATATAGAGGAAGGGATAAATATAGCTGAAGAAAAAGGGTTTGTTACTACTATTTTAGGAAGAAGAAGGTATATCCCGCAGATCCACAGCAAAAATATTGCACTGCGCCAGTTTGCCCGGCGTCAGGCAGTTAATACCCCTATACAGGGCTCTGCCTCGGATTTAATTAAATTGGCTATGGTCAATATTCAAGAGGCTCTAACAAAGAAATCTTTTAAGGCTAGGTTGGTATTACAGGTGCACGATGAGCTATTATTTGATTTACCTAAAGAGGAATTGTCTTTTTTGCTTCCTTTGGTGAAGGATAAGATGGAGAATGCATTAGAGTTGGATGTCCCTGTAGTGGTTGATATGAAGCAGGGAGATAATTGGCTTGAGATGGAGAGTGTATGAAGATAGCGATTTGCGCTTCCGAGGTTGTGCCGTTTGCTAAGACTGGAGGTTTAGCAGATGTAGCCGCATCTTTGCCCGTTGCCCTTCAAAAGCAAGGGCATGAAGCTATTATAATAATGCCGGGGTATCGAGAGATAGAGGCAAAAAAATTTAAGATTAAAAGGCTTAATGACGATATTTCTTATTGCCTAACCGAAGATGATATAAAAGTATATTTTATAGAAAACCAACAATACTTTAACCGTAAGGGCTTATACCAAGATGAATTTGGGGACTATGGGGATAATTTAGAGCGTTTTTCTTTTTATTGCCGCAAGGCTTTATCTTTGCTAAAAGAGGTAAACTTTTCTTGTGATATTATCCACCTGCATGATTGGCAGGCTTCTTTAATCCCGGCATACCTTAAATCTATTTGCTCAAAGGATAAGTTTTATAGCAATATGCGCACGCTTTTGACTATACATAATATAGGTTATCAGGGTATCTTTCCAAAGGAGAAATTCCCGAAGCTTAACCTTAGTTGGGAATTATTTAATATAGAAGGTTTTGAGTTTTATGACAATATTAATCTTTTAAAAGGGGGGATAGCCTTCTCTGACATTATAAATACCGTAAGCCCTAATTATGCAAAAGAGATAACTACTCCTGAGTTTGGGTTTGGGCTTGAGGGGTTATTAATTAAACGTAGCCGTTATCTATACGGTATCTTAAATGGATTGGATTATGATATTTGGGACCCTCAAAAAGATAAGCATATCGCTTTTAATTACTCTTTGCTTAAGCCTGAAAATAAGCGGTTTAATAAAATTGCCCTTCAGAGGGATTGCGGTTTGCCTATTTTAGAAGGTGCCCCGTTATTCGGTATCGTCTCCAGGCTCGCCGAGCAGAAGGGTTTTGATATTCTTTTAGAGGCGATTGAGGATATATGCAAAACAGGCTCTCAGTTAGTAATTTTAGGCAGAGGAGATGCTAAATATGAAAATCTACTTAAAGGATATGCGGGGAGGTTTCCTGATAATCTATCTTTTAATATAGGCTTTGATGAAGCTTTAGCGCATAAGATTTATGCAGGCTCGGACTTCTTCTTAATGCCCTCTAAGTATGAGCCATGCGGCTTAGGCCAGATGATCGCCTTAAGGTATGGAGCGATCCCGGTTGTTTATAAAACCGGGGGTTTAGTTGACACGGTAAATAGTAAAAATGGCTTTGTTTTTTCTTCCTATAATAAAGATAGCTTCTTAAAGGCAATAAAAAAAGCAGCTTCTCTATTTGCGGATAAAGGCAAAATTAACAAGCTTATATCTTTTGCTATGAGGTATGATTTTTCTTGGGAGAACTCAGCTAAAGAGTATATAAAATTATATGAAAAAGCAAAGAAAAGATAAAAGAATCGTTATCGGAGTAACAGGGGTATTTGGAAGTGGAAAGAGCACTGTTTCGCGTTTCTTAAAAGCCTTTGGCTTAAAGATTATTGACGCAGATAAAATAGCCCACAGTTATCTTCTGCCTAAGGCTAAGGCATATAAAAAGATTGTTAATTTTTTCGGTAAAGGGATTTTAGGCCCTAAGCGTTATATCAACCGTAAGAAGTTAGGGGATTTAGTATTTTCTAACCCTAGGATGCTTAAAAGATTAAATAGTATTGTACATCCTAATATAGTCCGGGATATTAAGATTAAGCTAAAGAAGTTTAAAAGAGGGGCCGTTGTATTAGATGCCCCTTTATTACTGGAGGCAGGGTTAAGAAATATAGTTGATAGTTTAATTGTAGTTATAATTGATAGGGATGAGCATATCAGGAGGATGGTAAAAAAAAGGCGCCTTAAAAAAACAGAGGTTGTAAAACGTATAAAAACGCAGATTCCGATACGGCGTAAAGCTCACGTAGCGGACTTTATTATAGATAATAGCGGTTCATTCACTAATACAAAAAAACAGGTAAAATCAATATTAGAAAAAATTCAAGGAGGAAGCAGTGGAAAAACTGGAGATTAAGCGTTTAAAGGAGATGAAGATAAGCGAGCTTAATAAGCTTGCAAAGGAGCTAAATGCTAACGGCGCAAGCGGGCTTAAGAAGCAGGAGTTGATTTTTAAAATCTTGCAGGCTCAGGCAGAAAAGGAAGGGCTTATGTTTGGGGAGGGGGTCTTAGAAATTCTCCCGGAAGGGTTTGGTTTTTTAAGAAGCCCGAATTATAATTATCTGCCTTGTCCTGATGATATTTATATATCGCCTTCGCAGATAAGAAAATTTGATTTAAGGACCGGTGATACTGTCTCAGGGCAGATACGCCCTCCAAAAGAAGGGGAGAAGTATTTTGCCCTGCTTAAGGTAGAAGCGGTTAATTTTGAGAATCCTGAAGAGTTAAAAGAAAAAGTCCTTTTTGATAACCTTACCCCGGTATATCCGCGCCATCCCTTTGGCCTTGAGACTAAGCCCGAAGAGATATCCATGCGAATTATGAACCTCTTAGCTCCGATAGGCAAGGGCCAGCGCGGGTTGATAGTTGCTCAGCCCTATAGCGGCAAAACCGTACTCTTACAAAAGATTGCAAATGCGATTACTACAAATAATCCGGATGTTGTTTTGATTGTCCTTTTAATAGATGAAAGGCCCGAAGAGGTGACGGATATGCAGCGCCATGTGAAAGGAGAGGTGATATCTTCTACCTTTGATGAGCCGCCTGAAAGGCATATACAGGTAGCTGAGATTGTTTTAGAGAAGGCTAAAAGGCTTGTTGAGCATAAGCGGGATGTGGTAATATTATTAGATAGTATTACCCGGCTTGCACGCGCCTATAATTCGGTTGTGCCTCATAGCGGAAAAGTCCTCTCCGGGGGGATTGACTCTAATGCCCTGCAGAAACCTAAGAGGTTCTTTGGCGCAGCCCGGGCAGTTGAAGAGGGGGGGAGCCTGACAATTATAGCTACCGCTTTAGTTGATACAGGAAGCCGTATGGATGAGGTTATATTTGAGGAATTTAAGGGTACCGGAAATATGGAGACGCAGTTGGATAGAAATTTATTTCAACGTAGGATTTACCCGGCTATAGATATTAAACGCTCTAATACCCGCCATGAGGAACTTTTAGTTAAGCCTGAGGTTCTTCAAAAGACTTGGATTTTAAGGAAGGTCTTAAATGAATTAAGTAACGTAGAGGCGATGGAGCTTTTAATTGAAAAACTAAGCAAGACAAAGAATAATGAAGAATTTTTAAATAGCATGAACCAGTAACTGATAATCTATGGACGAAAAGAAGGAGGAGTAAGAGATGAAAGATAAAATACACCCTAATTATAAAGAATCTACCATAGTTTGCGCTTGCGGCGAGACCATACATACCCGCTCCACGCGCCCGAGTATCAGGGTAGAGATTTGCTCTAAATGCCATCCATTTTTTACAGGAAAGCAGAAGTTTGTGGATTCTGCCGGTAGGGTAGATAAGTTTATCAAAAAATATGGTAAAAGATAATTCCAAACTAATCTGATAAAGTCAAGAGATGATAGATAAGTTAGAAAAACTTGAGGCCCGTTATATAGAGTTAGAAGCGCTCTTAGTCTCTAAAGAAGTCCTCTCTGACCGTAATCAATCTAATAGAATAGCCAAAGAGTTATCCGGGATAAGAGAACCGGTTAATCTATTCCGAGAGTATAAGAGGCTGATAAAAGAATTATCTGAACTTGAGGCAGTATTGAAAGAAAAACACGATAGCGATTTTGTAGAGTTAGTAAAGAAGGAGCTTGATGAGCTAAAGAGCAAGGAAGATAAGATAAAAGAGAAGATAAAGTTAATCCTTACCGAGGAAGATAAGGACGCCGGGCGCGATATTATTGTAGAGATAAGGCAGGGGACAGGAGGGGATGAGGCAGGGCTATTTGCCGCCGATCTTTACCGCATGTATACTAAGTATGCAGAGAGTAAAGGTTGGGTTATTGAACTTATCTCTATCTCCGGTAATGAATCAGGAGGGGTTAAAGAGGTCTCTTTTGGCGTAAAAGGCAAAGATGCCTATAAGAGGCTAAAATTTGAAAGCGGAGTTCACAGGGTCCAGCGTGTCCCGGTAACCGAAGCGCAAGGCAGGATACATACCTCTACCGCAACCGTAGTAGTTTTAGTAGAGCCTGAAGAGGTGGATTTAGTTATTTCTCCGGATGACTTAAGAATAGATACCTACCGTTCAAGCGGTCCCGGCGGACAACATATGCAAAAGACAGATTCTGCGGTAAGGATTACGCATATTCCTACGGGTGTTGTGGTTGCTTGCCAAGACGAAAGGTCGCAGGCTAAAAATAAGGCTAAGGCGATGAGGGTCTTAAGGGCTAAATTATTAGATGCTAAAAGAGAAGCAGAGTCAAAGAAATTATCGCAGGAGCGTAAAAACCAGATAGGCTCAGGAGATAGGAGCGAAAAGATACGCACTTATAATTTTCCTGACCGGCGCGTTACAGACCACCGTATAAACTTTACTACCCATGCCTTAGAGTCAGTCTTGGACGGTGAATTTGAAGAGATTTCAGAAGCCTTAATCAAGGCTTCAAAAGAAAAAGAAGAACAGATATAATGACTGAAACCGAGCTTATCTTTACCGAAGCTTTAGGTTGTAAAATTGATAAACTCTATCTTGATAGGGATAGAATCTTGACTTTAAGAGAGTCTCGTTTTATATCATCGGCTTTAAAGAGGAGGGCATTAGGCGAGCCGATTCAATACATATTAGGCAAGACAGAGTTTATGGGGCTGGAATTTAAACTTAATAAACACGTGCTTATCCCGCGTCCAGAAACAGAGATATTAGTAGAAACAGTGTTAAGGTATGCTAAAAAGAGTTTTCTTAAAGACAAAGATATATTAGAATTAGGGACAGGCTCAGGTTGTATTGCTATCTCCGTGGCAAAATCTCTTCTTGAGCATAGAGTTGCTGCTACAGATATATCTTTGGAGGCTTTGAGGTTAGCAGCCTTAAATGCAAAGTTAAATGGGGTAGGAAAAAGGGTGTCATTTATTTTAAGTAATCTATTCTCTTCCCTTTTTTTCTTTAAAAAGCAGTATTCGCTGTGCGTCTCTAATCCCCCGTATATTCCAACTGATGAAATTGATAAGCTGCAGCCCGAGCTAAAATATGAGCCTAGGATTGCCTTAGACGGAGGCAGGGATGGGCTTAAGTTTTATAGGCGCATCATTAATGAGCCTAAAGATTATCTTCAAAAAGGAGGGATCTTGATTTTAGAGATAGGGTATAATAAGTCTGAAGAATTAAAAAAAATCTTTTCTTTATCTAAGAGATTTGAAATAGTTGAGATTATTAAGGATTATAATAGTATAGACCGGGTTGTAGTAGCTAAAAGGAGTTAGTCAGTTATGGATAAATTAGTAATTGAAGGAGGAGTTAAGCTTAAAGGGGAAGTTACTATCTCCGGGGCTAAAAATTCAGTCTTGCCGATTATGGCTGCGACCTTACTTACGGATGGCGCTTGTCTTATCAAGGGTGTTCCCGGATTGCGTGATACTAATACTATGGTTAAGATACTCCGCTCTTTAGGCAAGGAGGTAGAATTCGGCAAAGGCGTGTTGAGTATCACTTCTTTAAAAAAGAAGGCAGGCTATACGGCAGACTATAAACTTGTTTCTACTATGCGTGCCTCCTTCTGTGTTTTAGGCCCGCTTTTGGGCAAATTAAAGAAGGCTAAGGTTTCTCTTCCCGGAGGCTGTATTATCGGGGTTAGGCCGGTTGATCTACATTTAAAGGGGATCCGGGCATTAGGCGCGGATATAGATATTGACTCCGGGTATATAATTGCTAAGGCAGATAAGCTAAAGGGGGCGCATATTTATTTAGGCGGGGTTTTTGGCTCCTCGGTTTTAGCTACTGATAATGTGATGATGGCTGCTGTTTTAGCTTCAGGCAAGACTATTATTGAGGCTGCTGCCTGTGAACCGGAGGTTGTTGATTTAGCGGAGTTTTTGATTAAGATGGGGGCTAAGATAAAAGGGCATGGCACTCCGATGATAGAGATAGAGGGGGTTAAGTCTTTACACGGGGCAACGCATACGATTATCCCAGATAGGATTGAAGCAGGGACGATGATTTTAGCTGCGCTTATAACTAAGGGGGATATACTCATTAAGAATGTCTTATCAAATCATCTCGGAGCTTTAATTGATAAGTTGCAGGAGGCTGGGGCAGTTATAGTAAAGTCTGATAGCTCTTTGCGCATCTCTTATAAGCGGCCCTTGAAGGCAGTAAATATTACTACCCTCCCTTATCCGGGTTTTCCTACCGATATGCAAGCACAGATGATGAGCTTGATGAGTATTACGCCAGGGATAACATTAATAACAGAGAAGGTTTATCCGGATAGGTTTATGCATGTTGCTGAGTTAAACCGCATGGGAGCGCATATACAGCGCGAAGGCCCTCATGCTATAGTAGCAGGGGTAAAGGGGTTATCCGGCGCTTCGGTGATGGCTTCAGATTTACGCGCCTCTGCTTCTTTAGTCTTAGCCGGTTTAGCTTCTTCAGGTAAGACTACGATATCAAGGATATACCATTTAGAGCGCGGTTACGAGGGGATTGAAGATAAACTTTTAAGATTAGGCGCGCGGGTACGTAGGGAAAAAGAATAATATATGCTGATTAAAAGAGCGATAAAGATGCTTACAGAGAAGAAGAACTTAAAGCCCGAAGAGGTAAAAGGGGTTATCTCTGATATGCTCTCTGGGGTTACGGATACCGCAGATATAGTGGAGTTTCTTACCTTTTTAAATAGCAAAGGAGAAACAGTAGAAGAACTTACCGCGGCAGTAGAGGCGATGCTTGAATATGTAGAGCCTATTATTGTAGATAAGCCGAATATATTAGATACTTGTGGTACCGGAGGGGATAAAAAAGGGACCTTTAATATCTCCACCATTACTGCCTTTGTTGCCAGCGGTGCCGGGGTCTGCGTAGCCAAGCACGGGAATCGCTCTGTCTCTAGTAAATGCGGAAGTGCAGATCTGCTTGAGGGGTTAGGAGTAGATATAAATATGGATAGAGGTAAGATTAAGCGGTGCCTTGAAGAGTGTGGCATTGCCTTTCTCTTTGCCCCTAACCTCCATCCGGCGATGAGTTATGTAATGCCGGCCAGAAGGCAAATAGAAGAAAAGACTATCTTTAATATCTTAGGGCCTTTGATTAATCCTGCGCGCGCCACTAATCAACTTATTGGTGTTTATAGCCGGCATTGGACGAAGACTTTAGCTGCTGTATTAAGTAACCTTGGCACTAAGCATGTTTTAGTTGTCCATGGCAATGACGGGTTAGATGAGATTACAACTACGGATAAGACCTTTATCTCTGAGGCGGCAAACGGAAGCTTTAAGGATTATGAAATATCTCCGGAGGAGTTTGGTTTTCAGAGGGCCTCTATGGATGACCTTGCAGGGTCTGATATTAATGAGAATATCCGTATAGCCTTGGATATTTTAAACGGTAAGAAAGGCCCTAAGAGGGATATCGTCCTCTTAAACTCTGCCTGTGCGATTTATGCTGCGGATAAGGCACGTTCAATAGAAGAAGGGATAGTTATGGCTAAAGACTCAATAGATAGCAGAAGAGCGTTAGAAAAACTTAATATTTTAAAGGAGTTTAAATAGGGTGAAAAAGATTGATATACTAAAAGAGATTGTGCAAAAGAAAAAAGAGCGGCTTTCTTTAACTAAAGAGACTTTCCCCTTAGAAGAGCTTAAATTAAAATTAGCCTCCGCGCAAGGCAAGGCAAGGTTTAAAGAGGCGGTTAATAAGCCGCATCAGATATCCCTTATTGCAGAGATTAAAAAGGCCTCCCCTTCTTTAGGTATTATCCGTCAGGATTTTAACCATATCCAGATTGCTAAAGCATACCAAGAGAGCGGAGTGCAGGCCATCTCAGTCTTAACCGAAGAGGATTATTTTTTAGGCAGCCTTAACTTTTTAAAAGAGGTAAAAGATTTAACAAATCTACCTATCTTAAGGAAGGATTTTATCTTTGACCCTTATCAGATTTATGAATCTAAGGCTTATGGGGCAGATGCGGTATTATTAATAGCCTCTCTTCTTACTCAGGACGAAATAAAAGAGCTTTCTAGTTTGGCTTTAAGTTTAGGGATGGATTCTTTGGTTGAGGTGCACGACGAAAAAGAGCTAAAAAAAGTCTTAAAATTAAAATCCGTCTCCCTTATAGGCATTAATAACCGCAACCTGCACACTCTTGAGGTTGACTTAAAGACCGTAGAGAGATTATATCCTCTTATCCCTAAAGGATTGACGGTAGTAGTTGAAAGCGGGATTAAATCTAGTCAAGATATCCTCTTCTTAAAGATACTCGGGATAAATGCCTGTTTAATCGGGACAGTTTTTATGCAATCCGAAAATATTCTAAGCAAAGTTGAAGAGATTATGAGGTGGTAATTGGTTAAGGTAAAAATATGCGGTATTACAAATTTAGAGGATGCCTTAGCGGCTTTTTTTAGCGGCGCAGATGCCGTTGGTTTTGTATTCTATAAAAAAAGCCCGCGCTATATAACTTTAGAGAAGGCAAGCCGTATATCTAAAATCCTACCTAAAAGCATAAAAAGGGTAGGCGTCTTTGTAAATGCTTCGGAGAGTAGGATAAAAAAGACTGCGCGTAAGTGTAATTTAGATATGCTGCAATTCCACGGGGATGAGGCAGTTGATTTTTGCTTTAGGTTTCCAGGTTTTAAGGTAATAAAGGCGTTTAGGGTAAGCAAGGAGTTTGATTTTAGCAAGGTAGTTAAATATAAAAAATGCAGCTTTCTCTTTGATGGGTTTTTGAAAAATAAATATGGAGGGACAGGAAGAAGATTTGACTGGTCTTTACTAAAAGATACACTTAAGATAAGAAGAGAGGTTTTTTTATCCGGAGGGTTAAATACCTCTAATGTAAAGAAGGCTTTAAAAATAGTTAAGCCTGATTGGGTTGATGTTTCAGGGGGGGTTGAATTAAGGCCTGGGATAAAAAGCCACAAGAAGATAAAAGAATTTATTAGTTTAGTAAAATGAGATTAAGATCAACTTGTAAAAAGATACCGGATGATACCGGGCATTTCCTTGAGTTTGGCGGAAGGTTTGTTCCTGAGACGCTTATCTTTGCCTTAGATGAGTTAGAGAGCGAATACAGTAAGGCAAGCAAAGATAAAAGTTTTTTAAGCCGCCTAAACTATTACCTTAAGGAATACGCCGGTAGGCCTACTCCTTTGTATTATGCTAAAAACCTAAGCAGGTATTTTAAGCGTATGGAGGTTTATTTAAAAAGAGAGGACCTCTTGCATACGGGCGCGCATAAGATGAATAATGTTTTAGCCCAAGCGCTATTGGCTTTAAGAATGAAAAAACGCAGGGTGATTGCAGAGACAGGGGCAGGCCAGCATGGCGTAGCTACGGCTACGGCTGCGGCGCTCTTTGGCTTAAAGTGCGATATCTATATGGGTGAAGAAGATATGAGGCGGCAGAGGCAAAATGTCTTTAGGATGGAGCTGTTGGGGGCAAGGGTGATACCGGTTTACGCAGGCTCTAAAACTTTAAAAGAGGCGATGACCGAGGCATTGCGCGACTGGGTTACTAATGTAAGGGATACGTATTATATTGTAGGCACGGTTGCCGGACCGCATCCCTATCCATTACTTGTTAGGGATTTTCAATCTGTAATTGGCAGGGAGGTTAAAACGCAGATAAAGAAAAAAATAGGCAGGTTCCCTGATTATCTGATTGCCTGCGTAGGAGGCGGAAGTAATGCCTTAGGATTATTTCATCCATTTTTTAATTATAAAGACGTAAAGTTTATCGGGGTTGAGGCAGGGGGAAGAGGGTTCTCTTTAGGGGAGAATGCCGCAACTTTAGTAAAAGGCAAAGTCGGGGTATTGCACGGGGCAAAGTCAGCTCTTCTGTATGATAAATTTGGGCAGATAAATCAGACGCATTCTATATCCGCAGGGCTTGATTATCCCGGAGTTGGCCCGGAACATTCTTATTATAAAAAGATAGGCCGCGCCAACTATGTGGCAGTATCTGATAAAGAGGCCTTATCAGCTTTTCGCCTCCTCTGTGAGGAAGAAGGGATAATACCTGCGTTAGAGTCTGCCCATGCTCTAGCTTATTTGAATAAATTATCCGGTAAGGTAAAAAAAGGCGCAATAGTAGTGGTTTGTTTATCAGGACGGGGAGATAAGGATTTAGGGATTGTTACGGGAGTTTTAGAGGATGCAAAAAAATATAAACCGAATAGACGAAAAGTTTAGTAAATTAAGAAAAAGCAGGAAGAAGGCTTTGATAATTTTTATAACTGCAGGCTACCCTAACCTTAAGATAACAGAAGAGTTGGTTGTAGAGTTTGCTAAGGCAGGAGTTGATATGATAGAGTTAGGGGTTCCTTTTACCGACCCTTTAGCAGACGGAGCAGTAATACAAGAGGCATCTTTTGAGGCGCTTAAGAATAATGTACGGTTGGTAGACGTTATTAATTTGGTAGGCAGGTTGCGTAAGAGAGTGCACATTCCTATATTGATTATGACATACTATAATCCTATCTTTGCAATGGGGGAGGATAAGTTTATAGATTTTTCGGCAAGAAAGGGCTTAGATGGAGTAATAATCCCTGATCTGCCTGCGGATGAAGGAAAGAATTTTACCTTAAGGGCCGAAAAGGCCGGGTTGTATAATATATCCTTTATTGCCCCGACTACTACTTTAAAAAGGATGAAGATGATTTTAAGGTTAGCTAAAGGGTTTATTTATTATGTCTCTTTGACCGGGGTTACAGGCGCGCGTAAATCTTTTCCTTTAAGGTTAAAAGCAAATGTCCGAAAACTCAAGAGGCATACGCAGGTTCCTGTTTGTGTAGGATTTGGGGTTTCCAATCGTAAGCAGGCAACAAGGATATTGGAGTTTGCGGACGGAGTTATTGTGGGAAGCGCGGTTGTATCTAAGATAAGAGAAAATATAGGGAAGCATAATTTGGTAAAAGAAGTAGCAGGTTTTGTAAGGGTTTTAAGGTAGGATGAATAAAAGTTATCATAAAATTGTATTAAATAATGGCTTAAAGGTTTTTTTAAGCCGTATGCCCGGGAGAAACTCCTTGTCTTTAGGGATATTTATTAAGGTGGGCGGCAGGTATGAAGATAATGAGAATAAAGGTTCGGCGCATTTTTTAGAGCACCTTCTTTTTAAAGGCACTAAAAATTACTCTTGCCGTAATATTAAAGAATCTATTGAAGGCGTAGGAGGCATGCTGAACGGTTTTACTTCCGAAGAGTTAACTTGTTATCTAGTAAAAGTATCAAGCCGCTATTCCGGCAAGGCGTTTAAGGTCCTTTCTGATATGGTTATCAGGCCGCTTTTACCCGAAGTAGAGGTAAAAAAAGAAAGAGGAGTTATATTAGAGGAGCTTAAGATGTACCGGGACCTGCCGCAGAGTTATGTATATGAGCTCTTGGATGGGCTTTTATGGCCGAAACAACCCTTGGGGCTTCCGATTATAGGCACGGTTAATTCTATTTCTCAAGTTACCCGGGACAGCCTCTTATCTTTTTGGAGTAGGTATTATACTCCTTCTAATATTCTCATAAGCGCTTCTGGGGATATTGATATAGATAAGTTAAGCAAAGAGATAGATAGGGAATTTGCGCTCCTGCCTAAAGGAAAGGATAGCGTATTTACTAAAGCTAAGACAAGGCAATCTTCTGCTCAGATAAAGGCGTTTTATAAAGATACTGAACAGACGCATATAGCATTAGGGTTTAAGGCGCTAAAGCGCGGCCATCCCTTAAGGCAAGCTCTAACCTTGCTTCACATTCTTTTAGGGGCAAATATGTCCAGTAGGCTCTTTAATGAGATAAGAGAGAAGCGCGGGTTAGCCTATGGGATTAGCACGGCGGTAAAGCGTTTTTATGATACCGGTGCTTTTATTATTCACGCCGGGATAGACAATCGTAAAGTATCTGAAGCAGTTAATTTGACGCTAAAAGAGCTTAAGAAGGTAAAAGATTATCCTGTAGGCCGGGCTGAGTTTAAACGGGCTAAAGAATTCTATATCGGGCAATTAAAATTAGGCCTTGAAGATACAATGGAGCATATGCTTTGGGTAGGGGAAAATGCCGCTACTTTAGGCAAAAGCCCTTCCTTAGAGGAGATTATTGAAGAGGTTAATAAGGTAAGGCAGGAGGATATTTCTATTGTAGCCCAAAAGGCCTTTAGGGAAGACAACCTTAACTTAGCCTTAATCGGGCCGCTTAAGAGTGTAGAAGATGCTATTAGTAAGAGGATAAGTTTAAAATAAAATGGTTAATACGGTGTTAATTTTTGTATTTGTTATTATTCTATCCGTAGCCGCCTTTATTTTTGCTGCCTCCGAATCTTCCATTATTGCCTTAAGCAGGATAAGGCTGCGCCATATGGTAGCTAAGGGGGTTAAAAGAGCGCAGAGTATCCAGAGGCTTTCAGGAAAGATGGATAAATTTATAGCCACTACGCTTATAGGCAGTAGCTTTGTTAATATCGCACTTTCGGCTTTAGTTACCGGGTTGTGCATACCCATCTTTGGTTTTCATTTGGGGACCTTTATAGCGACTTTTGCTACTGTTTTTTTTGTCCTTGTTTTTTGCGAGATTACCCCGAAGATATTAGCCACTAAGCATGCGGAGAAAGTCTCTCTCTTCATAGCCCCGATTATGGAAGTTTTCGTTAAATTTCTTGACCCGATAACCAGATTTTTCATTTGGATTAGCAATACCTTACTTAAAATTTTTGGCGTAGAGCCGCCTAAGCGCTCGCCCCTTATTACGGAAGAAGAAATTAAGCTTATGATCGAGGTTGGTAAAGACGAGGGGGTTGTAAGCGATGAAGAGAGGAAGATGCTGCATCGTATATTTGAATTTGGGGATACGCGGGTTGAGGATTGCATGGTTACAAAAGAAAATATAGTAGCGGTTAATATAAATACTACCTCTGATGAGCTTTTGAATATGTTTGTAGAAGAAGGGTATGCAAGGCTTCCTGTTTATAGCGGCACAATAGAAAATATCGTAGGGATTATTTATGCCCGGGACCTTTTATATCTCTTAAGGACTAAGGGGCTTTTCTTATTACGGGATCTTGTTCACAACCCTTATTATATTTTAGAAGGCATGCGCGTTAATGAGCTCTTGCGTAAGTTTCAGGCAGATAAGGTTCAACTTGCAATAGTGGTTGATAAAAACAAAAAAACTCTCGGGCTTGTAACCTTAGAAGACTTGATTGAAGAGATTGTTGGCGAGATAGAAGAAGATAATCAGCGCTTACATTGAGGGGTATTTAAAAAGGATGCGTAATTATTTTTTAGGCAGTAGCTTATGATTAGTGGTATCTTCTTTAGTTGGCGGTAGTATCAATTAAGGGGAGAGGGTAAGTGGCTAAAGTATTAACTGTCTTAGAGGCAAAGAGGTTGGATTCAAGGGCAATCAAAAGGTTTGGCGTTCCTGTGGCCTTACTTATGGAGAATGCCGGCAGGGCAGTTAGTATGGAAGCCTTAAGAATTATCGGTTCTAAGAAACTTAAGGTAGCTATAATCTGCGGCAAAGGAAATAACGGCGGAGACGGGTTTTCTGCGGCGCGCCACCTTATGGCTAAGGGGGTAAATCCAGACCTTTATCTGTGTGCTGGATTTTCTGAGGTTAAAGGAGAAGCGAGAGTAAATTTAAATATTTTATTGAAACTAAAGAAAAAAATTTTTATTATAAATGACAAGAGCCTTATGGCCTTTAAAAAAAGGTTGGCAAGTTACGGGTTGATAGTAGATTCTATTTTTGGGGTAGGTTTAAAAGGGGTAGTTAAAGGCATAATCGCAGAGGTTATTAATATAATTAATCAATCTAATGCGCGTGTCATTTCTGTTGATTTGCCTTCGGGAATAGGCGCAGATACAGGAAAAGTCCTAGGTACTGCTGTAAAAGCCGATACCACCGTTACTTTTATAGCCCCTAAGATAGGGATGCTTAAAGGGCAAGGAAAAAAGTTTTCCGGGAAAATTATAGTTCAAGATTTAGGGTTGCCTTTTTAATTGAAATTGTAGTATAATATAAAAAAAGATGAAAAAAGAGAAAAGAAAGACAGGGCGTAAAATTAACTGTAATGAGTGTAAGACTCAGTCTGATTGTTGTAGGTTTGGGGCCTGGATTGACTTAGAAGAGGCAAAAAAGATAATATCCGCCGGTATTAAGGGTGACTTTTTTCATTTAGAGAAAGATAAGGGTTTTCCTTCAGGGTTTAGAATAGGCACTAGCATAGAGGATAACCCTTGTGTTTTTTTGGATAAAGATGGGCTTTGCCGTATACATAAGCGCGATTATTCCTTAAAGCCTGTAACCTGTAAAGAGTTTCCTTATGAAAATGGGAGGCTCTCTTCTTTTGCTAGTGTTTTATGCACTCTTCATAGAAATAGGATTAGAAGAAGAAATAGAAATAAAAAAAGAAGTGTCTTGAAAAAAGTAAAAAATTTGTAGCGTAAAAAGAACTAATATGGAGTTTAATAGCCTAAAAGAAGAGGTAAAGAAGATACCCTTTGAGTCTTTGCGTACTGATTGCGACAACTACTTTGAAGGGGTGTTGCTTAAAGAAGAAATCCTTAAGCTAAATGAAAGATTGAAAAGCTTTTTTGGAGATCCTGCCTGGCCCTCAAAAAATAGGTTGGCCTACCACGCCCAAGAAGCGATAAGTAGTTTTGGCGGTATTATGCCCGGGCAAACCCTTTATTTTAAAAGAGAAGGAAGTAGCGCTTTATTTGCCATGCTCTGGCCTTGGAAGGATGGCTTGCGCACCACAGTTAAGATAATCCAAAGATAGGGGTTTTTATGGAAAGCATAAGGTTTGATTTTAATAATATGTTTAACTTTAATATTGGCGATTCTCATGGGATAAAGGCTTCGGATATCTTAAGATTGTCTAAGAGGATTGAGCATAGCCATGAACATTTATGGGATTTAATAGGGAATAAATCTAGCAGGGTTAAACTTGGCTTAGAGTGGGCGAATTTGCCTTTTCAGGAAGATAAGGGGATAAAAGAAATACAAAGGATAGCAAATGATATCGCTGCTAAATATGATAATGTCATTTTTTTGGGGATAGGAGGTTCTTACCTTGGGCTTAAGGCAGCGCAGGATGCCTTAGCGCCTGCGTATTACAATGAGTTTCCTTTACTAAGGGGAAAAAATCCGCGTATTTATTTTGAAGGTAATAATTTAGACCCGGATACCATAATGGCCTTGCTTAAAAACTTAAATCCCCGAAAGACCTTTATAGTGGTTATTTCTAAGTCAGGGGAGACTACCGAGACTAAGGCAGCTTTTCTTTGTGCAGAGAATTGGTTAAGAAGAGGGGTTGGCAAGAATTATGGCCGGCAGATATTTGCGATTACTGACCCGGATTCCGGATCTTTGCGTAAAAGGGTTAACCAAGAGAATCAAAAAGATAAATTAAGTTTTCGTAGCCTCCCCTTGCTTAAAGGGGTAGGCGGTAGATACTCTGAGTTTAATATGGGGCTTTTGCATCTTGCGCTTATAGGAGTACGTATTGCTGAAGTTTTAAATGGCGCTAAGGATATGTTGGCCAGATGCAAGGAGCGCAATTTTTTTAATAACCCTGCATACATGTATGCATTGCTGCATCATTTGCTCTATCAAAAGAAGAATAAATCCTTAGCTGTTATCATGCCTTTTTCTGAAACTTTAAAATCTACGGCTGAATGGTATGTCCAACTTTTAGCAGAGAGTTTAGGCAAAAAGTACCTTAGGAGAGTAAAGTTAAATGGCGACATTGAAGAGTGGGTAAGGGATAAAAAGAAGATAGTTAACATAGGTAGGACCCCCATACCTTGCCGCGGCACAGGAGACCTACATTCAGTACAGCAGAATAACGTAGAAGGCAAGCATGATAAGGTAGTAACTTTTATAAAAGTAAAGCGTTTCAAGAATGAGTTGAAAGTTCCTGCATCTGATGTGCTTTTGTCAGGCAAAGGATACACTGAATTGATAAATTTAGCCCAAGAGGCTACTGAGTGGGCGCTTACAAGAGAGAACCGCCCTAATTGCACAATAATCTTGCCTAAGGTAACTGCGTATTATTGGGGTGCTCTTTTATTCTTTTTTCAGATGGCTACTGCCTTTGAAGGCGAATTGCTGAATGTAAATGCCTTTGACCAGCCTGGGGTTGAGGGGTATAAGAATTATATGTATTATAAATTAGGTAGGCAGGGAATTTCTAAAGAGATATCAGAGGATATAAAGAATAGCCCGCTTAAGAAAGAAAAAAAATATATACTATAGAGGATAATTTTATTTTTATGGGGGCACCTTAGAAGTTAGTGTGCCCCTACTTTTTTTGAATATGCTCAGTATAGGCACCTTTAATTTAAAATCCAACCTTATATTAGCTCCTATGGCGGGGATTAGCGATCTTCCTTTTAGGATGCTTAACCGTAGGTTTGGGGTAGAATTAGGTTTTGTAGAGATGATTAACTGCCGTTCTATCTCCTATAAAAGCAAAAGGACTGCTTTTATGCTTACTTCTATAAAAGAAGATACTCCTTTAGGCGTACAGATATTAGGGTGCGAAGAGAAGTTTATCCTAAAAGCCATCGATGTATTAAAAGGTTACAAATTTGATATTCTTGATTTTAATTCTGCTTGCCCGGCAAAGAAGGTAGTACGCAGAGGAGAAGGCGTAGCGCTTATGAGGGAGCCTAAAAAACTTATTAAGCTATTGAAGGTGGTAGTAAAAAGTTCACCTTGGCCTGTTACGCTTAAGATCCGTTCGGGTTGGGATAAGGATACAATTAATGCTAAAGAGGTAGCTTTAGCTGCAGAAGATGCCGGGGCAAGCGCAGTCTTTATTCACGGAAGGACCAAGGTCCAAGGGTATAGCGGTAGCGTTGATTATAAAATAATAAAAAAAGTAAAGAGGGTTTTGTCTATTCCGGTTATTGCCAGTGGGGATGTTTTATCCGCAGAGTTTGCCAGTAAGATGTTTCAAGAGACAGGCTGTGATGGTTTGGCAGTAGCGCGTGGCTCTTTAGGGAATCCTTGGATATTCAAGGAGATAAAAGAATATATAAAATCAGGTAAAGTTTTGCCTAAACCTAATATAGAGTCAGTGATAAAAGTTATGACTGAGCATTTAGATGCCTCGGTAGATTTTTACGGTGAAAAAAACGGAGTTATCCTTTTTCGTAAGTTTTTTAGTTGGTATACAAAGGGTTTTCGGAAGGTCAGGCCTTTAAGAGAGGCCTCCTCAAGGGCAAAATCAAAGCAGGAATTGCTTCAAATTTTTAAGAAATCCGCTCAATCAGAGGTAAGATGTTAGTTATAAACAAAAAACCCCGAATTTTTTCGGGGTTTTTTGTAGGTGATAGGCCTTTTGGCTTTCGCTATCTACTCTTGAGCCTCCTTGCTATAGGTTTGCTTTTCACCTGCAGATGAAGTATGCCATATTTATCTATAAAAATCAAGCCCACCTTAAATTATATTTTTTACTATCCATAGGCCAATTAGGGGGCTTTAGCTTTAGGTTATTTCTCTTGCAGGCATATTAATCAAGATAGTATAATAACTTCGATGAGTAATCCGCAAAACACCTCCATACAATATTTAAAAGGCATTGGCCCAAAGAGGGCTAAAAGTTTTTCTTCTTTAGGCATCAATACTATCTATGATTTATTTTATTATTTTCCTAAACGTTATGAAGACAGGTCAAATTACGTTAAAATCTCTGAATTAAAAAAAGGAGAGTTATCTACGATTCAGGCAAAGGTCTTATCTTTAAAAGACCGCAGCTCTTGGCGTAAGAGAGGTTTTAATATAACCGAGGCAGAGGTAATGGATAACACCGGTAAGGTCTCTTGTGTATGGTTTAATCAGCCCTACATTAAAAGATACCTTAAACCGGGCAAGGATATGGTCTTGTATGGTAAGGTAGAGCTTTATGCCGGGAGGTTACAGTTTAGCAACCCTGAATTTGAGTTTGTAGGCGAGGATAGTAAAGATAGCTTAAGTCTTGGCAGGATTGTTCCTGTCTATGCTTTGCCTGAAGGGATGGGGCAGAGGAGTTTTCGTAAATTGGTTAAATTCGCTTTGGATGAATATCTACCTAAACTAAGCGATTCTATCCCCTATGATATAAGGTCGCGCAATGATTTAGAGAACTTGCCTAAGAGCCTTCTAAATATACATTTTCCTGAGAGTTTTGCGTTGCAGGAGAGGTCTTACCGGCGCTTAGCCTTTGAAGAGTTCTTTTTATTTCAGGTTCCTTTGGCATTGCGTAAATTAAAAAGAGAAGAAAAATCCGGCATCTCTCATAAAGTAGATGAGCTTTTACTGCGCTCTTTTATTGCGGCACTACCTTTTAGGCTTACCCGGGCGCAAGAAAAAGTGCTTGAAGAGATAAGAAATGATATGTTCTCTTCAAAACCTATGCAGCGGCTACTTCAGGGGGATGTAGGCTCTGGTAAGACTATTGTTGCTGCTACGGCGGCGTTCATAGCTATAGCCGGAGGCTATCAGGCAGCGCTTATGGCTCCGACAGAGATTCTCGCCCGCCAGCACTACGAAAGCATACGCTCTTATTTAAAAAAAGAGGGCGTATTTCTTTTAACCGGAAGTTTGACGCAAAAAGAGAGGGGTGATATTTTAAAGAAGTTAGCCGAAGGTAAAATAGATTTGATAATCGGCACACACGCTCTCTTGGAGGATAAGGTTGTTTTTAAGAATTTAGGTTTGGTGGTTATTGATGAACAGCATAAGTTTGGGGTAGGCCAAAGAGCACTTTTGCCCGACAAGGGAAAGAACCCGGACGTGCTTATTATGACCGCTACCCCTATCCCTAGAACGCTTGCAATTACCATTTACGGAGACTTAGATATCTCTGTGATTAATGAATCGCCTCCAGGGAGGGCAGGGTGTAAAACAATGCTATTTAACCAAACTCAGCGCGACAGCGCTTATTCTATAGTTATTGAAGAGTTAAAAAAGGGGAATCAGGCTTATATAATTTATCCTGTTATTGAGGAGTCTTTGGCCTTGGATATCTTGGGGGCTAAAAAGATGTATTTACAGTTACGGGCAGGCTTCTTTAAGGAGTTTAGGTTAGGATTAGTCCACGGTAAATTACCCCAGAAGGAGCAAGAAAAGGTTATGGCGGATTTTAAGGATAAGAAGATAGACCTTTTAGTCTCTACAACTGTTCTTGAGGTTGGAATTGATATTCACACAGCTACTTGTATGGTTATAGAAAATGCAGGGCGCTTTGGCCTCTCCCAATTGCATCAATTACGGGGCAGGGTAGGCAGGGGTAGTAAGCAAGCTTATTGCCTGCTTATTTCAGATTCTGATAGTCAGGATGTAAATTATAGGCTTTCGGCGATGGTAAAATACAGCGACGGGTTTAGTATATCAGAAGAGGATTTAAAGATTAGGGGTCCGGGGGAGTTTTTCGGCAAAAACCAGCACGGGTTAAGCGACCTTAAGATAGGAGACCCTTTAGCGCAAATGCAGCTTCTAAAAAAAGCGCGGGAAGAAGCAATTAGGTTATTAAGGTTAGATCCCGCGCTTACCTTAAAACACAACCTCCTCTTAAAAGAGCGGCTTATTTTAAGATTCCCGGAATACGAGCAATTAATATTAGTAGGATGATACGCATAACTACCGGAAAATATAAAGGAAGGAACATTTATAAGCCTAAAGGGATACGCCCTACTCAAAGTATAACCCGTAAGGCGATATTTGATATCCTTGGGGATATAAATGGGCTTTCTTTTCTTGAGTTATACGCCGGCTCAGGGGCGGTAGGGATAGAGGCATCTTCAAGAGGAGCTAAGAGTGTAACCTTTGTAGAGAATAACTCTTCAGTCTTTAAAGTGCTTAATCGCAATTTAAGTTTTATACCCTCTTCTGATTACTCCCTAATCCCCTTAGACGCAGAGAAGGCAGTTGTAAAGTTTTTTATGGGGGAAGAGAGGTTTGATCTTATATTTTTTGACCCACCCTATGCATATTCAAAAGATTCTCTTGCAAAAAAAACCTTGCAAACCTTAGCTGCTTATGATATATTATCGCCCGCTGGTTTAATAATAGCACAATACCCAAAGAAAGAGAGCCTCCCAGAGCGACTGGGAGTTTTAACTTTATTCAAGCTATCTACTTATGGCAACACGAAAGTCTCATTTTATGGTAAAGACGCCTCAAAAGGCAATATATCCGGGGACATTTGACCCTGTGACTTATGGGCATATTGATTTAATTAAAAGGGCCCATAGGATATTCCCCGAGGTTATAGTTGCGGTAGCGCACAATCCTTATAAAGAGCCATTTTTTACCATATCTGAGAGGGTAAAGATGCTTGCTACTGCAACTAAAACGATAAGTGGCGTTAAGATAGTTGAGTTTGACGGCTTAGTAGTTGATTATGCCCGCAAGCATAAAGTTAAGGTTCTAATCAGGGGCTTAAGGATGCTCTCTGATTTTGAATATGAATTTCAGATGGCGCTTACTAATAGGAAGTTATCCGGCGATATTGAGACTATATTTCTTATGCCCCATGAATCTTTTAGCTACCTATCTTCTAAATTGCTTAAAGAGGCAGCCTCTTTAGGCGCGGACTTATCAAGCTTTGTCCCGGGTTTTGTAGAGAAAGCGCTTAAGGCTAAGTTATGATAACAAGATAGTGAAGATAGACGCGCGTCAAATACCTCAAGAGGGATTAACCCTTGTAGAGGTTTTTAATCCTAAAGAGCTTGAATTAAATACCGATATCATAAGGTTTATATTACCGGTAAAGGCTAAGGCTCTTATTTTTAAAAGTTATAATGCTATTAGTGTAAATTTAACCTTAAGCTCTAAGATAGCTATTAATTGCTCCCGTTGCCTTAAGGAAGTTAACAAGGATTTTGACAAAACTTTTAATTTTAATCTTGCCTTAGATAAAACAAGGCCTATTATTGACTTAGATCCCGAAATAAGAGAAGAGATAATACTTGATTATCCGATTAAGCCTTTATGTAGTATTGATTGTAAAGGGCTTTGTTTAAAATGCGGGATGAATTTAAACGAAGGAGGTTGTAACTGTGGCTCTACCTAAGAGAAGGCATTCAAAGACCCGTGGCAGAAAACGCCGCACGCATTGGAAGGTATCTTCTGGCAATCTTGCAGTCTGTCCTCAATGCAAGGAGCCTAAACATGCTCATCGTATTTGTCCTACCTGCGGATATTATAAGGGTAAGCAGGTTATAGAGATTAAAGCCAAGAAGAAGAAAAAAAGAAATAATTAGCCCTGGTTATAGTATATATATCGATAAAAAGAGGGTTAGTTTAGGGGGGTAGGCAATGAAGATTGTTGTGGACGCAATGGGAGGGGACCATGCGCCTAGGGTTGTAGTAGAGGGCGTAGTTGCCGCTGTGAGGGAGTTTGGCGTAGAGGTTATACTCTGCGGAGATGAGGCAAAGATAACGCCCCTCTTAAAGAAGATAAAGTATTCAGGTAACAACATAGAGGTTCTTCATGCCCCGGAGGTAATAGATATGTGTGAGCCTGCTGCTAATAGCGTGCGCCGTAAAAGAAAATCCTCAATTGTCTTGGGGCTTAACCTTATTAAAACCGGAGTAGCCGGTGCTTTTTTTAGCGCCGGGAATACCGGGGCAGTAGTCTGTGCGGCTACTTTAGAGTTAAGGATGTTGCCGGGGGTAGAGAGGCCGGGTATAGGCATAGTTACCCCCGCGTTAAAAGGAGTATCTTTCATTATTGACGTTGGAGCAAATATAGATGCTAAGCCAAAGCATTTACTTCAATACGGGATTATGGCAGATGCCTATTGCCGCAATATCTTAAATAAAGATAACCCTACGGTGGGACTATTAAATATCGGAGAAGAGGAGGCCAAGGGGACTGATTTTATGCGCCATACCCATGAGCTTCTTTCTAAGAGTAGGCTTAATTTTATCGGTAATATTGAAGGCAAGAGTTTATTTAGCGGCAAGAGCGATATTATTATTACGGATGGCTTTGTAGGCAATGTCGCTTTAAAGGTTTCGGAGAGCGCGGCAGAGGCAATGCAGACCTTTTTAAAAAGGCATCTTTTAAGTAACCTTATGGGAAAGATTGGTTTATTTTTTCTTTTGCCGAGCCTAAAGCGCTTTAAAAAAGATATTGATTATGCCGAATACGGAGGCGCGCCTCTTTTAGGGGTAAATGGCGTAGTCATTATTGGGCATGGCCGTTCTAATGCCCGGGCAATAAAGAATGCTGTTAGGGTAGCCAATGAGCAGATAAAACGCAAGGTCAATGATAAGATATTAGAAGCTATTAAGTATAATTAATTAAGGGGAAATTGAATAATGCGCAAGGTTGGTATAATCGGGGTAGGTGAGTATTTGCCGCCAAAGGTTTTAACTAATGCGGACCTTGAAAAGATGGTTGATACCACCGACGAATGGATTACCACAAGAACAGGGATAAAGGAACGTAGGATTGCCTCTTCTTCTGAAGCCACTTCAGATTTAGCGATAAAAGCTGCCAAAGAGGCATTAAAGGATGCCAAATTAACCCCTCAGGATATTGATTTAGTAATAGTCGCTACCATTACCCCGGACCTTATTTTTCCTTCTACGGCTTCTATAGTGCAAAACGCTCTCTCCATAAAGAATGCCGCAGCTTTTGATATATCTGCTGCTTGTGCTGGATTTGTCTATGCATTATCCGTAGCGCGCCAATTTATTGCCAACGGTGCCTATAAGAACGCCCTTGTTATCGGAGCTGAAAAGCTTTCGGCAGTAACAGACTGGCAGGACCGTAATACCTGTGTTTTACTCGGAGACGGTGCAGGGGCATGCGTTGTCTCTGAGGTAAAAACCGGAGGCATAGTTTCTATCTATTTGGATTGCGATGGCTCTAACTTAGAATTATTAAATATGCCTGCCGGAGGCTCGCGTTTGCCTGCGACATATGAGACTGTGGATAAGCGTATGCATTTTCTTAAGATGCGCGGGAATGAATTATTTAAGATAGCGGTTAAAACAATGACTATGGCCGCAGAAAAAGTATTAGAACAGGCAGGGCTTACCTTTAAGGATATTGACCTTATAGTTCCTCATCAAGCTAATTCCAGGATAATTATGGCAGTAGCCAAAAAACTCGGGATTCCCGAAGAAAAGATTTTTCTTAATATAGAAAAATACGGGAATATGTCCAGCGCTTCTACGGTTACAGCTTTAGTTGAAGCAGTAAAGCAGGGTAGGGTTAAAAGAGGGGATACAATTCTCCTTGATTGTTTTGGCGCAGGGTTAGTCTGGGGTGCCTGCGTTATAAATTGGTAATAAATGAAGATGGATAAGGCAGCATTTCTCTTTGCCGGGCAAGGCTCTCAATACGTAGGCATGGGAAGAGAGCTTTACGATAGTTTTCCTGAGGCAAAATCTATCTTTGATAGGGCTCAAAAATTATTAGGTTTTGATTTAAAGCAAATTTGTTTTGAAGGCCCGGAAGATAAATTAAAAGCGACTAATATATCCCAGCCGGCTATTGTAACTGTTAGCATCGCTGCTTTTGAATCTTTTAAGGCAAAGAGTGGTATTAAATCTAACTATATGGCGGGTTTGAGCTTAGGGGAGTATAGCGCTTTGATAGCTACCGAGAGTATTAGCTTTGAAGATGGGATCCGATTGATTAAGGCGCGCGGAGAGTTAATGGAGGGTGCTTCTAAGAAATTTCCCGGGAAGATGGCGGCAATTTTGGATTTGCCCTTAGAAAAAATAAAAGATATCTGCTCAGAGTCTGAAGCACAGATAGCTAATCTTAATTGCCCTGGGCAGGTTGTTATAACCGGCAGTCCCGTTCAAATAGATAAGGCTATTGAGCTTTCTCTTGAGGCAGGCGCTAAGAGGGCTATTCCATTAGAGGTAAGCGGAGCATTTCATTCTTCATTTATGCTTGAGGCCGCAACCGGGTTAAAAAAAGTTTTAGAGAATACTAACATTAAAAATGCGCTTGTTCCTGTGGTAAGTAATTTTACGGCAGATATACAAGTAGATCCTCTTCAAATTAAAGATAACTTAGCTTCCCAGATTTATTCTCCAGTTAGGTGGGAAGATTCAATGAGGTATATATTATCTAAAGGCATAAGCGATTTTATTGAATTTGGCCCGGGCAAGGTTCTTAAAGGCTTGATGAGGAAGATAGAACCATCTGCTAAGGTAATAAATATAGAAAAAGCATCGGATATTTTAAATTTATCTAACTAAGTATTATAGCAGGGACTGCTCCCACAGTGAAATAGGGACTGCCCCTAGAATTTATAACAAGGAGAGTCAATATGAGACTAAAAGATAAGGTTGCTTTTATAACTGGGTCTGCCCAAGGCATTGGCAGGGCAATTGCCTTAACCTTTGCTAAAGAGGGTGCGGATATTGTTGTTGCAGATTTAAACCTTGATTTAGCTGCCAAGACTGCCTCTGAAATTGAGAGTTTAGGCAGAAAAGCCATGGCTTTAGAGTTGGATGTTACTGATTACGCAAAAGTAGAAGAAGGGGTGAACAAAATTCTTGACAAATTTGGAAAGGTTGATATATTAGTTAACAATGCCGGGATTAATAAGGATAATCTCCTTATCAGGATGTCTCAGGCAGAGTGGGATGCAGTTATAAGTGTAAACCTAAAAGGTACTTTTAATTGCATTAAGGCTGTCTCCCGCCCCATGATCAAGCAGAGAAGCGGCAAGATAGTAAATATCGCTTCCATAATTGGGCTTATGGGTAATTGGGGGCAGGCAAATTATGCCGCCTCTAAAGCAGGGATAATTGCTCTTACTAAAACCGTGGCAAAAGAGTTTGCCACCCGTAATATCAATGCTAATGCAGTTGCCCCGGGTTTTATCCAGACTGATATGACTGCTAAGCTTCCGGAGGATGTGAAAAAAAAGATGCTGGAGGCTATTCCTATGGCAAAGTTAGGGGTACCTGAGGATGTTGCCAACCTTTGTTTATTCTTAGCCTCAGAAGAATCAAGCTATATTACCGGGCAGGTTATTACTATAGACGGCGGAATGGTGATGGCATAAAAACAAGGAGGAAAAAAGAATGTCAGTTCAAGAAAAAGTTAAGTCAATTATAGCAGAGCAGTTAGGAGTTAAACCCGAAGAGGTTACACCCGAGGCTTCTTTTGTAGATGATTTAGGAGCAGATTCTTTGGATACGGTAGAGCTTGTCATGGCCTTAGAAGAAGAGTTTGGCATTGAGATACCTGATGAGGACGCTGAAAAGATATCTAAGGTCGCTGATGCTATTAAGTATATTGAAGAGAAGAGCGCCAACAAATAATACCTTGATTATAGATTAATATGAAACCTACCCCGCTATTTTTTTAATTGGCGGGGTAAGTTTTAATAGCTTAAAAGTTAAAATATGGGTAAAAATAGAGTAGTAATTACAGGTTTAGGAGTCATTTCTCCTGTAGGGAATGATATTTCGTCTTTTTGGAGTTCTTTGGTAGAGGGCAAAGGTGGAGTCGGCCCTTTAACCAGTTTTGACCCTACGAATTTTGATTCGCGTATTGCCGCTGAGGTTAAAGGTTTTGATCCGTCAAGTGTTGGGATGGATCATAAAGAGGCGCGGCGCACAGCTAAATTTGTCCAGTATGCGGTTGCTGCTAGTCACCAGGCTATAGCTTCTTCTGGCCTTGACTTGAATAAAGAGGATAAAGAGAGGATTGGGGTATTAATTGGCTCTGGTATTGGAAGCCTCTACACAATAGAAGAAGAGCATAAGGTTATGCTTAATAAAGGCCCTTCGCGCATGTCCCCGTTTCTTATCCCTATGCTTATCGTTAATGAGGCTAGTGGTTTTGTGGGTATTACTTTTGGGCTTAAGGGCCCTAATTTCTGCATTGCTACTGCTTGCGCTTCAGGTTCGCATTCTATAGGGGATGCCTTTAGGATTATAGAACGGGGTGATGCAGATGTGATGATTACCGGTGGGACAGAGAGCTGTATTGTGCCTACTGCTGTCGGGGGTTTTTGTGCTTTAAGGGCATTATCTAAAAGAAATGATGAACCGCAAAAAGCATCCCGTCCCTTTGACCGGGATAGAGACGGTTTTATTATGGCAGAAGGTTGCGGTCTAGTAGTCTTAGAATCCCTTGATCATGCGATAAAAAGAAACGCTAAGATTATCGCTGAGATAGTAGGTTTTGGTATGACTTGTGATGCGTATCATATTACAGCTCCTGACCCTGAGGGAGAAGGAGCGGCAAGGGCGATGTCTTTAGCTTTAGCTGATGCTAATCTTAATCCTGAAGACGTGGATTACATCAATGCGCATGGGACATCTACTAAGCTAAATGATAAAATAGAGACTCTTTCTATAAAGAGGGTCTTTGGCGATTATGCCAAAGAGGTAATGGTCTCCTCAACTAAATCTGTTACCGGCCACCTTTTAGGCGCTGCCGGAGGTGTTGAGTTTTTGGCTTGTTGCCTTGCTATTAGAGACCAGGTTGTGCCACCGACAATAAATTATGACCATCCTGATCCCGAATGTGACCTTGATTACGTCCCCAATACTGCCCGTAAAACCAAGGTAGAAGTATGCGTTTCTAATTCCCTTGGTTTTGGAGGGCACAACGCTACTTTAGTTGTAAAGAAGTTTAAATGAGCCATACAATCGCAGAAAAAATACTAAGTGCCCATTGCGGCAGAAAAGATATTGCTCCTGGAGAGTTTATAGAGGCTGATATTGATCTTGCCTTAGGCAATGATATTACTGCTCCTATAGCTATAGAGGAGTTTAAAAAGTCAGGCTTCAAAGAGGTCTTTGATAAGAATAGAATAGCCTTGGTTCCGGATCATTTTACCCCGGCAAAGGATTTAAGAAGCGCAAATCAGTGTAAGATATTAGCTGATTTTTCTAAAGAGCAGGGGATTGTAAATTACTTTGAAGTCGGGCAGATGGGTATTGAGCATGTCCTTCTACCTGAAAAAGGGTTGGTCCTTCCGGGCGATTTGGTTATTGGTGCAGATTCCCATACCTGTACTTATGGCGCTTTAGGGTGTTATTCTACGGGTGTTGGCTCTACGGATTTAGCCAGAAGTTTTGTTGACGGAAAGATTTGGCTTAAGGTCCCGGGTACGGTTAAGTTTGTTTACAAGGGCAAGCTTAACAAATGGGTAGGAGGCAAAGACCTTATTCTATTTACTATCGGAAAGATAGGCGTAGATGGTGCCTTATATAAGGTAATGGAGTTCTCCGGGCCGGTTATTCGCAAGTTAGGCATGGATGATAGGTTTACTATGAGCAATATGGCTATTGAGGCAGGAGGTAGAGCTGGGATAATTGAACCGGATAGTATAACTAAAAAATACATCTCTAAATTTAAAGTGCGCAAGCCCGTATTTTATTATTCGGATAAAGATGCGCATTATGATAAGATTTACGAATGGGATATAACCGGATTAGAGCCTCAGGTAGCTTGCCCGCACCTGCCAAGCAATGTAAAGCCGGTAAGTTCTTTAAAGGATATAAAAGTTGACCAGGTAGTTATAGGCTCTTGCACTAATGGTAGGATATCGGATTTAAGAGTTGCTGCTAAGATACTTAAAGGAAAGAAGGCCTCTTCAAGGGTAAAGTTAATTATATTCCCCGGGACACAGAAGATATATTTAGAAGCAGTTAGAGAAGGCTTAGCGCAAATTTTTGTTAAGGCAGGGGGGATATTCTCTACTCCTACTTGCGGGCCTTGTTTAGGCGGGCATATGGGGATACTTACAGAGGGTGAAACTTGTATTGCCACTACAAATAGAAATTTTATCGGCAGGATGGGTTCGCCTAAGAGTTTTGTTTATCTATCAAGCCCGGCAGTAGCTGCTGCTTCTGCTATTACCGGAAGGATTACTCATCCTAACTCTCTAAGTTTGGGGACAGCGACTTTTTAATAGGGTATTAAAAGTCGCTGTCCCCCATTAAAGGTGTGTTATGATTATCAAAGGCAAAGCGCATAAGTTCGGAAACGATATTAACACCGATGATATAATCTCCGCTAAATACCTTGTTTCTACTGACCCTAAGGAGTTAGGTAGGCATTGTATGGAGGCGATTGCCCCAGATTTTGTAAAAAAGGTTAGTTTTGGGGATATAATTGTTTCCGGAGATAATTTTGGTTGCGGCTCTTCGCGCGAACATGCGCCTATGGCAATTAAGGGTTGCGGAGTATCTGCAGTTTTAGCTAAGAGTTTTGCCGCTATATTTTTTAGAAATGCTATTAATATCGGCTTGCCGTTTTTAGAGTTACAGGATACGGATAAAATAAATGAAGGAGATATTCTTGAGATAGATTTAACAAGCGGAGAGATAAAGAATATTACCCAGAATAAAGTTTATCATACCCAAAAATTCCCGGACTTTTTACAGGAGTTAGTCAAGGAGGGTGGGTTGATGAATTGGATTAGAGAAAAGAGGAAGGGGGATAAAGGTGTATAAAATAGCAGTTATACCCGGGGATGGAACCGGACCAGAAGTAGCCCTTGAGGGCTTAAAAGTTATTAAAGCCGCAAGCGAAAAATATGGCTTTAAATATGAAACAGAGGATTTTGATTTTAGCGGCAAGAGGTATTTAAAGACAGGAAAATTAGTTGATGATAGCGATATCGAAAGGTTAAAGAAGTTTAGTGCGATATACCTTGGGGCAGTAGGCGACCCTGATGTTAAGCCTGGGATTATTGAAACCGGGGTATTGCTTAAATTAAGGTTTGCCTTAGATCAATATATAAATTTACGCCCGGTTAAACTCTACAACGATTTATTTTGTCCATTAAAGGATAAAAAGCCCGAAGATATAGACCTTGTAGTTGTCAGGGAAAACTCCGAAGGGCTTTATAAGGGTTTAGGCGAATTCAAGGATAAAGGAACTAAAGACGAAGTAGCTATACAGGTCTCTTATAATACCAGAAAAGGCGCTGAGCGCTGTATCCGGTATGCTTTTGAATTAGCCCGCAAGAGAAACAAAAAAAAGAAGTTAACCCTTTGTGGCAAGACTAATGTCTTAACCTTTGCCTGGGATCTTTGGGAGAGGGCTTTTTATGAGGTAGCCAAAGAATACCCGGATATTACAGTTGACTATGCCCATGTTGATGCTATTAGTATGTGGCTTGTTAAAAACCCTGAATGGTTTGATGTTATTGTAACTGATAATATGTTTGGCGATATTATTACGGATTTAGGGGCGATGATACAGGGTGGAATGGGTATTGCAGCCGGAGGGAACATTAATCCTTCGGGTGTATCTTTATTTGAGCCTATCGGAGGAAGCGCTCCTAAATATACGGGTAAAAATGTTATTAACCCTTTAGCTGCAATTTGCGCCGCAGGTATGATGCTTGAAAACTTAGGCGAGGATAAGGCTGCCCAAGCAATAGAAAACGCGGTTATAAAGGTGGTTGGTAGTAAATTAAAATCTCTAAGTGCTGGCAAAATGGGTTATTCTACTACTGAGGTAGGGGATTTAGTAGTAGATAATTTATAATTAAGAGGTTATTTGATGAAAAAATATAATGTAGCAGTTGTAGGCGTAGGCGTAGTTGGCCTTGAGATGTTACGCCTTTTAAAGCAACGTAACTTCCCGATTGGAGATTTACGCGTATTTGCCCGCTCAGCGCGGGGTATTGAGGTTGATGGGGATAAATATGCAGTAGAGGCTATTAATCCTGATGGTTTTAATGGTATTGATATAGCTTTATTTGCCGGGACAGAAGGAGAAAAAGGTGCTTCTGTAACTTATGCTAAAGAGGCAGTAAAAAGAGGTGCAGTAGTTATAGATAATGGCGCGGATTTCCGCATGGACCCTAAAGTTCCTCTTGTTGTCCCTGAGGTAAACCCTCAAGATATAAAAAAACATAAAGGCATAATCGCAAACCCTAATTGTTCCACTACTCAGTTAGTAGTAGCCTTAAATCCTTTACATAAAAAAGTAGGTGTTAAGAGGGCGATAATTACTACCCTGCAAGCCTCAAGCGGTGCAGGCCGTCAAGCAGTAGAGCAACTTAAAGAAGAATCTTCTTTGGTTATGCAGGGAGGTTTTGATAATCTTCATATAAGCGCTTCTACTAAAGCCATGCCTCAACAGTTAGCTTATAATGTCTTTCCTCATATAGGCGGTTTTGCCGAGGGAGATTATACTAGTGAAGAATGGAAGTTAGTTAAAGAGACGCATAAGATTATGCATGCGCCTAAGATAAAGATATCTGCTACCACAGTAAGGGTACCTGTGCGAACCGGGCACTCAGAGTCAATATATATTGAGACTACAAAACATATAAGCGTTGAAAAGGCAAGGGAAGTTTTATCTAATGCCCCGGGTATAATTTTACAGGATGAACCTAAGAATAACACTTATCCTATGCCTTATGATTGTGAGGGTAAGGATGAGGTATTTATCGGACGTATCCGCTCTGATTTTTACGTTAAAAACGGGTTATGGCTCTGGGTAGTGTCGGATAATCTGCGTAAGGGTGCCGCTACTAATGCCTTGCAGATTGCAGAATGCTTGATAAAAAAGAATTAAGGAATATAAGATTAACCCTAGAGTATAACGGCGCTAGGTATTGCGGTTGGCAGGTTCAAAATACCCGCCCAGCTTTAAGTAATAGCCTTAAAAAAAAGCGTAAAAAAAGTATCCAAGAGGTAGCTGAAAAGTCCCTGCGTAAGTTATTATCTGAAAGAATAAGAGTTGTTGTATCCGGTAGGACTGACGCAGGGGTTCACGCCTTAGCCCAAGTAGCTAATTTTTATACCTCTTCTAAAATCTCTTTAGACAAATTAAAGCTAGGCTTAAATAGCCTCTTGCCGGAAGATATAAAAGTATCCAATGCAAAAGAGGTACCTAATACTTTTCATAGCCGCTACTCTTGTAAGTCAAAGCTCTACCGCTATACAATATTAAACCGTAAACATTCTTCTCCTTTGATGCAGGGGAGGGTTTTTTTCTATCCTTTTCCCTTGGATATTGAAGCTATGCGTAGGGAGTCTAAAATTTTATTAGGTAGGCATGATTTTAGTGCTTTTTGCGGCTCTTTAGGCAGGGATAGAAACCCTGTTAAAACCATAAAGAAACTCTCTATTCTGCATAAAAAAGACCTCATAATTATTGATATAGAAGGAGATGGCTTTCTTTATAATATGGTAAGAAATATTGTGGGCACTCTTATTTTAGTCGGAAGGGGAAAGGTCCCTAAAGGAGGTTTAAAAGATATACTCCTTGCAAGAGATAGAAAGAAAGCAGGCCAAACCGCCCCTGCCTATGGGCTCTGCTTAATTAAGGTTAAATATAAATAAAAAAAACAAAAAATATTTGACTTAACTAATAAATATGCTATAATTTCAATTCTATGACTAAGACTTATTCGGCAAAAAAGAAAGATATTAAAAGGAATTGGTATTTAGTAGATGTAAAGGGTAAGGTATTAGGCCGTTTTGCTTCTAAGGTAGCGGTAATTTTACGCGGCAAGCATAAGCCTATATACACTCCCCATGTAGATACCGGAGATGCGGTTGTTATTATCAACGCCGCTAAATTAAGGGTAACCGGAAGAAAGGCAAAGCAGAAAGTTTACCGCCGTTATTCTGGGTATCCGAGTGGGTTAAAAGAGGTTCCTTTTGAGGTGATGTTTAAGAAGAAGCCTGAGACTGTGGTTAAGCTTGCAATAAGGCGCATGCTTCCTAAGGGTAAGTTAGGTACGGATATGCTAAAAAAATTAAAGGTATATGCTGATGAAAAGCATAATCATAAAGCGCAGAATCCGCAAATTTTGGAGGTTTAATTAAAGTAATGAGTGAAACAGTAAGATATGCAGCAGTAGGCAGGCGTAAGGAATCAGTGGCAAGAGTTCAGCTTATACCGGGGAAAGGCTTATTCAAAGTAAATAAGCGCCCTTATGAGAAGTATTTCTTAAGGGAGACCGATAGGATTATAGTAAAGCAACCATTGGAAGCCACCAATAATATAAACAAATATGATATCATTGCAAATATCAGAGGCGGAGGTTTAACCGGGCAGGCAGGGGCTTTGCGTCTTGGTATATCGCGTGCTTTGGTTTTAATAGATCCTGCTTTTAAGGATTTATTGCGTAAGCAGGGTTATTTAACCCGCGACCCCCGGGCTAAGGAACGTAAGAAATACGGCCAAAAGGGTGCGCGTAAACGCTTCCAGTGGACTAAGAGGTAGCCAGATGTAAGTATAGTTAAGATAGAATAAGGTATTTAAAATCCCGCTTGAAGCCTAAAGCGGGATTTTTCTTTCCGACGATAAAATAACTTGACTATACGGTTATTTTGTTCTAATATTAATCCATTATAAGGAGAAAAGATTAATGCTTAAAGTAGGCATAGTTGGTATAACTGGTTATACGGGCCAAGAGTTAATCCGCATTCTTTTAAAACATCCTAAGGTAAAGATATCCGGGCTTTTTTCCACTAGCTCTTATAATAAGAAGGCAAAAGAAGTACTCCCCGTCTTTGCATCTAAATTAAATTTAACTTGCAGCAAGCCTGATATTAAAGAAATCAAAGAAAAATGTGAGCTTGTTTTTTTAGCCTTGCCGCATACAGCCTCAATAGATATTGCCTCAAAGCTTTTTAAGGCAGGCCTGAAGGTTGTTGACTTAAGCGCAGATTTTCGCTTTAAGGATTTAAAGGTATATTCTAAGTTTTATGGGGTTAATCGCAAAAATTCTATAGAGACTAAAAGAGTAGTATATGGTATCCCGGAGTTAAATAAGAGTCAAATTAAAAGCGCTTCTTTAATAGCTAACCCCGGTTGTTATCCTACTCCGGCGATACTCTCTTTAGCCCCTTTAATTAAAGCCAATTTAATTGATTTATCTACGATAGTTATTGACGCTAAATCTGGGGTAAGCGGAGCAGGAAGAAAAAAAGCAGAGGAGTTTTTCTTAGCTTCTAATTTTAGAGAAGATTTTAAGGCTTATAAGGTAGGAACTCATCAGCATACCCCTGAAATAGAACAAGAGTTAACTAAGATTGCAAAGAAAAAAGTTAAAGTTGTCTTTGTCCCTCATCTGCTACCCGTAGAAAGAGGGATATTAGAGACTATTTATGTACAGAAAAATAAGAGCGCAAGAAAAAGATTTAAAGGAATCAATGTAGTTAATCTTTTTAAGAGTTTTTATAAGGATGAGCCGTTTATTAGGATTAAAAAAGAAGGGGAGTATCCTTCTCTTAAAGATGTAGTAAATACTAATTTTTGCGATATCGGTATAAGGCAAGAGAGGAATAGCTTTATTATAGTAAGCGCGATAGATAATTTAGTTAAAGGCGCTTCAGGCCAAGCAGTGCAGAATATGAATATAATGTTTGGATTTTCTGAGATAGAAGGGTTATTATGAAAGTATGTAAAGAAGTAGTTTTGCCGCTTGGTTTTAAGGCATCCGGGATATATTGCGGGATAAAAAAAGCTAAAAAATTAGATTTAGCGCTTCTTTATTCTACTATTCCTGCTAAGGCCGCAGGTTTATTTACGGTTAATAAGATTCCTGCTGCGCCGGTTGTATTCTCTAAGAACCTCTTGCGTAAAAGAAAATATTTTAGAGGAATACTAATAAATAGCGGGAATGCAAATTCTTTTACCGGCAAAAAAGGGTTTCTTGATGCTCAATCTATTGCCGTCAGCACAGCAAGGTCTTTAGGTTTAAAGAAAGATGATATCTTAGTCTCATCTACAGGCATTATCGGCAAGGCTTTGCCTGTAGGAAAAATTAAGTCTGCGTTGCCTTTGCTTGTAAAGAGCCTTTCAGAAAAGGGGATAAGCGATGCTTCTAGGGCAATAATGACCACTGATACGTTTTCTAAGAAGACAACTGTAAGGTTTAAGATAGAAGAAAAAGTTTTTACTATCTGCGGGATAGCTAAAGGTGCAGGGATGATTGCTCCGAATATGGCAACACTCCTTGTCTTTATCCTGACAGATGCTTTGCTGCCGCAATCTTTATTAAAAAAGTCTTTGCAAGGCGCGGTAGAGGGTTCTTTTAATTCCATAACTATTGATGGGTGTATGAGTACTAATGATACTGTTTTAATCTTAGCAAACGGAGCTTCTGGAAAATTAAGTGCAAGTCCTGGAAATCTTCGTATATTCCAAGAAGCATTAAATACTCTTTGCCTTAACTTAGCTAAGATGATAGTAAAGGATGCAGAGGGCGCAACTAAGTTTATAGAGATTAAGGTATCCAAAGCTAAAAGTTACTCACAGGCTAAAAGGACTGCGCTTTCAATAGCCAACTCTAACCTTTTTAAAACAGCACTTTACGGAGAGAACCCTAATTTTGGCAGGATAGTCTCTGCTGTTGGCGCAAGCGGTATAGATGTAGCAGAAGATAGATTAAAGATTAAGGTAAGCTCGCTAAAGAAGAAATATATTACGGTAAGTGTTTCTTTAGGCAAAGGAGAGTCTAACATAACTGTATATACCTCTGATCTTACCCCAAAGTATATTAAAATCAACGCGGAGTATAATTGATGATGGAAGAAGCGATTAAGAAGGCGGATGTTTTAATAGAAGCACTCCCTTATATAAAGAGGTTTCAGAAAAAGACAATTGTAATTAAATATGGCGGAAGTATCTTAGGAGAAGAGAAGATCCGTAAAGGGGTGTTAGAGGATATAGTTTTTTTAAGCTTTATGGGCTTGCGCCCTGTCTTAGTCCACGGAGGAGGACCTAATATAAGCGACCGAATTCGTTCTAGCGGAAAAAAAACTGAATTTGTAGACGGTATGCGTGTTACGGATAAAGAGACCTTAAGTATAGTAGAAGAGGAGCTTAAGAGCTTAAATTATACTATAGTCAAAGAGCTAAATGAATTCGGGGCTAAGGCAATAGGTTTAAATGGGAGAGATGTTAGGTTGATTCAGGCTGAAAAGAAAATGGCAAAGATAGATTTAGGGCTAGTAGGGCGTATTTCCGGGATAAATACAGAGCTTCTTGATGCAGAATTAAAAAAGAATAAGATAGTAGTAGTTCTTCCTATGGGCATAGGAAAGGATAAAAAGATTTATAATGTAAATGCAGATGAAGCAGCATCTAGTATCGCCGGAGCTTTAAAAGCTGAGAAGTTTGTTCTCTTAACTAATGTTAAAGGCATATTAAGAAATCCTGAGGACTCTAACTCATTTCTTTCTACCTTGAATACCGAGGAGGTCTTAAGTCTTATTGAAGAGAATATAATTCAGCAGGGGATGATTCCTAAAGTTAAGGCTTGTATAGAGGCTTTAGAAAGAGGGGTTAATAAAACGCACATCATTGACGCGCGCACTCCGCATGGGCTTTTATTAGAAATATTTACAGATACCGGGATTGGTACGGAGATAATAAAATAAATGAGAAAAGAAGAGATTTTTGATAGCTATCAAGAAAGTATAATGCCTACTTACTCAAAGTCGCCTTTAATCTTTGTAAAGGGTAAGGGTTCAAGGTTGTGGGATATTCATAACAATCCTTATTTGGATTTTTTCCCGGGTTGGGGCGTGGGGAACTTAGGGCACTGCCATTCTAAGGTTATGTCAGCAATAAGAGACCAGGTATCAAGGTTGATCTTTATCCCTAATAATTATTACCATATCCCTCAGGCAAGGTTGGCAAAGGAGTTAGTAGCATCTTCTTTTCCTGCCAAGGTATTTTTTTGTAATTCTGGAGCAGAGGCGAATGAAGCAGCAATAAAATTTGCGCGTAAGTTTGGCGCCGGAAGGTATGAGATAATTACATTTGAGGGTTCTTTTCATGGCAGGACAATGGCTACCTTAAGTGCTACAGGGCAGAAGAAGTACCAGCAGGGTTTCGAGCCCTTATTGCAAGGGTTTAAGGCGGTTAAGTTTAATGACCTTCAGGCAGTTAAAGACGCAATAACTGATAAGACTATAGGGATTATGCTTGAGCTTATTCAAGGAGAAGGAGGCATAAACGTAGCAGATAAGGATTTTGTTTTGGGTTTAAGAAAGTTATGCGATGAGAAGAACTTACTTTTGATTATAGATGAAGTGCAGACCGGAATCGGTAGGACCGGGAAGTTATTCTCTTATCAACATTATGGAATAACCCCGGATATTATGACTTTGGCAAAAGCCCTTGGTGCAGGGATGCCTATAGGTTGCATGTTAGTTAAGAAAGATATCGCAGATACCTTAACCGCAGGCACCCATGCTTCTACTTTTGGCGGAGGCCCGGTAATCTGTAAGGCTGCGATTGCCGTCTTAAGGGCGATAAAAAAAGAAAAATTACTTATTAATGCCCAAAAGATGGGCGAATATATGTTTACCCTGCTTAATGCGCTTAAAGATAAGTATGAGGTTATAAAAGATGTAAGAGGCATAGGTTTAATGGTAGGGGTTGAGTTAAAGGTTGAAGGTAAGGCGATAGTGCAGAGTTGTATGAATAGAGGGTTGTTGATTAACTGTACTCAGGAGAGGGTCCTAAGGCTAATGCCAGCCTTAAATGTAAAAAAGAAGGAGATAGTCAAAGCCATTTCTACCTTAGATAGCGCACTAGGGGATGTTCCTTACGAGGAGAGATGATGAAAAAAGATTTAGTTTCTATTAAGGATTTAACTACTCAAGAGATAACCGGGGTATTTTTACTTACTGATAAGCTTAAGAAGAATAGCAATAGGTTTGCTAAAACTTTAAAAGGAAAAACTTTAGGGTTAATATTTCAAAAGCCGTCTAATAGGACCAGGGTCTCTTTTGAGGTAGGTATGTACCAATTAGGAGGCAATGCGCTTTATCTTTCTCCTGAAGAGATAAATTTAGGAGTAAGAGAATCAATAGCTGATGTTGCCAAGACCTTATCTAGGTATCTTAACGGAATAGTCTTGAGAACTTTTGAGCATGATACCTGTTTAAAGATGGCTTCCTCTGCTTCTATCTCGGTTATAAACGGTTTGTCTGATTTTTCTCATCCCTGTCAAGCCCTAGCAGACCTTTTCACTATAAGAGAGAAGCTAAAGAGCTTCAAAAATATAACCTTAGCCTATATCGGCGACGGGAATAATGTCTGTAATTCACTCCTCTTTGCCTGCGCTAAGCTAGGGGTTAATATGAATGTTGCATCTCCTTGCGGTTATCAGCCGCAAGAAACAGTCTTTAAAAATGCCAAAGCAGAGGCGAAGGTAAATAACTCAACTATTAACCTATTTGATAATGCTCAGGATGCAGCAAGGAACGCAGATGTAATCTATACTGATGTCTGGGCGAGTATGGGGCAAGAGGAAGAGTCTTTAACAAGAAAGAAGGCTTTTGAGAGCTTCCAAGTAAATAAAACTTTGTTAAAACTGGCTAAGGATAACGTGCTTGTAATGCATTGCTTGCCTGCACATAGAGGCGAAGAGATAACCGATGAAGTTTTAGACAGCAATAACTCGGTTGTCTTTGATCAGGCAGAGAATAGGTTGCACGTTCAAAAAGCGGTGCTGATAAAATTATTAAAAATAGATTAAAGGATGAGGGAGAGATGAAAAAAGTTGTATTAGCGTATTCCGGCGGGTTAGATACTTCTTGCATAGTAAGGTGGCTTAAAGACTTAGGGTATGAGGTTGTATGTTTTATGGCTGACCTTGGCCAAGGTTTAGGCAGGGGCGAGGACTTAAATGCTATTGAAGATAGGGCTTTATCTGCCGGAGCCGCAAAGGTATATATTAAAGACTTGCAAGACGAGTTTCTTAAAGATTATTGTATTCCTGCTCTTTTAGCCGGCGCTGTTTACGAAGGAAAGTATCTATTGGCTACTGCCTTAGGTAGGCCTTTAATCGCAAAATACTTAGTTGAAATAGCGCGTAAAGAAAAGGCAGGTGCCGTAGCCCATGGTTGTACCGGTAAAGGCAATGATCAGGTTCGGCTTGAGGTCGGTGCGGCTACATTAGCCCCTAATCTTAATATAATCGCTCCGGTAAGGGTTTGGGAGTTTAAGTCTAGAGAAGAAGAAATAGAATACGCTAAAAAACACAATATACCCATAGATGTTACTAAGAAAAAACCTTACAGTATAGACAGAAATATCTGGGGTATAAGTATTGAGGCGGGAGTATTGGAGGATTTAGAACAGGAGCCGCCGGAGGATACTTATATAATTACAAAAAAGCCTACGCTTCAGCTAAGTTATCCTAAGTATATTGAAGTATATTTCGAAAAGGGGGTCCCTAAGAAGATAGACGGTAAAAACTATAAGTTAAAGGATCTCGTCAGTTATTTAAATGAAATCGGTGGATTACATGGCATTGGCAGGGTAGATATGATTGAAAACCGGCTTGTGGGAATAAAGTCCCGTGAGGTCTATGAGGCGCCTGCCGCAGTTATTCTGCATACTGCGCATAAAGAGCTTGAATCGCTAGTCTTAGATAGGGAGTTAGCGCACTTTAAGGAGATTGTGTCTTTAAAGTATTCGGAATTAGTATATAATGGTTTATGGTTTTCTCCTTTAAGAGAGGCATTGGATAAATTTGTTAGCATAACTCAAAAGAACGTAACCGGCTCCATAAAGTTAAAATTATTTAAGGGCAACTGCGTAGCAGTATCAAGAACCTCTAAGCACTCGCTTTATAAAAAAGAGCTCAGCACCTACGGCAAAGAAGATAAATTTGACCAAAGATTAGCCGAAGGGTTTATTAAAATTTGGGGCATGCCCTATAAGTCATAATATAAAAGGAGAGTTGATGTCTAAAAAATTATGGGGTTCAAGGTTCTCTAAGAAGACGAATGCATTAACCGATAAGTTTACCTCAAGCATATCCTTTGATAAAAGGCTGGCAGAATACGATATCTTAGGCAGTATTGCCCACGCTAAGATGTTAGGCAGGCAGAAGATTATTCCTTCGGCAGATTCTAAATTGATAGTAAAAGGGCTTAAGGCTATTCTAACAGACCTTAAAAGAGGAAATTTTAAGTTTGATTTAAATGCCGAGGATATACACTCAAATATACAGAGCTTGCTTTTTAAAAGGATTGGTAAGCCTGCGCATAAATTACATACTGCAAGGTCAAGGAACGACCAGATTGCCTTAGATATAAGGATGTATATAAAGAAAGAGGCAGGCGATTTAACAGATTTAATTACTCAACTGCAAAAGGCTATCCTTAAGCTTGCAAAAAATAATAAGAATATTATTATTCCCGGATATACCCACCTTCAGGTCGCCCAATGCGTACTATTGGCACACCATTTTTTAAGTTATATTGAAGGTTTAGAGAGGGATAAGCAAAGGATACTCGATGCTAAGAAGAGGATAGATTATATGCCCTTAGGGGCATGTGCTTTTTCAGGGACAGGATTAAATATTGACCGTAATTATGTCGCCAAAGAGCTTGGTTTTAAAAATATAACTGCAAATAGTATTGACAGCGTAAGCGACAGGGATTTTATTATAGAGTTTTTATCTGCGCTCGCCATACTTTCGGTTCATCTCTCGCGCATGGCAGAGGATTTAATCTTATGGTCCACAAAAGAGTTCTCTTTTATAGATATAGATTTTTCTTTTTGCACCGGTTCAAGCATCATGCCGCATAAGAAAAACCCCGATATACTTGAGTTAATCAGAGGCTCAGTAGGAAAGGTCCAAGGTAATTTAACGAGCGTATTAATACTGATGAAGGGGCTTCCTACCTCGTATAATAGGGATTTACAGTTAGATAAGCCTCCGTTATTTGATGCGATAGATACAGTTAAAAGTATGTTAGAGATTTTTATCCCTCTTTTTAAGAAGATTACAATCAAAAATGAGGCAATTGCCCAGAAGATAAAAGATGAGTCATTATTCTCTGTAGATATAGTAGAGTATTTGATTAAAAAAGGAGTTTCTTATAGGCAGGCCCATGATATTGTAGGCAGAATGGTTAAGGATTGCCTTGATAAAGGGATAAAAATATCATCCTTAACGCCTCAAGAGTTGCATAGGTATTCTCTTAAACTTAGCCCTGACCTTAAAAATATATTAAAACCTAAAGCCTCTGTAAACCTTAAAAAATCTTACGGAGGAACGAGCTTAAATCAAGTAGGACGACAATTAAGTAAATGGTATAAGTCCTTAATAAAAAAATAAATGCACGAATTTACCTACAAGAAGAATAATCTTTATTGCGAAGGTTTAAAAGTTGAAGATTTAGCTGTAAAGTTTGGCAGCCCGCTTTATATCTATAGCTACAATACCCTAATCAGCCATTTCTTAAAATTAAAAGATGCCTTTAAACCACTTAACCCGCTTATCTGTTATTCGGTAAAGGCAAACTCTAACCTTGCAGTTCTACGCGCTTTAGTGAATAGGGGAGCGGGGTTAGATATAGTTTCAGGCGGAGAGCTATATCGCGCGCTTAAGGCAGGTTGTAGCCCTGAAAAAATAGTTTATGCCTCAGTAGGTAAAACTAAAGAAGAAATAGAGGAAGCGATAAGAAGAGGGATTTTATTTTTTAACGTTGAGTCTCTTCCGGAGTTAGAGTTAATCAATCGCATCGCCGGGAAGTTAAACAAGGTTGTTAAGGTAGCGATACGCATTAACCCTGATGTAGAGCCTAAGACGCATAAATATATAACTACAGGTAAATTAACTAATAAATTCGGCATTGACCTTAAAAGTGCCCGCCAGATACTCCTTATGCGCAGGGCTTTTTCGCATATAAAGATTTCAGGATTGCACATCCATATAGGCTCGCAGATAACCGAGAGCGCTCCTTATATATCGGCAGTTAATAAGGTTATTTTCTTTATCAATGCCCTTAAAAAAGACGGCATTATTATTGAGTATCTTAATATAGGCGGGGGCTTAGGGATAATCTACAATAATGAAACTCCTCAGACAGCTAAAATTTTTGCAAAAAATATTTTGCCTCTTCTTAAAAAAACAAAACTAAAGATAATCATGGAGCCGGGGAGATTTATCGCCGGGAATTCGGGCATCTTAGTTACAAAAGTATTATATATTAAGATTACGCCAAAGAAAAAATTTGTGATTGTAGACGCAGGGATGAATGATTTAATTCGCCCCTCTTTGTACGATGCTTATCATCAGATACTCCCTTTGAATAAAGATAGGCAAGTAAAGGAGAGAGTAGATATTGTCGGGCCTATATGCGAGAGTGGAGATTTTTTTGCTAAAGATAGAGCCTTGCCTAAATTAAAAGAAGGCAGCCTACTTGCGATAATGGGTTCAGGCGCTTATGGTTTTAGTATGTCAAGTAATTATAATTCTCGGCTTAGGCCGGCTGAGGTTATGGTTAAAGGGAAAAAAGTTTCTATAATTAGAAGAAGAGAAGGTTTTCAGGATTTAATCCGTAATGAAGTTGTGCCTTCGTTTCTTTTAAAAAGATAATTATGCAAAAAATTAATTTTACTAAGATGGTTGCCTCCGGGAATGATTTTGTGGTAGTTGACGCGAATCAGTTTTGTAGATATAAGCAAAATATCTCTTCCTTAGCTAAAAAGATATGCAACCGTAGGTTAGGCATCGGCGCTGACGGATTGCTTTTAATGGAGGGTTCAAAAAAAGCCGATATTAAGATGAGAATTTTTAATGCCGATGGTTCAGAGGCTGATATGTGCGGGAATGGCGCAAGAAGTGCTTCTTATTGGTATTCTGAAAATAAAGGCAGAGGAATTAAAGAGATAGATATTGAAACAAAAGCAGGGATAATTGAAAGTAAAATTACAGGTAGTAGCGTTAGGATAAAGCTTACCTCTCCTAAGGGCTTGAAATTAAATATACCGGTTAATTTTAATAAAAGAGCATTGAGGGTAAATTTTATCAACACCGGAGTCCCCCATACAGTAATCTTTGTTAACGGATTAGAAGATATTGATGTTGAGGAGTTAGGAAGGTATATACGCTTCCACAAGGTATTTTCTCCTGAAGGGACAAACGTAAATTTTGTTGAGCCCTTAGGTAAGGGTTTTATATCCGTGCGCACTTACGAAAGAGGGGTAGAGGCAGAGACCTTAGCCTGTGGCACAGGTTCTGTTGCCTCAGCTTTAATTACCGCTTATACCCTAAAGGCGCAAGGATCCGGAATGATCAGGGTAAAGACAAAGAGTAAAGAAGTTTTGAAGGTTTATTTTAATAAAGATAGCTTTTTATTTAATAATATCTGGCTTGAGGGTTGTGTAAAAAAAGTTTACAAGGGGGAATATTATGTTTAAGGGCTCTATTGTAGCTTTGGTCACGCCTTTTAAAGAAGGAAGGGTTGATGAGGATAAGCTTAAAGAGTTAGTTGATTTTCAAATTAAAAACGGGACATCCGGTATTGTTCCTTGCGGGACTACCGGAGAGTCAGCAACGCTTACCTTTGAGGAACATGGACGGGTAATAGAGATTGTTATTGCGCAGGCAAGAAAGAGGCTACCGGTTATTGCCGGGACAGGCTCAAACTCAACTGAAGAAGCTATTGCCTTGACTAAACACGCCGCCTCCGCCGGGGCAGATGCCTCTTTGCAGGTCTCTCCTTATTACAACCGCCCAACCCAAAAAGGGCTTTATGAGCATTTTAAGGCCGTGGCTGATTCTGTAAAGATACCTCTTATACTTTACAATATAGCCGGGCGTACTGGGGTTAATATTGAGCCTGAGACAATAGCTAAATTAGCCACAACTTGTAAGAATATAGTTGGTGTTAAAGAAGCATCCGGGAGCTTGGAGCAGATGGCGCGTATTAAATCCTTATGCCCGCCTAATTTTCAGTTAATATCAGGTGATGATAGTTTGACTCTGCCTGTTTTAAGTATAGGCGGAACAGGCGTTATATCAGTAGCGGCGAATATTGTCCCTGCTGATACCGCAGAATTAGTTACATCTTTTAAAGAGGGGGATATTAAAGAGGCGCGGAGGATGCACTATAAATTACTCCCTTTAATAAAAGCTTTATTTGTAGAGACTAATCCTATTCCTGTAAAAACTGCGATGGGGTTATTAGGCATGTGTAGTCCGGATTTAAGGCTTCCGATGTCATCAATGTTGCCTGAAAACCTAGAGAAATTAAAGAAGGCATTAATTGACTATGGCCTTTTAAAATAAAAGAGCGCAACAGGGACTGTCCCTAGAATTTAGGAGAAGAGATGAAGATTAACCCAAAAGTAATCAAACTTGGCATTGCCGGCGTTTGTGGCAGGATGGGCAGGCGTATATTTGAACTTGCTTTGCAGGATAAGGATTTTGAAGTAGCGTTGGCTTTAGAGAAAAAAGGCACGCCTCTTATAGGAAAAGAGATAGGCAAGCTTAAAATATCTTCTAACCCTGATGGGCTCTTTTTAGTAGATGTACTTATAGACTTTACTATTGCCGAAGCTACGGACATAACTTTAGATTACGCGGCTAAATATAAAAAAGCGCTTATTTTAGGGACAACAGGATTAACTTCAGCGCAGTTAGATAAATTAAAAGAGGTTTCAAAATTAATTCCCGTGGTCTTTTCTCCTAACTTTAGCATTGGGATAAATACTTTATTTGATATATTGCCTGATATAGCCAAAAAATTAGGGCGCGATTATACCATTGAGATAATAGAAGCGCACCATAAGCATAAAAAAGATTCTCCCTCAGGGACAGCTAAAAAATTATTAGAGGTTTTAACTAATGCAACCGGACAAGATATACCGGTTCATTCCCTGCGTTTAGGAGATATCATAGGCGACCATACGGTTGTCTTTTGCGCTAATTCCGAGCGGATAGAGATAAAGCACCAAGCCCATTCGCGCGACTTATTTGCATTAGGCGCTTTAAAAGCGGCAAAATGGGTTTTTGAAAAGCCGGCGGGTTTGTATTCAATGCAAGACGTTTTAAAATAGGGATTGCTTAGGATTTAGGAGGGGAGTAAATAACAGGGGACACTCTGCTTCGCAGGGTGGCCCCTGTTAAAGAAACTGTTTTGCAACAGGGGCTGTCCCTAGAATTTAGGAGGATTATAAATGAGTTTTAAACTTTCAAAAAAATTAAATAGTTTGCCTCCCTATCTTTTTTTAGAGATAGATAAGGCAAAAAGAAAAGCACGCGCTGAAGGCCGTGATATCATTGATTTAGGTATAGGAGACCCTGATCAGCCAACACCTAAATATATAATTGATGCTTTACATAAAGCAGCGCTTGACCCTACTAACCACCGTTATGCCTTAGACCAAGGCATGCCTCTTTTACGTCAATCAATTGCCTCTTGGTATAAAAAGAGATTTGGAGTATTCCTCAATTACAACACCCAGATACTCCCTTTAATCGGTTCAAAAGAGGGGATAGCCCATTTTCCTCTTGCCTTCTTAAATCAGGGGGATTATTCTCTTGTCCCTGACCCTTGCTATCCTCCTTATAAGGGCGGCACGATATTAGCAGGAGGGCAGGTAAGCCTCATGCCTCTTTTAAGCGCAAACGCTTTTCTCCCTGATTTAAAAAAGATTACCCCTTCAATTTTAAAAAAAGCAAAGATAATGTTTTTAAATTATCCGAATAATCCTACCTCCGCAATTGCTGATAAGTCATTTTTCAAAGAGGCAATTAATTTTGCTAAGAAGCATAAAATTATCATTATCTCTGACCTTGCTTATTCTGAAATAAGTTTCGACGGCTACGCTCCTACAAGCATGCTTGAGGTAGAGGGCGCTAAAGAGGTAGTTATTGAATTTCACTCCCTTTCTAAGTCTTATAATATGACCGGCTGGCGTATAGGATGGGCATGCGGCAATGAAAATCTAATAAGCGCATTAGCTAAAGTAAAATCAAATATTGACTCAGGCATCTTCTCTGCGATTCAAATTGCAGGAACTACAGCGCTTAACAGTACGGATGAGCATATTAAAAGTATGGCTCTTCTTTATCAAGATAGGCGGGATACTTTAGTTAAGGGGTTAAAGTCTTTGGGCTGGCAGGTAAATAGCCCTAAGGCTACATTTTACCTTTGGATTAAAACGCCAAAAAATTATGACTCTATAAAGTTTGCATCCTTGCTCTTAAATAAAGCCGATATAGTAGTAACCCCGGGCATTGGTTTTGGTAAATACGGAGAAGGCTATATTCGCATGGCGCTTACAGTATCTAAGGAGAGGATGCAAGAGGCAGTCCGCCGTTTAAGCAAACTATAAATAGGGACAGCCACTTTTTTATAAAAAAGTGGCTGTCCCCATTTAAAAAAGTGGCTGTCCCCATTTAATATGATAACCTGTTACTTAGGATTAGGCTCTAATTTAGGCAATAGGAGGCGCAACATACAAAACGCAATTTTAGAGTTAAGCAAAATAAAGGGGGTTAAGGTTTTGCAAACCTCAACTTTTATTAATACAAAAGCAGTAGGCGGGCCTAAAAATCAACCTAACTATTTAAATGCTGCAATAAAGATAAAAACCTCAATTCCTGCGCAGGTACTTCTTAAGAAAATAAAGAATATTGAAATCCGCCTTGGCCGCATAAAATCTGTACGCAATGGCCCAAGAATAATAGATATAGATATATTATTTTACGGAGAAAAAAAGATACAAACAAAAAAAATAGTTATACCTCATCCTCGCGTCTTTAAACGCGATTTTGTTATAAAGCCTTTATCAGAGGTTATATGCGCCTAATAAAAAGTTTAGATAATATCCTTTCAGTGTTAAAAAAATATAAGGGCAAAAGAATAGGTTTTGTTCCGACTATGGGCGCTTTACACCAGGGGCATTTAAGCCTAATCCGTAAAGCGCGCCAAGATAACGACCTAGTAGTAGTGAGTATATTTGTTAACCCTAAGCAGTTTAGCCTTAACGAAGACCTAAATAGATACCCACGCCCAAGAGAAAAAGATATATCCTTATGCCGTAAAGAAAAAGTAGATATCCTTTTTTATCCGGCAGCAAAAGATATCTACCCAAAAGATTTCTCTACTTATATTGAAGTTGAAGGGTTAAGCAGTATCTTATGCGGTAAATCCCGCCCCGGGCATTTTAAAGGAGTAGCTACTATTGTCGCAAAGTTGTTTAATATTATCCGGCCGGATGTAGTTTATTTAGGGAAAAAAGACGCCCAGCAGGCAGTTATTATCAAGAGGATGGTGATAGACTTAAATCTTCCGGTAGTAGTTAAGGTAATGCCCATAGTGCGCGATAAAGATGGCTTAGCAATAAGCTCAAGGAATGCGTATTTAAGCAAGGGAGAGAGGGAGGTTGCTTTAGTTGTCCCTCGCGCGCTTAACTTAGCTAAGGAGTTGATAAAAAATGGAGCAAGGGACTCAAAAAAAATTGTAAACAGGATGAAGCAACTTATCTTAAAAAAGAAGAGCGTAAAAATAGATTATATAGAAATAGTGGATGCAAATGCCCTTAGGCCCCTTAAAAAGGTTACAAATAATTCTTTAATAATCTTAGCGGTATTTATCGGCAAAACCCGCTTAATAGATAACTATCAAGTTAGAAGATGGCTAAACTAAAAATAGGCATAGTAGGTTGCGGAGCCATAGGAAGTTCTTTGGCTACGTATATCACAAGGAATCTTAAGCTTAGCGCAGAGTTAAGCGGGCTTTATGATTTGGATAACCTTAAATCAGAATCCTTGGCTAAAAAAATCGGCAGAAAAAAAGTTGCTTCCAAAAGCTTAAAAAGCCTGGTTTGTGCTTCTAATCTTGTAATTGAGTCTGCTTCGGCAGAATCCTCTTTTTCTATCGCCTCTGTAGCGCTTAAGGCAAGGAAGGATATTCTGATTATGAGTGTAGGAGGCATTGCGCATAAGATTCATTTATTACGTAAGATAGCCTATAGGAATAATTGCAAGGTTTATCTTCCTAGCGGAGCTCTTTCAGGTGTAGATGCCTTAAAGGCCTCAAATATAAGTAGAGTGCGTAGCGTAACCCTCGTTACTACTAAGAATCCTTTAAGTTTCAAAGGGGTTAAATATATTGAGGACAGAAAGATAAAGCTCTTAAACCTTAAAAAAAAGAGGATATTGTTCTGTGGTAGGGCCTTGGATGCGGTAAAATATTTCCCACAGAATATTAATGTTGCCGCAATATTAAGTTTGTCCGGATTAGGCCTGCGTAAGACAAGGGTAAAAATTATCGCTTCTCCTAAAGTTAAAAAAAATATACACGAGGTATGGGTTAGGTCCGATGCCGGAAATTTCTATACGCGCACAGAGAATATTCCGCATCCTGATAACCCTAAAACAAGTTATCTTGCGGTCCTCTCGGCAATTGCGGTATTAAAAGGTATTTTGGAGCCGGTATCATCCGGCACAAATTAAATAAAACGAAAGGGGGTGAGTTTACGGTATGGCAGAAAAACTCGTGAAATTAGGAATCAAAAGGGAAAAAGGTTATCTCTATTTTATTGATAAGCAAGGCGATGTTTCATGCACTAAAATGGCACGCGGCACTAAAAAGGGCGGCGGGAAAAAGAAAGTAGCCAAGTGCGGAATCAAGAGAAAAGAGGGTTACCTTTATTTCCTTGATAAAAAAGGCGATGTTTCTTGCGCTAAAATGAAAAGAGGCGGAAAGAAAAAGAAGAAGAAAAGATAACGCCTTTTTAAAAACCTACAGGGACGGCTCTGTTTCTTAAAAATATAGAACCGTCCCTGTAGATTAATCACTTATGTTAAATACTGGCTCAATAATTATCCGCGGGGCAAAGGAGCATAACCTTAAAAATATAAACCTTAAACTTCCCCGCAATAAACTCATTGTATTTACCGGGCTCTCTGGATCAGGCAAATCAAGTTTAGCCTTTGATACTATCTATGCTGAAAGCCAGCGCAGGTTTGTAGAGAGTTTATCAAGTTATGCGCGGCAATTCTTAGAACAGCTTCAAAAGCCGGATTTAGAGTATATCTCGGGGCTCTCTCCTTCAATAGCTATTGAACAGAGGTCTGCCGGAGGAAACCCCCGTTCAATAGTAGCCACGCAAACTGAAATTTATGATTATCTAAGGATACTCTTTGCGCGCATCGGAGAGGTTTTTTGTTACAGTTGCCAAAAACCCATACAACGGCAAAGCTCCCAAGAGATTGTAGATAAAATACTTTCTCTCCCCGTAGCTACCCAGATAAATATACTCGCTCCTTTAGTAAGGGGCAAGAAGGGTGAATATAGGGATATTTTTACTTCAATCCAAAAGGCAGGATTTAGTCGTGTGAGGGTTGATAAGAAGGTGTATGAGCTTCCGGTAAAGTTAAAATTAGCCCGCTATAAAACACATAATATTGAAGTTATAGTAGATAGGCTCATTGTAAAAGATGAAGTGCGTTTGCGTTTGACAGATTCAGTAGAGACTGCGCTTAAGGTAGGCAAGGGGAATATAATAGTAACTTATAATAAAGAGGAGTTATTCTTTAGCGAAGAGTATGCTTGCTTAAACTGCGGGATAAATTATTCTGAAGTAGAACCAAGGGTCTTTTCTTTTAATTCTCCTTATGGCGCTTGCCCTGAATGTAATGGTTTAGGGAATAAGCTTAAATTTGATCCTGATTTAGTAGTCCCTGATAAAACAAAGTCTATTAATGACGGCGCTTTAGTCCCTTGGAAACGCGGAGGAAGGGGCTATATGCTTTACTACCGTTGGCTATTGCGTAGTTTAGCTTCTTTATTAAAATTTAGTTTAGATACCCCGTTTAATAAATTAAGTAAAGATGTACAAAAGGCAGTTCTCTATGGATCAGAAGAGATAATAGGAAATAAACCCTTTGAGGGGTTAATCCCTCATCTAAACCGCCTTTTTAATGAGACTGATAGTGATTATTTAAAAGAAGAGATATCCCGTTTTATGTCTAGCCTCTCTTGTCCTTTGTGTAAAGGAGCGCGCTTAAAAAGAGAGAGCCTATCAGTTAAGATAAGAAATAAAAATATATGGGAAGTAACGCAGATGTCCGTAAAGAGCGCGTATAACTTCTTTAGCGGCTTAGAACTAACCGCAAAAGAGCGTATAATTGCCCAGCAGGCGCTTAAAGAGATAACCCGTAAGTTAAAGTTTTGTATTGATGTGGGTTTAGACTATCTTACCTTAGATAGGAAAAGTTCTACTCTTTCAGGAGGCGAGGCGCAGAGGATAAAGCTTGCCACTCAAGTCGGTTCCGGGCTCGTAGGCGTTTTATATGTATTAGATGAGCCGAGTATAGGGTTGCATCAAAAAGATAATATTAAACTCCTCTCTACCTTAAAATCATTAAGAGACCTTGGGAATACCTTAATTGTAGTTGAGCACGATGAATCTACAATTCTTAACGCAGATTACATTGTAGATTTAGGCCCTTATGCAGGCAAGAGCGGAGGAGAGGTTGTCTTTGCCGGTACAAAAGATAGCCTTCTTAAGGATAAAAAATCCCTTACCGCCAAATATCTAAGAAGAGAGTTAAAGATACCTCTGCCACAGGCAAGAAGAGATTGGAGGAAGAAAAAAGTCTTGGAGATTAAAGGGGCTAGCGAGCATAACCTTAAAAATATAGACGTCCGTTTTCCTTTAGGTACCTTTATCGGCGTAACCGGGCTCTCCGGCTCAGGTAAATCTACCCTTATTGACGAGACCTTATTTCGCGCCCTCTCTCAGAGGCTTTATCACTCAAAAGAAAAGCCTGGGGCTTTTAAGAAGCTTTTAGGGGTAGAGTTTATAGACAAGGTTATAGTAGTGGACCAATCCCCTATAGGAAGGACGCCCCGCTCAAACCCGGCTACTTATACCGGAGTATTTAACCATATTCGCGATATCTTTAGCCTTTTGCCGGCTTCTAAGGCAAGGGGATTCTCGCCGGGTAGATTTTCTTTTAATGTAAAAGGAGGGCGTTGTGAAGCCTGCCAAGGAGACGGGGTTAAAAGAATTGAGATGCACTTTTTACCTGAGGTATATGTAAAGTGCGATATCTGTAATGGCGCAAGGTTTAACGAGGCTACCTTAAGTGTCAAGTATAAGGGTAGGTCAATAGCGGATATCCTTTCTATGACCGTAGAAGAGGCGATGAATCTTTTTGAAAATATACCTAAGGTTAATAATATACTCTCTTACCTATATGATGTAGGGTTAGGTTATATACAGCTTGGCCAGCCGGCAACTACTCTTTCAGGAGGAGAGGCGCAACGGATTAAACTCTCCTCAGAGTTAAGCAAGCGCGCTACGGGGAATACTCTTTATTTACTTGATGAGCCTACTACCGGGCTTCATTTTGCTGATGTTGAAAAATTGATTGCTGTTTTGCAAAGGTTGGTAGATAAAGGAAATACGGTAATAGTAATTGAACATAACCTTGAAGTAATTAAGAGCGTTGATTATATTATAGATTTAGGCCCCATGGGAGGAGAAAGAGGAGGCAAGTTGGTTGCTTGTGGCTCGCCTGAGGATATCTCAAGAAATAACTCTTCTTGTACCGGAGAGTTCTTAAAAAAGGTGTTAAATGCTTAGGCGCTTAAGAGTAATAGCCATATTATTTATATTTCTTTTTTATTGCATTTCTTTGCCTATAGAAGTTTTATCCTCTGACAAAGAGGAAGAGGTCTTTTTTATGGCGAGAAAAGCATTTGAAGATGGATACTATGAGGCAAGTATAGGGCTTTTTAACCGCTTTAAAGAGGAGTTTCCTGCCTCATCTATGTTAGCCGAAGCAGAGCTTTTAATAGGGGAGGCATTATTTTATCAGAATAAGCTTAATGAAGCGCTTATAGTTTTTGAGAGGCTCTTAAAGAGCCGCTATACGGCAAATATAAATGACGCTCTTATTTATTGGATTGCCGAAACTTACTTTAAAAAAAATGACCTCGCTAAATCTATTCAAAGCTATAAAAAATTAATATCACGCTTCCCTAACTCTGCCTATATCCCATCAGCTTTATATTCTTTAGGTTGGTCTTTAATAGAAGATGATAGATGCAAGGAGGCGCTTGACTATCTTAAGGCAGTAGAGGAAAAATACCCGGGCGAACCTCAATCTTTGGATGCGTCTTTTAAATCGCTTGAGTGCTTGTATAAGCTTAAAGAATACAAAACCTTAAAAGAAAAGGCTAGCGGGTTATTAAAATCCTTATTAAATGATAAAACGCGCCTGCCTTATCTGTATTTTTACCTTGCGGAAGCAGATTATTATTTAGAAGATTTTAATTGCGCTTTAGAGTTTTATATGAAAGTTTTAAATGAAGGTAGCGATAACAAGCTAATCTCCTTAGCGCGCTTAGGTTCTGCTTGGGCTTATATTAAGCTTAACGAATACCAAAAAGCTGGAATGCAACTTTCTTTATTATCCGGCGAAGGGCTTAATAAAAATAATTTGACAGCTTTAGCCTTAGGCAAGGCTAATATATCTTTAAACCAAGGCAGGTTAGAAGAAGCTAAAGGTTTTTTTGAAGAGGTTTTAACCTTAAGCCAAGAGGATGCCCTTCGTGAATCTGTACTTCTTAAAATCGGAGATATAAATTATAATCTTGCAGATTATCCTAAGGCATTAAAGTATTATGATTTGGCATTAAAAAATTGTTCCAATGGCCAGAATAGGGATTATGCCTTATATCAAAAGAGTTTAACAATCTATGCTTTAGGCTTAGAGTATTTTCAAAAAGGAGATTTCAAGGCAAGTATTAGCCTGCTTGAGGGGTATAGTAAAAAGTTTAAAGGTTCTTTATTTGTAGCCGAGGCCTTGTATTTATTAGGGAGCTCTTATTACAATATAGGAGATTTCTCCAAGGCGGTAGAAAACTTTAAGCTAATACCTTCTTCTTCCCAAGATATACAACTTATCCAGAAAGCAGAATACAGTTTAGCAGATTCATACTATAATTTAGGGGATGAAAAAGAGGCTATCTTCCGTTTTAATGCCATACGTTCCAAATATCCGGGCGCAGAGGTTACAGCTAAAGCGTTATTTTGGTTGGCAGGGTATTACTATCAGCATAATGAGCTTGATATAGCATCAAGGCATTTTCTTTCCCTTATACAGGATTATCCTGATAGCGACTTAATCAGGGAAGCTTATTATTCTTTAGGTATTATCTCTGCTAATCAAGGCAGGCACAATGAGGCGATTATAAGTTTTACTAAGGCAGCTGAAACAGAGGACCAAAAGATAAAATTTGCCTCTATATTTGCCTTAGCTGAGGTGTATGAGACTATTGGAGAAGATGATAATGCTCTTAGGGAATATCTAAAAGCCTCTGCAGGTAAGGAGTTTAGGGAAAAGGCTTATTTAAGGATGGCGCGAATATACGAAGATAGGGAGGATTTTAAAGAGGCAGAGACATTTTATAAAAAGGTTATTGAGGCAAAAGGTAAATCAAGCGCTTATGCTAAAGAGAGAGTTAATTTATTAGGAGGAGACTACAAAAAAGTAGTTGACTAAAAAAGCTTTTATTATAAAATAGAATTCTGGAGGAGAAGATGATTACAGAGATAGGTATTGTAGCAGGAGAGATTTGGCATTACCTTGATCAGCATGGAGAGGTTAACCTTTCGGATTTAGCAAAGGGTATTGATAGAACTCGCGATAATGTTTTAATGAGCTTAGGTTGGCTTGCAAGGGAAGGCCATGTATTAATGGAAGGGTTTACGACAGGTGATTATAAGATATCCTTAAGAAAAGATGGTTAGAAATAGCAAGGGCTCGCTTTTAATCATTGTTCTTGCCACAGTACTTATAGTTTTTATTTTTTCCCTCCTTATATTAAGTATAATTTCCAGTCAGTCACGGTTAACCCATCACCAAGTTTCACGAATTAAAGCTTACTACGCAGGTAGGGGGATGATGAATTATGCCTTAGAGAGGCTTAGAAGTGGGGCTTGGTCTCTGCCTCCTACTGGTAGTAGATATTATGCATGCCACAGAGCTTTAGGTAGTCCTAAAGCTTGCGTAGATTCAGTTACCCCAAGATATACTATCACAACAGATTCCAGTATCCCCTATAATATCCAGATAGCTATCTATCATAATGGCACTGGCCCTGGGGGGGTTGGTTCTAAGCTTGAAATAAAGACCGAATACCAATAATACCTTAATCTTCCCCGCTTTCTTTATTTTCTAAAATCCAAAATTTATTATCTAAAAACTATCTATTTTTTATCGTCGAGGATATTGTAATTATAGTTAAGTATAAGTAAGTTTATAATAAAATATATAAAAAAACACTTGACAAATTAAATCTATTATGTTTTAATTAAATTCCTCTTATTAGATAGAGTAAAAGAGGGTATAAATTATGGCAAGGCTTATAGACATAGATGAATTAGCAGATTACCTTAAGCTTAAAAAGCAGACTATTTATAACTGGCTTAATCAGGGTAAGATATCCGGTATAAAGGTAGGAGGGGTCTGGAGATTTGAGAGGAAGGATATTGATAGTTGGATTAAGAGCCGTAAGCGTATATCTACATCAGGAGATAAAAAATGAATAAGTTAGGCGTATATTTCGGCCCCAACTTTATAAATTTTACTGAAACTAAAGGGAAAAAGCTGATAAATAATGTTCAGGTTCCTTTTTTTGAGGCTTTAGATATAGAATTAGAAGAGAAAGTCCCTTTAGAGATAAAACTGGTGGCTGTTATTAATGAGACATTAAGAACCAACAAGATGGAAGCTAAAGAGGTTTCTCTTGTTTTGTCAGGCAGGGACCTTATTATCCGCAGTTTTGAAATGCCAGATTTGCCTAAAGAAGAGTTGGTTAATGCTGTAAGATTTGAGGCAAAGAAGTATATTCCTTTTAAGGCTGAAGAGATTGTTTCTGATTTTCAGGCTCAGATAGAGAGGTCTTCTCGTATAAATAATATCCTATTTATGGGGCTTAAAAAAGATATACTTGAGAGGTATCTTAATGTTTTTAAACAGGTTAATATTAAGGTTCGCAGGTTAGAGTATTCAGGGTTTAGTATAATTAGAGGCCTTAAGCTTTTAAGGGTAAAGGAGAGCGGTATTATAGGTATTCTATCTGCTGATTTCTTTGGAGGAGATGACGCTAATTTTATAGTCCTTGAGAATGGCTTCCCGCTTTTTAGTAGAGATATCAATTTAGCTTCAGGCCCTACAGTTCCAATAGAAAGAGACGATTTCCAAGCTCAACCAGAGGCTTTTTTAGATAAGTTAAAATCAGAGATGCGCATTTCTTTAGATTACTACCAACGTAAGTTTCCGGACAAGAGAATTCAGCGCGTATTTTCTTTTGTTAACCATGATTATTATCAGGAGCTTGAGTCTTATATGTCTGAATTATCCATCTCTTCTAAGCTCCTTGATTTTAACAAGCTTATAGGTAGTGGTAGGGCTTATTCTTTAGGGCTTATTAAAAGTTTCGGCGCATCTTTAGCCGATGTTATTCCTACTAAAGTAAGGATAAACCTTTCCGATGTTAAAGTAACGCCTAAGAGGGCAGGTGTAGCTTATCCTAAAATAGATTTAGGTAATTTTTTAAAAGATGTAAAAATAGATTTACGCGCTGTATTCTTGGGTATTTTTATCTGTATAGCTGCTTTTGCCTATAGTTTTTACAAAATTGCTCCTGTTAAAGAAAAATTAAGTTACGTAATTAGAAAAAGGATAGTAGTAAAAGATGTTGACCCTAATCTAAACTTAAGTCAGTTTTCTGAGATTAGCGACGGATATAAGAAGAAGTTAAAGGCTTTAGATAAATTGATAAGGGGAAAGTTTTATCTTACTAAGGCATTGGATTCCATCCCTCGGTGTATACCTGAAGGGGTGTGGCTTATTAAATTCTCCTTTAATGAAGAAGCAGATAAGCTTTCTTTATTGCTTGAAGGTAGGAGTTATTTGCGTTCTGCGGATAAAGAGTTTGAGATGGTGAACAAATTTGTCAATAATTTAAAGAACGATTTAGTGTTATCAAATTATTTTACGGAGATTGAATTAAATTCTGTAAAACACGATACAGAGGATAAAGTATCTATAACTAAGTTTAATTTAATTTGTAAAAACTATAAGGATGCTAAACAGGATGAATATATTAGCGGTTATTAACGAAAATAAAAATAAGTTTTTTGCTTTAGTTATCATTCTATTTTCTTTTCTAATTGTTTATAAAGTTTACGAATGGCAAAGTTCTCAAATTGCATCATTAAGCTCCGATATAGTTGAAGAAGAAGAAAAGAATAAGATATTGGTTGATATAGGAGAGTTAGAAGATAGGCTTAATGTATATTATGCTCTTTTGGCCAAGCAGGATTCAGACGTAGTTATGTTGGATATTAATAATATAGCGAAAGATACGGGAGTTAAGATTGCATCTATGCAGCCATTGGGGGAATCTTTATCAGGGGAATACTCAAAATTTCGTTTCGGTCTTTCTATAGTCGCCCCTGATTATAATACCTTCGCTAAATTTATCAATAAATTAGAAACATTTGAGCGCATTTATTTTATTGAATATTCAGATATTGATTCACCTTCTTACAATAAAGATAAGGAGTTAAGGGCAAATTTACGTATAAACACAATTGTGCTTTTAAAAAGATGAAAAATATAACAAGTTATTTTATAATAATAATTATTATTATATTTTTGCAAGGAATTATAAATATTACAAAACTTAAAGCTGAATTACCTAAGTTTATAGATGAGAATACGCAGGAAGATCCCGGAAAAGTATTTGTAGTAAAAGCTACGGATTTACGCCCGAAGATAGAATACAGTGCCGATACTTTAAGGAATCCTTTTGAACAGCCTTTAGTGCTTACAGAGCCCGAAGAAGATTTATCTTCTAAAGATAAAGATATAGATATAGAAAAGAGCGTGCCTAATTTAGTGGTTCAGGGGCTTATTTGGGGTAGTAGCCTACCACAGGCGATTGTAAATAATAAAGTAGTAAAGGTAGGGGATGTTATAGAAGGGGCTGATATTATAGATATAAACAAAGAAGGAGTTATAGTGCTTTTTGCAGGTACAGAATATAAATTATCCACAACACCTGCTAGGGGTCGGCAGGATAGGGAAAGAAACGAATAAATTAAGGAGGAATTATGAAAATTAACTTGAGAGTTTTTTTATTCGCTATGCTTATTTTTAATTTTATCTTTACTCCCTATATCTACGCTTTAGAAGAGATGCTCCCTGTGCCAAAAAATCAACCACTTATTTCTATGGATCTTCAGGACGCTTCTTTAAAAGATGTACTTAAGATATTATCAATACAGTCCGGCCTTAACTTTGTAGCTTCTGAGGCTGTGTCAGATAGGATGCTTACTCTTTACATAGATAAAGTCCCTCTTAAAGAAGCGATGGATAAGATATTTAAGGCAAATAACCTTTCTTATGAATTGGATGATGAGGCAAGCTTATTTATTGTCAAGGATTGGGGAAAGCCTGAGGCAGAAACTATAACCGAAATATTTTACCTAAAGCATGCTACAGTTTCGTCTTCTTCTTTGAAGGAAGATATGAAGAGCATTTTGAATACTGATAATGAATCCGGTTCGCCATATTCCTCTTCATCCTCATCTTCCTCTTCATCTACAAATAATTCTACTGCGGAAGATAACGGTAAATGGAAAGTAGAAGAAGAAGCCGGCATTACTCAGACTGTTAAAAAACTCCTTTCTAAGGAAGGAAAGGTTGTAGAAGATTTTCGTACTAACAGCCTTATTGTTACGGATATTCCTTCACGTATGCCGGTTATACGCAAGGTTATCGCTTCTTTGGATGTGCCTGTGCCGCAGGTGCTTTTGGAAGTGGAGATGCTGGATGTAAGCAAGAATGCTGTTGATCAGCTTGGCGTTAACTGGCCGACGACTCTGGCTACCGGAGATTTTACCCAGGCCTTTCGTGTCTTTAACCCTTTTGGAAATAAAGGTACTAGCGGGCAGGGAAGCGAGATTGTAGTAGACGAAGGGGCAGGGTTTTTAGAGGCGGCAACCTGGGCTGCGCCGCACTTTGGCCCGGTTGTATTTGGCATATTGAACAGCAAGGTTTCTCTTGATTTTCTTAGGACGCAGACTGATACCAAATTCTTGGCAAGGCCTAAGATACTTACTTTAAGCAATGAGACAGCGGAGATTAAGATAGTAAGCAACGAAGCTATAGGTTTAAATAGTAGCACACAAGGTTCTGGGGCAGAAGGAGCAACTCAAACTATTACTGTTGAGAGGGCGCAGACTGGTGTGACGCTGAGGGTTACCCCTCAGGTTAACTTGGATACCGGAGAGATCACTATGTTTCTTAACCCAAGTGTTTCGGAGGCCTCTACATCGCTTACAACTTTAACTGCCGGCATAGCAAATAATACGGCGACAGGACAGTACACCTATCGTAACCCCGAGACCAGGACAACTAAATCTACGGTAAGGGTAAAAGATGGTGAGACTGTAGTTTTGGGAGGGATGATTGTTAACCAGAGCACGACAACCGAAAAGAAAATTCCTGTATTAGGAGATATTCCGATATTAGGAAAAGCTTTTAGGCATAAAGAAGTTAGCCCGGGTAAAGATAGGGAGCTTTTAGTCTTTATTACTCCACGTATAATTAAGGACAGTAGTTATATAGAAAAGATAGAAGGGGCATTAACTCAGGTTAAGAGGATGCCGCCTTCTAGCCGGGAGCAGTCTACAACTACAGTTATAAGCCGTCAGTCAAGTATAAATACTTATTTAAACGCTCTAGAAAATCAACGTTAAGAAATATTAATGATTAATAAAGGCAAGCATATAAGATTAGGGGAGTTATTGCTTCAGGCAGGTTTAATTAATCCCGGGCAACTAGAGAAGGCTATAAGTATTCAGCGTCAAGAGGGCGGAAGATTAGGGGAAGTTTTAGTCAAATTAGGAATGGTTAAAGAAGACCAAGTGGTTTCTATCTTAGCCCAGCAACTTAAAGTGCCTTTTTTTTCTTTAGGTACCGGGATGTTAAAACCTGCTCTTGATCAAGGTTTAGAGCGTTTAATCCCGCATGAATTTGCCCTAAAGAACTTTGTTCTACCCCTTTCGCGTACTTTAAGGTCTTTGACTGTAGCCATGTCAGATCCTTTAGATTTGGTCCTTATAGATAACCTTGAAAGGATTACTAATTGTGAAATTAACCCGGTTATTGCTACCAGTACTGATATTAAAAAGGCAGTGGACAATTTCTATGGTAAATCTTCGGCAATGCTTAATCAAGCGGTTAAAGATAGTTACGATATTTCTGATGATTTAAATTTGGAGCAGGCCGAAGATGGGCAGGAGTTAAGTTTAGATAAGTTGGTAGAACGGGCAGAAGAGGCTCCCGTAGTTAAATTGGTTGATTTAATTATAAGGCAAGCGATTAATGAGAGGGCTTCGGATATCCATATAGAGCCTTTTAAAAATAATATTTCTTTAAGGTACCGCATAGACGGAAAGCTTTATGAGATTCCTCCTCCGGCCAAACACTTACATTTACCGATAACATCGCGTATCAAGATACTTTCAAAGTTGGATATCGCTGAAAAACGGCTACCTCAAGATGGAGCTTTTTTTGTCAGGGTAGGGGAGTATCCGATAGATATACGCGTTTCTTCCGTTCCTACTATATATGGCGAGAAGATAGTGATGCGTTTATTGGATAGAAGCGAGGTGGTTTTAGATTTAAATAGGCTTGGCCTTGAGCCAAAACAGCTTGAGATTATACGCAAAGGTATAAATGCCCCCTATGGTTTAGTTTTTTTAACCGGCCCTACAGGTTCAGGTAAAACAACGACTTTGTATGCGATGTTAAGCGAGATCAAGAGTCCGACAAAAAATATAGTTACTGTTGAAGATCCGGTAGAGTACAAATTAGACGGAATTAATCAGGTGCAGATTAAGCCGGAGATTGGCTTAACCTTTGCTTCTGCCTTACGTAGTTTTTTAAGGCAGGATCCTGATGTAATGTTAGTTGGGGAGGTGCGTGACCTTGAGACTGCTCAGATATGTATTCGTTCAGCCTTGACTGGCCATCTTGTTTTAAGCACCCTTCATACCAATGATGCGCCTACAGCAGTAAGTAGGCTTATGGACATAGGCATAGAACCTTATATGTTAGCCCCTTCGTTATTGTTAATAGTAAGCCAGAGGCTTTTAAGAAAACTTTGCCCTGCCTGTAAAGAGGCGTATGAGCCGGATAAGGCTCAAGCTTCTGCATTGGGGTTAAAAGCAGAGCTTCTTTACAGGGCTAAGGGTTGCCCTAAATGCAATAATATAGGATATAAGGGGAGGATTAGTGTATCAGAAGTATTATGGGTTAACGAGGAGATTAGAATTCTTATAAACCAGAGGGCATCTTTTCAGAAGATACGGGAAGTTGCCAAAGCTAATGGCATGCAGATGCTATATGAGTCAGGCTTGCGTAAGGCTGAGCAGGGGATTACTTCTTTAGAGGAAGCATCTAGCCTTGCTTTAGGAGTAGAATAATGCCTAGATTTTTTTATATTGTTAGGGATAGGATGGGTAAGAAGATTTCCGGGCTTCAGGAAGCCATAACCCAAGAAGAAGCAATAAGTAGCCTGCAGTCAAAAGGTTTTGTTGTCGTTAATATTGTCCCTGAGAAACAAGAAGAGAGGGGCAATGCTCCTATTATAGCATCTGTAAGGGGAAGGCGCGCTCCTAAGCATAATGCGGTCACCGGAGATGACCTTGTTCTTTTTTGCCGTCAGTTAGCTACGCTTATTGGTGCGGGCATTACTATTTTAAGAAGTTTAAATATTATTTCCCAGCAGGTGGCAAGTAAAAAGCTTTACCAGATTATTAAAGAGTTAGAAAAGCACATGGAGGCTGGGCTGAGCCTGCATGAAGCAATAGCTAAGTATCCTGCTGTTTTTTCACCGCTTTGGATTAATCTTATAGAGAGCGGAGAAGCAAGCGGGAATTTGAGTTTGGTATTAAACCGCCTTGCTGGCTATTTAGAGCGCAACGCTGCTTTTAGGAAAAAGATAATTTCTGCGCTTATTTATCCTGCCATACTGATGGTTACCGGATTAGGCGCTCTTTTATTTATGACAATTAAGATTATCCCTACCTTTGCCGAAATATTTAGCGGTTTTAATATTGAACTTCCGTTTTTAACTAAAATTCTTTTGATGACAAGTTTTTATATCAGGAAATTCGGAATTATTTTAGCCATAATAATAGGAATTATATTTTGGCTTTTACGCAGGTATATAAGTACCCGTGAGGGCAAGAGGGTATTTCAATCATTCTTATTAAGGCTTCCTGTTGTTAGCGATTTTTTTAGGAATATCTCTATAGAGCGTTTTACTTCTGAAATGTTTACTTTGATTGAAAGCGGGGTTCCCATACTTTATTCTCTGGAGATATCAGAACGTAGTGTAGACAATGTTATTTTAGGAGACATTATACGCAAGATTAAAGAAGATGTGCGTGAAGGCAAGCTTTTAGGGCAATCGTTAGAGAAGAGCGACTTTTTTGATCCTATGGTGTCACAAATGATTAGCATAGGAGAGGAGGTAGGTGAATTGCCCGGCATGTTTAAAAAGCTTAACGCCTTTTATCAGGATCATCTAGAGACCTTTACTGCCCGCTTTACTTCTATCTTTGAACCGATAATGCTTGTTTTCATGGGTGTAGTTATCGGAATAATGATTATAGGCTTATTTTTACCGATATTTAAAATATCACAAATTAGCGGAGGCTAAAAAAACTTGTTTTTTTTGTAAACCTAAGTATAATAAAAACTAGTGCAACAAAGATATTAGTTTTTAAAAAAAAGGAGGTGAATGGTTATGGGAAGAAAGCACGGTTTTACATTGATTGAAATCGTTGTAGTAATTATAATTGTAGGTATTTTAGCTGCCTTGGGTTTTACGCAATATACTAAAGTGGTAGAAAAAGGCCGTACTGCCGAAGCTAAGTCTATTCTAGGAGCGCTTAGGACAGCGCAAAGGGCGTATAATTTAGAAAGAGGAGGTTATGCTAATAATGTAGCTGACTTACCGGTAGAAGCAGTTGCTGCCTGTACAAATACTCACTATTTTCGTTATTCTTGTTTTGCTACTGGGGCATGCACTGCTACTAGGTGTACTGGTGCTACGGGGAAACAACCAGGAGGTCCATCTAATTATACTATTACTCTAGATATTAATGGAAATTGGAGCGGAACACCAGGTTATTACTAATTTAAATATATAAGGCGTTTTATTGAGTAAAGCGTTATTCTGTTATTTTAGCAGTTACTAACGCTTTACTCGATAAGCGTTTAAAAAAATATTAAAAGTTGATATGCCAGATAGCAAAAAACATTCCTTTACTCTCATAGAAGTTTTAGTTGTTATTGTCATTATTGGTATTCTTGCCGCAGTGGCTGTCCCGAACTTTATCAAGACAAAGTATAATGCTTTAAGTAAAGAGGCAGTCTCTAATATTAAACTTATTGCTGCAGCTGAGAAAATATATAAGTTGGAGAATAACGTTTATATCTCTTGCAGTAATGCTGCAAATTGTAATGCTCTTCTTAAGCTGGATTTAATAACTTCTAATTGGAATTATAGAGTTACGCTTAGTGCAGGCGTTGCCACGATAACTGCGACTTTAACGGTTAATTCACAGTGTACTTATACTTTAACTAGTAGAGATTTTAATGCCGAACCTATAAAATCATCCGGGTGCCCTGCTGGAATGATCTAGGGTAGAATATTAAAAGTGGATAAAAAAGCTCTAACTCTATTGGAAATCCTCGTCTCTTTAATTATTCTCTCTTTGGTAATTGTCGGCTTGGTAGGTGTCTTTGTATCCGGGAAACGCTATATTCATAAGAGTAGGACAAGAATTTCAGGCGGAGAACTAGGAAAGTATTTTTTAGACCCTTTTCAAAATTATGTTAATCAGTCCACCTGGAACACTAATCCGTTAAACACTAAGAAAGCAAACCCTAAAAAAATAACTATAGATGGCAGGGATTACGAGGGTAATTATTCTATTGATAGTGCCGGCCTGCCTGCTAACCTTACTAGGGTAAAGGTTACTATAACTTTGCCTACTACCGAATAATGCTTTACCGGAATAAGTCCATAACTTTAATGGAACTTTTGATTGCCTTGGTGTTAATGGGCCTTGTTGTCCTTGGGATAAATAGCATCACTCTATTCAGCCGTTATCAACTTATCTCTTCTGAACGCAGGGTTAAATTACAGAATGACATCTCTTTTTGTTTAGACCATATTACTAAAAGAGGCCTTAATACCATAGGCAACGAAAGTATCTTTGGAAATAATTCTGCTGTTTTAATAGTGCCCAATGTTTCTTTAGCGCTTTATATTGATTCCCCTTCTTCTTCTATTGGCATAAGGGATGCTAATGACTATTGGGTAAAGTATACTTTTAACTCTTCTACTCATCAGTTGTCGTATTGTGATAATTGCCGGGCTTCTTCTGCCTGCCCTACTTGTAGCGTGGGTACGGAGGTATTATCCAATAAAATAACCGCTTTTTCTTGTACTAAAAATTTTACACAGGGAAATTTCGTGGAAGTTAAAATTACAAGCCGCTGGGATCCTGCCGCATCTGTTTCAGTTGATAACCCCGAGGTAACTATGCACGCTACCATCTATCTTCCTTCCCTTTCCACTAACTAAAATTGCCTTTTTTAAAATTTTGTTTTGAATTCAGCGGAATTGATTGTATAATACAAAAGCAAAAGCGGGTAAAAGTAAAGAAAGGAGATAGCTTATGAAAATCAGGTTAGGTATTTTGTTTTTTGTAGCTATTTTTTGTTTAGTCTTTTCTTCTTTTGCCGAAGAGGAAATTACTATTACGACCTATTATCCTTCTCCTTACGGGGTTTATAGGGTTTTGCAGATTTATCCTGCTGAACAGCCAAAAGAACCCGGTCAAGAGGGGCAAATTTATTATGATGCGGCGGCCCATTTATTAAAGTTTTACGACGGAACCGGGTGGCAAGAATTTGGGGCTACGGGAGGAGATATCCCGCGGGGAGCAATAGTCATGTGGTCTGGAACTGTTGCTGATATTCCGGCAGGCTGGGTTTTATGCGATGGTACATCCGGCACTCCTGATTTAAGGGAGCGTTTTATTGTAGGTGCAGGTGGAGATAACCCTTCGGTTAGAGGAGGCGCTTATCCTATAGGCCCGGGAGGGAATGACAATATATCCATTACTCTAACTTATGATCAGATGCCAAGCCATAGCCATACCGGTAGCACTAACACTGCTGGTAATCATTCCCATTCATATAGGACTCAGTATGGTTCAACAACTGCTTCAGGATCAAATAATCAGGCTGCAACTCCTTTATATCATAATCAGAATACAGGGTCGGCGGGTTCTCATGCACATACCTTTACTACCAATAATGCAGGTGGGAATCAGCCTCATGAAAATAGGCCTCCTTATTACGCCCTCTGTTTTATAATGAAATTATAAAAAAGGGGCTTTGGGGGTAGCATTTAGGGAGCGTTCTTGGGGGCTGTAGCTCAGTTGGGAGAGCGCCTCGTTCGCAACGAGGAGGCCAGCGGTTCGATCCCGCTCAGCTCCACCACTTTTTTATATGAAACAAAAAATAAAAATCATTACTATTCTTTTTTTCTTCTCCGTCAGTTTTTTAACTTTCTTATACGCAGCTAATATAAAAAATCCTTCAGTATCCGGAATGTTTTATCCTAATTCACCTAAAGAGCTCTCAAAGATGGTGGATAATTTTATCCTTTCTGCTCAAACAGAGCAAAGAGAAAAAAAAGAAAGTGAAGCATTTATAATTATAGCCCCTCATGCAGGATATGGCTATTCAGCCCAAACAGCAGCTTATGCCTACAAACTAATAAAGGATAAAAATTATAAGACAGTCATTGTTATCGGCACCGGCCATCGCTATGGTTTTAGTGGAATATCAGTCTATCCTGAGGGTAAGTTTATTACTCCTTTAGGCGGAATAGAAGTTGATAAGGATTTTGCCGCTAAGCTCTTAAATGTTAAAGAAGATATACGCTTTGAGCCTAAGGCCTTTGAAGGCGAGCATAGCGTTGAGGTACAGCTTCCTTTTTTACAGAGATTGCTTAAAAACTTTAAAATTGTCCCTTTAATCACAGGAGACTGCACTCTAAAATTATGCCAAGAGTTTGCTAGCCTTCTTAAAGAAGCTATTGGCCAACGCAAAGACGTATTGTTAGTAATCTCCTCGGATTTATATCACGGATATGACTTTGAGGAGGCTTCTGTTGTAGATAACTTAACCATCTCTTTGATTAAAGATTTAGACGCCGAAGGCCTTTATTATGCCTTGCGTGAAGGAAGGGCGCAGGCATGTGGAGGTTTTGGGGTTGTAAGCGCTATAATGCTTGCAAAGAAGATGCAGTATGATAAAGTAACGCTTATGAAATATACTAATTCCTCAGAGGTAACCGGGAATAAAAAGAAAGGTATCTGGACTGTAGGATATGCAAGTATAGTTATTGATAATAAAAGCAGGGAGGTAGTTATGTTTAATAAGCAAGAACAAAAAAGGCTCCTTGAGATTGCGCGCTCTTCTATAGAATCTTATCTAAAAGAAGGCAAGAGGCTAGAAATCACTGAAACCGAGCCTGCTTTGCTTAAAGAGATGGGCGCTTTTGTCACGCTTCATAAAAAAGGCCAATTACGCGGCTGTATCGGTAATCTTATCGGTAAAGGGCCTTTGTATCTAACTGTGCGTGATATGGCTATAGAAGCAGCTACATCTGACCCGCGCTTTCCTCAAGTTACCTTAGATGAATTAGCAGATATTGATATAGAGATTTCTGCTCTCTCTCCTATGCAAAGAACAGACAACCCTGAAAATATCCGCCTTGGTATCGACGGAGTTTTAGTGCGCAAGGGCTTTAGGAGCGGAGTTTTCTTGCCTCAAGTAGCCTTAGAAACAGGTTGGAGTAAGGAGGAGTTTTTATCTAATCTTTGTTCGCATAAGGCTGGTTTATCTTTTGATGCTTGGAAAGATAAAGATACAGAGGTTTATACCTTTACCGCTGAAGTTTTTTCTGAAAAAGAGCTATGAACCGTTTTTTTTGTCCTTCCACCGATATCGCAAATAATGAGATAGTTATCAAAGATAAGCAAAAGGTTCGCCATATAACAAGGTCTCTTTGCCTAAAGCCTAAAGAAAAGGTATTAGTCTTTGATGAAAACGGCTTTGAGTATTTGTGCGTTATTAGTAAGATAGAAGATAAGGTTTTTTTAGAGGTTAAAAAAAAGAGTTCGCCTGATAAAAATTATCCTAAAATCAATTTAACTATTGCCTGCGCAATTCCTAAGAAAGCTAAATTCGATGATATCGTAGATAAACTTACACAGCTTGGCGTCTCCCGGATCATTCCTTTAATAACTCAAAGGGTAATTGTAAAATTAGGCCAAGAAAAAGAAGAGCGTCGGCTTAAGCGATGGAGAAGAATAGCTGAATCTGCTTCTCAGCAAAGCCAAAGACACGATATTCCGCTAATAGGCGGTGTGCAGGATTTTAAAAAGCTAATCTTAGAATCAGAAAACTTTAATCTAAAATTAATCCCTACCCTATTTGGTAAAAGAAAAAGTATTAAGGAGGCGCTTTCTTCTTTAATGCCTTCTTCTTTAGATAAGGCAAAAATATTATGCCTAATCGGCCCGGAAGGAGATTTTTCTAAAGAGGAGGTAGATATCGCAAAAAAAGCAGGGTTTGTCCCTATTTCCCTCGGAGATTTAGTCTTAAGAGTTGATACCGCAGCTATAGCCCTTGCTTCTTATCTTAGTATTTATAAGAGATAATGAAGGTAAAGTTTTATACATTAGGATGTAAGGTTAATCAATACGATACTCAGATTATCCGTGAGGGCTTTTTGGAAAAAGGTTTTAAGGAGGCCTCGCAAAAGAAAAGAGCTGATATCTATCTTATCAATACTTGCACAGTAACTTCATCCGCAGATTCTAAATCCCGCGAGATTATCCGCCGTTCTATCAGAGAAAATCCCAAAGCAAAGATCATAGTTACCGGTTGCCTTGCTGAGTTGGATGTGGGCCAGATTAAAGGAATAAATAAGGATATTTTGATTTTCAAAAATAAGGAAAAAGAGAATATCGCCTACTTTTTAACAGGCAAACCGGATAACAGGATAACAGGAAAACCGGTCAACAGGCCAACCGGCAAATTGACAAACAGGATAACATTTTTCAAGGGGCGTACCCGTGCTTTTTTAAAAATTCAAGACGGCTGTGATAATTTCTGTTCTTATTGCAAAGTCTCTTTGGTTCGCGGCAAGCCTAAAAGTAAGCCTCTTAAGTTAATTTTTAAGGAAGCAAAAGGTTTAGTAAGGAGAGGTTTTAAGGAGATTGTCCTAACCGGAATTTGTTTAGGTGCTTATGGGAGAGATTTTAAAAAGGAGAGGGTAGATTTAGTTGATGTAATAGAAGGGCTTGAGAAGATAAAAGGATTAGAGCGCATCCGCTTAAGTTCCATAGAAGCAGGGGATATTACAGATAGCCTTCTTAAATCTTTTCTGCGTTTAACTAAACTCTGCCCGCATTTACATATTCCTATACAAAGCGGAGACAACGTTATCCTAAAGAAGATGAATCGCAAATATACCCGTAAGTCTTACCTCCTCTTAATTAATAAAATTAAAAAAATAGTTCCACAGATTGCTATTACTACTGATTGTATAGTCGGTTTCCCGGGAGAGAGCGAGAAAAACTTTCAAAATACCCTCTCTTTAGTGCAAAAGATAAATCCCCTTAAGGTGCATATTTTTCCTTATTCTCCGAGGGAAGGGACATCTGCTGCGGTTAATTACAAAATAACCCTCCCTAAAGCTATTCTTAATGAAAGGGTTAAGAGGCTTAAAGCTCTCTCTGAAAAGAGCCGTTTAAAATTCCTTCAAAAGTTTAAAGGAAAAAGATTGCCGGTTCTTTTTGAGGCTCTCTCTAAAGAAAAGAAGGGGTATTGGGAGGGGTTTACCGGAAATTATATAAAAGTTTACCTAAAGTCAGGCAAGCCGTTAAAAAATAAAATAATTAATATAAAATTGAAATAAATTTTGCTTATGTTATAAAAAATGTTAAAATATGATTTGATTTAGGGATTTTAAAAATTAATACCTATGGAAGAGAGAAGAAGGTCGTTTAGGGTACGTAGGCCGCTACTATTAGCTTTTTACCATCCATCCGGCAAGAAGTATGTTGTCAACCTTATAGATTTAAATGAAGAGGGGCTTAGGTTTTTAAGCCCTGTCTCTTTCACTGAGGGGCAAGAACTGCCTATATTGCTTAAGCTGCCAAGCCGTCCTGACAAGTGGCAAGAATTCAAAGCTATAGTATTAGAATCAAAAGATATAACAAAGTTTCCCGGGGCATTTGTTACGGGCTTTCGTACCAGATTAAAGTTTACCTTTGTTCCTGAAGATTCAGCCTCTTTCCTTAAGGATTATTGTATCTTTGCTTCAAAACAGGATCAAGCATTAGAGCGTATTTATGAAAAACATCTTGGTATATTAGAGAAAGACTTTGAAAAGAGAGGGTCGGTAAGAATCCCAAAACCTTTAATTGTTATGTACGCAGAATCCAGAGATTTGAATATTCCAGAATGGGATGTTTCTGTTATAAGGAATATTAGCCAGAATGGAGCTCTTTTTACTACTAAATTACTTTATAAGGCATCTACGCATTTGGTGCTTTTATTAAAGGTGCCTAGCAAGCCTTTTGATTGGCTTAATTTTAATGCGAAGGTTATTGAATCGCATAAGCTTAAGAAAGACTATGAGTTGTTAATAGGGGGAGCCCATCTTACTAGGGTAGAATTTACTGCCGTTTCGCTAGAGCAGAAGGAGTTGCTTGAAGAGTATATAGAGTGGTTTATAGCTCAAGAGAAGAAGAAAATTCAACAAAATTATAACATTTAATTATCTTTAATACACCTTCTTGAATATCTGCCTATACTATGTTATACTTGCCTTAGGAAAGGTCGCGTACTTATTAAGGCTAAAGTAAAAAACGTATTTATATTTTATTAAAATAATTTAAATTTTTTCTTCAACAATCTTAGCCTATTCCTTAAGTATGCGGGAATAGGCTTATTTTTTACTTGACAAAGCAGAAAGGAGGTGGTATAAAGAAAGGGATTTAACCAAAGGCGGCTTTAGCGAAAGCTTACCTAACCCTTTGAAGTAGAGTTAGTTATAATTTATAAGATATACAAAAAAAGGGTTAAATAAGGGTGCGAAAAGCTAATCTTGCCTTTAGAAAGGGGGATTTTAGATGAATAAAAAAGGTTTTACGCTTGTTGAAATTATGATTGTTGTTGCAATTATCGCTCTCTTAGCAGCTATAGCTATACCTAATTTATTAAGTGCTAGGGTGACTGCCAATGACGCAGCAGCAAAGGCAAACCTGCGTACGCTCTCTACAGCTGCAGAGACCTATGCTTCTGCAAATAATGGGACGTATCCTACTAGTGTTGATCTTTTGAAAAATTACGCTAAAGCGGCAGATACTTTGTGCGGTAAATCTACCGGAGGATATACTTACGTTTGTAATTTTCCCGACGGAGGATATAGCTTTAGCGCTACTCCTGTAGGCGTGGGTTCAACCGGTTCAAGAAACCTTAGTATAACTACTGGCGGTGTTCTTGAAGATACACCAGCGGAAGCTCCGCAAGAAGATTAAGTAGTAGCAATTCAGTAAATAGGGGAGGGTTAACCTCCCCTATTTTTTTTAAGAAAAACAAACTCTAATTTCTTGCCTGCCAAAGGGTTCCTTATTTATTCTATAAAAAAATTAATTGCTAAATCCTTATTTTATGTTAAAATTATCTCTATGAGAAAAAAAGGGTTCACCCTTGTAGAGATAATGTTTGTAGTCCTTATCATCTCTTTTTTGCTTTCTCTTGTTGTTATCCAAGGGACAGAACTTAAGAAAAGAGCTAATGAGTCTAACGCCCAAGCAAACTTAAAAGCAATGGCTGCGGCTTTTGAGATTTATGCTGCTGCTAATAATGGCGCTTATGCCCCCGGGCAAGAAACTAATCTACAGTTTCTTATTGACGCAAAGTGTGCAACGCAAGATTTTTTAAGCTTAAACCAGGTAGGGTATTACCGTTATGTAGCAGGCTCTATCAGCCCTTCAGGCTATGATATTCGGGCGCTAGCAGTTAGCGAAGCATTGGCAGGGCATAACTATCAGATCACCACCGGTGCTAGAATAAAAAGGAGCGATACTCCCGGCCCTACTGATACAAACTTTAAAGATTACTGATATGTTTTTAATAAATAAAAAAGGGAAAAGTTTTGTAACAATTATCGTGGCTTTTGCCCTTTTAGTTTTAATTTTACGCCTTGTTACAGAAAAAGCCCTTATTTTAATATCTGCTCGGAATGAGGCGACAGCGCAGGCAAACTTAAAGGCCCTTGCAGCTGCTTTAGATAGCTATGCTAATGATAATCAGGGCGTATATCCTAACTCCATCTCCGTATTAACCCGGTCTAACCCCTTGTATTTAGATAAGGATTATATCGCTGAGTCTCCGATGAAAGGATATACTTACAGCTGTATTCGCTTAGAAGCTTCAGGGTATAACTGTTATGCTTTCCCCTTAAGGTGCAAGCTGACCGGTAATTTAGCATTTACCGTTACTACTAAGGGGATTTTAATATCCGAGGATTGTACTACAAAAGAATAAAAAATAGGATAATTTATAATGAGGACTATTTTATCTAAATTAAAAGGGGGGTTATCAAAAGACAGGGCTTTTATAGGCGTTGATATAGGGACAGCCCAGATAAAGGTAGTCAATATTAAATCTTCTAAGGATCAGATTGAGTTAATCGGTTTTGATATTGAGCCTTCTAAGCTTGAGTTAGGCGAAACCTTAAAGAGATTATTGAATAATCAGCCGGGCCTACCGGTAAATATATCAGTATCAGGCCAACAGAGTGTAATCCGTTATGTCCTCTTTCCCCGTATGAGTAGTTCGGAGTTAAGGCAGGCGCTTAAATTTGAGGCGCAAAAACATATACCCTTTTCTGTCTCAGAGGTAAACTTAGACGGTTATATACTTAAAGACAACCTTCCGGATAATAAAATGCTGGTTTTAGTTGCTGCGGTGAAGAAGGATTTAGTTAACCAGCGCTTAAAATTAGTAGAAGGGGCAGGTTATCGCGTTGGGCTTGTAGGCGTTGATTCCATTGCCTTGGTAAATCTCTTTAATTTTAATTATCCGTTTATCCCTTCTGAAGGAAATAATACGGTTGCCTTGCTTAATATAGGCGCTTCTATCTCCAACCTTAATATTTTAGATGAAGGCATCCCGCGGTTTAGCCGTGACATACATATTTCCGGGAATACCTTTACGCAAAAGGTAGCAGATATTTTAAGTATAGAGTTTATGGAAGCTGAAAAGCTTAAGATTACTCCTGAATTAGATAAGCTGAATAAAATTAAAGCAGCTGTAGAGTCTGCCCTGATAAATTTAGCAGGGGAGATAAGGGCATCCTTTGACTATTATGAAAGCCAAGGTGCTTCAATGGTAGAAAAAATATTTTTAAGCGGAGGGAGTGCCAAACTTACCGGCTTAAAAGATAAGCTTGAGCATTTTTTAAATATAGAGGTTGAAGAGTGGGAGCCTTTAAGGCGGTTAAAAATAGCAAGCAGCGTTGATCTGCCTAAACTTAAAGTTGTTCAGGGAGAGCTTGCGGTAGCGTTGGGGTTAGCATTGCATAGTAGCTAAGGTTTGCCTGTTATGATAGAGATAAATTTATTGCCGGAAGAATTAAGAAACAGAGTAATCAAGCCTCTTAAACAAGCTGAAGGAGCGGATTTAAAAAAAATAGGCCCGAAGCTTTTGATTATTCTTATTCCTTCAGTTTTTCTTTTATTGCTTCTTGTTCATATATATTTTGCTTTTTTACTATCTGTGCGTTCCCACAAACTTAATGCCTTAAAAGCAAAGTGGGAGAATTCTTTTCTTCAGAGAAAGGCTTTAGAAGAGTTTAATGCCCAGCATGCCCTCATCTCTTTAGACACTAAAGAGATGGAGAGGTTTTTATCGGAGAAGATAAATTGGAGCGAAAAATTGTTTAAATTAAGTATTTCTTTGCCTGAGGGGGTTTGGTTGGAGTCTCTCTCTGGGAATAAAAAAGAGTTTTTTCTAAAGGGCAAGGCAGTCTCTTTAAAGAAGGACGAGGTTTCATTGATACGCAATTACGTTGAGATGATAAAGGCTGACAGTGATTTTATGAAAAATTTTTCATCCTTAGATTTAACCTCAATACAGAAAAGTTTTATTGGCGCATACGAAGTAGCAGATTTTTCTTTGTCCGGGTCATTAAAGAAAAAATGAAGAACTTAATTGAAAAAATAAATAGCCTAAACCTTATAGAGAGGTTTTCTTTAGATAATAAGAAGCTTCTTTTAATCTTTATCCTAAGCATTACTTTAATTTATTTCGATTATAATTATCTGCTTAAGAAGCAGGTTCTTTCCTCCGGCCGCTTAGCTAAAGAAATTGCCAGGATAAATAATGACCTAAGAGCCTTAGATGCAGGGTTAAAAAATATACAGGCAGTCAAATCTTCTAAAGCTACTCCTAAAATAAAGGCTAAGAAGGCTATACTTGAGAAGGAGTTAACAGCGCTTCTAAATGATATCTCCAAGATAGCTAATATTAATAATGTAAGAATTATACAGATTAAGCCTGCTTATGAACTGCAAAAAACTTCTCTAAAGTTTTCGCCGTTTTTGATTAACTTAGATTTAATCGCAGGGTATCATAACTTTGGGAAATTTATAAATACCCTTGAGAATAATGAGTTTCTTATCTTGATAGAGAGTTTCAAGATCGAAGCTCAGGCCAAAGACCCTTTAAGGCAGAAGATAGCCGTAACCTTAAAAACCTATGTTAAAAAATAGCCTTAAAATATTAATCCTGGTTATTTTATTTTTTGCAGTCATTAAGGTATTTTCATCTTTTGCGCAGGAAGAGTTTATTTATGATGTTAAGGGGGAGCGTAATCCTTTTATGCCTTTAATTACTCCTGAGGGAGCGCTAATTAAGATAAAGCCGCGTTTAGTCTCCTCAAGCGGTTTAGAACTGGAAGGCATAATTTTTGACAATATATCAATCTCTTATGCTATAGTAAATGGCATGGTAGTTAAAGTCGGTGATTTTGTTGGAGATTATCAGGTATTAAAAATTCAAGAGGATAAGGTAACCTTTATAAAGGATGGCGAACCTTTCGAAGTAGAGTTAGAGAAAGAGGAGGGATAATGCCAAGAAAAATTTTAAGTTTATTTGTAATATTTTTATCTTTTATTTTAGTTTCCGGTATTGCACAGGAAGAAGAAGTGCTTAAGTCAGCTGAAGAGGCTTTAAGGATAAGCGAGAATGTTACTTTGGATTTTAAAGAAGCTGATATACAAAATGTCTTAAAGATTATCTCTATGAAATCCGGGGTAAATATTGTGACAACCCCTGATGTTATGGGTAATGTCACTATCAGGATGGCTGATGTTCCTTGGGAGATGGCGCTGGACGTAATCTTAAAGACCTACGGATTTGGCTATCAAAAGCAGGGCAATGTTATCTTAGTTACCAAGTTAGAGAATATCGCAAAGATTCAATCCGAAGAGCCCCTGCAAACTGAAATTTTTACTTTAAAGTTCCTTGATGCCCAGGATGCCCAAAAGATAATTATCCCCTTGCTTACCCCGCGTGGTAAAACCTCGGTTCTCTATGCCCGGGGGCAGAAGGGTTGGAAATTCGGGACATTTAAAATTGGGAAAGAATCTGTTACTGCTACAACAGAAAGAGAAAAGGCAGATTTAACAAAATCAGAAGCTATCTCTTATGAAAAGGGTTCTACCGGAGAGACGGTGATGAAAAAAGCAGAGTTTGACCCTTCAGTAAAATCAAAGTTACTGGTGGTAACTGATACTTATAGTTCTTTAGATAGAATCCGTAATGATATTTTACCAAGAATAGATGTTAAGCCTAAGCAGGTTCTTATTGAAATTAGGATTATGGAGGTTAATCGTAATAAGTTAAGGGATATCGGTTTTGATTGGGGATTAGGTAGTTCTGCAATTGGTTCTGCTAGAGATACAGCTATAATAATGCAAGGAAGTGGCAAAGATGGTATAGGTGGGCACGCAGGGACAATTAAAACCGCTGCTGTTGGTGATGTTCCGGCTAAGACTGTTACCCCTTCAGTATTTAACCCGGCAACTACAGGAATATTAGGCTATGAACCTTATAATGCCGGAGCTGAGTTTGTATTTCAGAAGTTAACAGGGACTAAGTTTGAGGCAGTTGTGCATGCTTTAGAGGATGATGCTAGTACAAATACCCTCTCTGCTCCGAGCATATTAACCCTTGATAATCAGGAAGCATCCATGTTAGTAGGTTACCATACTCCTATTTTAGAATCAGTAGTTACTGCGGGGACAGATACTTCCGGGCCAACAGTTACGCAGACTTTGGATTATTACCAGGAGATAGGCATTAGGCTTAATGTTGTGCCGCAGATTAGCGAAGAAGGATATATTAATATGATTGTTCACCCCAGCATTACTTCTTCTACTTCTAACATAATAGCTACTTCAACTGCTGGTAAGGCTATAACTGAGACAACCTATCCGATTGTTGATGTAAGAGAGGCACAGACGCAAGTCTTATTAAAGCACGGAGAAACAGTCGTTATAGGCGGTTTGCTTAAAGACGTTAAATCTAAGGAGTTTATAGGGATACCTTTCTTAAAAGATATCCCTTGGGTAGGGAAGTTTTTCGGACGCGAGACTACTAACACAGTTAAAGTAGACTTGTTAATTTTTATTAAGGCTAGAATAGTTAAAGAGGATGATTTAACTAAGGAGCAACAAGAGAGGTTTGAGCAAGGCGTAGATTATGTTTTACCGGCAAATAAAGAAGAAAAGAAGAGTTGGTGGCAGCGCCTAAAATAAATACAGGGACACCCAATCTGCTAAAGCTACGGGTGTCCCCAAATAGAAAGGAGCGGGGACAGCCGCCCGATTGGCAAGTTGGGTGTCCCTAAGATGTATAGGATAAGGTTTGTATTTACTAAAAAAGGAATGATGAAGTATATATCGCATTTGGATTTGATGCGGCTTCTTACCCGCGCTATGCGCAGGGCTGAGCTGCCGCTTAAACTATCCGAAGGCTTTTCTCCTCACCCTAAACTAAGCTTAAAAAGAGCCTTAAAATTAGGGGTAGAAAGCGATAATGAAGAAGGCGCTATCATCTTAAGCCTACCGGTTCCCCCGGAAGAATTCAAAGAAAAGCTAAATCTTCAGCTTCCAGAAGGGATAATAATAAAAGATGTCACGGGAAATTTTAATTAATGTAGAGCCGCAGGAGAAGCGGGTTGCAATAGTCTCTGACGGCCAACTACAGGAATACTATATTGAACGCCCGCAGGATAGGACTATCGTCGGTAATATATACAAGGGGAAGATTGACGCAGTCCTTCCTTCTTTGGGTGCTGCTTTTGTAGATATTGGTTTAGCCAAAAAAGGTTTTCTCTATTTATCTGAGATAGAAGAGGCATTTGAGCAGGTAGATACCCCTATTAAAAAAGCGCATAAAGAGATTAAGAAAGGGCAGGAGGTCTTAGTCCAGGTAGTAAAAGAATCTTTTGGCACCAAGGGCCCGCGCCTTTCAACCCATATCGGCTTAGCCGGTAGATACCTTGTAATAATGCCCTCGGATAAGCAGGTAGGTATCTCAAGAAGAATTGAAGATGATCTTGAGCGAAAGCGCCTGCGCCAGATATTTAGCGAGCTAAAACTCCCTAAAGACGTAGGTTTTATCGTGCGCACAGCTGCCTGCGGAAAATCTAAGCAGGAGTTAATGCGCGATGCGCAGTTTCTCTATAAGTTATGGAAGCGTCTTGAGAAAACCTCAGCCCAGAAAAAATCCCCGAGCTTAATTTACGAGGAATACGATTTAACCTTGCGTGTAATACGCGACTCTTTTACTGAGGATGTCTCTAAACTTTTAGTGGATTCAAAACCTGAGTTTTACCGCATCCGGCATTTTATGCGTACATTTTTAAGTTACTTATCAAATAGGGTTGAATTTTACAAAGGCGATGATTTATTTGCTGAAAAAGATATTGAAAGGCAGATTAACCGTATCTACGAAAGTAAAATCTATTTAAAATCTAAAGCCTATCTTGTAATTGAGCCTACTGAAGGGTTAGTAGTAATTGACGTTAATAGCGGTGGCTTTAAGAAAAAATTCAACCAAGAGGATACTGCCTTTAAGGTTAATTGTGAGGCTGCGCATGAGGTAGCAAGACAGTTAGCCTTAAGGGATTTAGGCGGTATAATCGTCATTGATTTTATTGATATGGAAAAGGAGAGGCACCGTCGGGAGATTTTAAATATCCTAAAAAAAGCCCTAAATGACGATAAGGCAAAATACGATATCTTAGGCATCTCTAAATTTGGGGTAGTTGAGATGACCCGCGAGCGCGTGCATAAAACCGTGCAGATGCTCTCTTATCAACCCTGTCCATACTGTAGCGGCAGGGGTAAGATTAAATCCGCAATGACTATGGCGATATTCGCCTTAAAAGAGCTGAAGCGTTATCTAAAGGGAAAGTCACAAAAAGAGGTTAACCTTTCGCTCGCACCTTTAATTATAGACGAGATATTAAAGAATAAAGAAGACTTAAAGGGCATAGAGCATAAGTTTAAGGTAAAGATAAACCTTATCTCTAATCCTACTTTACATATGGAAGAGGTAAAAATAGCTTAAAAAAAGGAGTGTAAAAATGTACGCAGTAATTGAAATCAGCGCAACGCAATTTAAGGTCAAAGAAGGCGATACTATTGATGTAAATAAATTGGAACTTAAGGATGATAAGCCTATCTCTATTGATAAGGTGCTTTTACTTTCAAAGGATAAGAAGATAGAGGTTGGCCAGCCCTATTTAAAAGGGGTAAAGGTTAAGGCTGAGGTTTTAGGCCAGGTTAAAGGAGAGAAGGTAGTCTCTTTTAAATACCGCCGCCGTAAATCATCGCAATGGAAGAAGGGTTTTCGCGCTCAACTCACCCGGCTTAGGATTAAAGAAATTGTGTCCGGATAGTTTTGTTAACCGGTTTGTCAGTTTGCCTGTTATCCGGTTTATTGAATTATGAAAATTACAAGGTTTGAAGATTTAGACGTATGGAAGGAATCAAGAGTATTAGTAAATATGGTTTATGATTTAACATCCAAGACTCTTTTTCAAAAAGACTTTGGGTTAAAAGAACAGATACAAAGAGCTTCTGTTTCGTGTATGTTAAATGTATCTGAAGGTTTTGATAGCGGAACAAATCCTCAGTTTATACAACATTTAATCTATGTACGAAGATCAAGTTCTGAAGTTCAGTCTATTTTATATGTAGCCCTGGATAGGAAATATATAAGTTTAAAGGAATTTGAAAGTGTATTTGAACGGGCTAAAAATGTAGGTAAGCTTTCAAATGGCTTTATTCGTTATCTTAAAAACTCTGCCTTAAACAAGCAACAAGATAAGAAACAGGATAACAGATTAACAGGATAACAGGACAACTGGCTAACCGACTAACTAAAGAATGTTTGTAGATGAAGCAAAGATCTTTGTAAAAGCAGGCAATGGAGGCAAGGGTTGCGCAAGTTTTAGGAGGGATAGGTTTATCCGCTATAGAAAGCCTGACGGCGGAGATGGTGGCCGTGGCTCAGATATAATACTCTTAGCAGATAAAAAGATATACACCCTTTTAGACTTTCACTACAACCGCCATTTTAAAGGCACACATGGTGGCAATGCCTCTAGCAATGATAAAAGAGGTAAAGACGCAGAGCCGGTTGTTATACGCGTTCCGGTAGGTACAGTCATTACAGAGGTTAATACCGGTTGCCTCTTACGTGACTTAAAAGAAGTAGGAGAGCAGGTTGTAGTTGCCTTAGGAGGCAAGGGCGGGTTAGGCAGTAAGCGCGCGCCAAACAATGAAGCGCAAGAAGGTTTACCCGGAGAAGAAAGAGAGCTCTTTCTTAACTTAAAATTAATTGCGCAAGCAGGATTAGTAGGTTTTCCTAATGCCGGGAAATCTACCCTGATATCCGCTATCTCAAACGCCAAGCCGCAGGTAGCTGCGTATCCATTTACTACTAAGTTTCCTATTTTAGGGGTGGTAAAAGGCGATGACTCTGAGTTTATAGTGGCAGATATCCCCGGGCTTATTAAAGGTTCTTCCGAGGGAAAGGGCTTAGGGGATAAATTTTTAAGGCATATTGAGCGGACTAAGGTTTTAATACACGTAGTTGATATCTCAGGGTTTGAAGGCAGAGACCCTATTTTAGATTATAAGGCGATTAATCAGGAGCTAAAAAATTATAGCCCTCTTCTTGCAAAGAAGCCGCAGGTGATTGCTTTAAATAAAATTGATCTACCCCAGGCAAAAGAGAACTTAAAGCGGTTTAAGAAAGAAATTAAAAAAGAAGTTTTTTCTATTTCAGCGTTAAACAAATTAGGATTAGAGGAGTTAATAGATGCTGTTACAAAAAAAATATAAAAGGATAGTAATAAAAATCGGCTCAAGCCTCTTTTATACTAAGGACGCCAAGCCCGATACTGCCTTAATGAGTAGTTTTACTAAAGAGATAGCAAAGTTAATCCTTACAGGAAAAGAGGTGGTGGTTGTCTCCTCAGGCGCGGTTGCCTTAGGCATGTCTATATTAAAGATAGATAAGAGGCCTAAAGATTTAAACCTCCTGCAGGCATCTGCCTCAGTCGGCCAGCATGAGCTAATGCAATCATATAGCGCTTTTTTAAAGAAGCTATCCTTATCCTGCGGCCAGATACTTTTAACTTGGGATGACTTCTCAAACCGTACGCGTTACCTAAACGCCAAAAACACTATCAACACCCTTTTAAAACTAAAGAGTGTACCGATAATTAATGAAAATGATACTGTCTCTACTGAGGAGATAAAGTTCGGGGATAATGACCGGCTTTCAGCTTTAGTTGCATCTATGGTGGAGGCTGATATCTTGGTTATTCTTTCAGATATAGATGGGTTATTGGATAAGGATAAAAAAGTTATCAAGGTTGTAGATAAAATTACTCCGGATATTAAGGCATTGGCGTCTTCTACTAAGAAGACGACTTCTGTCGGAGGGATGGTTACAAAGTTAGATGCTATTTTAGTTGCCACCCGCTCAGGTATTCCTTGCGTAATTGCCAACGGCAGAAAAAAAGATATAATACAATCTGTTTTAGGCGACCCTTTAAATAGCGGTACCTTTTTCTTAGCTGACGGGGATAAGCTTGATGCTAAGGAGCGCTGGATGGCATTTGGCTCTAAGGTTAAAGGGAATATAACGGTTGATGAAGGAGCAAAAAAGGCTTTGATTAACAATAAGAGCTTGCTTGCCGTAGGCGTTGTCTCTTGCGCAGGTAATTTTGCTTGCGGAGATATAGTGGGTATTTGCGATGCTAATGGTTGTGAGTTTGCCCGGGGTAAAGCCTTTATCTCAATGAAAGAACTTGAGAAGGTAAAGGGCGCTCGTTTTGCCAAAGAAGTTATCCACCGCAATAACCTTGTTATTCTCTAAATTATGAAAAAAATGAAAAAAAAGAGTAACTTTAAAAGCAGAGTAGTGCCTCAAGGAGCGTCCCCAAGAGATATTGCGAAGGGGGCGGCTGAGTCAGCCAGGGTGTTGGCGAACTTATCTACGGTAGAAAAGAATAGAGTTTTACGTGAAATGGCGCGTGCTTTGCTTAAAAACAAAGACGCAATTATAAGAGCCAATAAAAAGGATTTAAAAGAAGCAAAGAGAGTAGGATTATCCAGCGCCCTAATTGACCGGCTTATGTTAGATGCAAAGAGGGTGAAGGATATGTCCGACGGGCTTATAAATGTCGCCAAACTCCCTGATCCTGTTGGTACTGAGATTAAGGCTTGGGATACTTCTTTAGGGTTAAATATACATAAGGTCCGCGTTCCGATAGGAGTTATTGCTATTATATACGAATCCCGGCCGAATGTGACTGCTGATTGTATTGGGCTTTGTTTTAAGTCCGGTAATAGCGTAATCTTAAAAGGCGGTAGCGAAGCGCTAAATTCAAATATTGCGATATACAAAGCTATTGAAGGGGTTATTAAGAAAAATAAGCTTCCTTCGGGCGTAGTTAATCTCATCGCCACAAAGAATAGAGAAGTTATCGATACTTTACTTAAGCAAAATGATTATATTGATTTAGTTATGCCGCGCGGAGGCGAGGCGTTAATTAAAAAGGTTGTTGCAACATCAAAGATACCGGTAATTAAGCATTACAAAGGTATCTGCCACATCTATGTTGATGATTACGCTGACTTAAATATGGCTGAAAGAGTTTGTTTTAATGCTAAAGTCCAGCGCCCCGGAGTATGCAACGCTATGGAGACGATGCTCGTGCATATAGACGTAGCAGGAAGGTTTCTTCCTTCAATGTTAAATAAGTTTCAAAGCGCCGGGGTTGAGATTCGCGGCTGCCCTCTTACTCAGAAGATATACAAGGGCAAAATAAAAAAAGCCACAGAAGCAGACTTTCGCACAGAGTTTTTAGATTTAGTTTTATCAGTTAAGGTAGTCTCTGACATTAACGAGGCGATAAGCCATATAAATACTTTTGGTTCGCACCACTCGGATGCTATTATTACTGAGGACAAAAGTAATGCGCAGGAGTTTCTAAAAAAAGTTGACTCTGCCTGCGTTTATCTTAATGCCTCCACGCGTTTTACCGACGGAGGAGAGTTTGGGATGGGGGCAGAGATAGGCATCTCTACTGATAAGCTTCACGCCCGCGGGCCTATGGCGCTTGAGGAACTTACAACTTACAAATATGTCATATACGGCCACGGCCAAACTCGGTAAAAAACTATGAAAATCGGTATTTTAGGCGGGACTTTTAACCCGGTACACATTGGACACTTGATTCTTGCTGAAGAAACATTAGAAAAACTTGCGCTGGATAAGATAATTTTTATCCCATCTTATCTGCCACCGCATAAGGATGATACTGACATCGCTTTAGCTAAATCCCGGCTTAGGATGCTTAAGCTCGCTATCAAGGGGAATAAAAACCTATCTGTCTCTGATATAGAAGTAAGAAGAAAAGGTCGCTCTTATACAATAGACACAATAAACGCCCTTAAAACCAAGCACCCAAAAGATGATTTATATTTTATTATCGGTTCAGATCTGCTAAAATATTTGGATAGCTGGAAGGACCTTGACCGCATAATGAAAAAGGTAAACTTCATTGTCGCAACCCGACCCGGGTATCCTTTAGAGGATATCCCTGAACGTATTAGCAGGGTAGATATAAGGGCTGTAGATATCTCAGGTTTTTCTGTCCGTGAGTGTATCAAAGAAGGCAAGTCCTTTAGGTATTTAGTCCCTGAAGACGTATTTAATTATATCAACAAAAATAAACTCTATCAAAAGACAAACAAAACCTTAAAAAGATGTTAAAGATAAAAGTCGCTCCCTCATTACTATCAGCAGATTTTAGCCGTTTAGCAGAAGAGATTAAAAGGGTTGAGCGCGCAGGCGCAGATATCTTACACGTTGATATTATGGACGGCCACTTTGTCCCGAATATCACCATCGGCCCGGTAGTAGTTAAGCATATGCGCAAGGTAACTAAACTTCCCCTAGATGTCCATCTTATGATTAAAGACCCTAAGAAATATCTTATCCCCTTTATTGAAGCAGGAAGCGATATGATTACCGTACACATTGAAACAACCCCGTTAAAAGTTATCAAAACGATATCTAAAATCTTAAGGCAAAAAAAGTTAAAATTTGGCATATCTTTAAATCCTTCAACCTCACTAAATAAGATTAAACCGGCTTTAAAATTTGCCGACTTTGTTTTGGTGATGTCCGTAAACCCCGGCTTTGGCGGACAGTCATTTATTTCGTCTGCCGTAGGAAAGATTAAGGCGTTACGTAAAATCTTTAAAAAAGATATCGCTGTTGACGGAGGTATCAACGCTCAAACAGGCAAATTAGTCAAGGATGCGGGAGCAAATATCTTAGCCGCAGGTTCATATATATTTAACGCAAAAAATACAAAAAAAGCCATAGAGAGCTTAAGAAAGGACATATAAAAGAAATGAGCAATTCATCTTCAAAGATTAAATTCGGCACTGACGGATGGCGGGCAATAATTGCAGATACCTATACAATAGAAAATGTAAAGATACTCTCTCAGGCAGTATCCGATTATTTAGGCGCAGGGAAAAAAATCGCCATAGGGTATGATACCCGTTTTATGTCGGATAGGTTTGCTAAAGCCGCATCAATAGTTTTTAAGAGTAATGATATAGACGTAGTCTTATCTGATAGGCCCACGCCAACCCCGGCTTTAAGTTTTACGGTTAAATACCGCAAGCTTGATTTAGGAATTATGATTACAGCTTCGCACAACCCGGCGGAATACAACGGATTTAAAGTTAAAAACTCATCCGGCGGCGGAGCAAGCCTTGAATTAACCTCTCAGGTAGAAAGCCTTATAGGGAAAAATCCGGTAAAGGATAACGCTTCTTCTGAAAGTATAAAGCCAATAGACATAACAAAAGACTATATTAAGTTTATGCGCAACTACATAGATTTAAAAAAAATAAAGAATAAAAAGTTTAAGGTCCTTGTTGATGCTATGTATGGCTCGGGGAATAGTTATATCGCGCAAGCCTTAAAAGGGACAAATATCAGAATAGAGTTCTTACGTAACAGCATCAATCCTTCTTTTGGCGGGGCAAGGCCTGAGCCTTTAGAGGAGAACTTAGAGGAGTTAAAGAAGCGGGTAAAAAAAGAAAAGTTTGATTTAGGCGTTGCTTTAGACGGAGACGCAGATAGGATTGCTGCAGTTGCTCCGGGAGGGGTATTTATCCATCCACAGAAGATATTAGGGCTTTTAGCGCTTCACTTAAATCAAGGCCGCGGCTGGTCCGGCGGGTTAGTTAAAACAATCTGCGGCACGACAATGATGGATAATATCGCAAAACATTTAGGGATTAAGCTTTACGAAACACCCGTTGGTTTTAAGTACATCTCTAACCTTATGGAGACCGAAGATATCGTTGCAGGAGGAGAAGAGGCAGGCGGTATGGGGGTAAAAAACTATATCCCTGAGCGCGACGGGACAATGGCCGCGCTTATACTTATTGAGATGATGGCTTACCGGAATAAGAATATGTTAAAGATACTCAATGAAACCGAAAAGAAGTTTGGAAGATACTACTATGTGCGCAGGGATTTTCACTTGGCAAAAATGGTTATGCCTAAAAAAGAAGGCCTACCAAACAAACTATTAGGTAAAAAGGTCATTGAAGTTAAAGATTACGATGGAATAAAGCTTATCTGCGAAGATGAGAGTTGGCTTATGTTCCGCGGCTCAGGCACTGAGCCGATAATGCGCACCTATGCTGAGGCAAAGAGCCTGACTCAGGCGAATAAACTTTTAAATTTAGCTGAAGATTTATTGAAAGATGCTTTACCGGTTTAGCAGGTTTGTCCTTTTAATATTTTTAAAGTTATTTTTTAAGTTTAAGGTAGAAGGTGTAAGGCATGTCCCTAAAAAGGGTGGGTTTATCCTTGTCTGCAACCACGTAAGTTACCTTGACCCAGCTGTCTTAGGAGTTGCCTGTCCGCGTCCGGTAAGTTTTATGGCGCGCGATACGCTTTACCATAACCGCTTACTTGGGTTGTGGATGAAGTTAGTTAATGTTATACCCGTAAAAAGAGATAGCGCGGATTTTTCTGCGATAAAAAAAGGACTGCGTGTAGTGCAAAAGGGAAAAGGTTTGGCGATATTCCCCGAAGGCACGCGCCGTATCCCTGAAAAAGCATTTATAAACCCTGAGCCCGGAGCAGGCTTTTTAGCGGATAAAGGAAGAGTTCCGGTAATACCTGCTTTTGTTTCAGGGACTTACGAGGCATTACCAAAGGGGGTAAATAAAAAAATATCCTTTGGCAAAAAAATTCTGCTACGCTTCGGAGAAGAAATACACATAGAAAGGGGGAAGCCTTATCATGAAATAGCAGAGATGATAATGGCTAGCATTAAAAACTTAGGGGACGGTAAAAATTTAGGGGACGGTTCTTCATTACACAACCATAATAATTACAGATAGTTACAAGGAGATTAAGATAATGTCAGACAAAAGAGCAGAATTAGAGAAGCTTTACAATGAAAGTATAAAAGTAATTAAAGAAGGGGATATTGTAACAGGTAAAATCGTAGCAATAAAAACCAAAGAGGCATTAGTGGATGTTGGGTTTAAATCCGAAGGGATTGTCCCTATATCCGAGTTTTCTACCCAAGACCTAGAGATAGGAAAAGAACTTGAGTTTTTCCTTGAGTCAATTGAAAATGACCACGGGAATATAGTCTTATCTCGCGAAAAAGCGATACGTGTAGCTGGTTGGGATAAGATTGTTAAGTTCTCCCAAGACGGGACAATGGTGGAAGGCAGGCCGGTTAAGAAGGTAAAAGGAGGTTTTCTTGTTGATGTTATGGGGATTGAGGGATTTTTACCCTTATCCTTATCAGCATTTAAAAATGTTCCGGATAAAGAGATTCTATATAAACCTTATAGTTTTAAAATTGTAAAGATAAACAATTTAAAGCGCAGTATTATCTTAAGCCGGCGTGAGGCAGTGCAAAAAGAAAGAGATACTGCTAAGGATAAGATATGGTCAGAGCTTAAGATAGGAAATATCGCCACAGGTACAGTTAAGGCGATTACTGATTTTGGGGCTTTTATTGACTTAGGCGGAGTTGATGGGCTCTTGCACATCACAGATATGTCATGGTCAAAGATAAGCCATCCTTCAGAGGTTGTTGCTTTAGGTGACCAAATAGAAGTTATGATTCTTAACATGGATAAAGACTCAGGCAAGGTCTCTTTAGGCTTAAAGCAGCGTATGCCTGATCCGTGGGCGGATATTACCGATAAATTTACCGTGGATTCAAAAGTCAAGGGTAAAGTAGTTAATATCTTGCCTTATGGGGTTTTTGTTGAGCTTGAAAAGGGGATAGAAGGGTTAATCCATGTCTCTGAGATCTCATGGACTAAGCGCATCAACAATCCGGGAGAGTTGTTCTCCGTCGGCGAAACTGTTGAAGCGCAGATAATTAGTGTTGATGCTGATTCGCGCAGGATCTCGCTTAGCTTAAAACAGCTTGAGCAGAACCCTTGGCTTGAGGCAGAAGAGAAATACAAAGAAGGCTCTAAGATAACCGGCAAGGTGCGTGGGTTTACTGATTACGGGGCCTTTGTTGAGTTGGATTCTAATCTTGAGGGGATGATTCACGTCTCTGATATCTCTTGGACCAAGAGGATCAATCACCCGCAGGATGTTTTAAAGAAAGGACAGATGGTTGAGGTTGTCGTTCTTTCTGTAGATGCGCAGAATAGGCGCATATCTTTAGGGTTAAAGCAATTAGAGGAGAACCCTTGGGAAAAGATTGCTGAAAAGTATCCTTTGGATATGGTCCTTGAGGCAGAGGTTGTAAGCATAACTGACTTTGGTGTTTTTGTTAAGTTAGAAGATGACCTTGAGGGTTTAGTTTACTCAAGCGAGATAGACAAAGAGGCAGCAGCGAACCTTAAGCCTGGGGATAAGATCCAAGTAAAGATAATTAAGGTAGATGTGGAACAGGCTAAGATCGGCCTTACCGCCCGCCTCTAACCTGGGGGACGCTCCCGAAGGTACCACTCTCCAACGGTTTTTGGCTAAAAACAGCTAAAAATTGTTAAAAAATAATAGATTTCTTTAGCGGAGTGGCACCTCGGAGAGCGTCCCCAAGAATCAAGAAGATTATGGAAGAGCAATTAGCTATAATTAAGCGCGGCGCAGTTGATATTATATCTGAGGAGGAACTGCGCAAGAAACTTAAAGAAAGTATTAAAACTAAGAAGCCGCTTAAGATAAAAGCAGGTTTTGACCCTACTGCTCCTGACTTGCATTTAGGGCATACTGTCCTTTTGCGCAAGCTCCGTCAATTTCAAGATTTAGGCCATGAGGTTTACTTCTTGATCGGAGATTTTACCGGGATGATTGGTGACCCTACGGGACGCTCTGAAATAAGAAAACAACTCACCCGGCAAGAAGTTGCTCGCAATGCTTTAACTTATAAAAAGCAGGTTGCTAAGATTTTAAATCTACGCAAGTTAAAAATAGTCTTTAACAGTAAATGGTTTAGCCGTTTCTCAGGCATAGATATTTTAAAATTAACCACCCACGCCTCAATCTCTCAGATTTTAGCCCGCGATGATTTTAAAAAGCGCTACACCTTAGGAGAGAATATCTCTATGTTAGAGTTTATGTATCCTTTATTACAAGGTTATGATTCGGTTGTCTTAAAAGCAGATATTGAAATCGGCGGGACTGACCAGATATTCAATCTTCTCGTTGGACGCGATATGCAAAAGGATTTTAACCAACCTCAACAGGTAGTTTTGACTATGCCGCTTTTAGAGGGAACCGACGGCACGCAAAAAATGAGTAAGTCTTATGGTAATTATATCGGCATTAACGAGCCGGCAAAAGAAATGTTTGGCAAGGTTATGTCTATCTCAGATAACCTGATGCTTAAATACTATGAGTTGCTTACCGACGAGGATTTAGATAAAATTAAAGGGATGCATCCGCGTGAGGCCAAAGTTAATTTAGCCAAAATTATTATTACTCAATACCATTCTGCGCAAGCAGCGCAAAAAGAAGCGGATGAATTTACGCGCGTCTTCTCCTTAAAAGAAATACCGCAGGATATTCCAACATTTAAGGCAGGTGTTACAAAAAATATAATAACAATACTTACAGAGAGTAAGCTTGCCTCAAGCGGCAATGAAGCGCGCCGCTTAGTTAAGCAGGGGGCTGTAAGTTTTAATAACGTAAAAGTAGAGAATGAGGATTTTACCCCTAAGGAACCGGGCATATTAAAAGTCGGCTCCCGCCGCTTCCTCAAAATAAAAATGTAGAAAGGGGACAGCGACTTTTAAAAAGGGGACAGCTACTTTGAAACAAAGTAGCTGTCCCCTGAATCCAATAATGTTAACCTATGGGGGCTGTCCCTAAAATAAGGTAGTTGCCCTTAGGTAATTGGCAGGGACTGCCCCCGTAAATAGCTAGCAATAATGTTAACCTATGGTGGCTGTCCCTAGAATAAGGTAGCTGTTCTTGGAATACCTGGAATAACTATGTTTTGGACTATAATTGGCTCAATAGCAGCAACCCTAACTATGCTTTCTTTTATCCCGCAGATAGTCCGCTCCTATAAAAGTAAGCACGTTAAAGATATTAGCCCGGTTATGCTCTTTCAGCTCTCTTTGGGCGTCTCTTTATGGATAGCCTATGGCATACACCGCAAAGACCCTATAATCGTCATCGCAAACTCTACAACTCTGCTTACACTCTTAATCCTCATCTCAATGTATTTTAAGTACGAATGAAAAAAATCGGTAATTTTCGAAGTAGAGTGGTACCTCGGAGAGCGTCCCCCAGGTACAGGTTTGTTCTTGCTGAATCTGACGGGCTTGTCCTTGAAACCATTCAAACCTATAGCGCTGACCCTCCCCGCAGAGGCCAGCCTCCGGTAGAAACAAAAGGTATCGCATCCAAACAAGAGTTACGCCTTCTTAAACTTAAAGGCTCTTGGCGCACCAATCCCTATAATGAACTTGTATTTGAAGCTGCCGGTCGCAAGAGTAAGCCTGAAAAATTTACCCTTAAAGGCGCTTGGAAATTAAATAAAAACCAGCAGATTGAATACAAGACTGAAAACAACCGTGATACCCTAACTTTCAAAGGCCATTGGAAAATCCTTTCAGATAAAAAGCTTGTCTATGTTTTAGAGGGAAGCTCAAAGTCAAAATTTGAGTTTAAGGCCCAATTTGAATCTGCCTCAATGCACCCTAAAAAAGGCGCAATCCGTTATCGTATCGGTATCGGTACACGTAGGCGCAGTAGAATCTCTCCAAAGAAACTTCTAATACTTTACGGCGAATGGAAATTCAGCCGCAATTTAGGCATTCTCTTTAATGTAGATTATGGCTGCAACAAAATACAAGCGATATCCCTTGGCGCAGAAATAACCTTCAACCGCAACAAAACCGAAATTGCCTTAAGAAATGAGTTTGGCAAGCCAACAGGAATTACCCTTACCTTAACCCGCAAGCTCTTCAAATCCCTTGATGCAAAAGCCTATTTAAGGCTTATCCATCGCCGCCAAGAGAAAACAATCGAATCCGGCATCACCATCCCCTTTTAGGTTTAGGGGGACGGTTCTTCGCTTCCTAAGATCAATAATTACATTGCCTTACAACAACATCAAATACTGCCGAAAATCGAAACAGGGACTGTCCCTAGAATTTAGGAGAGTTTTTCCCCTAAAAAAACAACCGATAACTATTGCCATATCCGCAATTTATTGTATAATATCTCCTTATAAACTTAAGAACCAAATCTTATAATTATTCTTTAAAAAATGATATAGTAAGGAGTATAACTAAAATGTCAAAACTAGGACTAATCGGAGTCGGTTATTGGGGAAAAAACATTTTACGTAATTTATATGCGCTTGGTGTATTACATACAGTCTGTGATACCAACCAATCTTTACTAGCGGGATACAAGCAGAAATACCCGGGAATTGACTATACTGATGATACCGCCACCCTCTTTAGCAATCCAAAAATAGATGCTGTAGTAATTGCCGCCCCCGCATCTCTTCATTTTAGTTTAGTCAAACAAGCGATACTTTCAGGTAAAGATGTTTTCGTAGAAAAGCCCTTAGCCTTAACAGTTAAAGAAGGCGAAGAGTTGGTAAAGTTAGCCGACAGCCATAAAAAGATACTTATGGTAGGCCACATCCTGCAGTATCATCCCGCAGTTATTAAGCTAAAAGAGCTGATTTCCAATGGAGACTTAGGAAAGATTCGTTATATTTACTCTAACCGCTTAAATATGGGTAAGCTGCGTACGGAGGAAAGCATCCTTTGGAGTTTTGCTCCGCATGATATATCCGTTATACTCTCGCTTATAAACGAAGAGCCGGTAAAAATTATCTCTTCAGGCGGAGATTATCTTAACCAAGGGGTTAATGATGTTACGCTTACTTCTTTGGAGTTTAGAAACGAAGTCAAGGGGCATATATTTGTCAGTTGGCTTCATCCTTACAAGGAGCAGAAATTAATTGTCGTAGGCTCAAAAGCAATGGCTGTCTTTGATGATACCAGTAAAGAGAAGCTTTTCTTTTATCCGCATAAAATTGAGTGGAAAGAGGGGAAAATTCCTATTGCCCAAAAAGCAGATTTTCAGGTTATTCCTATAGAAGGGGGGGAGCCGCTTCTTTTAGAATTACAGCATTTTATTGATTGTATTCAAAGCCGCCGTATCCCCAAAACTGACGGTAGAGAAGGATTAAGGGTCCTTAAGGTGCTTGCATCAGCCGATAGGTCTTTTGGAGAAGACTTCCTTATACACCCAACATCTATTTTAGACGAGGGAGCTGAAGTAGGCAAAGGCACTCAAATATGGCACTTCTCGCATATTCTTAAAGGTTCAAAGATAGGCAAAGATTGCCGCATAGGCCAAAATGTAGTTATAGGCCCAAAGGTTAAAATAGGCAATGGTTGTAAAATTCAGAATAATGTTTCTATTTACGAAGGGGTTGAGTTAGAAGATTATGTCTTCTGCGGGCCTTCTTGTGTATTTACTAATGTTTTTAACCCCCGTAGCGAAGTTCCGCGCATGAAGGAATTAAAAACAACTATTGTCAAAAAAGGCGCTACTATTGGCGCAAACGCTACTATAGTATGCGGTTATAACCTTGGGGAATATTCTTTTGTCGGTGCGGGCAGTGTTGTAACTAAGGATGTCCCTGATTATGCCTTAGTTTATGGCAACCCCGCAAAAATAAATGGTTGGATGTGTGAATGCGGAGTAAAACTTGTTTTTAAAAAGAATAAGTCAACTTGCGTTTCTTGCGGTAAACGCTATAAGCAGTCAAATAAGAGAGTAGAGAAGGAATAAAAAAGGGACTGCCCCCAAAGGGGGCTGTCCCTTAATTTAAGAAAGGATTTATATGTCTAAAATACAAATGACCGACCTTAAATCTCAATACAATTCAATTAAACCGGAAATCGATGCTGCTATTCAAAGCGTTATAAATGAAAGTGCTTTTATACAGGGGAATCAAGTTACTCTTTTTGAAGAGGAGATTGCGCAGTATTTTGGCACAAAGTTTGCGCTGGGGGTAGCTTCCGGCACTGATGCTCTTGTCTTGGCATTAACTGCTTTAGGGATAGGAAGCAAAGATGAAGTAATAACTACCCCATTTACTTTTATCGCTACTACAGAAGCTATATCCCGGACAGGGGCTACTCCGGTCTTTTGCGATATTGACCCTGTAACCTGCAATATAGACCCGGATAAAATAGAATCTAAGATTACTCCTGCCACAAAAGCGCTTCTACCGGTCCATCTTTACGGAATGCCCTGCCAAATGGATAAAATAATAACGATTGCCGCTAAACACAAACTTAAAGTAGTAGAGGATTGCGCGCAAAGCTTTGGGTCAGAGTATAGGGGTAAGAAAATCGGCTCTTTTGGGGATTGCGGTTGCTTAAGTTTTTTCCCTGCTAAGACCTTGGGTTGCTATGGCGATGGGGGCATGGTTATTACCGACAATGAAGAAATCGCCCAAAAATTAAAGTGTTTACGTAACCATGGTTCAGTTAAAAAGTATTATTATGGCATGCATGGATTTAATAGCCGTTTAGATACAATACAGGCGGCAATATTAAGGGTAAAATTAAGATACATTGATGAGTGGATAAACAAAAGAATAGAAAATGCTAAGTACTATAATGAATTGCTTGGAGAGTTAGCCCAGGGATTCGACAGGGGACACCCTGCGGAGCAGAGTGTCCCCTGTTATAAACATACCTACAACTATTACACAATCAGAATAAAAAACAAGAAGCGCCAAGAAATACAAAACCGCCTTAAAGAAAAAGGCATTCCTTCAACAATATACTATCCTCTTTGCTTACACCTTCAAGAGATATACAAGGATTTAGGTTACAAGAAGGGTGATTTTCCGATTGCAGAGACAGCCCAAGAAGAAGTCCTTTCTTTACCGATGTGCCCTGAATTAACAAAAGAACAAATACTAGAAATATCTATAGCCTTAAAAGAAACTTTATGAATGTAGTTTCTAGAGGGAAAACAAATTTTTTTAATAGCGTAATTAACCTTATCTCTGGAGCTTTTTTAGCACAACTAATAGGGTTTTTATTCGCTCCTATTTTAGCTCGAATTTATGCACCAGAGGTTTATGGTGTAGTTGCCTCCTTTTCATCTATAACAGGTATTCTAGGAGTTATTGTTTGTATGCGTTATGAGTTAACTATTATGTTACCACAGCGCGAAGACGACGCTATTAATCTATTTAGGGTTAGCGTAGGGTTTTCAATCGTTGTTTCTTTATTAATATTTTTTATTGTTTGGTTTGGGCGTTTTCAGATAGCGAGAATACTAAATATTCCGGTATTGGGAACTTTTTTATGGTTAGTTCCGGTAGTTGTCTTGCTTTTTGGGATATTTCAGGTATTTAATTATTGGAGTTTACGCACTAAATATTTTAGTCGGATATCTATAGCCGGAGCCATTAGTGCCATAATTACTGTATCTTTAACCTTTGGTTTTGGTTTTTTTGGTTATGCTACAGTTGGTTCAATGATTACATCCGGAATAATAGGACAATTTGTAGCGGTATTATTTTTAGGGATTCTGATATATCGTACCGATCTCAAAATTTTTTTAAAACCTATTCAATGGCAAGCAATCCGAGAAGGGATAATACGTTATAAAAGATTACCCATTTATGATTCGTGGGCTAGCTTGGTAAATGTTATCTCTACTCTTTCACCTCCTTTGCTTTTGGCAACATTCTTTCCGTCAACTGTTGTAGGTTTTTATGCTTTAGGATTTAAACTCCTTACTATGCCAACCAATATGATAGGGGGAGCTATTTCGCAAGTTTTTTTTCAACATGCTTCTGTGGCCAAAAATGAAGGGAATCTTTCTAATGTAGTAAAAGAAACTTTTATTAAACTAGTAGCGTTAGGTTTATTTCCCATTTTTTTAGTCTTATTATTAGGCAAAGATATCTTTTTAATATTTTTTGGAGAGCAGTGGGGGGAAGCAGGCATTTATTCTCAGATTTTGGCTCCATGGATTTTGTTTAATTTTATTAGCGCACCTATTTCAACTGTTGTTACTATTATGGAAAAGCAAAGATGGTTTTTGTTTTTTAATCTCCTTCTTTTGATTATTAGGATTTTTAGCCTATCTATCGGGGGTTTTTTAAATAATATTTTTATCTCTTTGGCGTTATTTTCGTTTTCAGGAGTATTAATGTATTTTTACCTCTGCCTTTATATTCTTAGGAAATCAGAAGTGTCCATAGGTGATCTAACTTATGACTTATTACGTATAATATTTATAGCTATTGTGGTTATGTCGCCGATTCTTATTTTAAAAATGTATGGTGTTCGTTCTATGTTTATTTTAAGCATAGGCTGTGTTTCTCTTTTGGTATACTATGTAATATTATTTTTATTTGATAGAACACTGCGGAAGCTTATGCTGAATTATATAAATAAGATTTATGCTGTTTCCCCTCGCTAACTAATTGATGTTTTTTAGGTTGTGAGTAATTATGTTTACAGATATAGCATTTATAATTATATGGATTGGGTTACAAGTGTTATGGTACTATATGCTTAAAGCAGGAGGTCTTAATTTACTACGTTTATCTATACCTACTATTGTGATTATATTTTTTTATGTTTTCCAATATTTGGGGTTACCGTTATTATATTTTAAACTTGATAAATTCCGAGTGTTTGATGTAACTAATCAAGAGTTAATTTTAAGAGTATTTTTATATACTTCAGTTACAATAACCTTGATGATTGTTGGATTCGTTTTTGCTCGTTTTCGTTTAGGAAAATTATACTGGGAAGGTTTACAGAATAAATCTGTTTCTACAATAAATTCCAGCAATTCTAAACAAACTTTCGGAGTATTAACCCTTGTTTTAATTTGTGTAACGGTCCTAATATTTTATTCATTAAAAGTGGGATTTCGGCGGATTGCGCTTTTTGTAGCTTTGGGTTTAGGTGAAGATGGATTATCTGTTGCTGCAGCACGCTCACTTATGACTAACGCGTTCCCGGGCAAGCATCATTGGTATCATTTGTTTAAGTACGCTCTGCTATCTTTTGGGGTATTTGTTTTGTTCGCTCAATATTTGCTTAAGCGTACGATTATTAATAAAGTAATTTTAATAAGCGCTACTATTCCTCTTATGTTTAGCCTTTTGATGACTGTTGAAAAAGGTCCTATAATTAATTTTCTAATCGCTATATTTTTTATTTATGTTTTTGTTAAGAAAGAAGGGTGGATTACTAAGCGCGTTTTAACTGTTTTCAGTATTGTTTTATTAGCAATAGCATTATTGATTTATATTTTTACTGTAGAATTTATAGAAAATAGAAGTATTTTAATACGTGTTGCAGGCTTCTTTAGTCGTTTATTTACTGGTCAAATAGAACCAGTTTATCATTATTTAGAGTATTTTCCTACGGTTCGGAATTTTCTTTTAGGGCGTTCTTTCCCAAATTTTGGCGTTTTGCCGTTTGATCAGATTAATTTAACAACAGAACTTATGGCGTGGTTAAAACCGGGGGAACTATCTAAAGGTGTTGTTGGATCAATGCCTACTATATATTGGGGTGAGATGTATGCTAATTTTGGCGCTTTAGGAGCTTTTATCCCACCGCTCTTTATTGGTTACGGACTTTATGCCCTGAATGTTATTGTTTTTAGATTAAGATCGTCCGCTCTTTCTATCGCTCTATTTGTTTGGTTAATGATGCACTTTAAAGACTTGAGCGGAACTTCGTTAAGTAATTTTATTTTAGATATCTACGCACTATCAATTTTTATTGTTTTTATTATACTCATAGCGTTTGTTAACTCAGGGAAAATTAGGCTTGTTAGGAATATAAAGACTAATTAAATATATAATAATGTTATCTTAAATAAATATTTTTAAAAATGAAACAGCTTTTATTTAAGAGGAGAAGAACTTCTTTTCTGCCCCTATTAAGTTTATTTTACCCCATCTTATTATTACTTTTTCTTACCATAATAGGACTCTTAAAAGCGGAAGGAGCAACTGTAGAAATATCAATACCGAAAACAAGAGTAACAGCGGGGGGAGAGGAGATAATTCTTTATCAAAATAAAAAATGGGAAGTTGTAAGAAATTATCCTTTTGGTTATATTGATGTTTATTTTTCTGAAAAAAATAGCAATACTTTCAATCGTTTAAATTTGCCTTTAGATTGGCGCAAGAATAGCTATCTTTGTTTAGTTATGGAAGATAAAGTAGGCAATTTATTTTTAGTTAGCTATGATGTTATTAAGAATTCTCCTTCAGGTAGGCGTTTAGAGTATGTAACAAGCGGTATTGACTTGTGGCGTATTAGTAAAGAGAAAAACCATAGTCTTAGTTTAGTAGCAGAATCATTGCCGCTAGGGGGTATAGATACTGTAATTTATGGCTCAATAAACGAAAAAAATGGTAATATTCATCTTGCCGGCGGGAATGTTATTTATACAATAAAATCTACAGGAAAAATTTTACCTTGGAAGGTAGAACAATTAAGCTTATTTGAGATAGTTGAAATTGCTTTTGAAAATGATAGAGCCGCTGCTATATTGAGAAAAAAGCATGATGGTGTATATGATGGCGCTATTTTAGAAGAGCATAGTAATTATTATGTCGGGCTGATGGATTGTAGCGGCGCAATAATTAACCCGATAAAAGAGATAGGCATACCTTGGGGGATTTGTAGGCTTAAAGGGGTGCCTGTTTATCGTCTTGCTAAAACAGGACCAGAATATATACAAGTTTTTAATTACGATTTAAATCGGATGTGGCACGGTGGCATTATGGAATATGGAGCAAATAATCTTGAAGGCCGTATAGCCTGGAGTCAAGTTTATTATTTACACGGGCTTTTAAGTATTCTTTCTGGTCAAGTGCCGCACCTTGCCCCTGATAAGAACGGGATTTTGCAAAGGCGGGTGAAAGATGAACTACAGCTAGTTATTTCTTTATCTGAGAAAGAATATCCGGGCTATAGAGTAAAGCGTTATTCAATAGATAGAGAGCCGTTATTATTTGCACTTCATTTAGGACGGATAGCAGCCTTGCTTGTTCGTTCTCAGAAGATGAAGGGTTTATTCATTCCGGGAGACTATTTAGAAAAAATTCAGCAAGAAATGCTATCTCTTCAATCAACTGTTGAGGAGAAATATTTTTGTATTTTTAACCAAAAGCGCTTACCTTATTTGAAATATCGTACAGGGTATCCTTTTTGGGCTGATGGGGCTAATGTTCCGTATAATTATGTTTCTGGTTACGTAGAGGGTTTACTAATGCTTGCTAAAGATAAGGTAGTTTTAAAATGGTTATGTAATTTACTGGATTATATATTACTCAACGAGTTTAATAATAAATTACCTTATTTGTGGCGTTATTGGGGAGGGGTTGGGGATATTGGTTGGCAAGAGGATTCAAAAACTTCTTTAAATACTCTTTCTTACTCAGGAAACAAAAACGCTTATGCGCATATTTCATATAGAACTATGGACGCTAGAGCGCTTATAGTTATGTTTAACCTTTTTCCTAAAAGACGTCTATTGACGTTGATTAATCATTTTCGTTTTTTAGTAGAAAATGGATGGCTGTATCCTTCATTAAATGAATTGTTGTCTATTGCGGGGAATAGGGTAACATTAAATGAATATGTTTGTAAGCGATACGCAAGAAGTAGTTCTGTTTCAGATATTCAAAATCAGGTTTGGGCGATTGATCAGTTAATCGCTGAGTTAGATTATAATTAGTTATAGGTTTTTTGTTTTTTAGATTTAGTATATTTGTTAGTATTTTTAAAAATAATTTATAGCAATGAAAAAATTATTAATGATTTTATTAAATGAGTTTACTCATGATAATCGCGTTTTAAATGAAGCTCGTTCATTACGCGAATATGGGTATAATGTTACAGTAATCGCTTTTCATAAAGATGGTCTACCCGCGGATGAGGTTATCGACGGGGTTAAAGTTCATCGGATAAAATTACTCACGAAAAGTAGAAACAAGGGATTTTTTATTAAAGCTATTAAGTACTTCTTATTTTTTTTCAAAATAGTCGTTTATTATAAATCTAAAAATATATTCCTTATACATTGTCATGATCTTTTAGCTTTACCTATCGGGGTATTCTTTAAATGGGCATCCTTTAATTTTATACATGTCATTTATGATGCCCATGAGCATGAAACCCAAAGAAACGGTTTAACTGGGATAGGGAAAATAATAGCAATAATTATTGAGCGGTTGTTAATTAAATATGCTGATGCGGTTATTGTAGTAAGTGATTCTATTGCAGAAGAGTATTCCCGCTTATATTACATAAAAAAGCCCGAAGTGATACTTAATTGTCCGTTAGTTACTTCTCAAACATTACTTTCGCATGATCATTTTAGGAAAAGGTTCGGGATTAGAAAGGATCAACTTATATTTTTATATCAAGGTTACTTATGTAAGGGTAGGGGTATTGAAATTTTGATAGAGGCTTTTTTAAAAAAGAGCGATGATAAGCATGTGATTATTTTTATGGGGGAAGGAGAGCTGTATAAAAGAATAATTATATCAAATCAAAGTAATAAAATATTATTTTATCATAAACCAGTTTCTCCAGGAGTATTATTGGAATATACTGCTTCAGCTGATTTTGGCGTTTCTTTTATAGAAGACGTCTCTTTGTCAGATAGATATTGCTTGCCTAATAAAATGTTTGAATATTTAGCAGCTGGTTTACCTATAATATGTTCAAATTTACCTGAAATGAAAAGGTTTGTAGATAAGTATAAAGTTGGAGTAGTAGCTTTAGAGAATAATGTTAGAGGTTTTATATCAGCGGTTGAGGAAATAACAAATATGGATAAAAAAGAACTACTAGACAATGTTAATAGAACTGCGCCCTTGTTTACTTGGAAATCCCAAGAAATAAAGCTATTGGCTCTTTATTCTAGTTTTAATAAATGAACTATTTGTTTTAAGTATACTTATTGGAGGTAATTAAACTTGATTTCCACCAAGAATACTATACAAGAAAAGAACATCTTAGAATACCTTCGTCTTTCTTTTAAGCGATGCACTAAATGTATCCTCCCAGAGACTATGCCTTTTATTTCGTTTGATTCAAAGGGGGTCTGTAATTATTGTAATAATTATAAATTACGCAATAATCCGAAGCCTAAAGAAGAGCTTTTGAGGTTAGTTGAGCCTTACCGCAGAAAAAACAGCCCAGATTGCATAGTCCCTTTTTCAGGGGGGCGCGATAGCTCTTATGCTTTGCATCTTATAGTTAATGAGTTAAAGATGAAGCCGGTAACTTATACCTATGATTGGGGTATGATTACCGGTTTAGGGAAAAGGAATATCAGCCGGATGTGCTCTGCTTTAGGGGTTGAGAATATTACTATTACCGATAATATAGCTAAAAAGCGGCGTAATATTGCAATAAACCTTAAGGCTTGGTTAAAGTCTCCGCATTTGGGTATGGTTAGCATTCTTACGGCAGGTGATAAGCATTTTTTCCGCCATGTAGAAAGAGTAAAGAAACAAACCGGAATCAATTTGAATTTGTGGGGGGTTAATCCTCTTGAAGTAACTCATTTTAAAGCTGGATTTCTTGGCGTTAAGCCTGATTTTGAAGAAAAACGGGTATATATGCACGGATTCTCTAAGCAGATAGTTTACCATTGCCTTAGATTAAAAGCGATGTTGCGAAGCCCCGGTTATTTTAATTGGTCGCTTTGGGACACCCTCTACGGGGAATATCATCGTTCTTTTACTAAAAAAAGAGATTACTACCATATATTTGATTATTGGCGTTGGGATGAAGGCCTTATAGATGAGGTCTTAAAGGGATATCAGTGGGAAAGAGCTAATGATACAGAGGCTACCTGGCGCATTGGTGACGGAACAGCCGCCTTCTACAATTACATTTATTATACCGTTGCCGGGTTTACCGAGCACGACACCTTTAGAAGCAATCAAATACGCGAAGGGCAATTAACCCGGGAAGATGCCTTAAATATGGTTAAAGAAGAAAATAGGCCAAGGTATGAAAATATTAAATGGTATTTGGATGCTATCGGGGTTGATTTTGTAAAGACGATAAAAATAATTAATCAAATTCCTAAATTATACAGGAATATTTAGAAAATGAATATTTGGTATATTTCTGCCTATGATCAACCTAAAGGTATATCTTCAAGAACTTATGATTTTTCTAAAGAGCTCGTTAAGCGAGGGCATAAAGTCACTATGTTTACCAACAGCTATTGCCATTGGACGCGTACAGAGCATTTAGATATTGGTGAGAAATGGCGAATTGAAGATATTGAGGGGATTCGAGTAATTTGGCTTCGCACCATACATTATTCTGGTAATAATTGGGGACGAGGGTTGAATATGTTGTTAAATGCTATGCGTATTATTCAAGTAGCAAATTCGTTACTAAAAGATAAACCTGACGTAATAATCGGCCCTTCTGTACCGCTACTAACCGGTTTAGTAGCGGCAATAATTTCTCATATAAAAGGCGTAGCTTTTGTTTTTGAGGTTAGGGATGTTTGGCCGATTGCTTTAGTTTATGATGGCGGGCTCTCTAAAAGAAATCCTATTTATTATATTTTTCGCTCTATGGAAAAATATTTATACCGTAAATCTTGTCGTATTTCTGCTACTATGCCTTTTATTCATCAACATGTGCTTGAAAGCGGAGGAGACCCGAAGAAGATTACCTGGATTCCAAACGGAGTAGATTTGGAGCGCTATTCTAATTTTAAGGAATATAGCGAAGAGCAGAATCGGCCTTTAATTGTGATGTATGTTGGTGGTTTTGGTAAAGCCCATGATGTAATCACTATTATAAAGTCAGCAAAAATCATTAAAGATTTAGAAAACACGAATTTTCGTTTTATTCTTATTGGTAGTGGTATCAAAAAGGCTGACTGCCAAAAATATGTATTGCTAAATAAATTAACGAATGTAGAGTTTTGGGATCCTGTTATGAAATCTGAAGTGCCAAGGCTTCAAGCAGAAGCAGATATTTTAGTTGCTAGTGTTATAGCTTCGGATTCATTTCGTTTCGGCTTAAATCTTAATAAATTATATGATTATCTTGCGTCAGGGAAGCCAGTTATTTTTTCTGGCAAAGCGCCAAATGATCCGGTGCTAGAATCCGGAGCAGGGTTTTCTATCCCTCCTGAAAATCCTCGTGAGATGGTAGAGGCATTATTTAAAATCGAAAAGATGTCTGTGCAAGATCGGATAGAAATGGGCAAAAGGGGTAGGTATTTTATAGAAAATAATTTTAATATATGTAAGCTTTCCGACAAAATGGAATACTTATTGTCCCAGGCAATAAAAGATATAAAAAACAAAAATGCATTTAGAAGAGCGTAAACTTAAAGAGATAGAGCATTCTCGAAAGCGTAGAAATATATTACGTGGATTTGAGCGCCATACCGATACAAATATATCAGAACAAGCAAATAATCTCAATTCGCTGATAGTTAATCAAAAAGCGTTTAATTACTACTTTTCTAATATGAAATTTTATTCTGTAACTTCCCTTAGTGAAAAATATCAATATGACTGGTTAAAAAAAAAGTGTAAGCCCGGTTTAAAAATTTTAGATTTTGGTTGTGGAAACGGAGAAAACGGAATTTATGCAGCGCAACAAGGCGCTGATACTTTAGGTATTGATATTTCACCGGAAGGTGTGGCCAATGCTAATCTTAATGCTAAGAAAATGGGGTTATCTAATCGTTGTAAATTTATCGTTATGGATGGTGAAAACCTCAATTTTCCGGATAATACATTTGACTTAGGGGTTGAATACGGAGTTTTGCATCATGTAGATTTAGATAAATCTATGAAAGAATTATCTCGGGTTCTAAAACCTAACGCTGAAATGATTTGTGTCGAGTCTCTTCGTCATAATCTATTTATCCATTTGTATCGCAAACTTACGCCTCATCTTAGGACTAAATGGGAGGTAGAGCATATTCTTAGCCTAGAAGACTTGAATATTGTAAGAAGATACTTCAAAAGTGTAGATGTTAAATTTTTCCATTTAACGGTGTTAATGGCTGTGCCTTTTAGGAAGACTCCGTTTTTTAAATTTCTACGGACTTTTTTAGATCAAGTAGATAGCCTATTGCTTAGGAGGGATTTTATCGGTAAATTTGCTTGGATTATGATTTTTATTGCTAAAGGCCCCAAAAAATAGAGTTAGGTATGCTGAAAAGAGCATTTGACTTAGTTGTATCATTATTAAGTTTATATTTTTTTATTCCTATTATTATATTGATTTCGTTTACTATTAAGCTTGCTACAAAAGGCCCGGTTTTCTATCAAGGCGTTAGAGTAGGACTCAATGGTAGGCCTTTTAGAATCATTAAATTTAGGTCTATGGTAGTTAATGCTGAGGCTAAAGGTGGGTATTCTACCGCCCTCAATGATGCACGACTTACAAAAATAGGAAAATTTTTACGTAAATATAAATTAGATGAGATTCCACAACTTATTAATGTTTTAAAAGGAGAGATGAGCATTGTGGGGCCTCGCCCTCAAGTTGAAGAATATACAAAATTATATAAAGATGAAGAGAAGATTATTTTAACTGTTAAGCCGGGACTTACAGATTACTCTTCGATAGAATTTATAGATTTAGACAGTATTTTGGGGGATGATGATGTAGATGCTAAATATTTACAGGAGATTGAACCAAAGAAGAATGAATTAAGAATAAAATACGTTAAAGAGTATTCCTTTTTAAAGGATATAAAAATTATTATACAGACTATCAAATCTATTTTATTTAAATTCAATGTATTATGGAGTACAAGAGACTAGGGTTAACTGATTTAAAGGTTTCAAGAATTGGGTTTGGTTGTTGGGCTATGGGAGGGCATGGTTGGGGGAAAGTAGATGACAAAGATTCTATAGCTGCTATTCGTAGGGCTTTAGATTTAGGAGTTAATTTTTTTGATACAGCAGATGTGTATGGATTTGGGCATTCCGAAAGAATTTTATCTAAAGCCTTAGGTACTAATCGGAGCAAGGTAATAATTGCTACAAAATTTGGATTAAAGTGGGATAAATCTGGTAAAATAACTAAAGATATTAGCTCTAAAAGAGTAGTAGAAGCATTAGATAATAGTTTAAAGCGGTTAGGAGTTGATTGTATTCCTCTTTATCAGATACATTGGCCGGATAATATAACTTCAATTTCTGAAACTATGGTGGCTCTAAGAAAGTGTCAGGAGAAAGGTAAAATCAAGTATATTGGTTGTTCTAATTTTTCAGTTAAATTGATTAAGGAAGCCCAGAAAATTTCGCGCTTAGAATCATTACAATTACCTTATAATATAACGATGCGAAAGATTGAAAATAAATTGATCCCTTTTTGCCAAGAACAAAAAATAAGTATGATTACTTATAGTACTTTAATGCAAGGGCTTTTTACCGGGAAATACAATAAAGAGTATAAATTTGAAAAAAAAGATATTAGAAATTATTATAAAGATTGGGTAGGAAGAAAATTTACTAAAAATATGAAAATAGTAAAGAAATTACAAAAGTTAGCATCTTTTTATAATAAAACTCCAGCTCAAATAGCTATACGTTGGGTTTTGGATAATCCGTTTGTTACCTGCGCTCTTACTGGGATTAAACAGCCTGGGCAAATTGAGCAAAATGTGGGCGTTTTTGGCTGGAAACTTTCAAAAGAAGATAGAGAATATATTAATAAAACTTAAGGTATTGATTTAATATGTATTCAAAAAATTTTATTAAAAAAATTTATAAGATGATGTTGAAAATAAGGCTTTGCGAAGAAAGTTTTATCGATCCTATTTTAAAAGGCGTTATTAAATGTCCGGTTCATTTATGTACGGGTCAAGAAGCAGTTGCGGTCGGTGTTTGTTCTGTTTTAAGAAAAGATGATTTAATTTTTGGGAACCACCGTTCCCATGGGCATTATCTTGCTAAGGGCGGAGATTTAAACAAATTAGTAGCAGAGGTTTATTGCCGTTTAGCAGGATGCGCTAAGGGGCGGGGTGGTTCTATGCACATAAGGGATGTTTCCGTTGGGATGCTTGGTGCAACTCCCGTTGTTGCCGGAACAATTTCTCTAGCTCTAGGAGCGGCTTTAGCAACTAAAATAAACCAAGAGAAGAGAGTAGTGGTAAGTTTTTTTGGTGATGGAGCTGCGGGAGAAGGAGTCTTGTATGAATCTTTAAATTTTTCCGCCTTGAAGAAGCTACCGATCATATTTGTTTGCGAGAATAACCTTTATTCTACTCATATGCCGATAAGCGAATGCCGTGTTTCTAAGGATATTTTTGAAATTGCGAAGCCTTTTAGGATAACTACTTGGAAAGTAGGCGGCAATAATGTTTTTAAGGTTTTGGAAAAAGCAAGGGAAGCCGTTTCTTTATGCCGTAATGGCAAGGGTCCTGTTTTTTTAGAGTGCTTGACTTATCGTTTGCATGGTCACGTAGGCCCGGATGATAATATTCAGGGAGTGCATACTGATATAAGGCCCCTTGATGAAATTAAGCGTTGGGTAAAAAAAGATCCGCTTTTATTCTTAAAAAAGTATTTACTTAGTAAAAAAAATATAAGCGAATTAAAATTAAAAAAGATAGAGGTGGAGGTTAGCAAGGAGATTAAAAAAGCGCATAAATTTGCTTTAACTAGTAAGTTTCCTAAAGGAAAAGATCTCCATTTATATTTGTATGGCTAAAAATAGGCAATTACAATTTAGTTTAGCAATTAATGAGGCGCTTGACCTAATGATGGCTAAGGATAAGCGGGTTTTTGTTATAGGGCAGGGGGTCAAAAGTCCGTGGTATGTAGGGAATACTACTCGCGGGTTAATTGATAAATACGGAGAAAGAAGGATTATAGATACCCCTGTATCTGAAAACGCTATTACCGGCTGTGGAGTGGGTGTTGCTATTGCGGGGATGCGTCCGGTTATTGTGCATCCTCGTATTGATTTCTTGATGTACGGATTGGATCCGGTTATTAATCAAGCCGCAAATTGGAATTATATGTTTGGAGGAGATGCTCCTGTCCCCGTAGTTTTTTGGCTTATTATCAATAGGGGGGGAGAGCAAGGGGCACAACATTCTCAGTCGTTGCATGCTTTATTTGCGCACACCCCCGGATTAAAAGTAGTTATGCCTTCTAACCCTTATGATGCTAAAGGATTAATGATATCGGCTATTAAGGATAACAACCCTATAGTTTATATTGACGACAGATGGCTTTATGCAACCAAGGGAAATGTCCCTAAAGGTATCTATTCAGTTCCTATCGGTAAAGGTTCTATAAGAAGAAAGGGAAAAGATTTAACTATTGTTGCAAATTCTTTTATGACCTTAGAAGCTATCAAGGCGTCTATGGAGCTTCAAAAAGAGGGTATAGAAGTAGAAGTTATAGACCTTAGAACGGTTAAGCCGTTAGATAAGAGGTTGATATTTTCTTCTGTCAAAAAAACAGGGAGGTTATTAATAGTGGACGGAGGGTGGACTTCTTTTGGGGTCTCTGCTGAAATATCTGCCTTAATATCTGAGGAAGCCTTTTATTTTCTTAAATCTCCTATTATGCGGGTAGCCCTTCCTGACACACCTGCTCCTTCAAGCCTTGCGCTTGAAAAGGAGTATTATCCTAATTCCGTTGATATTATTAAAGCGGCAAAAAGAGTTGTTAATATTAAAAGGAGGTAACATGTCAACAGGCGTAAAATTTGTTAATTATCCAAAGCAATACCGTCAGATGAAGAGGGAATTTGATTCAGTCTTTGAAGAGGTTATGTCCGGAGGGGACTTTATATTACGTAGGCATCTTGAGGAGTTTGAAAAAAGGATTGCCGATTATGTAGGTACTAAATACGCTATAGGCGTAAATACCGGGACTGATGCCCTTTATCTTTCTTGTCACGCTTTAGGTTTTGGTCCGGGAGATGAGGTTATAACCGTAGCCCATACCTTTGTGGCAACGGTCGGGGCTATTGTGCAATGCGGGGCAACTCCTATATTAGTAGATATTAAAGATGATTTCAATATGGATATGTCCCTGGTTGAAAAAGCGATTACCCCAAAGACAAAAGGTATAATTCCAGTTCATCTTAATGGACACTCTTGTGATATGGACTATCTTAAGCGTCTTTCAGCTAAATACAATTTAAAAGTTATTGAGGATGCTGCTCAGGCATTGGGGGCTAAATTTAAAGGCAAGCGGTGCGCTTCTTTCGGGGATACCGGTATTTTTAGTTTTTATCCTGCAAAGATGCTTGGTACGGCAGGAGATGGTGGTATGGTTTGCACTAATGATGAAAAAATAGCCAGGAAGATTAAAGCTTTCCGTGATAACGGACGCGTTGACTCAGTAGAGGTGATAGAATGTTTTGGTTGGTGCACCAGATTGGATAATCTACATGCGGCATTGTTAAATATGAAGTTTAATTATTTTGATAAATGGGTAGAAAGGCGCAGGGCAATAGCATCGTTATATGATAATGGCCTAAAAGGGGTTGGCGACATAGTAATCCACCCTAAATCAAGTTCTGATTATTTTGATGTTTATCAAAACTACGTAATCAGGTCCTCTAACCGTAATGCGTTAGTAAAGTATCTTAGGGAATCCGGCGTTGAGGTCTTAGTTTCATGGCCTGTGCCGCTAAATAGACAAGCTGCCCTTAACTTGGGACGTTTTAATTTACCTGTAACAGAGCGTATTTCTTCCGAAGTATTATCTTTGCCTATGTATCCTGAATTATCGGATAAAGAGGTGCAAATTGTAATAGATGTAATAAAAGATTTTTTTAAAAGGGCAAAATGAAAAAAACTGATTTTTCATCTGTTACGGAAGTAACCGGTTATAATGTAACTAAAGAACAGATATGCCGCATGTATCAACGCTATAAATTTGCTGCTAAATTCTGTAAGGACAAAGAAGTTTTGGAAGTTGCCTGTGGCTCCGGACAGGGACTTGGATATATTGCTAATCAGGCGAAGAGAGTTTTCGGGGGGGATGTAGATGTAAATTGCTTGAAGTATGCTATAAAACATTATAAAGATAAAGATAATTTAGGTATTGGACAGATAGATGCCTTAAACTTACCTTTTAAGCCAAATAGTTTTGATGTAGTTATTTTATATGAAGCGTTATATTATCTCAATGAGCCGGAAAAATTCATAAAAGAAGCGCTTAGAATTTTAAAAGAGGGAGGGGTACTTATAATTTGTACTGCTAACAAAGATCTTTTTGATTTTAATCCCTCTCCTTACAGTTACCGTTATTTTTCTACTATAGAGTTAAATAATTTATTAAGCAAGGCAGGATTTAAAAAACTTGAATTTTACGGAGGATTTAAGGCGGAGAATAGTTTTATAAAAGATAAGATTACTTCTTTTATTAAAAAAATAGTTGTAAAATTAAATTTAATGCCTAAAACTATGAAGGGTAAAGAGATTTTTAAAAGGATTTTTTTTGGTAAGCTTATTCCTTTGCCAAGTGAGATTTCTGATGGTTTGGTTGAGTATATAGAGCCGACTAAAATTTCACATAAAGTTATAGATAAAATACATAAGGTTATTTTTGTAGTCGCTCATAAGTAAATCTATCAATATGGATCTAAAAAAGTTTATTTTTAAAATTAGACGATTAATAACCATTGCTTTGCATTTAGTTTTGGTTATTCTTGCCTATATTTTATCTTTTTATCTTCGTTTTGATTTTAAACTAACCGAACATTATTGGCAGTTAATTATTAGTACCTTACCTATACTTATTATAATTAAATTTATTATTTTTGCTTTTTTTAAACTTTATTCAGGACTCTGGAGATACGCTGGTATTGATGATATTTGGAGGATATTTAAAGCTAATATTTTATCCACTCTTTGTTTCTTCCTTGCTCTCGGTTTTTACTTAGGAAGAAATAAGGGCATATTTTCTTTTAGCGGTTTCCCGCGCTCTGTCTTTATTATTGATTTTGTTTTTTCTCTTGGTTTTATATCCGGGATTCGTTTTTTTAATAGATTGATAAGAGAAAAATTTAGGCCTGAAATTAGAGTTAAGAGGAGAAAAGTCCTGGTTATAGGAGCAGGCGAAGCAGGGATAATGGTTCTAAAAGAAACACAGCTTAACCCAAGTACTAATTTAGAGGTAGTTGGTTTTATTGATGATGATAACAGAAAAATAGGTCTGCGTATTCAGGGGGTTCCTATTTTAGGGGCTGTAAAAGATATTCCTGATATTGTGAAAGGATCGGGCGTAGAGGATATTATTATTGCTATTCCTTCAGCCAAAGGAGAAGCAATAAGGCGCATTGTTAGTTATTGTCAGATTCCTTTTATTAGGATAAGGATTGTTCCGGGTTTACAAAAAATATTAACTGGAGATTTAGAAGTTAAACCCCGTGAAATAAGGCCTGAAGACCTTTTAGGGCGGGAGACAGTTAGTATAAATGAAGAGGAGGTCAAAAATTATATATCCGGAAAAGTGGTTTTAGTTACGGGCGCTGGTGGGTCTATTGGTTCTGCTTTATGCAGACAAATTGTAAACTTTAACCCCAAAGAGATTATCTTTTTTGACCATAATGAAAATGAAGTTTATTACTTAGGGCTTGAATTTTTAACAAAATATAAGTATATAAAGTTTAGGACAATAATCGGCGATGTAAAAGATGTTGGGTTGCTCAAGAATGTTTTTTCTTCTCTTAAGCCGCAGGTTGTTTTTCATTCAGCCGCGCATAAGCATGTGCCGCTTATGGAAGAGAACCCTGAGGCAGCAGTTAAGAATAACATTATCGGCACAAGGAACTTAGTTTATGCGGCAAATCATTATAAGGTAGAGAGGTTTATACTTATCTCTACAGATAAAGCAGTAAATCCTACAAGTGTTATGGGGATGACTAAGAGGGTTACTGAAATGGTCTTGCAAGCAAAAGCAAAGTTAAGCAAAACTAAGTATATGGCTGTTAGGTTTGGAAATGTTTTAGGCTCAAATGGAAGTGTAATCCCTTTATTTAAAAAGCAGATTGAAGCAGGGGGGCCGGTTACGGTTACCCATCCGCAGGTAAAAAGATACTTTATGAGCGTTCAGGAAGCTTCTCAGCTTGTTCTACAGGCAGGAAGCATGGGCCAAGGAGGAGAGATTTTTGTTTTGGATATGGGAGAACAAATAAAGATAGCAGATTTAGCTAAAGAAATGATCTTTCTCCATGGTCTAAAGCCCGATGTAGATATTAAAATAGAATATATTGGTTTGCGTCCGGGAGAAAAACTTTATGAAGAGATACTCTTAAATACCGAAAGAGATAAAGCCACTAAAGCCGATAAAATCTTTATTGCTCAGTTAGATAGTTTTGATTCGCGGGTTTTAAGAAGAAAAGTTAAGGAGTTAGAAAAGTTAGCCTCAGTTATGAACGGGGCTCTCATAGTAGAAAAACTAAAGGAGATTGTAAGTTTATGAAGTTAAAGATATTAAAACTCTTAGATAGGGCTGTTGAATATTCAATCTATGGGATGATATTTTTTATTCCCATATCAATAGCTGCTTTAGGTGTTTTTGCCGGTTTTACAATTATGTTTTTTTTAATCAAAAAAGCCGTATCTTTAGATTTTTCTTCCTTAAAATCTAACAAGATACCAGCTTTACTCCTTTTATTTTTCTTTATCTTTATGGCTATGTCATTAATTAATAGCGGGCCGTTAATCAAAAAAAGTATATGGGCGCTTTTAATAAAGTGGGGAAGGTTTCCTTTTTTACTTTGGGCGATAGTAGATACTTTTCAGGATAAAAAGCGTATTCTCCGGGCAGTTTTAGTTTTTTTATTTAGCGCTACTTTAGTAGCTCTTAGTGTTTTTACTCAGAAATTTTTTGGCTTTGAGTTTTTAAGAGGCAGAACTTTAATCAATTCTTCATATCCAATTACAGGGCCATTTAAAAACCAAAATAGCTTAGCAGCTTTTCTGTCCTCTTTAACTCCCTTATTTTTAAGTTTTAGTTTATGGAGACAGAGGAATATTTTTATAAGATTAATTTTGTATTCAGTTGCATCTATTCTACTTATATCTTTATATTGGACTTTTTGTAGAGGAGGATGGGTAGGGCTTACAGCGGGCTTATTTTTTATTCTTTTATTTTTTAACTATCAAAGGTTAAAGAAAAAATTTTGGGTATTATTTTCGTTTACTTATATTTTTTGTATACCTTTAATAGCGTTAGCTTTGACTTGTTTTCGTAGTAGGGGTGATGGCGACAGGTTTTCTCTTATGCATGGCGCTTGGAGAATGATTAAAGAGAATCCTTATTTTGGTAAAGGGGTAGGAACCTTTATGGATTATTGCGCTAGTTATACAAATAATTATGGTGTTTATTATGCGCATAACTGTTACTTTCAAATATGGGCTGAGTCTGGTATTTTTTCATTGTTAGCCTTTCTTCTATTTGTAGGATACTTAATTTATCTTAGTATAAGGGTAATTTTAAAAACACCCCAATCTCTCTATTCTTATATCTTGATAGGCCTAACTGCTAGTTTAGTAAGTTATCTAACCCATAGTTTTTTTGAAGTTCACCTATATTCATTTCAATTGAGTTTTATCTTTTGGATTATATTGGGCTTGATGGTTTCTCTAACTTCTGTCTTGAATAAAGATGATGCGCATAAATAAATTAAAATTATCAATAATTTCGCTATTAATAACCGGAGTTTTCTTAAGCGGGTTTTATTATTTATGGCTTGCCCCAAGATACACAGTTCCGATATTGATGTATCATTCCATAGGTTATGGCGAAGGGAGTTTAATTGTTACGCCTGAAAACTTTAACCGCCAAATGAAGTATTTAAAGAGTAAGGGGTATGAGGTTATATCTTTAGATGAATTGCTTAAAATAATAGAGAGTAAAAAGAGAGTAAAAAGAAACAAGGTTGTTATTACCTTTGATGACGGCCGTAGGGATAACTTTACTTATGCTTATCCTATTTTAAAGCATTACGGATTTTCCGCGACTATTTTCCTTATAACTGGCCTTATAAGAAAAAATTCTAAAGATAATGAAAGAGGTTTCTTTCTCTCTTGGGATGAAATAAAGGAGATGTCTAATTATGGGGTAGTTTTTGGAAGTCATACTAAAACTCATTTAGATTTAGGGTTAAACACTAATGAAAAGATAGTATTAGAGGAATTGGCAGGTTCTAAGAAAGTAATTGAAAAAGAGATTAATAAGCCGGCAGATTTTTTTTGTTACCCTTCGGGTCTTTTTAATCAAGTAACAAAAGAATTAGTAAAGAAAGTAGGATATAAGGGGGCTTGTACTACGAACCGCGGGTATATAAAGTATAACCGCGATGTTTATGAGCTAAAGAGAATTAAGGTTACTAACTCTGATACAAATAAGCCCTTTAGTTTTTGGGCTAAATTATCAGGGTATTATATCTTGTTTAAAAGGACGAAAGCCCCTTAATTACAGTGATTAATAGGATTCTTATAATCAATCCCTTTGGCATAGGGGATGTTCTTTTTACTACGCCGGTTATTAGGGCATTAAAAGAGGTGTATCCTGAGTGTTTTATCGGGTATTGGTGTAATTTAAGGGTAAAGCCGCTATTAGAAAATAATTCTAAAATTAACAAAGTATTTGCCTTATCGCGCGGAGATATTAAAAAACTATACAAGGAATCATTTTTTAAGGGGTTTTTAAATTCTTTAAAGCTTGTCTTGGCTCTTAAAAAAGAGCGTTTTAATCTTTGCCTTGATTTTTCCCTTGACCACCGCTACGGATTATTGGCTAAGATAATTGGTATAAAGAAACGGATTGGTTTTAACTATAAAGGCAGAGGTAGGTTTTTGACCGATAAAATTGATATTACCGGTTATAATGACAAGCACGCCATAGAGTACTATCTTGATTTATTACGTTTTTTGGATATAACCCCTAAAAGGAAAGATTTGGATTTAAAAATTCCCGGTTCTTTGAGAGCGCAAGCCAAGGATATGCTTAGTAAGGTAGGGGTAAAAGAGGAGGATTTATTAGTTGGTATTGCGCCCGGGGCAGGCGGTAGTTGGGGGAAGGATGCAGTTTATAGGCACTGGCCGGCTTTAAAGTTTGCGCAGATAGCTGATAGATTAGTTGAAAGGTTTAAGGCAAGGATATTATTGCTTGGCGATGAGAGCGATAAACATTTAGCAGGAGTAATTACTAATGCTATGCGCAGTAAACCTATAGATTTTACAGGCAAGATAGGGCTTAATTTATTACCGGCAATAATAAATAATTGCGGGCTTTTTATCAGTAATGACGGCGGGCCAATGCATATTGCAGTTGGCTTAGGGGTTAAAACAGTAACAGTTATGGGTCCTGTAGATGAAAAGGTTTATGGACCGTTTCCTTTAGATAATAATCATAAGGTCTTAGCGTGGCAGGGGGAATGTAGGCCTTGTTATAAGAATTTTAGGCTGCCTGAGTGTAAGAGAGATAGGGAGTGTTTGAAAGGGATAAGTGTTGATGAGGTTTATGAGGCGGTGGTTAAGATTTTGAGTGAGAGAGTTATCTAGGGACAGTCCCCTTGGTTTCTATCAGGGGTAGCTCTCTGCGGGGACAGTCCCTAAGAGGTAGTCAAAAGGAGAAGAATGAAAATACCGGCATTAAATTTAAAGAGGCAGATTAAGCCAATAAGAAAAAAGATAGATAGCGCAATAGCAAAAGTTATAGATAATGCCTCTTTTATCTTAGGCAAGGCAGTTGAGGAGTTTGAGGAGAGTGTTGTTAAATACTGTGGTTGTAAATATGCCATAGGTGTATCAAATGGGACTGATTCAATCTCTTTAAGCTTGCTTGCCTTAGGTATTAAGCCGGGTGATGGGGTAATCTGTCCTGCGTTTACTTATTATGCTACAGCAGGAGCAATTTCAGCTATAGGGGCTATACCGGTTTTTGCGGATATTGACCCGAATTCTTATAATATTTCCATTGAGAGTATAGGGAAGATACTAAAGAGAAAGAATAAAATAAAAGCTATTATTCCCGTTCATCTTTATGGCCAATGCGTGGATATGGGCGGAGTTATGAAGATAGCGCGTAAGTATAAATTAAAGGTTATTGAAGATGCTGCGCAGGCATTCGGAGCAGAATATTGTGGAAGAAAAGCCGGAACAATCGGAGACTGCGGGAGCGTTAGTTTTTTCCCGGGGAAGAACTTAGGCGCATTTGGGGATGCAGGAATGGTTTTGACTAATAGTAAAACTATAGCAGAGAAGATAAGGATATTGCGCAATCAAGGGAATAAAGATAAATACATTCATCTTTTATTGGGCCGTAATAACCGTATGGATGGGATTCAAGGGGCAGTTCTTAATCTTAAGTTAAAGTATTTGGATAAATGGAATAAAGAGAGGCAGGCGTTGGCAGTATATTATAATAAGGGTTTGAGAGGTTTACCGGTAATAACGCCTTTTGTTAGCAACTGCTCAACGCATATTTACCACCAGTATGTATTAAGGGTAGCTAAAAATAGAGACGGATTGCTTAAATTTCTTAAAAGCAAAGGTATTGACTCGCGCATATTTTATTCTATTCCCCTACATTTACAGAAGTGTTTTACTTATTTGGGATACAAAAGGGGAGATTTTCCTGAGACAGAGAGAGCGGCAAAGGAGACCTTGGCGATTCCTATTGATCCTGGGTTAAGTTTGATGGAAAGAGAGTTTATTATTTCAACTATAAAGGAGTTTCTTAATGGCTAAATTATCAGTAGTCGTTATAACAAAGAATGAAGAGGCGTGTATTGCAGAGTGTCTTGAGTCTGTTAAATGGGCAGATGAAATTATAGTAGTTGATGATGAAAGTACGGATAAGACAATAGAGATTGTTAAAGGGTTTGGGGCAAAGGTTTTTGTAAGGAAGATGGATGTTGAGGGAACTCATAGGAATTGGGCGTATGCACAGGCGCGGAATCCTTGGGCTTTAAGTTTAGATGCGGATGAGTCCGTAACGCCTGAGTTAAAGATAGAGATTGAACAGGCAATTCAGTCTGAGGAATTTGTGGCGTTTAGTATTCCGTTACGCAATTATATTAGTAATTATTGGGTAAGGTATGGGGGGTGGTACCCTGCTTCTAAGGTGCGGTTATTTAGGAGAGATAAGTTTAAGTACGAAGAGGTTGAGGTGCACCCCAGGGCTTTTATTGAAGGGAAGTGTGGTCGTTTAAAATCGGATATAATTCATAAAGGGTATCCGGATTTAGAGCACTTTCTTAATAGCGTTAACCGTCAGTCCACTTTGGAGGCAAAAAAGTGGATTAATACAGGGCGTAAGATGAGTTTGGGGCATATAATTTGGAGGGCGGTGGATCGTTTCTTCAGGCGTTATCTGCGTAAGAAGGCCTATAAAGACGGAATGTATGGGTTTATTATTGCTTTTTTTGATACTTTATATCAAATATTAAGTTACGCAAAATACAAAGAAATGCTTAACAGGGACACCCAATCTGCTAAAGCTACGGGTGTCCCCAAATAGAAAGGAGCGGGGACAGCCGCCCGATTGGCAAGTTGGGTGTCCCTAATATGAGGGTTGTGTTTTTGGATAGGGACGGGGTTATTAACAAATACCCTGGGGATAGGGAGTATGTAACGTCTTTGGTTAAGTTTAAGTTTTTGCCAAAGGCAAAGAAGGCGATAGCACTTTTAAGTAAGGCAGGGTATAAGATATTTGTTGCCTCTAACCAAGCCGGAGTTGGCAGGGGCATATACAGCCAAAAGACTTTAGATAAAATAACCTCTTTTATGCTTTTAGAGGTTAAAAAAGCAGGCGGGCATATTGATAAGGTTTATTATTGCACCCATCATAAAAACGCAGGTTGCTCTTGTCGTAAGCCAAAGCCGGGGATGCTAAAGAAGGCTGCGCGCGAGTTTAAGATTAACCTTAAAAAGGCTTTTTTTATCGGGGATACTATCCGCGATGTGTTTGCCGCTAAAAACGCCGGTTGTAAATCTATCCTTGTCTTTTCGGGAAAAGAAAAGTTAAAAAATAAGCTTAAATGGGAGGTTGCTCCTGACTTTACCTTTAAGGACCTCTATAGCGCGGCAAAATACCTCTTAAAAGCTGGGGGACGCTCCCCAAGGTACCACCCTGCTCTCAAAAATACCTGTTTTTGATAAAAAATCTTTAATTTTTAGCCAAAAGTCAATGGAGGGTGGCTCCTACGGGAGCGTCCCCTAGGTTAAAGGATAGGCGTATGAGAGTTTTGATTGTGTATGCTTCGGCAGGCGCAGGGCATAGGCGCGCAGCAGAGGCAGTCTATGATTATTTAAAGGCAAACCGCCCGGATTTATCCTTAAAAATTATTGACGTCTTAGATAGGACGAATGCCCTATTTAGATTTGATTATATTGTAGGATATTCTTTTCTTGTTAGGTATGCGGTTGGGCTTTGGTGGTTTGCTTTTTGGTTGACAGAGTTTAAGGCCTTTCGTTTTTTAAGCGCGCCGATTGCTACATTTGTAAATAATATCAATTCTTTAAGTTTTATCCGTTATCTTATCCGCAAAAACCCCGATTATATTATCTCTACGCATTTCCTCTCTGCGGATATTGCCGCGTTATTAAAGCGCAAGAAGAAAATTACCTCAAAGTTGATGACGATTATTACTGATTTTGGCGTTCATCCTTATTGGATTGCGCAAGGGACTGATTTTTATATTGTAGCGTCTGATTTTACTAAGAAGCGGCTTTTAAGCGAGGGGGTTAGGGAAGAAAAAATAAAAGTATTTGGCCTTCCTTTTCATCAGAAGTTTTTGAAAGAATTTGACCGCAAGGCGCTGGCAGAGAAAATCGGGATTAATCCGGATAAGTTTACGGTTATGCTTATGACCGGAAGCTTTGGCACAGGACCCTTAAAGAAGATTGCTTGGATGCTTTCTTTTAAGGCGCAGGTGTTGGTGGTTTGTGCGTCTAATGAGAAGTTGTGTAAGAGGCTTTTAAGGGAGAGATTGCCGAATGTAAAAGTTTTTGGGTATATAAATAATACCGAAGAGTTAATGGCGGTCTCTGATTGCATTGTGACAAAGGCAGGGGGTTCTACTATAGCTGAGATCATTAATATGGGGTTAGTTCCGATTTTTATTTCTATTATCCCGGGACAGGAGGCTAGTAATGTTGAGGCGATGCAAGATATGGGGGTTGGTTTCGTTCCGAAAAGTCTTAAGGAGTTAAGAGATATAATTATAGTTTTAAAGAATAATCCTGCTAAGCTTGAAGAGATGAAGGAGAGGTTAGAGTGGGTAAAAAAGCCCTTTGCCTGCCAGGAGATATCTAATGTTATACGTTAAGGTTGTTTTAGGGTTGCCTTTAGATTGCGCTTTTGATTACCTTGTGCCAAAAGAATTGGAGAAGGAGGTTTCTATTGGCGCAAGGGCTTGGGTTAATTTCCGTAATAAAAAGTCAGTCGGGTATGTAGTTGGATTAGCAAAGAGGACAAAGATAAAGAAGGTTAAAGAGATTTTAGGGTTGATTGACAAGAGTCCTTTATTAAGTAAGAACCTACTTTTGCTTGCCAGAAGCTTAGCTGATTATTGCTGTTCTTCCTACGGCGAAGCAATAGAAGCAATGTTACCCTTACAACTTCGTAAAGGCAAAACCCTGGGGGACGCTCCCCAAGGTACTACTTCGCTTTTGAAAACGGCAAGTAGCCCCTCCGGGAGCGTCCCCCAGGTATTAGAGGGGAGGGAGCCGGGGAAGAGGTGGGAGTTTTATATAGAGGAGTTAAAGAAGGCAGAGAGCGCGGGCAACTCCGTAATAGTATTATTCAGCGACATACAGACACTCTTAAAAGCCAAAGACATTTTTGAGAAAGCTCGGATAAAAGATGTTTTCCTTTTTCACCGTAAAGAGAAAGATGAGTCTTTAATTTGGCAGGAGGCGCGCCTTAAGCAGAGGTGTGTAGTTGTAGGGACTCGTTCAGCTATCTTTGCTCCGCTTAATAACTTAAAGTTAATTATCATAGACCGTGAGGAAGATTCAGTTTATAAACAGGAGCAGTCTCCTCATTATCACGCTCGCCAAATAGCTTTTATGCGTGCAGAGACAGAGGGTGCCCAGGTTATTTTAGAAAGTACAAGCCCTTCTGTGGAGAGTTTTTTTCTCACACAAGAGAAGAAAGCTACCTATCAAATCTTAAATAGGGTAAAGCCGTATCCAGAGATATCTATAATAGATACCAAGCGCATGCCTTATGCTGATAGAAAAAGCAAGGCGATATTTCCTAGGGCAGTAACAGATGCTATATTTTCTGTACTCTCCCAAAAGGGTAAAACCCTCGTCTTTATAAACCGTAGGGGTTTTGCAACTTTTTCTGCCTGCCATAACTGTGGCAAGGCATTAAAATGCCCGGCGTGCAATACAAGCTTAGTTTATCATTATGATCAAAATCTATTAAAATGCCGCCACTGCGCTTTTAAGATGACGCCTCCTGATATCTGTCCGAATTGTAATGCCGGCTATATTAAATACTTTGGTTTAGGTACGGATAAAGTTGAAAGTGAGCTTGCACGTATATTCCCTCAAGCGCGTATCGGAAAGGATATCATTGTCTCAACAAGTGCCATACTAAAGGAAGAGGGTAATGATTTTGACTTAATCTGCGTATTAAATATTGATAATGCCTTAAATCGCGTTGACTTTATGGCCGCAGAAAAGGTCTTTTATTTATTGTCAGGGTTAGTTGCCTTAACATCTAAAAAAATAATTATCTTAACAACTTATCCCCGGCATCATATTTTTAAGTCTTTAGAAAAGAAAGACCCGCAGATTTTTTACACGCAGGAGTTAAAATTGAGGAAACAACTTAAATACCCTCCATTTAAGAGTATGGCGCTTTTAAAACTGCGCGGAAGAGTGGAGGATAAGGTTAAAAAAGCAGCAGAAAACTTATTTGAAAAATTAAAAGAAGGTAGTAGAGGTATAAAAACCCTCTCTATAAATCCGGGTGAGCCCCCAAAACTGCGCGGTAATTACTACTGGCAGATACTATTCAGTGCTTCAAGCCCATTAACCTTAAGCAAGTTCTTGAAAAATCATTTAAAGGATACGAGGTATTCGGGTATAATAACAACTGTAGATATAGATCCAGTGTAGATGGTTAGCAGAAGTAGATAGCAGTATAATTATACTAAGAAAGGAAATTGGTATAATGGGGTATAATAATAGATTTAGGATTGTTATTTTTCTTGTAATTTTGTTTTGTGCAAGTTTAATCCGGCCAGTTTATGCTTATCTTGATCCCGGGACAGGAAGCTTTTTTTTGCAAATGTTGCTTGCCGGTTTGCTTGGTGCATTGTTTTTTCTCAAGAGTTTTTGGCGGGCCATTTTTAGAAGGATTAAAAATATCTTTGTAAAATTGCGTAGTTTATTTAAAAGGGGTTAAATTGAAAAACGGCGAAGATCAATCTTCTTTTCGCGATCCAAGCGGAAGCGTATATTACAAGAATAATGTATTATACCGAAGTATTAACCATTGCTATAAAGACGACTATGATTTATTCATCAATAGCGGGCTTTATGATGAGTTAGTTTCTATTAAAGCAATAATTCCGCATATTGAAATAGATAATAATGATAATTCTGTTTATAAGATAATTAAGCCGGAGATTATTCCTTTTATCTCTTTTCCTTATGAATGGTGCTTTAGCCAGTTAAAAGAAGCGGCTCTGCTTACCTTAAAAATTCAAAAAACTGCTTTAAAATACGGGATGTCTCTTAAAGATAGTAGCGCATATAATATTCAATTCTTAGGGTATAAGCCGGTTTTTATCGATACTCTTTCCTTTGAGAAGCTTGTTTCAGGTAAACCCTGGGTTGCCTATAGGCAGTTTTGCAAGCATTTTTTAGCTCCCCTTGCTCTTATGGGCTTGAAAGATGTTAGGTTAGGGCAATTATTAAAGTCTTATATTGATGGATTGCCTCTTGATTTAACTGTTTCATTACTCCCATATTCGGCAAGGTTGAATTTCGGTTTATTCCTACATTTTTACCTACATTCAAAAGCAGAAAAAAGCACCCTTAAAACCACATCTTTAAAAGAAAGAATTCAGGAACATAGATTCGGTATAGATTCATTTTACGGTTTAATAGATAGTTTTCATTCTGCTATACGGGCGATAAAAGGCAAGCCATTTAAAACCAGCTGGTCGGATTATTATCAAAAGAAAGAAAGTTATTCTCCCCAAAGTTTAGAGCATAAAAAACAGATTATAGAAGGGTTTGCTGAGAAAACTCCCGGGAAAATAGTTTGTTCTTTAGGGGCTAATATTGGTTTATTAAGCCGTATTTTTTCTAAGAAAGGTTTTTATGTTATTTCTAGCGATTTTGACTCAGTTTGCGTTGAGGAGAGTTATCTTTATTCCTTAAAAAACAAAGAAGAGAATATATTATCTTTGATTCTTGATGTGGTTAACCCCACTCCCGGCATAGGATGGGACAACAAAGAGAGGAGCTCTTTTATTGAAAGAGGGCCGTTTGATTTAGTGATTGCGCTTGCCTTAATTCATCATTTAGCCATCACTTGTAATATTCCTTTTAGAAAAATTTCTGAATTCCTAAAGCAAATATCGAAAAGCTTAATCATCGAATTTGTGCCTAAGGATGATTTGATGGTAAAAGAGATGCTTAGCTTAAGAAAAGACATATTTAAAGATTACACTCAAGAACATTTTGAAAGGGAATTTAGCGCAGATTTTATTATAGAGAAACGGGTAAGTATTAAAGGCTCTAAAAGGATTTTGTATTTAATGCGAAAAAGGGAGTAAGAATGAAAAAAGAAAGGGTATTTTTACTGCATCCGTTTTTATTTGCGGTGTATCCGGTTATCGCCCTTTTTATCCATAATAAAAAAGAGCTTATGTTTTCTGTAGTTTTTATCCCGATAATTCTCCTGCTTTTATTAACTGTTTTTTTACTATTATCGGTGTTTTTGGTATTTAAAAATCATCAAAAAACAGCTGCTATTGTGTCAGTTTTTTGGATTCTACTCTTTTCTTACTACCATTTTTGTAGTATTTTAAAGGGATTTTATTTACAAATATTAAATTTCCCTATTGGCCCAGGTAAGTTTATACTCTTGTGCTTTTTTATTATTTTTCTTGGATTTGCTAGTTTAGTAAAAAAAGGAAGAAATTTAACTAATTTGACAAGATTTTTAAATATTTTTGTTTCTTTTTTGTTTTTGTTTCTTTTATTAGCTATAGTTTTTCCTAAAGGAAATGAGGCTTTAGAAAAACAAAAAGAAGAGTTAAATCTTACGGGATTAACACAATCGGTATTAATTAAAAAACCAAACATATATTACATTATACTGGACGCCTACGCAAGATCTGATATTTTAAAAGAGGTATATAATTATGACAATTCCAATTTTATCAATTATTTAGCCAAGAAAGGTTTCTACATAGCGAATAAGAGCCGATCTAATTATCACACGACTACATTATCCATTCCATCTTCTTTAAACTTACAATATCTTGCTAACCCTGAATATAGCTGGGCAGTAGATTATAATGTTTTTCGTTTGCTAAAGCAGCTTGGTTATAAAACCGCAGTTATCACTTCAGGAAAAGATCTTTTAAATATAAAAAGAGTAGATGTTTATAAAATGTTTGGACTGAAATTGAGGTTAAATGATTTCCAAGCAGAACTTATAAATCTTACACCTATTCGCTCCTTAACGCCATTATCGCGAGCAGTGTTTAAGGGTTTTTATTCTACACATAGGAAACGAATTATTTATGTTTTTGATGCGCTTAAAGATACAGTTAATTGGGAACCGCCCTATTTCATTTTTGCATATTTATTTTCTCCTCATCCGCCTTTTGTATTTGGGCCAAAAGGGGAAGAAATTCAACCAAATAGGCCTTTTAATACCAAAGATTCAACGGATTTTATTCTTTCGGGTGGAACTAAGGATGAGTATATCCAGGGTTATAAAGATCAAGTAGAATTTATCAATGTGAAGTTAATGGATTTCATAGACCACATCTTAACTATATCTGAAGAACCTCCAATTATTGTTTTACAAGGCGACCACGGTCCTCGTTCTATGGTGAATTGGAAAAATTTTGATAAAACATATTGGAAAGAGCCGTATTCAATTTTGAATGCGTATTATTTTCCCGATAAAGACTATAGCAATCTTTATGAGTCAATATCACCAGTAAACACATTTAGGGTGATATTTAATCTTTATTTTAATGCAGGCTATATTTTATTAGAGGACAAGAGTTATTGTTGGGATTTAAAAGATAGGTCTTGCTTAATAGATGTAACGGATAGAATTAACGATGCTAGTGCTCAGTAATATTTTTATTCGTTAAACTTAATTTTGTTCTCTTCTTTTGAATTTATCTGCTAATTATTAACTGTTTAATGAAAATATTATTTTTCGGAAGTGATAATTTCGCAGTCCCAGCGCTTGAGGCGCTTATTAAAAATAAGCATAAAGTCCTTTGCGTTGTTACCCAGCCGGATAAGAAGAAGGGCAGGCATCTGCGTTTAGGGTATACTGATATCAAGGCGAAAGCATTAGAGGCAAACCTAAAGGTCTTTCAGCCGGAAAACGTCAACACCACTAAATCAGTTGGGTATTTAAAAAAGCTTAACGCGGATATTTTTGTAATAGTCTCTTATGGTCAGATTTTGTCGCAGGAAGTTTTAGATATTCCAAAAGTATTTCCCTTAAATATCCACGCTTCGCTCTTGCCTAAATACCGCGGCGCAGCACCTATAAATTGGGCAATAATAAATGGCGAAAAGGTTACGGGTGTAACTATTATGCAGGTAACTAAGAAGATGGACTCCGGCCCGATAATCTTACAGCAAAAAATAGATATTTTAGGTACGGATGATTCTGCCTCTTTAGAGTTTAAACTGCGCGATTTAGGCGCGGATTTATTATTAAAGGCTCTTCCCTTGATAAAGAGTGAAATCTATAAATTAATAGAGCAGGATGAAAGAAAGGTTGTCTTTGCCCCTAAGCTTAAAAAAAGCGATGGACTTATTAATTGGGAAAGAACAGCGCAAGAGATAACCAATCTTATCCGCGGGGTTCAACCTTGGCCGGGAGCTTTTACATGCTATAACGGAAAGCTGCTAAAGATTTACAAAGCAAAGCCTCTTGATTGTAAGTTGCCTCAAGCGGATTCTTGTCCTTTCGGAGGGATAGTAGCCGCGGCAAAAGAAGGGATAACCGTAAAAACAGGAAAAGGATTTTTGCTGATTCAGGAATTACAGCTTGAAGGCAAAAAAAGGTTAACCGCAGAAGAATTCCTTTTAGGTCACGAAATAGGCAGGGCTTTTACAAATTAATTTATTGATATTTATTAAGGTGAGTATATAATCATATAGCGAACAAAGGATTTTTGATAATTCTACCGAGGGTGGATGCCGGTAGAATTGAGGAAGAATAGCGTTTTGCTATAAGAGCTTGTTAGGTGTTAAGAGGGATAATCCTCCTCTTAAGGAGCGAAACTCCCAAGGAATAGCGAGATTAGTAATAGATACAACAATATGAAGATACCCCTAATTATTTCAATTCAGCTTCCGGGCCTTAAAATATGTATCAATACCAATAACCGTAAATATTACAATTATTTAGCCGCGTGTTTTAATAAGATTACCGCAGGCGAAAATTCCGCCGGTTGTCAGATGCAAATAGATGTTTGCTGGCAGGATAAGCCGCGTCTTGGTTCCTCCGGCATGTATGCCTTGGGAGCGAATACCTTGGTTGGGGAGCAGAAACTGGCTACACAGAGAAAGATTGGCCGTAAGACCAAGATCTGGTTCGAATATTTTTTTACTAAAGATTGTTTTAAGCTAAGCGCGGCTTTAAAGGTAAAGCCGCTTAAAGACTTTATGCGCTACGTCGTTCTTGGCCAGCAGCGAGAGCCGCATTTTTTTGATTTGACCTATCCTTTGGTGTACTATCCGGCTTTTTGGTATTTGGAGTATTTTAAAAATATTCATCCTTTGCACGCATCTGCGCTAAAAAATAACGGCCGGTGTATTTTAATCTGTGGGCTGGAGGGGATCGGGAAAACCACACTTTCACTGGAGCTTTCAAAAGACGCCGGGGGTCAGTTTTTTTCAGACAATCTTATCCTGCACGACGATAAACATATCTATCCATGTTATGAGCCTATCCGGATACATAAGGCAGAAGATATCTCTTTATGGCAAGGCAGGTTTAAAAAAATAAATGACTTCCGTGCTTTAAAAGATTTTTATGAGCCGGTAGATTTTGATTCTGGGCTTAAAGGGTCTCCGGATATAGTCTTGATTCCGGCTTTTGGAAAAGAATTCTCCTGTAGGCAAATGGCTCGCGATGAATGCGTTAATAAGATTTTAAACATCAACAACCTTACGGCTGAACTTGGCAATTATAATGAGTATGCGCATCTTTTGAGTCTGATGGCTGCGGATTTTAATCTGGCCCAGGAGCGTTTTAATACCTTGAATGCGCTTATCAATAAAGCTACCTGCTATGAACTGATTATGCGCAAATCTGATGGCATTAATGAAAATACCAGGCGTGCAAAAGAAATTATCTTTAGTTAGTGATGTTATGAAAAAAAAGACATTAAAGATTCTAGATATTGGCTGCGGAGCACAAAAAACAAAAGGAGCTATCGGCATAGATATAGACAAAGAAAGTGATGCCGATATCATTCACGACTTGAGCGTTTTTCCTTATCCATTAAAAGACAGCGAGTTTGATCAGATTGTTTGTAAGCAGGTTTTAGAGCATTTAGATAAGCCGTTAGAGGTATTAAAAGAAATTCACCGCATAGCTAAGCCCGGTGCTTTGATTATTATTGAGGTGCCGCATTTTTCATGCCACTATGCCTTTCGTAGCCTTCATCATAAAAGGTTTTTTTCCTATTTTAGTCTAGATACTTTTCTTAAAAAAAGCGGATTATTCAGTATGCAGGAAAGGCAGATAACATTTCATCGTACGTTCCGCAGGTGGGGCTTGAACCGCATTTTTAATCGGTTTCCCCTGGGGTATGAACGTTTTTGGGCATTTGTCTGCCCAGCGGAAAACTTGCATTTTGAGCTACGGATAATTAAATAAAGAATAAAAATATGCTTGATTCACGGATAAAAATATTCGTTAATAATGATGTAGATTTTTCCCAGCAGAGCAGGGACAAACTGCTTGAAGCGCTTGGCCTCGATGATATTCAAGAAATAATTGTCTTGCCGGATATTCATAGTAAGCCGGACAATCCTTTTCCTACGGGCATAGTCACCCTGACCAAGAATACTGTTTACCCTTATGCTATTGGCCAGGAAATCGGATGCGGCATGCGTGTCCTGAAAACATCTCTGTCAATTCAAGATCTTGATAGGAGCGCGATAGATATATTGTTTAAGCGGATTAAGGATCTCTTACGTGACCATCTTAAGAAAAAAGAGATTTTTAGCAAAAAAGAATATTTGTCGATTTTGGCTGACGGGCACAGATGGGCAAAGCAAAATTATAATATAGAAAAAGAAGCTTCTGTTTTTATTAATCAAGTTTACGGAGAGATTGAACCGCCTTTATCCGTCCGAGAGGTTATTTCTTCTTTACCGAAAGATGCTTTTTGGGGAGGATATTTTCGGCTCGGAACTCTGGGGGGAGGAAATCATTTCCTTGAAGCGCAAGTAGTGGATAAAGTAATGGATCAGGCTGCGGCTAAGAGGCTTGGGATTAAAGAGGGACAAATAATATTTATGTTTCATACCGGGTCCGGAGTTTTGTCAAAGCGTCTGGATAATTATTACGGTATCCGATATGAAAATAACATATGGTATAAAGATTTGCGTAAGAGGTTGCGCAAATATTCTTTTCATTTTAGCGATCTTAGGTTATGGCGTTTTTATAAGCGAAACAGGATTTTCTTTTCCAGGGAGTTTAAGGGTATTTCCGCTGATAGCCTTGAGGCGAAAAGGTTTGTTACTGCTATGAAGGCTTTGCTTAATTATAGTTTTGTTAATCGGGCGATTATTTCTGATTTTATAAGAAAGGCGTTATCAGAAGTAGTTAAGAAAGATTTTTCCATAGAGTTCTTTAGCGATACTACTCATGAGCGTATAGATTATGAGGAATTTAACGGGGGAAATTATTGGGCGCATCGTAATGGCGCAGTAAAAGTATATTATCGCAATGCCGATATGGAAATTTTGCCGATACCCGGTTTTATGGGGGGGCCGTCATTTTTATGCCTGCCTCAAAAAGGTGTGATAGGCTCCAGGTATTCTGTTAATCATGGCGCAGGCCGGGTTTTTGATAAGCAGGAGGCAAAAAGCAAATTCAGTAGTCAGGATATATGTGGTGTGTTAGAGCAAAAAGGTGTGCGTTTGTTTAAGCTTGGTAATGAAGACATACGTGAGCAAGCACCTGCTGCATTTAAAGATGTCTACAAAGTTTTGGAAAGCTTAAAATCCAATCATTTAGTCGCGCCAATTGCTAGTACTTTTCCATTAGCGATACTTAAAGGATAAGTTGAGAGAATAGGCTCTGTGTCTTGGATGCTTTTTATGCCTTAGTCAAGAAGAGAAATCTATGAGGCGCGGCATATAGCGTTTAGCCGAACAACGTTTGAGGCTAGCAAAAAGGTAAATTTCTAAAAATCTTAAATGCTTCAAAAACGCAGGCAAAA
>JBASUY010000029.1:0-2770 GCA_049275655.1 Candidatus Omnitrophota bacterium | reverse complement strand
GCGCTGTTGTTTTAGAGCCTTTTATCAATGCAGGTTACGCAAAATTTAAAACCGACGGCGACGGCTTCACAGAGTCCATGCCGACCTATGTCGAGGTCAATAAAACGAACTGGCTGGCAGGCGGGGGCTTGTCGGTGAAGTTCTGAAACAAGACGACATGAGTCTGTGAAAGGGCGGGTGGTTTTACCCCGCCTTTTTTTGTGACGGCTGGCGGGCGAAGGCGAAAGGAGAAAGGACAAAGGCTAAAGGGCAAAGGCGAGAGGCTAAAGGATAAAGGACAAAGGAGACAGGCTAAAGACTAAAGGCGAAAGCTCGCGCTCGTGCCTGTGGCGGGGGAAAAAGCTGTCCGGTCAGATTGCCACGCAGCGAAAGCCCAGGATGTTGGAGGAGACGTCTTTTTCAACATAGTGACGGTCGGTAAGGCTGATCTTGCCGTGCGCAATCCAGCTTGCCCCCTTGGTGATACATATCTCCGTCGTTTGCCTGTCACCCGGCACATCTCCTGTCCACTCCAGAACATTTCCCAGCGCATCGGCTACACCCGCCTGGTTGGCGAATTTAATGTAGTGGTCCACCGGGGTTGTGTCTCCGTGCAGGCTGGCCTCCGTGTTGCAGGCGTTTTCCAGCCATTCATTTCCCCAGGGGAAAATGTAACCGAGGGCGGAGCGTGCCGCCGCTTCCCATTCGATTTCCGTAGGGAGCCTTTTTCCTGTCCATGAGGCAAAGGCGCGCGCATCTTCCAGGCTTACATGCACGACCGGATGTGTTCTTTTCAGATGCAGCGAGCTTTCCGGCCCCAGCGGTCTGTGCCAGCAGGCACCCGTCACCCTCCTGCTGTAGGCGCTCTTATGCAGTGAAAAACGTTCCAAACCCGTGACCGGGTCCCGGCTGTGCTGCATACGCGGGTAATAAACGATACTGTAACCGTAGCGCTCCGCTGTGGTGACATAGCCTGTCTGCTCGACAAAAATTTCAAAAATGGCATTGGTGACCGGGAACTTGCCGATGTAGAAATCCGGCAATGTGGCAATCTGTTCGGGAAGCTCGCTTTTGGCCAGATGTGCCCCTCCTACCAGATAGTTGCCTCCTTTGATGAGCACATGGGCATTGTAGAACTTGTCGCGTAGGCTCAAATAGCGGTTGAATTCCTCCGCAAGGAAATGAGCCTTCTCGCGGATTTCCTCCTCCGTGTACACGCTGCCCGACAAATCTGGCCCCAGTGAAGCCAGCGCCGCAGCATCCTGGGCCAACCGTGTCAATAATTGCGCCTTATCCCGGAGGTCGGCATCGATAAAGGAACTGGAAGGTGTCACACCTGCCTCCTGGCCCGCTTCATCGTTAAGAGCCGGCTGTTGTTCCATGGCCGGGTCGTCGCCCGCAATTTCTTCACCGATCGAGTCTTCCTCGGCATCTGATGAGGTCAGCAAAGTATCATCCGTGAGGACTTCTCCGCCTTCGCCTATCTCCTGATCCGGGGATAGTTCGGACTCGTCGGCAAGCATGTCTTCGTCGGTGACCAAAACAACCTCTTCAAGAGCCCGGTCATCTGAAGTCGTGACCTCATCCTCCGGCACATCCCCTTCGGCCTCGATTGTTTCGACAATCTCCCCTTCAGAGGGGTCATCCTCTGCCGCAAGGCCTGATTCAGGTGCGTCTTCGGAAACGAGGACTTCTTCGATTATTTCTTCCACGTCGGCGCCCGGCTCATCTGTTGGAATCTCCTCAATACCCGGTCGAGCGTCAGCTTTTGCATCTCCTTCGGCCTCGAGTGTTTCGACAATCTCCCCTTCAGAAAGGTTATCTTCTGCCGCAAGGCCTGATTCAGGTGTGTCTTCGGGGATGATTATTTCTTCGAGTATTTCCTCCGCGGCGGCGACACCTACCTCATCTTGGGAAACCTCCACGGCTTTAGTCTGATCCTCACGGGCGAGGGCATCCAGATTTTCACTGAGCTTACCCATCATTTCTTTGATGGCAGAAATCTGATCATCATCAAGGCCCGTGTCCCCACCCTCAAGAATCTCGCCGACCAGATCCTCCACAGCGGCCATGATCTTGCCGATCTTGTCGCCGGCACCAAGCTCCGTATCTACCACGATATCCGAGACAGCTTCGGCCAGCTTTTGTGCCGCCTCTGTGGCGGAAGATTCCGGCTGGCCGTCCCCATGGCCTTCACCAGGAGCCATCCGGCGGAAAATTTCTTTGAGCTCACCGGCCTGCTCGGCGGAAAGCCCGCTTTCCGGATTGTCGATGGCCTCGGCAAGCATCTGCTCGAAGGCGTTCATTATTTTCGCTATTTTTTCGTGCTCGTCTGTTTGTGTATCTCCGAGTGCCTGTTTAATTTCGGCAAACGTGCGCTGCAAGGAAATGTTCGTCTCTTTTTCCTTTTTGCTTTCCAGTTGATGAGCAAGTCCCGCGAGGCCTTTGTCTATTTCGGAAAGATCATCATAAATGCCGCCTGGTCTGGTTTGGCCTTCGTCCTGATGGCCGAAACCATCGACTTCAGTTCCCGAGAGTGACCCGCCTTCGCCTGCGGCGCCTTGTGCGCCGCGAATAATGTCTTCCAGAGGTATGCCCAGCCTGCCGGTGATTTCACCCAGAGTGCTTTTAATCCGTTCGATTTCCTCCTGTGCATTTAGGGCATCGGTACCGGATATTGCATGGGAAAGAAGATCGTTTAGCGCGGCGAGGATGTCGCCTATCTTGCTTTGGGTATCGATGCCTTTTTCCCTGAAGACCTCCATAATGCCGGACAGTGCTTTATCTTTGG
>JBASUY010000028.1:0-13477 GCA_049275655.1 Candidatus Omnitrophota bacterium | reverse complement strand
CCTCTTTTTTTATTAATAAATGAAACTCCTGCATAAGGGTATTTAACCTCTGCTCGTCGCCTGCGCTCTGAGCTTCCTTTATCTCTTCATGCAACATCTTTCTTTTAATCTTTATTTTTTCTTCCTTAATCCTCTTAAGGCAGTCATCAGCCATCCTCTCCTTGTGCTCTAAGGTTAGGCCTTCAGGTAAAAAATCCGAATTACAGACTAAAGAAGAAGCATCCTCCTCTAAATGATTCATTAGGATTTGCGGCTTAACCTCCTTACCGCTCTCTACAAGCTGAAACATCACTGAGAGGATACGGGATAACCGTTCATCGCTTAAATCCTGGGGGCTTAAGCTATCCTTAATCCTATTAATCAAACTACTCTCCTCGAGCATAAGCGTCATAAGTAATTTTTCTGTCGGGCTAACCTTAAGCGTTGTTTTTTTAAAAGCGTTGGCACGGCTACCACTAACAGGCTTTAACTTATTTACCCTAAGAGATTCTGATATAAGGGCTTCTTCTTTTACCTTAAGCCTAAAGCTAAGTTTACGTAAATACTCATCCCTTAATATCGCATTTTTAATCTTATTTATCGTCTCCAACATCAAAGCACAAACCTTAGCCTTATCAACTGCTTCTTTTATATCAAATCGCGAAGCTAAAATATTAAGTTTATAATCAAATATATCCGAGGCATTCTTTACTTCTTTAGAAAAGCCCTCTATCCCTGCTTTGCCAATAAAGGAAGCCGGGTCATAACCCTTAGGCAAAGAGACAACTTTTAAGTTAACTTCCTCTTCTATAAATACATCCATACTCCTTAAAGTCGCCAATTCTCCTGCGCTATCAGCATCATAAACCATAACTACATTATTAGTATATCTCTTAAGAAGCCTTACCTGCTCTATACTTAAAGCCGTCCCTAAAGAGGCTGTGACATTTTTAAACCCACATTGAAAAGGAAGTATAAAATCCATATAGCCTTCTACTACCAAAACAAAATCTTTCTCCCTTATAGCCTCTTTAGCAAGATTAAGCCCATAGAGGTTGCGTCCCTTAGTATAAATTGGGGTCTCAGGGGAATTAATATATTTAGGCAGGCTCTCATCAAGGACGCGGCAGCCAAAACCCAAAATCCTCCCCTTTATATCAAAAATAGGAAAAACTATACGGTTTCTAAAACGATCATAATATCCTCCGCTATCCTTGCTGATAAGAAGGCCTGCTTTTTCTATTAACGCTAAATTTAACCCCTTGGACCTTAAATAATTAATAAGGCTATCCCAACTATCCAAGGCAAAACCCAACCTCAGTTCTTTTATTACCTTAGGACTAATACCCCTCTTAAGCAAATAGTTTTTTGCCTTAAGGCCCTGCCCAGAATCAAGGTTGGCGCTATAAAACTGAGCGGCTAATTCATTAATCTTATAAAGCTGGGTAATCAAACCTTGCCTTTGGTTTTCAGGGCTATTCTTTTGAGGCAAGATTACGCCTGCCTTACGCGCTAATACCTCCACAGCCTCAGGAAAATCCATATGCTCATAGCGCATCAAAAACTTAAAGGCATTCCCTGATTCCCCGCATCCAAAACAATTATAAATCTGCCGGTCGCCCGATACTATAAAAGAAGGGGTCTTTTCATGGTGAAAGGGGCAACAGGCCTTAAAATTCCTGCCTGTGCGCTTTAAGGGGATATAGCTAGAGATTAACTCTACTATATCTATACGCGATAAAATATCATCTAAAATACTTTCTGGTATGAGTCCCGGCATTATTTTATATTCTTCTAATTCTATTAAACCCTGAACACCCTAAAATATCAAACCTCTCTTTTTTCTCTATCCTATCTAAAAGCAAATTTAACCCTAGCGTATCGCTAGAGATATGCCCGGCAATAATAAGGCTTAAGTTCGCCTCCTTTGCTTTCTTTAAATGCTCATCACTTGCATGCATTGAAACGATAGTCCTTACCCCCGCCTTATAAAGCTTTTCTAAGGCTTCTTTCGGTCCCTCCGTACCACCTGTCATCTCAAAGATTATCTTACCTGCGCTTCTATTAGGAGAACCTAAGATTATACGCGGGCCACAACCAACTTTATCGGCAGCATATCTATACTCGGGTATCTCTGATAAAATAGTAATTATATCCTTAACCTTTTTAGGTTTTTTAACCTGCATAAGATTTTTTAAAAAAACATGAACGTGATTGTCTGCCGGGGTATGCATGCACATAAAAGGCATATTAATAAGCCGCGCAGCATCAACTGAGCGCATATGGTTTTGAGATAAGATTCTCCTTGAAACCTCCTCCATCCTCTTATCAAGAAGCTTCTCTGCTAAAACAAAAGAGACCCCGGAACTTTTTAAGATATCAACCTGTAACTTCATTACTTCATGCAATCTTGCATAAGCCCTACCTTCAGGATGATGCGATATAACAAGGTCCAAACCGCTCTCTTTACGAATCTTATCCGCAAGCATAAGTTCGCCGACTTCCATATCAATTCCGATAAGTATCCTTTTAACGTTAGTATTTGGGTCACCGTAAAGTAGCGCCGTATCAGAGTAAGAGGCCACCCTCTTTCTTCCCCGAGGATCACGCTCTGAGCCGAATTTAACTACCAGCCTATAAAAATCTTTTAATCTCATCTTGAAACCATCCAGTCCCTAACCTCTACAACATATCTATTTAATTTCTCCGAAGAGGCAAACTTAGAGAATATATTTGACCATCCCCAAGTATAAATATTTATCGAAATAGAAACAAGGCGCCTGCCAAAATAAGAAGCCTTAGTACTATTTTTAAGATAGGGGACGCTTGAAATAGCCAACAAGAAAATTAATAAACTTGACAAGATAAGAGACCTAAAAGAGCCTAAGGCCAACCCGCCCCACTTATTTAAAGTTGATACTGCCTCTATCTTAATCAGGTTGTTAAAAGCGCTTCGTAAGAGTAAGAAGAATAAGTATCCGATGCCTGCTAAAATAAGAAAAACTAAGAAATCCAAAAACTCCAAAGGCATCTTTTCTTTCAAAGGAAGAGCATTTCTTACAAAGTCGGCAATTTTAAGATAATAGTGCATGGATAGGTAAATAGCGCTTAAGAGCCCTGTGAGCTTAAATATCTCAACTACAAACCCCCCTTTTATTGAGATGTAGAGGACCCTAAAGATAAGGAAAAGGATTAAAATATCAAGCCAATTAAACTGCCTTAAGATGTTAAATACCATAGGGTTATCCTTTCTTTAACTACGAGGCTTAATTTCTATAAACTATATTAGGAGCCCTAATCAAAAATCCTTCAAAAAAGAGCTCCTAATAGGATAAAGTATAACATAAAAAGAGGCGGATTGTCAAGGAAAGCGCTTTCTTTTTATCTTTTTTTAGGAAATGGAGTTTGCCAAAGAGGCAAAATCTTCCAAGGGGAGCTCTTCGGGCCTAAGATTAATGCCCTTGCTACGTTGCAATAAAAAACCTTCTAATTTTTCCCTCTCCACTACTTTCTTAAGGCTATTTCTTAACCTCTTTCTTCTTTGAGTAAAAGCAGAGCGGACTATTCTAAAGAAAAGTTCTTGATTCTTCACCTTCACCTTAGGCCTTTCAAGAAATTTTAAATGTAATAAGGTTGAATCAACCTTTGGCACAGGATAAAAAGACCCCCTGCTTATATGCATAACTACCTTAGGAAGAGCAAAATATTGAAGAAAGATGCTAAGCGAGCCATATTCTTTGCTTCCGGGGGAAGCTACCAGGCGTAAAGCAAAATCCTTCTGCACGGTAATAAAAGCCTCCTCTATAAAAGCCTTATTTTTTATAAGATACTCTATAATCGGAGTTGATATATAATACGGAATGTTTCCAAAGACTTTTATCTTCTGCTTGTGCAATAAACTCTCTTTAAGGTTAAATTTAAGTATGTCTTTATTTATTATAGAGACATTTTTATAATCCTTTAACCTCTCTGATAAAATAGGGATAAGCCTCTTATCTAACTCTACAGCATAAAACCTATGGATAAAAGGAGCAATTAATAAAGAGGCCTCTGCTCTGCCTGCGCCTATCTCCAAAAAGGTGTCAGTAGGCTTTAATTCTAAAGAAGAGATGATTTTTCTTAAAACGTTGCGGTCTATAAGAAAGTTCTGTCCTAAACTTTTCTTTGGTTTAATGCGCATTTTAAGGCTAAGTTGATTGCACTGATAAGCGAATTAGGGTTAGCGGATTTATAATCAACGGCGATATCAAAAGCAGTACCATGTAAGGGAGAGGTCCGAATAAAATTAAGCCCTAATGTGATATTTACTCCGCTATCATAGCCTGTGAGCTTAAGAGGTATTAAAGCTTGGTCATGATACATAGCAATAAGGGCATTAAACTCTCCCTTAAAAGCCTTTTGTATCGCAGTATCTGCCGGCAGTGGCCCAAAGATAAACTTAATCTTTTTTTTAAGCTTATTTAAAGCAGGAGTGATGATATTTTTTTCTTCAATGCCAAAGAGTGCATTATCAGAGGCATGAGGATTTAAACCACAGATAGCAATCTTAGGAGTAGGAATAGCAAAAATCATTCTTAATGAGTTGTAAGTAACAAGTGCTGTGCGGTAAATCAACTCTTTATCTATTACTTTAGCTATCCTGTTTAAGCTTATATGCCGCGTTGCCAGAGTAAACTTTAAGTATCTATTAAGGAGCATCATCTGGGCATGCCTTGCGCCTGTTCTATTAATAAAATACTCTGTATGCCCGCTAAATTTAATCCCTGCACGGGTAATAGCATCCTTTGAAACCGGGGAGGTAATTAAACACTCTATATCCTTATTTCTTAATAACTCTAAAGACTTCTCTAAATATTCAAAAGAGGCCTTGCCATACTCTCCTCTTACCTGCCCAAATTTAAACCCCTTCACCTTTACATTATCAAGGCTTATTACCTTCACCTTGCTCTTTAAGAGGGATTTAAAACCTTTTATCTTTTCTAATATCCTACTATCGCCGATTAAGGTAAAATCAGCCCTGTCTGCTAATTTATTTAAGGCCTTAACTGTTATAGCAGGGCCAATACCCGAAGGATCCCCCATGGTGACCCCTGCTTTAATCCTGCATAATCTTGACATAAGAGTTTTTCTTAACCTGCGCAAGCCAATTAGTTATACCCTCTTGCATCTTCCTCTCAAATAAAATAGCGCGTATCCTCTCTTGCGCCTGTAAGAGGGTTAACTCTACGGAAGGAGTTAATCCAATAACCTTAAAGATATAATACCTATCTCCTAAGCTTATAGGCATAGATACCTCATTAAGCATAAGTTTTGAAACTACTTCCTTAATCTCTTCTTTAGTGCCGCTATCTTTATTGATATTAATTTTATTTACCACTATCGGGTATTGTAAAGCCAACTCAGTAATACTCTTGCCTAAGTTAAGCTCGTTAACTACTTTCTTTGCCGTATCAAGGCTTTCTGTTGAAGCCACCTCAACTAACCTGCTCTCTCCTGTATTAAACTCTTGCCTATGCTTTTCATAAAACTCTGTTACCTCTTCGGGCTTAATAATAATCTTACTGCGTACCTTATAGTCTATAACCGCAAACATCATAAACTGCTCCTTAAGCTTCTTTTCAATATCAGCCTGCGTTAACCCCTGTTTCATAAGCTCAGCATGAAAAATAGATTCAGAAGGATATTCCTTCTTTACCTCATTTATCTTTGTCTTAACCTTAGACTCATCAATAGGAAGATTGTTCTTTTTAGCTTCCTGTAAAATGAGAAGATCATCAATGAGCTTACTTAAAAGCTCTCGCTTCATCCCCTGTATTTTCTCTTCCAACTCTCTGCCCTTATATTCCCGAGAAAGCTGAAGGCGCATAAAATTCAAAAAATCCGTAAGGTCCTTTTGGGTTACAACATCCTGATTAACTATGGCAACTATCTTATCCTGAGCATAAGTTAAAATAACCTTGCCTACAAAAGGGCCAGTATTCAGTAAGGAATAGGCATTAAAAAGAACAAAGAATAGTATAATTTTTAAGTTAGTTTTTATATTCATTGAATAATCCTGCTTTCTTAAAAGTAAAGATAGCCTCCCTTAAAAGGCGGCAATACAAATCAAATCCTATACTATAGATAAATCCGTGTTGCTGTATACCTAAAAGGTTGCCTGCCCCGCGTATCTCTAAGTCTTCCATAGCTATCCTAAACCCTGCGCCTAACTGAGCGTATTTAGATACCGCATCAAGCCTTCTTTTAGCTGTTTTTTCTAAAACAAAGTTTTTAGGTATTAAAAGATAGGCGTATGCCTTACGGTTAAACCTGCCGACCCTACCTCGTAACTGGTGCATGTCCGATAAACCAAAGGTATGCGCTTTATTTATTATAATAGTATTGGCATTAGGTATGTCAATGCCTGACTCTATAATCATAGTAGAAACAAGGCAATCAATCTTGCCTTTTAAAAAGTCGGACATTACCTTTTCTAACGCTTTCGGAGGCATCCGTCCGTGGCCTATACCAATACTTACTTTTTCGGGAAGAATTTTTTTTAACCTTTCTACTACTTCTTCTATATCCTCAATGCGATTATGTAAAAAGAAAACCTGCCCCTTACGCCTAACTTCCCTTAATATGGCCTGACAGATTAAATCTTCATCATATTCTACCACAAGAGTCTTTATAGGCAATCTATTTAGAGGCGGGGTATTAATAACGGATAACTCTTTAGCAGAGATAAGGCTCATATAAAGGGTCCTTGGAATTGGGGTCGCCGTAAGGGTAATAACATTCGTGCTTGCCTTAAGTTTTTTTAGCTTCTCCTTTGCTCTTACTCCAAACCTCTGCTCCTCATCTATAATCAGAAGCCCTAAATCTTTAAAATCCACGTCATCTGAAAGCAACCGGTGCGTTCCGATAACTATATCTACGCTGCCGTTTTTTAAGCCATTGATCGACTCTCTTTGCTCTTTTAAATTTCTAAAACGACAGAGAAGTTTTATATTAAAAGGAAATTCTTTTAGCCTTTTAGAAAAATTTTCATAGTGCTGGCTTGCCAAGATTGTTGTCGGGACAAGATACGCCACCTGCTTACCTCCCATAACCGTCTTAAAAGCAGAGCGCATAGCTACTTCAGTCTTTCCGTATCCTACATCGCCGCATAAAAGCCTATCTATTAACCTGCCTGCCTCCATCTCTTCCTTAATCTCTAAAGAAGCCTTAGCCTGATCAGGGGTCTCTTCAAAAGGGAAACTATCCTCAAATTTTTTTTGCCAATCAGTATCCTTTGGGTATTTAAACCCCTTTAAAGATAGGCGCATAGCCTGTAAAGTCAAAAGCTCCCAAGCTAACTTTTGTATTTTTTTACGCGCCCTTTCTTTAACTCTCTTCCACTCCTTACTTGCCAAACGGTTAAGTTTAGGCCTGCGCGTATTTAAGCCGAAATATTTTTGTATCAGGTTCATAGAAGATATCGGCACGTAAAGTTTCTCCTTACAGTCATATTCTATAACCAGATGATCCTGTAAAGAGCCTTGCGCCTTTATCTTTTCTATCCCAAGGAACTTGCCGATACCATGTTGATTATGGACAACATAATCTCCGATATCTAAATCTATAAAGTTTGAAAGAGGTATCTCCTCAGAAATCAATGAATCTTTAGCGCGGGCATAGCTTTTATGGGCAAGGAGTATTACTATCCTATGTTGCCAAATAAATTCGCCTGTAAGAGGGTTAAAAGTTTTAATGGATAAGATGGTATCATTATCTAGCTCTACCCTTATAGGCAATTCAAATGATACCGGGAAGATATCTATTATACCTCCACGGGAAGAAAACTCCCCCTCAGTAGATACTTCCTCCTGCCTTTTATAACCAAAATCAACGAGATTAAGAAGTAAACGCCCAATATCAGTATTTAACCCAATATAGAGCTTTAAGGATTTAAACATTCTCTTTTTTATAAGAGTAGGTAAGAAAAAACGTCAAATACCTTAAGATTTCTTTCTACCAAATGCCAAGACTAAAGGAGAAGCTATAAATATAGTAGAGTATATTCCGCAGATAAAGCCAACTAAAAGGGTAAAGGCAAAACTATTTAAAACCTCTCCTCCGTAAATAAATAGCGATATCACTACCAATAAGGTAGTCACGGTAGTAAGTATCGTCCGAGAGAGCGTTTGATTTACGCTTAAATTAATAAGTTCAGCAAGGGTAAACTTATTTTTAAGGCGCATATTTTCTCTTACCCTGTCGTATATAACTATCGTATCGTTAATAGAATAACCAGCTATGGTAAGAAAAGCGGTAATACTTAAAAGGTCTATAGGGCGGTTAGTTATTATCAGAAAGGCAAACGCCACTAAGATATCATGTACAAGCGCAATTACCCCGGCAAAGGCAAAATTAAAATGCTTAAACCTGAAAGCCACATATAACAACATAGCTATCAACGCCCATATTAACGCCCAAAGCGCCTTCTTTTTTAAATGCGTTCCTGCAACAGGCCCTACCCGCTCTAAACGCAAGACATCTACGCTATTCTCAGGGAGCGCCTCTTTAAGTTTTAAGAGGAGTTCATCTGCCTTATCCTCCGTAGTGCGAATAGAGACAATTTTAGGGTTATCTTTAAACTGTTGGATAACCGCCCCTGTCAACCCAACCTCATTAAGGATAAGGCGCAGTTGGTCAATATCCGGGGTATCTTTAAAACCAAACTCCTGTACTTGCCCTCCGGTAAAATCAATTCCATAAATATCCTTGCCTTTCTTAAAATAAAAGGCTAAACCCACAATGATAACTGCTATTGAGGCAAGATAAAATATCCTGCGTTTACCGATAAAGTCAAACTTAGTCTCGCCAAAGAGCTTAAGCATTGGAAGCTTATTTTTTATGGCCTTTATACTTAACAAGGCTTCGAGTATAGTGCGGGTAACTACAATAGAGGTAAACATACTGGCGATTATACCTATAGTTAAAGTCACCCCAAAACCCTTAATAGCCCCTGTCCCTATCATTATAAGTATGGAAGCGGCAAAGAGCGTAGTAAGGTTAGAATCTAATATGGCAGTAAAGGCGCGCGAATACCCTAAAGAAATAGCATTGCGCAGGGCCTTTCCTAAAGATAACTCTTCCCTTATCCTCTCATTTATTAAGACATTAGCATCAACAGCCATACCTAAAGAGAGTATGATACCGGCGATACCGGGCAAGGTAAGGGTTGCCACAGACGCTCCGAATAGATAAGGAAGCATCCCTAATATGCCCAAAATCATAAGGAGGTTTAGAACAAGGGCAATATCTGCTATCAGTCCGCAGAGAAAATAAAAAACAATCATAAATACAATCACAAGGATAATGCCTATAACTGTAGCATTAATCCCTTTAGCAATAGAGTCTTTGCCTAAGAGTGGGCCAACAGTCCGCTCCTCTTCTACGGTAATTGCTGCCGGGAGTTTCCCATGTTTAAGTATCTTAGCTAAATCCTGGGCCTGCTCAATAGTAAATTGCCCGCTAATAACTGCTTCTCCCGTAGGTATAGCCTCTCTTATATTAGGGGCAGACTGCACCTTTCCGTCGAGTACTATAGCAAGCCTCCTGCCTATATTCTCTGAGGTTATCTGGGCAAATATCTTAGCCCCTTCGCTATTAAAACGAAGCGATACTACTTGCTCGCCAAAACCTGACTGGCTAAAATTTACCATAGCATCGCTTAAAGCATCCCCGGTTAAAACTGCCTCTTTCTCTAAAAGCAGAGGCATTGAATCATCTTTGCTATATTTTAGTTCATATCCTTCGGGGGTATTTCCATTAATAGCAGAAGTTAATTTTTCAATATCTGTAGAGACTAATTTAAATTCTAATAAACCGGTCTGCCCTAACTTACTTAAAGCCCTATCCCTATCAGTTATCCCGGGAAGCTGAACAAGAATCTCATCTACTCCTTGCTTTTGTATTGAAGGCTCGCTTACCCCTAAATCATCAATCCTACTCCTTAGTTTTTCAATAGCTAAATCAGTAACTCCCTCGCGTAAGTTTTCGGGGATATTTTTAGTATCAACTTTAAGTAAAAGCTGCATACCTCCTTGAAGGTCTAAGCCTAAATTTATCCGCTTTTCAAAAGGAAAGGCAAAATAAGCACATAAACCTATTATCGCAAGGATAAAAATACCCTTCTGCAAAACTCTTCTCTCCATTAATGTTCCTCCAAAAAAAAATAAAGGCTATTAACTCTTCTTTAAATAAGCAATAGAGCTCTTATCAATTTCAATCTTTACATCCTCATCAATTCTTAAAATTAAGGTCTTCTCTTTAACATTAATAACCGTTCCGTGAATACCTCCGGAGGTTACAACCTCATCATTTTTAGCAATATTATTTAACATCTCCCGGTGCTCTTTTTCTTTCTGCTTCTGCGGCTTGATAAGCATAAAATAAAAGATGATAAAAATAAGCGCTAAAGGGATTAGGTTTAATATCGGATTCGTTGGTTGGCCTTGCATGATTTTACGCTCCTTCTATTACTTAAGGTTCTTCTTGATTATATTCTTAACTGTTAAAGTAGGCTGCGCGCCCCTTTTAAGCCAGGCTTCTGTTCTTTCTTTATTTATCCTTACCTCTCCTTTTAAAGGGCTATAAAACCCTAACTCTTCTAAAACCCGGGCATCCCTGCCTTTAGAGGCATCAAGTACGGATATCCTAAAATGAGGGTTTCCTTTGGGGTTTTTACCTATCCTTCTTAATCTAATACGTACTGCCATTAATTCCTCCTTATTAATTAGTTATAGCTTCTATCAAAGCCTTAGCCTTATTTACCGTTTCAATATATTCTTTATTAGGAGAAGATTCAGCTACTATCCCTGCTCCTGCCTGCACAAAAGCCTCCCTACCCTTGAGAAAAATCGTCCTTATAGTAATACAAGTATCCATATTTTGCAAGAAACTAAAATACCCAACACAGCCTGCATAAGGCCCGCGCTTTATATTCTCCAGTTGTTCAATTATCTCCATCGCACGCATCTTAGGAGAGCCTGAAACTGTTCCTGCAGGAAAGACGGCTTTTAAAACATCATAAATATCATAACGGCCTTTGTCAAGCCTTCCCTTTACTTCACTAACAAGGTGCATAACATGAGAATACCTTTCTATATTCATAAACTCACTTACCTTAACCGAACCTGCTTTACTTACCCTGCCTAGATCATCTTTTCCTAAATCAACGAGCATTAAATGCTCTGAACGCTCCTTTTTATCTTTTAACAACTCAGAGGCAAGCTTCTTATCCAATGCCTCATCTTTACCTCTAGGGCGAGTCCCGGCAATAGGGCGGGTCTTGATTATTCCATCCTCACAACGCACCAACATCTCAGGAGAAGCGCCGACAATATAAATATCCTTAAGCTTAAAAAAATACATATACGGAGAAGGATTAAGGCTGCGCAAAGAACGGTATATATCAAAGGGGCTTTTAGGAGCCTTTAACTTAAAGCGCTGAGATAAGACTACCTGTACAACCTCTCCTTTTTTAATAAACTCCTTAGCGCGGATAACTACTCTTTTAAAGCCCTTAGGGGTAAAATTTGAAGAAACCCTTAAAGGCAGAGTTTTATTTTTAAGACTTTTGCCTCTTTTAAGCGGCCTATTAAGCCTTAGGTAAAGACTATCTATTTTTCTTAAGGATTCTTTGTAAATTTTTTTCTTAAGCTTAAGATTAACCCTACCTCCTTCAGGTAAAATAGCATTACTTACTATCTTTATTTTATGAGCTACATGGTCAAATACTAAGATAGTATCCATCAACATAAAAAGGGCATCCGGCATGCGTAGTTCATCAGGGTTTTTATCCGGTAGATTCTTAAAAAACCTCACCATGTCATACCCTAAAAAGCCGACCATCCCGCCGCAAAAGCGCGGAATCCCTCTAACCTTAGCACACCTAAAGCTACTCATTATCTTTTTGATTTCATCTAAAGGAGTAGCAGAGGTAAAAAATTTAGTAACTTTATTTGCGCTAATTATTTCAATACGCTCACCAAAGGACTTAAAAATTAAACTAGGATTAACTCCTAAAAAAGAATATCTTGCAAGGTTTTCTTGCCCCTCAACCGACTCAAGCAAAAAACCGTATTCACTATCATTTATCCTTAAAAACGCAGATACCGGAGTATCAAGGTCGGCATTAACCTCCTTGTAAATAGGCACAACATTATACTCTTTTGATAACCTTAAGAATTCCTTTATCTGTATCATCTTTTATCCCGAAGTTTACAGATTTTACCAATGCTTCTATAAAAACAGGTCTTCTTCCCTGTATGGCAGGGTACACCCATCTGCCTTACCTTAATCAATAAAACATCCCGGTCACAATCATAGAATATAGATTTAACAAATTGAAAATGCCCAGAGGTCATCCCTTTAACCCAATACTCTTTTCGCGAACGCGACCAAAAACAAGTCTTGCCAAGTTTTAAAGTTCTACGCAAAGATTCCTTATTCATGTATGCTACCATCAAGACATCCTTACTTCTATAGTCCTGAATAACTGCCGGGATCAGCCCCTGCTTATCAAACTTCAAGGTCCTTATATTAAAAATATCTTTTTTGCTCATAATCTTACCGAAATACCCCTCTCTTTTAAGTACTCTTTTACCTGTAAAATAGAATACTCCCGATAATGAAATATTGAGGCTGCCAAAGCTGCCGAAGCATTAGTCCTTGTAAAGCAATTATAAAAATCTTCTAATTTTCCTGCTCCCCCGGAAGCAATCACAGGTATCTTAACTGCCTCTGAGATTGCCTTGGTAAGCTCAATATCATACCCGCTTTTTGTTCCGTCAAAATCCATGCTAGTTAAAAGTATCTCTCCTGCGCCAAGGTCTTCTCCTTCTCTTGCCCAGGTTAAAGCATCCAAGCCGGCAGAAACCATCCCTCCGTTAATATAAACCTCCCAGCCTAATTTAGATTTTTTTGCGTCAATAGCAAGGACTATACGCCGGCTACCAAATTCTTTAGCAGCCTCTTTAATCAATCCCGGGCTTTTAACTGCCGCAGAATTAATAGAGACTTTACTTGCCCCGGCATTTAAAAGGATAGAGAGGTCATTTATATCTCCTATCCCTCCGCCAAGAGTAAAAGGCGTAGCTATATTCTGGGCAATCCTCTCTACTAAACTTACAAGCGTCTTCCGATTTTCAAGAGTAGCAGTAATATCCAAAAAAACAAGCTCATCAGCCCCTTCTGTATCATAAACCTTGGCTATCTCAACCGGGTCGCCTGCATCCTTAAGGCCTATAAATTTTACGCCCTTTACAACCCTACCGTCTTTAATGTCAAGGCAGGGGATAATACGCTTAGCTAACATTATTTAATTTTTTTACCTAAGTAACCTCTTAAAATCTCCCAAGTCTTTTTGCCTACTTTCCCATCAACTACAAGATTATTTGCCCTTTGAAATGACCTAATAGCTTCTCTTGTCTGCTTTCCCATGCGCCCGTCAATTTTCCCTAAATCATAC
>JBASUY010000027.1:0-30804 GCA_049275655.1 Candidatus Omnitrophota bacterium | reverse complement strand
ATATAATAGATTTTGGGGTTAAGAACCGCCTAAACATTAAAGAAGAGCTAAAGAGGATAACCGCAGAAAAGAGTAGGGCTAAAAGAAGGAATCGGATATTTCATTATCCTGCTTTTAAGAAGAGCTTAAAGAATGCTAAGAGTATCTTATATTTAGCGGATAATGCAGGAGAGGTTGTCTTTGACCGCATCTTAATAGAAGAGATAAAAAAGAAATACCCGGGAAAAATTATTTTTTACGCGGTTAAGGAGAAGCCGATTATTAATGATGCTTTATTAGAAGATGCTTTATTCTGCGGGATTGATAGGGTAGCAAGGATTATCTCTAATGGTACGGATGCGCCCGGGACCATATTGAGCTTGTGCTCTTCAGATTTTAAAAAGATTTATAAGAGTGCGGATATGGTTATCAGTAAGGGGCAGGGAAATTTTGAGTCATTATCAAAGGCAAAAAAAGAGATATTCTTTTTATTTATGGTTAAGTGTCCTGTTGTTGCAAGAGAGGTTAAGGGAAGAATAGGCGATTACGTATTACTATACAACAAGGCTTAACTTAAAAAAAGAGGTTAAACTTATGAAAGTAAAGGTATTATTTGATAAGGTCGCAGAAAAAAAAGAATTGGTTACCGGCTGGGGGGTCTCTTTTTTAATAGAAGACGAGGTATTATTTGATACCGGAGAAAATGGAGAGTGGCTTGTTAAGAATATTAAGGAGTTAAAGGTAGGTATAAACAAGATTAAGGCAGTAGCTATTTCTCATGACCATTGGGATCATATAGGAGGGCTTAAAGCAATACTTAACTTAAATCCTAATATAAAGGTATATTCTCCTTTTAGGTTTAGCAAAGAGTTTGAAGAAGAGTTAGGTTCTTTAAAAGAGAACTCAATAGAAGTAAAAGAGTTTTTAGAGGTTTCTAAGGGTATTTTTATAACCGGTAAGATTCCCGGAGAATACCGCGGTAAAGATATGCCGGAGCAAGCAGTAGTTTTAGATACAGATAAAGGGTTTACTATAATTACCGGTTGCGCTCACCCGGGGGTAATAAAAATAATAGAAGTGGTAAGAAATAGGTTTCCGGGAAAGAGTATTTATGCTGTTTTCGGCGGTTTCCATATGATAGAATCAAGCAAAGAGGATGTAGAGAGCGTGGTAAAAAAATTTAAGGCATTAGGCGTAATAAAAGCAGGGCCTACCCATTGCTCAGGAGACTTAGCTGAAGAAGAGTTTAGAAGAGAGTACAAAGACAATTTTATAGAAGTTGTAGTAGGAAAAGAGTTGGAGGTTTAATTATGGCTGACTTTAAACAGATAGATGAGGCGAGGAAGCTTTTAGGTTTAGATGAAGAAGCTACTATGGGAGAGATTAAGGAGGCCTTTCGGGGTTTGGCGGTTAAATACCATCCTGACAAGCATAAGGGTAAAGAAAAGAAAGAGCATGAGGAGTCTTTTAAAAAGATAAGTGATGCAAAGGACATTATCTTAAATTATTGCGCAAGTTACCGCTTCTCTTTTAGGGAGAAAGATGTTAAGAAGAATACGATGTCTAAAGAAGAGTATGAATACCTAAAAAGATTTTACGGCGGGTTTTTTGATGATTTAGGGATATGAAGAAGGTATTTGATAAATATTACAAGAAGTATGATGCTTGGTATGATAAAAATAGGTTTGCTTTTCTCTCAGAGGTAAGGGCTTTAAAAAAAGCCCTCCCTAAGAGAGGCGAGGGTTTAGAGATAGGCGTTGGCACAGGCAGGTTTGCTTTATCTTTAGGGATTAAAAACGGAATTGATCCCTCTTTGAATATGCTTAAAATTGCTAAAAGAAGGGATGTTAATGTCCGCTTAGGCAAGGGAGAGAAGATTCCGTTTAAGGATGGGTTTTTTGATTACGTTGCGGTCATAATTACTCTATGTTTTGTTGATGACCCGGTTAAAGTAATAAGCGAGGCAAGGCGGGTTTTAAAGCCTAAGGGAAAGATAATTATCGGCATTGTAGATAGGGAGAGTTTTTTAGGGGTTTATTATAGAAATAAAAAGAGCATTTTTTATAAGAAGGCTAAGTTTTTTAGCGTAGGCGAGGTTAAAACACTCTTAAGCAGGTCAGGTTTTAAAAAGTTAAGTTTTTATCAAACCCTCTCTAAATTGCCGCAGGATTTAACTTCTGTAGAAGTTCCCAAAAAAGGATACGGCAGAGGCGGTTTTGTAGTAATATCTGCCGTAAAATAATTCCCTTAGCTTTTCTCATTGTAAGGTGTGTATTTTATGTTACAATAGTAACGCCCCATTTAACAATTTGTTTAATTTTAAGTTAGAGGTATTAAATGGTTATCTTAACCGGCGGCGGCGGATTTATCGGAAGCTGTTTTTTGTGGAAGTTGAATCAAGAGGGTATTGAGGATATTATAATCGTAGATAACCTTGATTCTAAACTTAAAGAAAAAAACCTTTCAGGGAAAAAATATACCGATTACATCAGAAAAGAGGATTTTTTAAAGTTATTAGAGTCCGGCAAGTTCCTTAAAGTGAATAAGATTATTCATATGGGGGCTTGTAGCTCAACAATACTGGATGATGCCGATTATTACCGTCAAAATAATTACGAGTATTCAAAACGCCTTGCTAAGTGGGCAGTTAATAATAGGATACATTTTATTTATGCCTCTTCTGCTGCAACCTATGGAGACGGGGCTTTAGGGTATGATGATGCTGAAAGCATTATCCCGTCTTTAAAACCTCTCAACTTATACGGGGAATCAAAGCAGCTATTTGACCTTTGGGTTTTAGAGCAGGGTTTGTTTAAGGAATTTGTAGGGTTAAAGTTCTTTAATGTCTTTGGGCCTAATGAGTATCATAAGGAAGAGATGATGAGTGTTATCTGTAAGCGCTTTGATGACTTAAAAAACGGCAAGCCCATGCGCTTATTTAAATCTTACCGCGATGATTTTAAAGACGGAGAGCAGAAGCGGGATTTTATCTACGTAAAAGATGCTATAGAGGTTATGTATTTCTTTTATCAGAACCAAACTAAGGCAGGGATATATAATTTAGGCACAGGAAAGGCTCGTAGTTGGAATGATGTGGCAAGGGCTATGTTTTCTGCCTTAGGTATGGATGTAGCTATAGAGTATATTGAAATGCCCAGAGAGATAAAGGGCCAGTATCAGTATTTTACGCAAGCAAAGATGGATAAATTAGGTTCTGTCGGTTGTTTGTATGAGTTTACATCTTTGGAAGAGGCAGTTGGAGATTATTCAACATACCTAAAAGATAAAGTACACCTTTAGAAAGAAGTTTATTAGAGCAAAGTGGAGAATAGTACCAACCTTAAATTAACCCCCCTTATAGAGAAACATAAGGAATTAGGCGCAAGATTAGCTCCTTTTGGTGGATGGCTTATGCCTATACAGTATAGTGGTATTATTGAAGAGCATAACTGGGTGCGCTCTTTTGCTGGGATATTTGATACCTGTCATATGGGGCTTCTTGAGGTTGAGGCGGATTTAGATAATAGCAATATTGAAGAGCTTGTTACGGTTAATCTTAAAAATTTAAGTTTAAATAGTTGCGGGTATGGTTTTATATTGAATGAGGAGGCAGGGGTTATAGACGACTTGATAGTTTATAAACTCTCTTTAAATAAGTGGCTCTTTGTAGTTAATGCCGGGACAACTGAAGGGGATTTGAATTACCTGCAAGGTAAGCTTAAGGGGAGCGTTAGTATAAAGAATATATCAGGTAATTTAGGTAAGATTGACTTGCAAGGGCCTTTAGCAAGGGATGTGTTGCAAGAGTTGCTTAAAAAAGATATTGACCTTAAATATTTCTATTTTGATTATTTTAATCTTTTAGGCGAAGAGATAATTATAAGCCGCACCGGATATACAGGAGAGTTAGGATTTGAGTTTTATATGCCTAAAGCAAAGATACCTTTGCTTTGGGATGAGATGCTAAAAGATAAGAGGGTAAAACCTGCCGGGCTTGGTGCGCGCGATACATTACGCCTTGAGATGGGGTATAGTTTATATGGCCAGGATATAGATAGTAAGACTACTCCCTTAGAAGCCGGATTAAAATTATTCATTGATTGGAATAAGGAATTTATCGGAAAGGAAGCGTTATTAAAAGATAAGGAGAGCGGTCCAAAGCGTAGATTAGTCTCTTTTGAGGCAAGTTCGCGCCGTGCTCCCCGACACAATTACCGTATAAATTATAAAGATAAGGATATAGGTTTTGTAACGAGTGGTTCTTTTTCTCCGAGCTTAGGGGTTGGTATAGGGATGGGTTATGTTACTGAAAGATTGGCAGTAGGAGAAGATATAGTTCTTAGTGAGGATAAAGTTAAGATAGAAGCAAAGATAGTGAAGAGGCCCTTCTATAAAAAAGGGAGTGTTAAAAATTAAGAAAAGAGGAGTTGGTGATGGAGAGTCTTTTGTTTACTAAGGAGCATGAGTGGGTAAGAATAACAGGAGAGAGCGCTACTATAGGGATAACGGATTTTGCGCAAGAGTCTTTGGGTGATATAACTTTTATAGACTTACCTAAGGTAGGCCAAGAGTTAACGCAGTTTGGCTTGTGCGCAACAGTAGAATCAGTTAAGGCAGCCTCTGATATATACTCTCCTTTATCCGGAGAGGTTCTAAAGATAAATGAAGAGTTGGTTAATAAGCCTGAGCTAATCAATAAATCCCCTTATGATTCAGGTTGGATAGTAGAGGTTAAGATAAAAGACCTAAAAGAAAAAGATAATCTTTTAGGCGCAGAAAAATATAAAGAATATTTAAGCACCCTTTCTAAATGAATTACTCCCCGCATACTAACGAAGATAAGAAGAATATGTTTGAGGCAATAGGCGTCAAGAGTGTTGATGAGCTTTTTAAGGTTATTCCTGAGCCTTTAAAACCTAAATCATTTAATATCCCTTCCGGCAGGTCAGAGTTTGAAGTAATGGAGTACTTAAGAGGTTTGGCGGGTAAGAATAATACCTCGCTTGTCAATTTTATAGGAGGGGGTTTTTATGACCATTATATCCCCGCAGCAATAGATGCTTTATCTATCCGCTCTGAGTTTTATACTGCTTATACCCCTTATCAGCCGGAATGTTCTCAGGGCTGGCTTCAGGCAATTTATGAGTACCAGACGGTGATATGTGAATTAACCGGTTTAGATGTCTCCAATGCCTCTTTATATGACGGAGGAACTGCCTTGTATGAAGCAGTGATGATAGCGGTAAGGCATACAAAAAGAAAAAAGATTATTCTTGATAGTGGGGTAAACCCAATCTACCGCACTATGCTTTACACTCACACTTCAAATCTGGATATTGAACTAATTGAAACACCGGCTATCCATGGGCAGAGCTCCCGTGAAGATATATATAAAGTTTTAGATGATAAAACAGCAGCAGTAGTCTTGCAGAACCCTAATTTTTTCGGGGGAGTTGATGACTTTTCTGATATTGTAAAAGAGGCGCAAAGGGTAGGGTCTTTAGCAATAGCCTCAGTTTACCCGATTTCTTTAGGGCTTTTAAAGACTCCTTCAGAGATGGGATTTGATATAGCTGTCGGAGAAGGCCAGAGTTTAGGGATTCCATTGTCTTTTGGAGGGCCGTATTTAGGTTTTATAGCCCTTAAAGAGAAGTTTATGCGCCAGATACCGGGCAGGGTTGTAGGAGTAGCAGAAGATAAAGATAAAAAAAGGGGATTTGTCCTTACTTTGCAGGCGCGCGAGCAACATATACGCAGGGAGAGGGCAACTTCTAATATCTGTTCAAATGAATCGCTCTGCGCTTTAAGGGCATTAATTTTTACTTGCCTGTTGGGTAAAAAAGGTATTCATGATTTAGCGGTTATGAATTATCAAAAGTCAGATTTTGCTAAATCGCTATTTGAAAAGATCCCCGGGGTAAAAGTAAAAAGGAATACTTTAACATTTAATGAGTTTACAATAGAGCTTCCTAAAGATGCTGAAGAGGTTGCTTCCTTAATGATAGATAAGGGATTTACCTGCGGGTTGCCTTTAGGCAAGTTCTATAAAGATATGCAGAATTATCTTTTAGTTGCAGTAACTGAAAAACGCACAAAGCAAGAGATAGTTAACTTGGTAGAGAGTTTGAGGTTAGTCTTATGCAGTTAATATTTGAGAAGAGCGTTGCGAATAGGAGAGGTTTTAACCTGCCTAAGTTAGATGTCCCTATATCTTCGGGGTTACCTAAAGAGTATTGCAGAAAAGAATTAGCAAATTTACCTGAAGTATCTGAGTTGGATGTAGTGCGGCACTTTTCAAATTTATCAAGGATGAACTTTTCTGTGGATACTAATTTTTATCCCTTAGGTTCCTGTACAATGAAGTATAACCCTAAGTTTACAGAAAAGGTAGCTTCTTTAGAGGGTTTTTTGAATCTTCATCCTTTGATTCCGCAATTGCCTTCTGGCGCTGGCCTTGCGCAGGGAGCGCTTGAGGTTTTATACCAAATAGAGCAGTTGCTTATGGAGATAACCGGTATGCATGCTTTTACCTTGCAACCCTTAGCTGGAGCGCATGGTGAGTTAGCCGGGGTTATGCTTATCTCTGCGTATCATAAGTTAAGGGGAGAAAAAAGAAAGTTTGTAATTATCCCTGACTCTTCCCATGGGACAAACCCGGCGAGCGCGGCAATTGCCGGATATGAGGTAGTTGTTATTCCGACGGATAAAGAAGGGTATTTAGATATGGAAGAGTATAAAAAAGTGCTGAATAAAGATACGGCTGCGGTTATGCTTACTTGCCCGGATACCTTAGGGCTTTTTAATCCAAGGATAAAGGAGATAGCGGATTTAGCGCATAAGGCAGGGGCTTTAATGTATTATGACGGAGCAAATTTAAATGCTATTATGGGCAAGTGCCGGCCCGGAGATATTGGTTTTGATATAGTTCATCTAAATCTGCACAAGACTTTTGGGACCCCGCATGGAGGAGGCGGCCCCGGAGCAGGGCCGGTAGGGGTTTGTAAAGAGTTAGTTGATTTTCTTCCTATACCTTACGTTATGCGCAAAGATGACGGTGCGTATTGCCTTGATTATCAAAAGAAAAATACCATAGGGTATATAGCGCCTTTTTACGGAAACTTTGGGGTGATTCTAAAAGCGTATGCGTATATTTTAGCTTTAGGTAAAGAGGGTTTAACCGAGGCAAGCGAGAATGCAGTCTTAAGCGCAAATTATTGCCTAAGTAAATTAAAAAAATATTTTGCGGTGCCATTTGATAAGATTTGTATGCATGAGTGTGTTTTATCTGCCTTGCGTCAGGTAAAAAATGGAGTACATGCTTTAGATATCGCTAAATACCTAATAGATAAGGGTTTTCATCCGCCTACTATATATTTCCCCCTTATTGTTAAAGAAGCGATGATGATTGAGCCTACTGAGACCGAGAGTAAGGAGGTCATAGATAGCTTTATTGAGGCGATGATTGAGGCAGCTAATCTTGCCGAAAGTAACCCTGAAACTTTGCGTTCGTCTCCTACCACTATGCCTGTAAAAAGGCTTGATGAAACTAAAGCAGCGCGTAAGCCAAACCTTCGCTGGACGCCTTAAAAAATAATGAAAAGATTTAAGCTTATCCGTTCAAAACCTGCTAATGCCTCTTCTAATATGTCTATAGATGAGGGGATATTTTTACGGTATCTTAAAGAGAGGATACCGGTATTCCGTATTTATAGTTGGGAAGCACCCTCATTTACCTATGGATTTTCACAAAAGCCGGAAGAAGAATTAGATCTTCCTTTATGTCATAAAGACGGGGTTGGTATTGCTAAGCGCCTAACCGGAGGCGGAGTCTTGTTTCATGATAATGAAGTTACCTATAGTATTACTTGCTCAAAGCTGGACATAGAAGAAGAGGAGGGTGTCTTTGTCTCTTACCGGAAGACCTGCGCATTTTTGATAAATTTCTATAAGTCTTTAGGCCTAAACCCTGTTTTTGCGCTTGAGTCCGTAGGGTTTAGGCTCAAGGCTTCTCCTTCTAAACTCTGCGCAGCCTCTTATGAAAAGTTTGATATTACTATAAATGGTAAAAAAATAGGGGGCAATGCGCAAAAGAGAAAGCGGGATGTGATATTTCAACACGGTTCAATACCCATAAGCATAGATTTTAATCTTATGCAAAAATATCTGCGCTATTTTCCTGAAAGTGTCTCTTTAGGGAATACTTTTTTAGCTAAAGAGTTAAAATGCAATTTAGATAAGGATGCTATTGAAGAAAAGCTAATAGAATCATTTATAAAGACTTTTAATATTGAGTTTATCAAAGAGGAGAGTTTAAATGAAGCCGCCTTGGTTAAATAAAAAGATCTCCTTAAAAGATTGTGCTACTCTTAAAGAGGTATTAAAAAGAAGGTCTTTGCATACTGTTTGCGAAGAGGCGCAGTGTCCGAATATAGGGGAATGTTTTGCAAAGAAGCAGGCTACCTTTTTAATATTAGGTGATACTTGCACGCGTGGATGCAGTTTTTGCGGAGTAAAAAGAGGAGTTCCGCTTGCAATAGATCCAAATGAGCCCTTAAGAATTGCAGAGTGTATTGTTGAATTAGGGTTAAAACATGTTGTAATAACTAGTGTTACAAGAGATGATCTGCCTGACTACGGAGTAAGCGGATTTGTTAATACTATTAAAGCTATTAGAACTCTTAATGATAAGGTAAAGATAGAAGTGCTTATCCCTGATTTTAATGCGGATAAAAAAGCGTTAATAGAGCTATTAGAGAGCAAGCCGGATATTATTGCTCATAACGTAGAGACTGTGCCAAGTTTGTATAAAGAGGTGCGCAAGGGCGCTTCCTATAATAGGTCTTTAGAGGTCTTTAAAATAATTAAATCTTTTAATTTAGAGATACCCTTAAAGTCTGGGCTAATGTTAGGTTTAGGAGAAAGAAGAGAAGAGGTTTATCAGGTTTTTGAGGATTTGGTTGAGGTAGGGTGTATTTATTTAAGTATTGGCCAGTATTTAGCGCCGAGTAAATCGCATTATCCGGTAAAAGAGTATATCCGGCCTGAGGTTTTTGAGGAGCATCGCCTTCAAGCTTTATCCGCGGGATTTTCTTTTGTCAAGAGTTCTCCTTATGTGCGAAGTTCCTATCTTGCGCATGAATATAAATAATAAATAGGGACAGCGACTTTTTTTTATAAAAAGTCGCTGTCCCCTATTAAAAAGCCTATTTAATATTCCTTGCTAAAATAGGCTATTGTTATATAATTAATTGGAATTTGTTCATTGTTTAAACTAAGAATAAAGGAGGTAGTAGGAGATGAGTAAGTCAGTAAAAGGAACCCAGACAGAGAAGAATCTTTTAGCGGCTTTTGCCGGAGAATCGCAGGCAAGGAACCGCTATACTTATTTTGCCAGTGTAGCAAAAAAAGAAGGTTATGAGCAGATTTCGCGCTTTTTTATAGAGACTGCGGATAATGAAAAAGAGCATGCTAAGGTATTTTTTAAATATTTAGAGGGTGGAGAGGTAGAGATAACCTCAAGTTATCCGGCAGGGATGATTAAGGATACTAAGGCTAACCTTGATGAGGCGGCTAAAGGAGAAAACTTAGAGTGGACAACCCTTTATCAGGATTTTGCAAAGACTGCTAAAGACGAAGGCTTCCCTGAGATAGCCCGTTCATTTGAGCAGATTGCTAAGGTAGAGAGGTTTCATGAGGCGCGTTATCGTAAGTTGCGTAGTAATATGGATAATGGCGAGGTATTTAAAAAGAAATCTCCTACAAAATGGCACTGTTTAAATTGCGGTTATGTGCACGAGGGTGATGAAGCGCCTAAAGAGTGCCCTGCTTGCAAACACCCACAGGCATTTTTTGAGGTATTGGCAGAGAATTATTAATTATGAAAAATAAGGGGTTTTCTTTAGTTGAACTGCTTTTAGCCGCGGCCATACTTGCTTTTGTCCTTACGGGGCTTTTGTTTTTATTTGCCCAGTGTTCTTTATTAAATGAGGCTAACCGTAATAAGTCTACGGCTGTAAGCCATGCGGAATATATATTAGAAGATTTACGTTCTGCAGGGTTTACTGGACTTGAAATAAAGATTGCAAACGGTGAATGGAATTTGGGTTTAGCTTCTTTGCAGTCTGATCCTTTTAATTTTACGGCTCTTGTTGCAGAGAGCATAGAGACGTCTGTTTTTCAAAGCGGTAATCCTCTGGGAGTTTCTGTTGTAGTTAGTTGGCAGGATAGGAATAAAAAGAACAGAAGTATAGAATTAAGGACATATCTAACTGATTATTAATGAGAGGATTTACTTTAGTAGAGGTATTGGTTGTTGTAGTAATATTTTCCTTAATGGTAGCTGGGATCTTTGGGGTATTAAATTTAGGGAATGTTACATTTCCTGTTGACTTAGGTAAAATGGAAGTGCATCAACAGGCAAGATTGTTAATGCAATGGCTTACTCGCGACTTACGGCAAGCTACCAATCTACAAATTATTCCCTTAACAGTTAATTCTGACAAGAAGATCTTCTTTCGTAATTCCAAAGGCTTAGAAATAATTTATTACCTTGATTTAGAAGATTCTAACGAAGATGGCTTGATTAATCAGGTTATACGTATAGGCCCCGTAGGAAAAGGCTCTGGATCAGAAGAAAGAATAATTGCTAATAATATTAGCAGGTTTAAATTTAAGCAAGAAGGAAGGCTTTTACGGATAGAGGTAGTTACAGAGCAAAACATAAGAAATAAAAACTTAAGTTTTAAGTTAATAGATCAAGTATATTTAAGGAATGAATAACCGGGCAGTAGCTTTAATATTATCTTTTTTAGTTACAGCAGTGCTCACTATTTTAAGCGCTGCCTTTTTCTTAGGTAGTGTTTTAGAGAGTAAATTAGCACAAAATTATTTTGATTCCACGCGCGCTTTTTGGGCAGCTGAGGCCGGGTTATCCCAGGCATACTATAATTGGAAAAATAATATCTCACAACCATCGGGCGATATAGGTTTTTATTCAGCATCTTATCTTATTGATGTTAGTAATATACCTGAAGTTATAATTACAGGTAAATCAGGAGGGGTGGAAAGAAAGGTTAGCGCTTTTTTTATACGCGTGCCTGAGGCCTTTGGCAATACCCTTTCTGCCGGGAGAAACTTATCCCTTGCCGGATTATTAGCGAGAATGGAGATTTATGGCAAGGCACGGATCTCCGGAAAATATTCAAAATTATTAGGGGCTTCAGATTGGTTTGAGGATAAGAAAGAAGGCGTATCGCAAGATAAGACTACCATAAAAATACCGGATTATAATAATAACGGTATAGTCGATGAATTTGATGATTTTGTTCAGTTTGGGAGGAAATCAGTACAAGGATATTCACCGGATGAGGTAGTATATATTAAGAATGATGGTACGGTAAATATTTTTCCTAATCAGGCCCTGGTAGGTAAAAAAGTAGTTTTTGTTGAGGGCTCAGCCCCGGGCAAAGGGAATGTAAATATATTCTTTGACGCTACTTGGCAGGATAATCAGGATATTACGGTTATAGCTACCGGAGAAATTTCTTACATTGAACCCTTACAATTTAGTAGTAATTCGCGTTTAAGCGCTGTATCTTGGGGAGATTATAACGAAGCCGCTGTATTTCGTAGCCAGCATGAAAGCGTAATTTATACTCATGAAGATGCTAATTTTATAGACATCCTTGAATGGGGCTCTACCACCGGTAATGTTATTGCTAACCGCGATATAAGCCTGACAGAGGTGTTGACTTATGAGAAATACTTTTTTTCTGACCGCGCTAAAAAAGGAGATTTGCCTCCGGGGTTTAAGTGGTTGCCTAGCCTGGAGACGGATGGATTTTTGTATTTGATAGGGTGGGGGGAAATATAATTATAATGCTATGAAAAAAATCAATTTTATCCTGATATTATTGTTATTTTTAGCAATTATTATAATAACTATTTCTATATCTCAAGTTAAGCAGATAGAAAAAACTACAGAAGTTACATTTTTACCGGTACGGCAAGGCAGGACCGTATCTTTGGATACGCAAAAAAATGAGTTAGTTGTTTCTTCCCCCGAAGATTATGGTATGGTGGTTACTTCTGAAGAAGACTCTTCAATTAATCAAGAGTATTGGGATAGTATGCTATCTTCAAAGATTAAAGAGATTAAGTTAGAAACACCTTCTTCACAGATGAAGAAAATACAGGATATTATTTCAGAAGACTGCAAAAAAACTGAAGAGAAGATTGTAAAGATAGAAAAAGAGATAAATAGGTGCCGGGAGATTTTAGCAAAAGACCCGGAAAACGCGCAGATTAAGAAAAAACTGCAGAATCTTTTGATCCTTAAAAGTTTAGCCAAAGAATTACCTTAATTTTTTTTAATTAAAGTATAAAATATGAAGATAAAGATATACTACCATCATACCGATTGCGGCGGGGTTGTTTATTATGCCAATTACTTAAAGTTTTTTGAAGAAGCGCGGACAGAGTATTTTGCGCAGCAGGGATTCTCCATAAAAGACCTTGCTGATTTGGGGACCATGTTTGTTGTCGCTCGTCAAGAGATAGACTATAAAGCTCCTGCGGTTTACGGAGATGAAATTGAGGTTAAAAGTAATATACGGGAAAAAACCGGGGTTAAGATTATCTTTGAGCATGAGACGTATAATCAGAAAGGCATATTACTTAATAAAGCTATTACAATTTTAGTCTGCGTAGGCAAGGACTTGAAACCCAAAGCCATTCCTGAGGATATCCGCAATAAGCTTTAAATTCTCTTGAATAACTTTTTTAAAGGAGGCAAAAGATGGAAGTGATGGATATTTTATTAAAAAGAAGGAGTATACGCGCGTTTAAAGAAGAGCCGATAGAAAGAAAGGAATTGGAAAAAATAGTTGAGGCAGGCAGGTTTGCTCCTACGGCAAGGAATGTTCAACCCTGGAAATTTGTAGTTGTAACTGATAAAGACACGCTTAAAAAGTTAGCCGCATTAACAGATAACGGAAAGTTTTTGGTAGAGAGTGCCGCAGCTATTGCTGTCTTATGTTCGGATACTAAGTATTATCTTGAGGATGGTTGTTCTGCAACGGTAAATATGCTAAATGCCGCAGCTTCATTAGGGATAGGCTCTTGTTGGGTTGCAGGCGATAAAAAAGAATACTCTTCGGAGGTTTTAAAATTATTAAATGCTCCGGAAGGTTTTAAGTTGATTAGCATAATAGCATTAGGCTATCCTAAAGAAGAAGGTGCTTTTAGAAAAGCAGAGAAGAAACCGCTTCAAGATATCTTACGCTGGGAGAAGTTTTAATGGTTTATCTTTACCGGGGCGGTTGCCTCTTGCCATTTTTAATATTCTTTAACCTTTTCTTTGGAAGGATATTTTTTAGTCTTAAATTATGGCTGATTATAGAAGGGGTTTTAATCCTTATATTCTTCCTTTATTCATATATCTTAAGCAAAAAGTTACTCTCCGGCGTAAATAACCTGCAAAAAAGAAGCGGGGTTATTGATGTTGAGGCAGAGGTTGTAGATAAAAATAAAGATAAAAGCATAGAATAAAATAAAAGGAGGTTAATCTATGTTTGGCATTGATTTGTTAATTTTAGCTCCTGTGGGCTCAATAGCAGCGCTTATGTTTGCTGCGTATCTTGCTATGTTTATAATGAGAAAGAGCGAAGGGACAGATAGAATGAAAGAGATTGCCTTGGCAGTGCGCATAGGGGCTAATGCTTATCTAAAAAGGCAGTATCTAGGTGTTTCAATATTTTTTGTGGTAGTTTTTGCCCTTCTTTTGGCATTAGCATTTAAGAATTACCTTGTTATATTTGTTCCTTTTGCGTTTTTAACCGGGGGGTTATTTTCAGGACTCTCCGGGTTTATCGGTATGACTATAGCTACCCAAGCCTCTAACCGTACTGCAGCAGCAGCGCAGGAGAGCTTAAACTCAGGGCTTAGGGTTGCTTTTTCAAGCGGAGCTGTTATGGGGCTAACTGTGGTAGGCCTTGGGCTTTTGGATTTAAGTATTTGGTATTATTTTTTAAACTGGTATTATTCCCACAATCCTACGCCTCTGGGGATAGATAAGATTACCGCCATAACCTCAACTATGCTTTGTTTTGGTATGGGCGCAAGTTCGCAGGCGCTCTTTGCAAGGGTTGGTGGCGGAATTTTTACTAAGGCAGCAGATGTAGGAGCTGACCTTGTAGGAAAGGTAGAGGCAGGCATACCCGAAGATGACCCAAGAAATCCTGCTGTAATTGCTGATAACGTAGGAGATAATGTCGGAGATGTTGCAGGGATGGGAGCTGACCTTTATGAGTCTTATGTAGGCTCAATAGTAGCTACCTCTGCTTTAGGTGTTTCTGCCGGGTTTGGCGTTGCAGGGGTAACCGTTCCTTTAGTTATGGCTGCTGTAGGAGTAATTGCCTCAATCATCGGGACCTTTTTTGTAAAGAGTAAGGAAGAGGCTTCACAAAAAGCATTGTTAGCTGCATTAAGAAAAGGCGTATTTATAAGCGCGTTCTTAGTTGCGGCAATAGCATACTTTTTAGTAAAAGGAGTCTTAGGGCAGGAGTATATGGGAGTCTATTGGGCGATTATTTCAGGTTTGGTTGCAGGAGTTATAATCGGTTTAGTTACGGAATTTTATACTTCAAGCGGATTTAAGCCTACCCAGTCAATAGCAGATTCTTCTCTTACCGGCCCGGCGACTGTTATTATAAGCGGGCTTGCCGTAGGGATGATGTCAACTGCTATCCCTGTGATTATAGTAGGAGTAGCAATATTAGCTAGTTTTTTATTAGCCGGAGGGAGAATTCACGACCCCTCAACTTTTAGCACAGGGCTTTATGGCGTGGCTATCTCAGCAGTAGGTATGCTTTCTACATTAGGGATTACTTTGGCTACTGATGCTTATGGCCCGGTAGCAGATAATGCCGGAGGAAATGCTGAGATGTCTCATTTACCTCCTGAGGTAAGAAAAAGAACTGATGCCTTAGATTCTTTAGGAAACACTACAGCGGCAACAGGCAAGGGTTTTGCAATAGGCTCAGCTGCCTTGACTGCCTTGGCTTTAATCGCTGCATTTAAAGACCAGATTGCAATGCTTGGCAAGGAGATGTCTTTAAGTATTATGAACCCTAGCGTATTAGTCGGGTTATTTTTAGGCGCTATGCTTCCGTTTCTATTTTGCGCTATGACCATGCGCGCAGTAGGAAGGGCAGCAGGAAAGATTGTAGTTGAGGTGCGCAGGCAGTTTAAGGAGATAGTTGGTTTGATGGAAGGCAAAGCCAAGCCAGATTATGCCCGTTGTGTAAGCATAGCTACCGGAGCTGCGCAAAAAGAGATGATTATGCCTTCTCTTTTGGCGATAATTGCTCCTATTTTAACTGGTATATTAATCGGAGTTGAAGGCCAAGCAGGCCTGCTTATGGGCGCTTTAGCTTCAGGGTTTGTTTTAGCAGTAATGATGGCAAATTCCGGAGGAGCCTGGGATAATGCCAAGAAATATATAGAAGAAGGGCATCACGGAGGAAAGGGCTCAAATGCGCACAAGGCAGGAGTTGTCGGAGATACAGTAGGAGATCCTTTTAAAGATACCTCAGGCCCAAGTTTAAATGTTTTAATTAAGCTTATGTCCATGGTTTCTATTGTTTTTGCCTCATTTGTCTTAAAAAATTCCCTCTTCAAATAATCTTTAGGGACACCCAATCTGCTAATCGGGAGGGTGTCCCTTTTTTAGGTTGTTGGGGACACCCGTAGCTTTAGCAAAATGGGTGTCCCTTTTTGTTTTTTTGTGGTATAATGTCTTTATGGATGATTTAGGATTCGTCCGTAAGTTTATAAAGGGAGATATACTTGCCAGAGAAGAGTTTTTAAAACGTTATTCCCGCCTTATATACAGCTATATTTATCATACCTTAAGGCTTAAAGGCTTTAATCTTTACGTAGAGAGTGCGGATGATATATTTCAGAGCTTCTTTGCTTTTATAATAGCAGAAGACTGTAAGCGCCTAAAGAGTTTTGGCGCTAAGAACGGATGTACTCTTGCTACTTGGATTAGGCAGTTAGTTATAAATTTTACTATTGACTATATAAGGAAGATTCAAAGAAGGGTTTCAGTTGATAATGAAGCTAGTGACGCTGAGAGCTTAAAAGGCATATTGCCTGATAATAGCTTACCGGTTACAGATTTGCTTAATCTTAAAGAAAATCTTAAGGTTTTAGCATATTGTATCGAGCTCTTAAATACCGACGATAAATTACTTTTAGAGTTTAACCTTAATCAGGGGGTAAGGCTTGAGGATTTAAAGGATCTTTTAGGGCTTTCGCGCGGGGCAATAGATATGAGAAGGTCGCGTATAATAGAAAAGTTAAGGGATTGTTTTAAAGAAAAAGGTTTTTTATGTTAGATTTTTAGATTTCATACGTCTATTAAGTAAGGGGAGGCAGTAACCAATGAAGAGCGATTTAGAGAATTTAATTAAGCAGGCCTTTAAAGAGTGGAAGAGCCAGAGCCCTAATCTTAGCGGCAGTCATCCGGATGAAGAGGATATTGTTTCTTTGGTTGAGGGCAAATTGCCGGATAGCCAAAAAGAAGAGGTTAAGCAGCACATTATTCATTGCCAAGATTGTGCTAATCTCTTAGCTATCTTATTGACATCTCCTATTGAGGAATACGAGCCAGGCCCTGTTTTAGTTAGTAAGGTTAAGGAGGCCTTGGGGGCGATGAAAATACCGCAGATTGAAATACTCTTAAAAGTAAAAGAAAAGGCTTTTGAGTTGTTAAAGGCAAGCGGGGATATACTTATAGGCCAAGAGTTAATTCCTGCCGCAGTCCTTCGTAGCCGCAATTTGGATAAGTTAAAAGATGAAGTAGTGATGTTAAAGGATTTTGAGAGGTTAAGGCTAAAGATAAGGATAGAGAATAAACCTAAGAAGTTTTTTAATGTTAATATAGAGGCTACGGATAAACTAAGCAAGTCTGCGAATAGGGATTTACGGATAAGTTTGTTAAAGGAAGAGGTTGAGCTTGAATCTTACCTTAATGATTCCGGGAGCGTTACCTTTGAGCATATTCCTTTGGGCACTTATAAGGTAATAGTATCTGATTTAGAGAAGGTTATTGCGTCTGTCCTTATTGAAGTCAAGGTTTAGAAAATGCCGCAAGAAGGTATTTTAGTTTTAGAGGTTATCCGTGAGGGGGATCTGCTTAAGATGAGTATCTCAGGCAGTAAAGAGATATCCCCTACCTTAAAGCACTATACAGAACATAAGGTTGATTTTTTAGAGATTGGCAGACTCTGCCAAGAGATAACCCTTATTTTAAATAAGCCTTTAGGTTCGGATGCGACGGTTGCCCAAAGCCTTAAGAAAGCCGGTTATGCGCTTTGGGATTGTTTATTCACCCGTTCAACAAAAGAAAAGTTAAAAAAGAGTTTAGGCTCAAGCCTCTTGCTTGAAATAGATGAAGAGCTTGTATTTATACCCTGGGAGTTTCTCTTTGACGGAGAGGAGTTCTTATCTTTAAGCTTTAACCTCGGAAGGCTAGTAAAGACAAAATCCACCCCTCCTTTTTTAAACTACCGCAGTTTATCCGCTACCTACAAGATGCTAGTTTTGGTTAACCCTACCGGAGATTTAAAGGGGGCCTATTTAGAAGGCATGAATATAAAAAACCAGTTTGACCGTAAGCGCAAGAATATCCGCATAGATTTTAAGTCAACCGATATAGACAAGCTTTATGTAAAAAAGAGTATCTGCGATTATGATATTATTCATTTTGCCGGGCATTGCGAATATGATTGCCGCTTTCCAAACAATAGCGGTTGGGTTTTAAAAGACGGAAATTTTAGCATTCAGGATATTTTAAAACTTGGTTCGGGGCTTTCTTTACCGGCTTTAATATTTTCTAATGCCTGTAACTCCGCAAAGCAGGCATCATACAGCGATAGGTTAGGGGCAGATTACCAGAAGAAGAACTACTCTTTAGCCTCGGCTTTTTTATTTGCCGGGGTGCGCCATTATATAGGCTCGGTAATGAAGATAGAGGATAAGGCGAGCGTTGTATTTGCAAAAGAATTTTACCATAACTTAATCTCCGGTAAATCCATTGGCTTAGCGTTGCGTCTTTCAAGAATTAAGCTTGTAAAAGAATATGGCATCTCTTCGGTTCAATGGGGCAATTACCTTCTTTATGGGGACCCGAGTTTTGTTATGTTTAGGCCTAAGGTTATTAAACATAAGAAAAAGCTTATCCTTCCTAAAAAACGCATTATACAGGTAGCCTCATTAGCGGTTTTTATTTTATCTATAGTTTTTTTATCTTTATTCTTGCCGACGCTTAACCCTAACGCGTACTTTCTTTTTTTAAGGGCGCAGGGTTATTATGCTCAAGGGGCAAATCAAAAAGCATTTGATTTTGCGCAGAAGACTATTGATAAAGATAGGGATTTTCTTAAGGCCTACCCGATTTTAGCCGGCTCTGCCCACCGAATGGGCAAGAAAGATGAAGCTATAAAATATTATTTTGATTATATAATGGCTTCAGAGAGAAAAAAAGATGACAGGCATTTAGCCTCTGCCTATATATCTTTAGGCTGGTTTTATCATCTTGATGGCGAATATAAGAGGGCTAAGGAGTTTTATGAAAAGGGGGTTAGTTTAAGTTCTAAGAGGGCAGATAAATTAAACGAGGCTTTGGCTTTAAGAAAGCTTGCTGTTTGGCATATAGATATGCAGGAGTATGATTTTGCCCTTGAATTATTAACTAAGAGTTCGGAGATAAACCGCCAGAGGCAACATTTATATGAACATCGTTATAACCTTGCCTGTGATTATTTTGATATAGGGTTGGTTTTTTCAGAAAAGGGAGATTTTAAATCAGCAGAGGAGTTTTACCGCAGGAGTAAGGTTCTTTTTGAGAAGATTAAGCTTAAAGGAGAGCTAAGCGATTACTATTTTAATTTAGGTGAGCTTTATGCCTTTGAGAAGTGCTATGAGAAAGCGTTGAGTTTTTATCTTGAGGGTTTAAGGATAGACCAAGCTCAGGGGAATAAATTAAACCTTCCTTCGGATTACAATATGATAGGCGAGCTTTATCTTGATATGGATAACTTTGTTGACGCGGAGAATAGCTTTAAGACTGCTTTGAATATAGCCGAGGAGATTAGGTCAAGGCCGGATATAGCTGACGCCGCTTACAACTTAGGTATCCTTTATAAAAAGTTAGGCAGAAAGAATAAGAGTAGGGAGTTTTTGCGTCAAGCGCAGGAGATTTACGGGGTGATTGACCCGTTATCTTACGAAGAGGTTAAAAAAGAGATTTTAGGCAGCCCTTGACAAAGGCTATAAAAATGTGTTATACTTCTTTTGTAATTTGACAATTTGACAATTTGGTCTTTTACCTAATGAAAAGGCAAACCAATAGTAATATTGGGGCGCAAAGCTACCTGGCCTAAGCTTTAAGGTTAGAGGGGTTGCCAAAAGGATATACCCTAAAGAATCCTTTAGGGTTTTTATTTTAACCCGGCATGCCCTTAGTCTGCCGGGTTTTTGCTTAGAGGAGAGGAGGATAGGAGATGAAAAGGAGGTGCATAATATGATAAAATCTGAGAAACAAATTACGGCGCATAGGGTGATAACGATGTTGGGCCGTAGAGAAATAGATTTTTTGGATAAGATGGGCAAGGATGCCTTGTTTTCAACCGGGCGAAAGCTTTCTTATAATGAGATACTGCGGGGGCTTATCAGCTTTGCCATGGAAGCAGGCATATCAGGTGATAATATAGATTCGCCTGATACCTTGAAGATGAAGCTTATAGAGCGGGTATCTAAGCTAAAGGATAAAAATTAATAAAAAAAGGAGGCAAGATGTACAAGAAAATAGCAGTAGTTTTTGTTGTTGCTTTTGCTCTTTCGTTGGCGTTAAGCAGTATTGTTATGGCGGAGTTAGAAGGGTATGATGAAAATTATGCGGAAGTAGTTGTAATTCAAAGGATACCTGTAATTGATGCGGATAAGATACCTTACAAGCAAAGCCCTTTGAATAAGTTGGATAGGGGTATTATAAATGGCGCAACTTTCTGGGCCGAGCTTCCTGCTGAGGTAGCAAAAGTCTCTAAAGAACAGAATCCTGCTATGGGAGCTACTGTAGGCGTGGTGCAAGGGACAATTACAAGCGTGATTCGCGCCGGAACTGCGTTATTTGATACGTTTACATTTTTTATCCCTCCGTATGATAAGTCAATTATGAGGCCTGAATATGCGGTTAACCGCGCTGATGCTAAGATGAAAGACCTCTTCTGGTAAGTTGTTTTTTAAGCCGATAAGCGCCTTAGAGAAATCTAAGGCGCTTTTTTTGTTAGATTTTCCTGCCTTATACGTCTATTAAGGTAGGAGGTGGCAAAATGAAAAGGAGAAAGTGGTTATGGGGGTTTAGCAGTACAGCTTTATTTGTCTTATTGGCTCTATCTTTGTCTTGGGCCGGGAATGATTGGGATAATATTAGCAAGGAGATGCGTAATGCAAGGGTAGTGTTAATAGACCCTGATGATACTAATCTAATTTATTTAGGTACGGATAAAGGACTTTTTAAAAGTTATGATGCGGGTGAATCTTGGAAGAATCTTTTTTTGACTAAAGTTAAGAATATAAGTGTTAATTATATCTTTTTAAAACCTGAGGATAAGAATATTTTTTATGTAGCTACGGAAGAGGGGCTTTTTTATAGTGAGGATAAGGGGGCAAGATGGAGTAGGATATTTAAAGGTAAGGATAGCTTAGAGGCGAATTGTTCTAGCGTGGTAGCGTTTAAGGAGAGTATTTTCTTAGGGACTAATCAGGGGTTATTTATAAGTAAGGATAGAGGCAGGAGTTGGCATAAACAGGAAGGTAGGCTAGGCAGGGCTGTTATTTTTAATATCCTTTCTTTTTATAAGAATCCTGCCTTACTTTATATTTCTTCTTCTGATGGGGTCTTTAAGAGCATGGATTATGGAAAAAACTGGGAGAGGGTTTTTATTTCAACCTTTAAGGGTAGCGAAGAAGAAGAGGATGATAATGGCTTAGAGGATATAGATGAAGAGGCAGGATATTCTGATATAAGGTATCTGGCTATTTGTCTTAATAACCCTGCTAAGCTCTTTTTAGCTACATCAACCGGGATTTATCAAAGTAGTGATGGCGGCTTGAATTGGGAGAAGTTTTCTGATTTTGGTTTACTTAGCTATGATGTTTCGTTTCTTTTTTGCGCGGAAGAGTTCCGTATATATTGCGCTACAAAATCAGGAGTTTTTGTCTATGCTAAAGATAGATGGGAGGAGCTTTCTTTGGGGCTTTCTTTTAAGAAGGTTAATTTTTTAGCTTCAGATAAAAATAATAATCTTTATGCTTGCCTTGACAGCGGTTTGTTTAGATTAAGTTTAAAGGAACCTTCGGAGAAGAAAGATATTACGGAGGACTATTTTAATAATGAGCCTACTATTGCCGAAGTTCAAAGAGAGGCGATTAAATATGCTGAGGTTAGCCCCGAGAAGATATCTTCTTGGAGGAGGCAGGCAGCTAAAAAGGCCTGGTTGCCTAAACTTACTCTTAAGTCAGACATAGACAGAAATAAAACAATTTCTAAGAGTATTTGGGGGACCTCTGGGACTGGTACTTATGATGGGAAGCATTATGTTGGGCCTGATGATGAGACGAGGTATAATAATTTTAATTGGAATGTTTCTTTAGCGTGGGATTTTGGCGATTTAATTTGGAATAGCGCTCAGACAAGCATAGATGTACGTTCGCGGCTGATGGTTCAGCTTCGGGATAGCATACTTGACGAGGTAAATAAGATTTATTTTGAACGTATCAGGGTTAAGGCAGAGATAGATAATCTTTCTATTGAGGATAGGAAGAAGAGGTTTGAAAAGGAGCTAAAGTTAAAAGAGCTTACTGCTTCTTTGGATGGCTTAACCGGGGGCTTTTTTTCTGCTCAATTAGGCAAGAAGTAATGGTTTATATTATTTTTTCTTTGACGCCGGTATTATTTGTGCTATGATAAAGTTGTTTTAGGTAATAGGTTTAGAAATATTTTTTTAAAAAGAAGGAGGAGAGGATGGAGAAGTTAAATGTTAAGGCCTTTGGATTAGCTTTAGGTTTAGCTTGGGGAGGTTTAGTTTTTATACTAGGGGTATTGAATATTCTTTTCTGGGATAACTTTTTGTTTAGGCTTATGCCCGTAGCTTATCTTAGTTGCCGCTCTACAGTCTTAGGAAATATATTTTCGGCAGTTTTGGCTTTTATCTATGCAGGTTTATTCGGTTGTCTAATTGCTTGGTTCTATAATAGGATTGTAGTTGAAATATGCGCGGAGAGAGAAAATAAGATTAAAAAATTAGCTAAAAAGATTTGGGAGAAGAAAGGTAAGCCCTTTGGAAGCGAGAAAGACGATTGGAGAGAGGCAGAGAGGATTATAGACGGCAAGTAGGTTTATCAGGGGTGGGTACTTAGCGATAAGATTTGTTTTACAACTTCATTAATAGTTTCTTTAGGGGTAGAAGCCCCTGCAGTTATCCCGACTTTTTTGGCATTTCTAAACCAAGAAGGATTTATCTCTTCTTTTGAGTTTACCTGCCAACTTTTCTTATTTAGGCTTTTGGATATCTGATAAAGCCTTTTGGTATTTGCGCTTTTTTTAGACCCGATTATTATCATACAGTCATTCTGATTAGGCATATTTTCTATCTCTGCCTGCTTTATCCGCGTAGGTTTGCAGATAGTGTTAAAAAATTTTAAATCAGGTATATGTTTTTTAAGCACGCTTACAATTTCTAAAGTATTTTTTATCTTTTGTGTGGATTGAACAACCACGCATCCTTTTTTAATCTTTTTAATCTTTTTAAAGGGTAGCCCTAAGGCGCTTTCAATAACCAATGCCTTCTTTTTTAATTGGCCGCTTATCCCTAGCACTTCATCATGTTTTTTATCCCCGATTACTATAATCCTGTAGCCCTTTTTTTCCATCTTTACGGCAATTTTATGTATCTCTTTTACCATTGGGCAGGTAGCGTCTATAACTTTATACTTCATTCTTCTTGCAGTTTTAAATATCTTTAAAGGCTCTCCGTGAGCACGGATAATTAATATCTTTCCTTTAGAGTATTCTAAGTTTTTTATCTTTTTAATCCCGTATCTGGATAGCTGAGAAGTTACCTCTTCGTTATGGACTATATCCCCCAACATAACCACATTAGTATTCTTTTTGGCGGTATTTATTGCGATATCAAGGGCTCTTTTTACCCCGAAACAAAACCCGGCAGATTTTGCGATATTTATGCGCATATTAAACCTTAAGTATATCTTCTGAAAACTTATGCAAGGTATTGCGGTATTTAGGTTTTATCTTAATCTTGTTAAGTAATTTTTCTGATTTGTATTTTAGTATTTGTATTTGGTTTTTTGCGTATTCAAGGCTTTTGTATTTTAAGAGTATTTTGCGCATAAGGATTAATTCTTTTTTTGTTATCGAGTCTTTTTTGAATATACGCCGTATATTACCTTTATCTTTTGTTGAGGCATGCTTATAGGCGTGCCATATTAGTATTGTTTTTTTAGCTTCAGATAGGTCGGAAAGATTAGATTTACCAATAGCAGAAGTTTCACCGAAGATGCCGATTATATCATCTTTAATCTGAAATGCCCTGCCTAAGTTCATCCCGTAAGCAAAGAGCTTATTTATTTGGTTTTTTTTAGCTTTAGCCAAGGTAGCGCCTATGGTAAGAGGGGAAGCAAAGGTGTAGTTAGCTGTTTTATAGTCATATACTTTGTAAATCTCTTTCTTTGAGGCTTTTTCTATTGGTTTGGCTGTCAATAAAAGCTCTATGAACTCTCCGCTTCCGGTGTATAAAGTTGTTAAGATAAGTTTTTTTAATGCCTCTTCTTTTTGTTTTCTGCCCTCTTTTATAGCGAGGAAGGTATCTATTGCCATTGCATAGAAGATATCTCCCGTTAACATGGCAAGGTCTTCCCCACAGAATTTAATCTCTTTTCTCTCTTTAAGTAAGCGGTTGTATCTTGTATGCATAGATAGCTTGCCTCTGCGCATTTGCGATTTATCAATAATATCGTCATGGATAAGGAGGAAATCATGCAGCAATTCTAAAGATATTGCGCTTCTGTAAAGGGCGTAAGGAATTTTTTTAGCAAAACCTAAATATCCTATACAGAAGAGTATGGGCCTAACCCTTTTTCCTTTGCGTAAAATAAATTCTTTTATACTGGAGGATAAGAGGGGGGATAGCTTTTTAAAGCCGTAGAGGGTGCCTAAATTACGGGTGTAATTAATGATCTCTTCTTCTATGCGTTTTTTTATTCTTAAATACATAGAATTATGCTAACATATTAATTATGGCAATGCAAATTATATGATAAATAATCTTGCGCTTATTTACTTTAGATGATAAATTAATCTTATGCTTAAGAAGAAAAGAATTTGTCTTATTTTAGCCTTTATTATTTTTTTGTCTTTTTCTTTGCTTTTTGCAAGAGAGAAGAAGGATATCTTGAAGGTTTATATCTTTCAATCGCCTTTGTGTAGCAGGTGCTCTGAGATAAAAAAGAGTATTATGCCTGCTATTGAAAAGGAATATAAAGGGAAGGCGAGTTTTGAATACCTTGATATTACGGATGTAAAGAATTATAAGTTTTTATTGGGGCTTAGGGAAAAATACAAGTCTAGTATAGAGTTGGCTCTTCCTGTTTTTTTTATCGGAGGTAGTTTTTTAAATGGGAGCTCAGACCTTAAGAGTATGCTGCCGATTTATATAGAGGGGAGTTTTTTAAGCTCAGAGGATAGGGTAAATAGTACAATAGTAGATTTAGTTGAGCACTTTAAGACTTTTAAGCCCCTGGTTATTATTGGTTCCGGGTTAGCTGACGGGATAAATCCGTGTGCTTTTACAGTTATAGTATTTTTTGTCTCTTACCTTGCCCTTCAGGGGTATAGGAAGAGGGAGCTTCTGATGATAGGGTTTGGGTTTATAGGGGCGGTCTTTGTTACCTATACTTTTATTGGGTTAGGGGTTTTTAATTTTCTTTACCGCTTGAAGGCTTTTTGGTTTTTTTCTAAAGCGTTTAATATCGGGGTAGGGGCTTTAAGCATCTTGCTAGGGGTTTTTACGGTCTATGATATCTTTAAGTTTAAGGCGACGGAGGATACAGAGGGATTGATATTGCAACTGCCTAATGCTATAAAAAAGAGGATACACTCAATTATTGGGTTGCATTACCGTAAATCTACTCAAGATAGCCGGCTTTTAGCCAAGCCCTCTTTATTTCGTTTACTCTTAAGCGCTTTGCTAACAGGTTTTTTAGTCTCGCTTCTTGAGGCAGTATGCACCGGGCAGCTTTACCTGCCTACTATAGCGTATGTCTTAAAGACTACGCCGTTAAAACTTCAGGCATTCTTATACTTGATAGTTTATAATATTATGTTTATTCTTCCTCTCTTGGCAATCTTTGCCATGGCTTTATTTGGCGTATCTTCAAATACATTTTCTTTGCTCTTAAAGAAGCGCTTGCCTTTAATAAAGGCGCTTATGGCTATTTTTTTCTTTTCTTTAGGCGCTCTTTTGATTTGGAGGGGGTAACTTAAAAAAAATTTAGAAAGGAAGGTGTTTTAATATGTGGTCACTTCACTTAAGGATGTGGTTCTTGGTAACAATCCTCTTTGGTTTTATCTATGCTTTGCTTGTTATTTTAGGGACACAGTTTATGCAGATTTCAGGTTTCTACTTTTATCTTATCCTATCTTTTTTAATGCTCTTTGCCCAATATATGCTTGGGCCTAAGATAGTTGAATGGAGTATGCGCGTAAGATATATAAAGAGGCAGGATAACCCGCGCCTCTTTCAGATAGTAGAAAGCCTAAGCAGGAGGGCTAATATCCCCATCCCTAAGATAGGTATAGCCCAGATATCTATACCCAATGCCTTTGCTTTTGGTAGGAGTATCAAAGATGGCAGGGTGTGTGTTACGCAGGGGATACTTAACCTTTTAGGAGACGATGAATTAAAGGCGGTCTTAGGCCATGAATTGGCGCATATTAAAAATCGGGATGTGCTTACTATCACGTTACTCTCTGTTATTCCGATGATAATGTATAGGATTGCATGGCAGTTTTTATTTTTCGGCAGAAGAAGGGAGAGCCGTGGAAATACAGTTTTAATCGGGTTTGCCGCCTTTGCTTTTTATTTTATAACTAACCTTCTTGTTTTATATGCTTCGCGCATAAGAGAGTATTTTGCTGATCAAGGTTCTATTGCCATGGGGAATAAACCGTCTGCCTTAGCCTCAAGCCTTTATAAGCTTGTTTATGGCTCTGCGCGTATGAGTAATGAGGAGTTGAAAGAATCCGAAGGATTAAAGGCTTTTTTCTTGAACGACCCCTCTAAGGCTAAAGGAGAGATAAGGGAGCTTTCACAGTTAGATATAGATAAAAGCGGAACTATTGACCAAGGTGAGTTGATGATGCTTAGGGGTAGAAAGATTAGTTTAAGTTTCGGGGATAGGGTGATGGAGGTTTTAAGTACACATCCTAATATGCTTAAGCGTATTAAACGCCTTAGTGAATATAGAGAATAGATAAATATATAAAGAAATTTAGTTTTTTAGCCTGCAACCAACTTAGAGCCAATAGAGGTTTTGGGGCTTTATCAAAGACGCCTCTCTTTTTCTTTTTGACATAACCTTAATTCCACTATATAATTATAAAAATATGGAGCTTAATGAATTAATAGAACAAAGAAGGCTTAAGGTAGAAGCGTTTTTAAACAAGGGGCTGTCTCCTTATCCTGCTAGGGTGCCTGAGCATGCACTTATCGTAGAGGCACTTGAAGATTTTAATGAGGGCAAGAAGTTGGGTTTCTGTGGCCGCATTACTGCTAAGCGCGCCCATGGCAAAGCAGCCTTTTTGGATTTAAGAGATTCTACGGGGAAGATTCAGCTTTATATTAAGGCTGATATTATCGGAGAAGAAGGGTTTTTTATTTATCAAAACTTAGACGTAGCGGATATAATTTATGCCCATGGAGAGCTTTTTAAGACGCACACCCAAGAGTATAGTGTTAAGGTAGAGAAACTATTGCTTTTGGCTAAGGCATTAAGGCCGCTTCCGGAAAAATGGCACGGGCTAAAGGATGTGGATTTACGTTACCGGCAAAGATACCTTGATATTATATCTAATGAAGAGGTAAGGAAGGTCTTTTCTTTCCGTTCAAGGCTTATTAAGGAGTTAAGGGGTTTTCTTGATAAAAAAGGTTTTGTGGAGGTAGAGACTCCGATGATGCATTATATTGCCGGAGGCGCAGCCGGTAGGCCTTTTAAGACTTTTCATAATGAGTATGGTATGGATTTGTTTTTAAGGATAGCCCCTGAGCTTTACCTAAAAGAGCTTCTAGTCGCTGGGATGGATAGGGTTTATGAGATCAATCGCTCTTTTCGTAATGAGGGTGTTTCAACTAGGCATAACCCGGAATTTACTATGCTTGAGGTCTATCAGGCGTATTCTGATTATGAAGGTATGATGCGTTTAAGCGAAAACCTGATAACCCACTTAGTTTTAACTTTGCACGGCAAATTAAAGATAGATTATCAGGGTAGAGAGATAGATTTTTCTTCTCCTTGGAAGAGTATTTCTTTTGCTGATTTAGTGCGCGAGAAGTTTGGTATTTTGCCTTCTGATGATGATTCAACTATGTTAGCCAAGATTAAGTTAAAAGGGTTTGCTAAGGAGGTTAATAAGCTCTCCCGGACGCAGATTGCTAAAATTATTGAGGATGTTTTAGAGGAGGGGATAGGGTTAAACCCGGTATTTGTTACGGATTATTTTACTTCGCTCTGCCCTTTGGCTAAGGCAAGGGAGGATAACCGGCTTATCTCTGAAAGGTTTGAGCTTTATATTGCGGGGCTAGAGGTTGGGAATGCCTATTCAGAGTTAAATGACCCGGATGAGCAGAGGAAGAGGTTTAAAGAGGAGATAAAAGAGCTTGTCCCTGAAGAAAAAAAAGAAATTGATGAAGAGTATTGCTTAGCCCTTGAGCATGGGATGCCCCCCGCAGGAGGATTAGGCATAGGCATAGATAGGTTAGTTATGTTATTGACAGATCAGCCTTCAATAAGGGAAGTAATTCTTTTTCCTCTTTTGCGGCCTCAGATAGAATAAGATGAAGACAGAGCTCTTATTAAGCTTAAGATACCTTATAAGCCGCAGAAAAGAAAAGTTTATATCTCTTATCAGTTTAATATCCGTTGCAGGGATAGCAATCGGAGTCATGGCTTTGATAGTTGTCCTTGCGGTCATGACGGGCTTTGATAAGGAGTTACATGAAAAGATTGTCGGTAACCAAGCGCATATTACCTTAACCGGTTTTGAGCCAATAGATAATTCTCAATACCTTGCTTTAACTTCTAAAATTGCCTTAAACAAAAACGTAGAGGCAATAAGCCCTGTTTTACAGGGCCAAGTTTTATTAAAGGAGGCTGACAGGTATTTTGCCGTAGGCTTAAAAGGGATAGACCCGGGTAAGGAGGCGCGGGTAACCAAGATTAGCAAGTACCTTCTTTTAGGCACGTTAGGCAATTTATCCCAAGATGGGATAATTATAGGTAAAGAGTTAGCAGCTTATTTAGGGCTTACATTAGGCTCAAAGGTTACTCTTTATTCTCCCTTAGGCAAGAAGCATATTTTAAAAGTATCCGGTGTTTTTAGTTCAGGTATGTATGACTATGACCTGAATCTTGTCTTTACGGATTTAAAGGGCGCTCAGGAGATATTTGAACTGCCTGATAAGATCAGTTTTTTATCTATTAAGCTAAAGGACCCGGATTTAGCCGGGCAAGTAAAAGAAGAGTTAGGCAGGATTTTAGGGTTTAATTATACCCTTAAGACATGGCAAGAGGCAAACCAGAATTTTTTTGCAGCGTTAAAGTTAGAGAAACTTGTTATGTTTATAATTTTAGCCTTAATTATACTCGTTGCTTCTTTTAATATTATAAGTACTTTAATAGTTATGGTGGTTGATAAGACCAAGGATGTCGGGGTATTAAAAGCTTTAGGTTTGTCGTCTAGAAGGATAAGGTTGATGTTTACCTTGCAGGGGTTATTTATAGGGGTGATGGGTGTATTCTTAGGGTTTGTAGGGGGAGGGACTCTTTGTTTCTTGCTTAAAAAATACCAGTTTATTAAGTTGCCGCAAGATATATATTATCTTGAGCGTTTGCCGGTAGCCATAGAGTTGTGGCCGGATATTATTTTAATTGCAATAGTTGCGATGGGGATAGTATTAATTTCTACTATATATCCTGCCGCAAAAGCCGCGGGCTTAAAGCCGGTTGAAGCCTTGCGCTACGAATAGAGAGTTTATGCTTCTTGAGGCGAGGAATATACATAAATCATACGGGAATACTAAAAAGCCTCTCTTGGTCTTAAGGGGAGTTGATTTAAAGGTAAAAGAGAGTGAATTTGTTGTTATTGCCGGGCCCTCCGGAGCAGGAAAATCCACCCTGCTTAATATATTAGGAGGATTAGATACCCCCTCTTCGGGCAAGGTTATATTCCAAGGCGAAGAGATTTATACCTTAAGTGACGAAGGCCTCTCTGAGAAGAGGAACAAGAACATCGGCTTTGTATTTCAGTTTTATTATCTTTTGCCAGAATTGACTGTATTGGAGAATGTTTTATTACCGGGCATTATTAAGAAAGAGCGCTTCAACAAGGTAAAGGATAAGGCTATGGAGTTATTGGTTCAGGTAGGCTTAGGTAAGCGGGCAGGGTATCATCCGCCACAACTTTCAGGAGGAGAGAAGCAGAGGGCGGCAGTAGTTCGTAGCTTGATAAATAACCCACAGTTATTATTATGCGACGAGCCTACGGGAAACCTTGATTCGATTTCCGGGGCAGAGATCATTGCTCTTATTAAAAAAATCAATATGCAGAATAAGATGGCGGTAGTTTTGGTCACCCATAATATGGAGTTAGCTAAACAAGCAGATAAGATTTACTATCTTAAGGATGGATTGTTAAGTTAATGGGAAAAAGAGTCATGGTTATATTTTTTAAGGAGGGGCTTGATGAAAATCTATATTAACGGTAAATTCTATAAAAAAGAAGAGGCGAAGATATCTGTTTTTGACCACGGGCTTTTATATGGAGACGGAGTTTTTGAGGGGATTCGTTCTTATAACCGTTTAGTATTTAAATTAAAGGAGCATATAGACAGGCTTTTTGAGTCAGCTAAGAGCATTATGTTGGAAGTGCCGTTGAGTAAAGAGCAGATAATTAAGGCAGTCGTCTCTACCTTAAAGGAGAATAAGTTAAATGACGCTTATATACGTTTAGTAGTAACAAGGGGGGAAGGGGATTTAGGCCTTGATCCGCGTAAGTGCAAGGGAAAAGGGACTATTATTATTATTGCAGATAAGATTTCGCTTTATCCTAAGGAGTTTTACAAGGAGGGATTAAGAATAGTAACAGTCCCTACGGTTAGAAATGTCCCGGAGGCACTAAATCCGCAGATTAAATCTTTAAATTACCTGAATAATATTTTGGCTAAGATTGAAGCAGCTAACTTTGGGTGCGATGAAGCGATAATGCTTGATTCTTTGGGGTTTGTCGCAGAGTGTACGGGAGATAATATTTTTATAGTTAAAAATAAGCATCTTTATACCCCTCCTCAGTGTATGGGGACATTAAGGGGGATTACGCGCGATTCTGTTATGGAGATAGCTAAGAAAGCACGGATACAGGTGCACGAGCATGTAATTACCCGGCATGAAGTTTATATATCCGATGAG
>JBASUY010000026.1:0-15447 GCA_049275655.1 Candidatus Omnitrophota bacterium | reverse complement strand
CATCAAGGTCGCAGACATCGGCTACCATAGAACTCATCAATGTAAATAAAGATCCTAAACCAAAGACGATAAAAGGGGCAGCAATAAAAAGAAGATAGGGATACTGCTGGTTATAACCTATCCACTTTAAAGCATAACCGATAATTGAAAGAGGTATGGTAACAAAAAAGGTATTTCTCTTCCCAAGCCTCTTGGATAACCAAGTAGTAACAAAAATTGCACCCATGGTGCATATTGCGCTAAAAGTCCCATAGAAACCAAGTAAAACCCCTCCCCTTGCATAGGCTTGGTCAAGCAGAGGAGCATTCTGAAAAACATAAAAGAAGACTACATAAATCGTAAAAGCCGAGGCGCACATAAACCCGCCAAAGATAAGCAAGGTGGCTAAACAAAGCTTAAGAAATGGCTTGCTTTTAAGGGTAATCAGCGCTCCGGAGAAAAAACTCTTTGTCACATTTAAAGCACCCCTGACATCAGGCTTAGGCAGGTTATGGAAACGCTCTTTGTTGAATAACGCCGGCATAATGCCAAAGAGAACGATAATAGAACCGATGATAATTGAAAGAACCCTACCTCCGTAAACTATATCCGGAAACCATCCCTGGTTGTGCATAATAGCCCAACACCAGGGAGCTATAAGCCAAGGCAATTGCCCGGCAATATTGCTTGCTCCTTGCAACCGTGTCCTTTCATGATAATCCGGGGTCATCTCATAACCAAGCGCTATCCAGGGTATAGAAAAACAGGTAAATCCTATAAAATAAAGGATTTGAAATATCAAAAAATACCAGAAGTAAAACATCTCGCTATGGCCTTTGTAGAGCTGGAACATCAAGGCAAAGCAAATCCCCCCGGTTATAGCCCCTAAAAGTATCATCGGCTTACGCCTCCCCCAACGGGTACGCAAATTATCTGAAAAATACCCGGTTATCGGGTCTGAGATAGCATCTACTATGCGCGGAATAGCGCCTACTAAGCCAACTAAGGCAGGGTTTACCCCTAAACCTAAGTTTAAAACAATAACCATCTGCCCGATAAAAGCAGCCTGCGCAGTATTTGCAAAGCCCCCTAAGCTGTAAATAAACTGCTGAAAGATAGAGATACGGTCTTCTGGCGCTGTAATATGGCGTTTAACTTGACCTTCCGGCTGGCTCATAAGTTGCCTGTCCTTTCTCTTATAAATACAGTTAATATATTAGGTAAAGCCAAAATAGGCAAAAATAAGAAGTATATTATAACAGATTTACTGTGCTTGTAAATAGATTTATTATCCAAAAAATGCCTTGGAGGTTACCCCCTTAACTATATGCTTTTGCATCAGGATATAGACAATAACTACAGGCATGGCTGTTATAGTAAGCCCTGCCATTAAAAGCGGGTAGTTGGTTAAAAACTCCCCCTGGAAAACCACTAACGCCCGCTGAAGGGGCATAAAGTTTTTATTATCAAAAACTACCAAAGCCAAAATATATTCATTCCAAACATTTAAAGTGTTAATAATAATTACTACCGCAAGGACAGGACGCGCAAGCGGCAAGGCCATATGCCGCCAAATGCCTATCTTAGAACAACCGTCAATGCATGCGGCATCTTCAATCTCTTTAGGCATCGTATCAAAAAATGTCTTTAGCATAAAGATGCTTATAGGCAGCCCGACATTAATCATACATAAAATATACCCCAAAGGAGTATCGCGAAGATGCAATTTGTTTAGCAGGATAAATAGAGCTACAAAACTTCCGGGCAAAGGGACCATCATCGCTGCCATAAATATTAAAAATGCCGCCCTTCTCCCGAAAAAGCGCAATCGGCTAAAGGCATACCCTGCCATTGAAGAAATAACCACCACCGCTATTACTACGATAATAGTATATATAACGCTATTAAAAAAATAACGGCTAAAATCTCCCTTAATTAACGCAAAATAATAATTTTCAAAATGAAATTTTTCAGGGATAATCGAAACGCTATTAAAAATACTCTCCTGTGTCTTAAAACTGCCAAAGAATACCCATAGTAAAGGATATAAACAAGTTAAAGCCACGCTAATAAGAAATAGGTGCGTAAAAAAGCCTTGTATAAATCTTTTTATTTTATAATAAATAGCGCTTTTCATTGCCTACGGTATCTGCTAGCGAACATATATTGTATAAATGAGATTATCACTAAAACTGCCCCAAAGGTCAACCCCTGTGCACAGGCATAGCCAAAGCGCGATGAATCACGCATAACCGCTAATATCCTTAAAACAGGAACCGAGGTATGCCCGGCAAACTCCCCTCCTACAAGCCCTATAATCAATGCAAATGCCTGCATCGTCCCTAAAATTGTCAAAATTGATACTAATACTATTACCGGCATCATTGAAGGGAGGGTAATCTTTTTAAAGGAATCCCAAGCGCCAGCCCCATCTATGCGCGCTGCCTCGTAAAGCTCTTTAGGGATAGTCTGTAAGCCGGCAAGGAAGATTAAAAATCCCCAGCCAAAACCCTTCCAGCTATGCACTATAGATATAGTGGTAAGCACGATATCAGGGTCAACCAACCAGTTACGTACAAGCCCTTGCAGGCCAACCCCGCAAAGAATACGGTTAACTAAATTCACTCCTTCAACATCGCTAATGATAAAACGCCATACTATGCCTACGACTATCTCAGAGAGTATAGGGGGGATAAAAAATACCGCTTGATAAAAATTCTTCATGCGTATCTTACGGTCACACGCCAAAGCTAACAAGAACGCTAAAAGATTCTGGAAAGAAAGCGCTATAAGAGTAATATACCCTGCGTTGCGCATAGATTGCCAAAAACTAAAATCCTCAAAAAGAACCTCCTTGAAGTTAGCCAAGGCGCAAAAAGACTTATAGGGTAATATCCCATCCCAATCAAAGAAACTCAACTGAAAAATCCATATAAAAGGAATAAGATAAAATACAGAGAAAATTAATAACGCCGGAAAAATCAAAGCATAGTTTTCTAAGTTAGCCCCTATCTTCATCTTATTTATGCTTTCTAATTAACTCCTTCTCTTTTATCTTTTGAATCTCTAAAGCCACCTCTTTTGGAGCCTTCTTGCCGATAATAATTGACTGCACCCCCCTGCCAAAGGCATCAATTACCGACGGTGATTCCCTTTCACCCCAAAGATTAGGATGTATAGCGCTATCTATACCTTTGGCAAAACCGGCTAAAACCCCACTAAGGCAACCTACCGCCTTTTTATTCGCCGGAAGGTTATTAGTTGCTTCGGATAGGTATACCTGCTGCTTATCTTCTGTAAGCCAGCGTAAAAAATTTACCGCCTCTTCTTTCTTGGGCGAACGCGCATTAACCACAAATGAAGACCCTGCCCCTCCCCTTATAACCATAGGATAATTATAGCTTACCCGAGGAGGAGAAAAAACAGCATAATTTAATTTTGGATTCATCGCTTTATAGACATTTACAGACCATGAGCCATTAAAAGCAAATACCGCCTTCTCGTTAGCAAAGAGCTGCTCTGCGGTCTTATTGACCATAGTAACTATCCCCTTAGCCAACAGGCCTGATTCTTGCATATCTTTAAATAATTCTAAAACTTTAATCCAGTCTGAGTCAGTATAAGGGACCTCTCCTTTTATAGTAGCCAAGATCTTTTCCGGGCCCATAATATTAAAAGCATAATTTTCGGCAAAGCAATAAATCAACCATACCTCGCTAAAACCGGAAACAAGCCCTTGCAAGCCTTCTGCCCTAATCTTCTCTGCTATATTTAATATTTCTGTAAAATCTTTCGGAGGGTTATCCGGATTTAACCCCAGGATCTTAAATAAAGACTTATTGTAAAGCATCTGAATAGTCATTATATCTATCGGCACGCCATAAATCCCCGGCTTAACTCCGTAGCTATCATCCTTGCTAAAACTATTTACCGCTATTGCCTTAGGATAAAAAAGCCCCTCCCACCTAGAGGAATCTTCTTGCATATAGGCAGTAAGGTCAAGGACAAACCCGGCTTTAACAAAGGAGGCAAAATCCCTCTTCTCTCCTAAGATAGCAAAGATGTCCGGCAAGTTTGCTCCTTGCGCTGCAGCGCGCACCTTTTGTGAATAGGCTTCTGAAGGCGCATAAAGCTCAAAGTTTATCTTTATCCCGGTTTTAGCTTCATATCTTTTAGCTAACTCTTTAAATACGTCTTCCCGGTCAGTCATCCAATGCCAAATAGTAAGGGCCTCCGGCACCTTCCTATTATTTAATAGGCAGCCTGATATTACTACTAACAAAATAAATATACTAACAAGAAAAGATTTAAGTTTTAACATAATTTTACAACCGATTAGTTCGCCAAAATTATCCTTAAACCCTTAATATCCTTGATAAACCCATAAGGTCTGCGCGCTCAAGGTCTATACCCAAACGGTAATCGCCCTGCGCATCAGGCCTTGACCAAACTACACTCCCCCTAGTATAAAGCGGTTCTCCTTTATCAGGAATATTTAGCCAAGCCTCTAAAGACGTATCACAAGGTATCTCATCTTTTAAGCATACCCCTATGCCTTTTGCACTTATATCGCTTGTCTCTCCGGCAACCTCACGCCCGCTATTTAAATCTAATAACCTAATAGGGAAACGGATACTAAACCTCTGAAAAATCCGCCGGTCATTCATGTCATCACCTCCTTCCTTTAACGCATCTTTCCACCAGTTGCGCGATACTGTCTCAGGGACGCTTTGGTAAACAAATTTATAAATATTCTCTTTGTCCGTATCAGTAAGTTTTGTAAATAATATCCCATAGATGTTATGCGCGCCACTATTCCTATGCCAAGCTATCCATCCTTCAGTCTCTATAGAAAAGGTATCCGAAAATTTTAACTTAAATTTAATATAAGTATCTACCTTAAGCCTTAAAGGTACTACAACCTGTACACCCTTAAGATTAATATCCCTAATCAAGCAATCTATAAAAGAAAGGGCCCCCTCTACCCTAAGCTTCGCCGGCTTATTAATTCGCCATCTGGCGACTTTCCTACGCTCGTTCATACTATAACCCTTTCCACCATTCTTCTCTTAAATTTTTAAACATATTATCCCTTATAAAAAGAGCTATCTTATCCTTCTCTGTATCATCCAACCTGTTGAAAGAAAGGCCATATGTATTTCTACCTTCATATTCATCATGCCAGGCAACATGCGCTCCGGCATTAAATGATAGCCCCTCCGGGATGTTTAAGGTTATGTTGGAAAAAACTTCCGGAAAAAGATTCTTTGACATAGTTATCCTAACTCCGCTTAAACTTATATCTTCAACGTTACAGGCAATAGGAGCAAGGCGATTCTCAATAGCGCAAGTTGCTTCTTTCCCTACTCTCATTCTTGGGTAACCCCTGCGTTCATCCATATCTTAACATCCTCTCCCCGTGGCTTCTTGCTTAAGCTAAATTATTATACCATAAAAACATCTTTTTAATATTACACACTAATCACCCCTCCCCTGCCGTTTACTCCAAAGATAAAAACTCTCTACGGCAAGAGCTGTATCCATATTATTGTTAAACCCTTCCGCCTGCGTTACCACTTCCCCTACTTTTAATTCTTCCCTCCAAATACTACCCTCTTCATCAACCACAACCTCTAAACCGTCGCCTGCGAATCTCTCTTTAAATGATTCAATCGCGCCCAAAAGCAACTTGCGATTAAGGCTTAAGGCATTTAAATAAAGCTCTACTGAGCGCGGGTTATAAAATCTTTGAATTATACGCAAAACTAAAATAAGCTGATAGGACAAGAATTGATGCTGAAAGTACAGAGGTACTAAGTGAGCTAAAAACTCATAAGCAAGGCTATCATCTACAATCAGCCTTCCCGTCAGGCCAGCGCAATTAAAAAGACTACCCGTAGCCAACCTTTCTTCGCCCTGCAACCTGGAAACTATTAACATTCCTTCTCTTGCCAATAAGCGCCCCTTTTCATCTAAGCCTCCGTAAAGAATCTTGTAAGGTTCTATATCTTCCAGTTTTTTTATCCCAGAATCTTTCTCTACGAGCGTGAATATAGAGGCGTCCATTGAGTTTAACTCCTGGCCAAGGAAACATTCATCCCTAAAAATATTGCTTTGTATAGAAGCCCGGGCTTTTGTCTCTTGCTCCTTAGGCAATCCATAACTCCCGCCGTTATTGCGATGTAACGGTTTCTTATCGTAAAAATTATTCGGAAAGCTATACCTTAGCTCAATCAAAAGCGGCTTTGGAAAATCGCCCTCCATAGAAGGAAGCGCCCACATAAGGTCAAATTCTACCTTAAACTTAATCCCTTCAAGAATAAGCCCTAAATTAATAAGAGCGGAATATATATATTCGTGCTCTGCTTTAAGCAGCCTTTTAATATAAGCTTCAAAACTTTCAATTTTTTCATAGGGTATATACTCCCTATATAAATGGCTAGGGAATCCTTCTTCCATAAGCCTTGCATTAATCCTGCCTGAAAAATTAGAAAAATAATGCGAAGCTCCTATTCTAGAATAACCGGCATCTTCACGCAAAGAAAACTCTTTTCCAAATACGCCTTCTGCGATATATCTGGTTTCATAAGCGCAATCAGATACCCGGAAAACATAGCTGTAAACAGATTCAGCATAACCTTTGTCTTTTGTTTTCCTTCGCATTTCGGACTCAAGTTTAATAACAAACTCTCTTATCTCTTTAGGGTCAAACTCTGCTGAAACAATTGACTTATCTAAGTCAACTTTTGCTTTCTCAGGAGCTAGCATAGATAAATAATCCGTAAAATCAGGATGAACAGGCAAATAAGACATAGTGATAACTATTTTTCCTTTTTTGTCTTCTTCAATATAAAATATTCCTAACCCGTCGTGTATTTTCCTAAATTTATAAATCAAAGGAAGGTTAATCTTTTTTCCCAAAATATTATCCACTAAACATACAAGGCTTTTACAATCGAACAATTGCGGGGTCATAATTGGCCCGCCTGCGCAAATCTTCCTTACTGCTAGTTTATCTTCCAAACACCCTAAATAGCCACCGCCGTTATTACGATAAACTGATTTTGTTTCTTTCCTTTCTAATATTCCAAACTTATCTAAATGCCTTAGCTTAACCCACTGATAAGGCAAGCGGGGAAAATCCTTTTGGTCAACAAATAAAGCAGCCAATCTTAGCGCCTCTCTTTCAACCTCCTCTACTGTAGTATCTTCATCCACTAAAATTTCAAGCTCATCTTCGTCTATGCCTTGACAAATTCTGTTAGCTATCAACAAATTTTCTGGAGACAAAGCACTTCTATCTATCTTAATGAAAGCTCCAATGCCTATATTTATACTATTAGCAGAGCTATTAACCGTTACCACCCCTTTGTCAAAAAGTTCCTGACAAGCCTTAACCAAAGGCCCTTCTACAATAAGTTCGATATCCTGCCTTCTTTGGATATTCATTCCCGCAGGCAAATCAATTCTTTCAACATCTTTTATAAGAGCCCGGGGGGCCTCTAAAAAACCACCGTTATCACGGCTGGCGTCAATATGTATTACATGCGCATAAACATAATCTATGCCAAGCAAGGCTAAAGCTTCCAGCCTGTGCCGGCCATCATGAAGAAACATGTTTCCGTCTTTCTTTAAATGCACAACAATCGCTTTATCATCGGTGTTTTTGACAATGCCCTTCGACATATCCTCTGCAATTGTATTTATTATTTTAGCTTCCCTTGAATCAAACCTAAACCTTCTGTCATATAACTCCATAAGTGATTTTATAGAAACCAAACGCACCTCACTGGTTTTCGCCAACAGAGGAAAATCGTACCCATACCTTATATTAGAGCGCTCTGCCTGCAGTTTAAAAACATTAAGTAAAAAACTTATATTTACTTTTTTCTTACTCTCCATTTTAAACTTTAAGTCTCTTATTTTATTAAGCAGATTAAAGGGTATATTGCTGCAGGCGATTATTACGTCAAACTTCTCTTTCCCTAATTGGCTGATTTTTCTGTTTATAATATCCTCTGCTGAATGAAGCTGCCACAAAAAATTATTATTGCCACTTTTATTCTTAAACTTTTTGTGCTCAAGCTTAAATAATGATAAAGTTGCTTCGGATAATAAAAACTCTTTTACCTCAGGCAAGGATAATTTAACCGCTAATCCTTTCTTAGTCAAAATGACCTTTGAAGCAATATCAGGCCTGTTTTTTATAAATTCTATAATTGCGCTTGAAACATACCCTAAATCCGATTCACCAAAATAAACTAAATTACGAATTTTATTAAACTGCGGGTAATCAGTAAGCACTTTTAAATGCGGCATACTAGCAGAATCTATGCCTGCTATTACCTGCTGATAAAGCTTTCGTAAAGTAAGGCGGAATTTAAATTCAAAGATTGAGTTATTGTTGACCGCATCAAATTCTTTAACTACCCCTTCAGCCGGAAAAACCTGCTTATTTAATGATTCTAATTCTCCTACGGAGATTTTGTTTAATACGCTTCCCTGTTTAATTAAAATTTCATATATGCCTGATAACTCTCCAGAAAGCCCCAAGATACAACCATTTGCGTCTCTCTCCATAGTAACAGCTAAAGACATCTTCTTAACTATATTATATACTGCCCTATGCGCTAAATCTGCTGCAGGCCCATTATATTTAAGAAGGCCTGAGATTTTTTCTAAAAAGCGCGAGAACAAAAATCCCCCATTCTTAAATACGCTGATCTTTTTTAAGTCCTCTTTAAGCTCTTCAGGTATCTTTTGCCAAACGGGTAAAGACTCAAAATCGGTAACGCCCTCTTTTAATTCAAATGCCTGGTAAAGCTTGGCTATATCGCCTGCATTAGCTTCTTCATCCAAATTATAATCCTGCCGGCTTGCAGTTATGATTTTACGTAAAAAATCATCCCGCTCGCAAAGAGGAATACGCCTTGCGTTGATAACCGCAGGATTAGAAGAAAGATAATTTAAAAGCACGCTTAAAATATTATGACGCTTATTAATCTTTAAATTATGGAATAACTTCCTGAATTCAGGAATACTGATAACTATAAGAATTGTTTCTAAGGCCTTAAAACACGAGGGAGAGTTTTTCTCGGAAACAAATATTGTTTTATACAGGCAAGCCCTCCAGTAACGGGGCGCTCCACGCACCAAACTGCTCTTTGCCGCCCACTCCTGATAAACCCTTGCAAACTCTTCTTTTTTGTTAGCAGCACGATTAATCGCCCCGCCAAATGTTGAAATAAACGCATTTACCTCGGCTGCTCCTTCTGCCAAATTTTTTAATATAAAAAACTTTTCGGATAATTCATGTTTTGTCTTTTTGTTTTTTTGAGGGGAAGAAAACTTCTGCAAGATAGCAATTATACGCTTAATTTCATTGCGCATTCCGCTAAAATCAGGCTCATTAAGAAAAGGCCACCTAAACATCCCGTTTAATTTGTAATTTATCTGCTCAATAAATGCAGGGGTTAGTGTTTTTCCGCTCATTTCCCTTACTAAATCAACTCTGCCTTTAACTCTATTGATACGAAAAGCTGCTTTCAGGCATAACTGTTTTCTCCAGTTCTCCAGGCTCTCATCTTCATTTTTTATCTGGGCAAGCCTTAATTCAATTAAGGGGATGATAGCGTTTAATGTTTCCAAAACAAAACTCATTTTATTTAAATTTAAAAAATCTAAAGCATCTTCAAGTTTTCTAAAAACCGCCTTCTTCTCCCCTAACTGCGCGCCTTTTACATATTGCATACAAGCTAAGATATCCTTTTTCATCTCCTCTGCATCCTGGCTTTCTATTATTCTATTAAGGCAAAAATAAAATTTCTTCAAATCCCTTTCTTCTTCAGATAAGGCAGAAATTATAGCGTCAATCCTTCTTCGCCAACGGTAAAGCGTAGCAGTAACTTTTCTCCCCCTGAAAACAATGGAGATTTTTCCATCCGGCTCCTCAACCATTTCCCGAACACTTTTCTGATAATCACCCCCATTATCTCGCTTAATATCAACCAAATTATTTTTTGCATTGCCAGGACAGGAATTATTTTGAATCTTATCCAAGGGCATATACGAAGCAAATTGCCGGGATTCAGCGATTGCCAGGATTTTCGCGATTGCCTCTCTAGCTTCATTACTTAAATTAAAACGTTTTAGGATAGGGTTATCCGGCCAAAAATAAGGCATAAGACAATCGCAGAATTCATGGCGTAAATCACGCACTATCCTTTTTGACCTTACAATAAGCCGCGTAGCGCCATGCGGAAATATATCGCCAATGCTCTCCCAGATATACATAATATCCTGATTTAAAAAAGTAAATAATTCTCCGGCCTCATGAACAAAAGAAAGCTTTAGTACTTCCCGTAAGAAAGCAAATTGCTCTTTTTTGGTATTAAGCCCGCTTGCCGCAAAAAATCCCGTATTTTGCGCTGCTGAAATTATACCCCTAAACTCTGCTTTACTAATGTCCGCTATTGTAATTTCACCTTTTAAAACACCCGACTCCTCAAAAATAGTTATAAAAAGAGGTATGGAGCTTTCAGCGCGACGATAAGTAATGTTTTGAAGTAAAAAATGAGGTAGGGGCCTGACTGCTTCAAGAATATCTTGGTCATCAAGCAATCTGATAAAACCATCTCTTGGAGCTCTCTCTGGCGATTGCCTTCCATATTCCATAAACTCTTCTTCCCAGAGCCTACTAAGGGTATCATAATCTCCAGCCTTATTTAACATCATTCTCTTATGAAGAGAAAAACTTTGCCTTAAAACATAATTATCATCGGGATAAACTTCTTTACTTGCCGGAATACTAAAACTTCCTCCGTTATCGCAAGAGCCTAGCCTTGACCTTGCCTCCCACTCTAAGGCGGGTATAATAAAATCTAAAGAACGAGATATAATAACCATGCAGGGCTTTATATTATTCTCCCGCAAAATCCTAAATATGCCATTTATCGTAATGGCTATTCTTCTTTCATCTATCTCCTCCGGAAAATTTTTTGGAATAATATAGTCTAAATCAATACTGACAATCGCATCCTTCCCAATACATCCTGAAAAATCCTGTTCCTTACTATTTAAAAGTTTGCCTTTATTGTCATAATGCAAAATAAAACCGCTCGACCTAAGGCGGCTTGAAACCCAATAATAATCACTGATTAAGCCATTGCTCAACAAGAAAGTTACCCAATTCCAATTTGAAACTGATGAGGAATCAACCCTACCCATATCAGAATGTGCGTCAAAATTGATAAGCGTAAATGGCCTACCAACTCTTTCTACATAATCTTTTATAAAAGGATACGCCTCTTGATGCTCATCTACCGTAAAAAAAGGGCAATTATAGCCCACTAAAGCAAATTCCCCTCCATTATCGCAATAAACCGGCCTTTTTCTTTTGCGCAATAATTCAGAGGCCTTTAGGTTAAAATAAACTGAATCAATTAAAGATATATTTATCAACGCGTCTAAGTCGCTAAAAGAATTTATCTTCCCCTCTTTATCATATAAAGACAAAAGCTTCCTTAAAGCTTCGAGATACTTTGGTTCTTGGTAGTTAAAAGCCATAGCGCAAGCAATTAAACTCCTGAATATACAGATAAACTCTTCAATATTACTGATATTAGATATTACCGGGCGAAACTGCATAACCTTTGCTATCGCATCAGTCGTATCGGAATCTAAGAAAACTACTCCGGATGAAATCTCCTGAAATTCATGGTTCATCCCTAATAAAACTTTCATTAACCCTTCTATATTATTTATGCCCTTTTGAGCTACTAAACTTAAACAGGTAAAATAGAGGTTAAAAAGAGAAACGCAGGAATCTGCGTGGTATAAAGCACGCTCCCCAAGCCCCATAACTGCATAGAAAAGATGCCTTCTTAATTTTTCTGCACCCCTGATAGCCTCTTTTCTTCGTAGGAAAAGTTCTTTAAGCCTTTTATCGGATGCTAATGGCATATCAGGGTAGTACTTAGATTTTAAGTAACGTTGCGTAAATCTATCTACTGAACTATAAAAAGAAACAACTACACTAAAGCCGGGTCGATCTTCCGGCGCATTTATAAAAATAGTATTCCCATCCCTTAAAGCGATAACATTAACTGAGAGTTTTTTAAGAAAATCAAAGTATTTACGAAAATACGGTTCTTCCTTTTTTCCGTCTATACAATCTTCAAGCATAATTAGATGAATAGGTTTATTTTCTATAAAAAGGGCGCGTATCACCGCTATCTTAAAAGCGCTTAATATACAACAACCAAAAAGGCCACCGGTTAAAAATAAAGTTGCGCTTTGCCTTTTAAAAATTTTTTCTAAGACCTTCTCCATTAATTCATGCTCCCTATCCCCTAAAGAAGTAGGCTGTAATTTAATATCAGAGTTATGCACTAAAGAAAAAGAGCTATCTTCTGATAATAACCTTACAAGATTACTCTCTGCCCTCTTTTGCTTCTGGCTATAATCGTTAATAGTAAATATACCTACTCTATCTTTATTTACATAACTGCCCCCGTTATCACTGGCAAATTGCCGCGCATCTTTCTCCTGTAAGATATTTAATACTTTACCTTCCTTATAGTTCTTATAAAAAATGCCCCCCTCATTAGAAGGGCCTTCAATATTATTAAAATCAGCTAAGGAAAAATCTTCTTCAAAATCATCCCAGTCTAAGCCGTTGTGCCTTTCTTGAATCAACCCCTGCCAAGCTTTTAAGAATATATCCGCACCTGCGTTAACGCTACCCTTATTCCCCTGCCGGTTAATCTTATCTTGAAAATTTACGAAGAAGACATTAAAAAATATAACAAACTTTGAAATCTCTTCAATTGAACCTTCTTCGTTCAATAGAAATGAGAAGCTTTTATTGTGAATCAAAAAACCCTCTATAAAATCCTTAACTACATGGCTATTTTTTACCCCCCCGGATAAAGAGATATCAGCATAATAAAACCAATACCATAATATCGCTGCGATATTAACGTATAGATAAATATCCCCCCTCATGGAATTTGCCCTCAATTCATCGCTATCTATTGTTAGGCTTCCTTCATCCTTACGTATATGGGCAAGCTCATGGAGCCAAACGCTATAAACTATAGAATCAAGTAACTTTATCTTATTATCTGATTTAAACTTGAATATGAGCCTCTCTATCCCTCCTACCTCTTTAATATCAACGCCTAAAGCAATATCCTGCATGCTTATATAGGAGATATTTTCTAGAAAAAGAGGAGAGACTGCAAACCTCACTTTATTGTCGGATATATCTTTAATATACATCGTGCCTATCTTAGATAGAATAGATGGATTAACTCCTAAACCTTTCTCTGACCCTATTAGACAAATACTATTAGGGGCCTCTGTTAAAGAATTATCTTTCTTGCTATCATAAGAACCGCCGTTGTCGCGGTATATAGGAGCACTGATCATCTCCTTGTAAACTTTAATAATGTTGGCGGTAGATGGGTCGTGCCCGGGCGCTTCTGTGCCCGGCTTAAGCTGGTCTATGCCACGCTCAGGGTCAAAGATACGCTTGGCAAGAGTTTTCCCTAACTCAACCCCATATTGGTCAAAGCTATTTATATTCCAAATAACCCCTTGAACAAATATCTTATGCTCATACATTGCTATAAGCATGCCTAAGGTGTAGGGGGTTAGTTTATTAATGAGTATTGAATTTGTCGGGCGATTTCCAATAAAGGTTTTAAATGGAGTGAGGTAATCAATCTCCTCGATTTTAGCGTTCTGCCTCATTAATTCTTCTCTTGCTTCCTTAGCGTCTTTCCCACGCATTAAGGCTTCTGCTTGAGCTGAAGGGTTAGCAAGGAATACCTTGTGTTGTAGATCAAAACGTTCTCCCATAACAGGGTTATTGTCAAGCCTTTGGGGGCTTCTTTGAGCAAAGAAGATAAAATCAGCGGGTATAAGCTTAGTCCCTTGGTGCATTAACTGATAAAAGGCATGCTGGCCATTAGTTCCGGGCTCTCCCCATATAATCGGCCCTGTCTGGTAATCAACAGGATTACCATTAAGATCTATACTTTTGCCGTTTGACTCCATATCCAACTGCTGAAGATACGCGGGTAACCTGTGTAAATGCTGGTCATAGGGAAGTACGGCATGGGTTTGAGCGCCTAAAAAGTTATTGTACCAGATGCCTAAGAGGGCTAAGATTGCCGGAATATTCTTTGTAAGGTCTTTTTCATACCTAAAATGGTTATCCATTGCATGCGCTCCGGCAAGAAAATTTTTAAAGTTTTCAAAACCTATATAACAGGCTATGGATAGGCCTATCGCTGACCAAGAGGAGAACCTGCCTCCTACCCAGTCCCAAAACTCAAACATATTATCCTTATCTATGCCGAACCTTGTGACTTCCTCTGTATTTGTAGAGAGGGCTACAAAATGCTTCTTAATATGCTCCTTGTCTTTTGCTTTATTTAAAAACCAAGCCTTTGCGGTATTGGCATTAGTTAAAGTCTCCTGAGTTGTAAATGTCTTTGAGGCGACTATAAAAAGAGTGGTCTTAGGTTTTAACTTTACCAGGGTCTCTGCTATATGCGTCCCGTCCACATTAGAGACAAAATGCACTCTTAGGTTTTTGCGTACAGCATACCTTTTTAAGGCCTCGGTTACCATAACTGGGCCCAAGTCAGAGCCACCAATACCAATATTGACTATATCCGTAATGGGCCGATTCGTATAACCACGCCAGCTTCCGGAGATAATACTTTCAGAAAAAACCTTCATCTGGTTTAATACATAGTTTATATCATCCATTACGTTTTTACTCTCGCCTTCAACATAAACAGGGGTATTGGATAAGTTCCTTAGAGCTGTATGCAATACTGCCCTGTTTTCGGTTTTGTTGATTCTAACGCCGGTGAACATATCCTCAATCGCCTTATCTAATTTAGCTTCTTTGGCCAAGGATAAAAGTAATTCTACCACTTCTTCGTTAATAAGGTTTTTAGAATAATCTAATAGCATATCTTCACCTTTATCTTTAAAGCGTATAGAGTAGCGGTTAGCACGTTCTGGATCTATTTCAAAGCTACTATTCATGGTTATCTTTTTCATCTTTAAGGCAAGTGCTTTTAGCTTGCCCCAAGATTGAGTATCTGTAGGCGTGTAAGAACCGCCGTTGTCTGCGTAAAACCTAACCTGGCCTATTGATTCCTTACCGTCTTCGGGTATCTTTTGCCCATCTTTATCTTTATAATACCTATCTGCAAGGGTAGCAGAAAACTCCTCGTGTTTACTTCCTGTGGCCCTTTTAAATGCGTTTAAGGCTAACAAATAAGCAACATTGTAATCCCTTGATTCTTTTAACCTTAACTCAAGCCCCGGATTTTTCTCAAGAACCCATTTAATATAGGTTTCTTCCATACTCTTTAAATCTTTAGATTTACTGCTCTTATTAAGCCTTAAAAATAACTTAACTGCTACTACCCCTAAAGTTATTAA
>JBASUY010000025.1:0-1772 GCA_049275655.1 Candidatus Omnitrophota bacterium | reverse complement strand
ATACTGGTCGGTATAATGCCATAAGTATACGGGAAGGGAGGTTTGGATTTTGTCTATTCTCAATATGAACCGTAAACGGAAAAAAATAATGAAAATAGGGCTAACAGCTGTTTTTGCTGGATGGTTCGCTTTGCTGTTTATAACCGCTTTTTTACCGGGGACTGCTATGGCGGGTGGAGTTGGCGATGTGGTTACTGAGGTTGCTAATTCCAATTTTTCCTCGGCGAGTTTTCAGTTCGGCAATGAAGAGAAGACCGGATATGATTTTAAAATGCATATAGGCGGGGGGGGATTTGGCCAGGGAGTGGCTGGAGTCACAGTATTAGGACCAGTCAAGGGCTCAGAGATAAATATCCTGCTTGATTATGTAGACAGTGTGGCTCAGCATACCAGCATTCAGACTACACGTATGAAAGGCTGCGAAGTAAGACAATATACCATGGAAAATGGGGCTGGAATAGGGGTAGTACTTCCGGATTACTTCATTACCGTGGAGATATATGAAACCGGCAACAGCGCCGCCACTGATTGGGCAGCGGCCAAAAAAATAGCCCAGCAGACTTTGGACGGGATGGAACGGGCCGGACTGTTAAGTCAGGCAGCTCCGGATATAGAATCAGGTAAACCTGATAAATCAAAACCGACTGAAAAGGAACCGGTAGCTGCGACAGTTGTAACCGCCAACCCTTTGGATGAACCAACCCGCATTGCAGATACGACCAATATCATGGCTGTTTATAACGGACCAACGGCCCCCACCACGCTCAGTATCAACACTCCTCACTTAGTAACAGAAATTCATGATTATCACTGGAACAATGCTCAGGGAGCAACCCCTGGAACCATAGGCTTACAGGACCAAAACGGTAAAATTTACGGTCCCTGGCAGGCGGTAGGAACTCCGGGACAAGGAGGAGTTCCTAATGCTAACTGGTTTGTTTATCCGAATATTGTCATTCCCGCTGGGACCTATACTGTAATTGACTCAGATCCGTCTACCTGGTCACAGAACACAGATTCCGGCGGAAAGGGTATGGGATATGTAATGGCTACTCCTCATTTTGAAGTCACCAGCGGTTCGGTTGAGGATTTAAATAAGAGTCCTGGGCATTCGCCTGGCGGTAGCGGTTGGGAGGAAGCCCCGGCTGGAGTCGGTTCGGTAGGCAACATTCCCGGCCCTTCCAATACTACTGAGGCAGTAACTGGTGTAGTAGTTCCAGGATTAATCTCTATCGGACTGGGAGCCCTGGCAGGATTGGGTGGCGGCGGAGGTATTGTTCCCCCGGGAGGCGTTCCCCTGTCACCCTCCGGAGGAGGACCCTCACCGGCCGGTGGCATACCTGGCACATCTCCGCGTTCCGGTGCAGCTCAGGAAATTGGGCAATTAGGAAAGAGACGGCGTGAAGAAATATATATAGATACAGTTGACATGCAGCAGCAAGCAATTGATGTTAGAGATCCCGGTTCAGCTAGTGACCATGGCATGATAATTGATACCGCAGATATGTTTGAAACTCCTATAGCTGTCCGGCCGGAGTCCGGAATCATAATTGATACGGCTGACGAAGCAGCCATATTCGTACAGCCTGAACCCGGAATTCATATCGATACGATTGACATGCACGAAGGGGCATCATTACGCCCTGAGCCTGAAATTCGTATTGACACCCCAGATATGTTTGAGACTCCCATAGCTGTTCAGCCGGAGTCCGGAATCATAATTGATACGGCTGACGAAGCAGCCATATTCGTACAGCCTGAACCCGGAATTC
>JBASUY010000024.1:0-2024 GCA_049275655.1 Candidatus Omnitrophota bacterium | reverse complement strand
TTGTTCCTATAGTCAAAACCAAAGAAGGCTATTATGAAGCCACTTATTATGGATCAACGGTGAGAATTAAAAATGAATCAGAACTGCCGGACCAGCAAAAAACTCTTCGGGATGCAGGTTTTTACTGGGTAATCCTTACTGAAGAAGAAATAGACCGGATAACTGAAAGCGATGTAGAGCGCATTACCAAAGAACTGCAGATCAAGCAGATTGAAGAATGGGCCAAGCTTATGGATGAACGCTTCAGAAAGAACGGTATTCCCTGTGTGGTGACACCAGGTAATGATGATCCACTTTATATTGATGAATACCTGAATAAAATGAACTATGTGCAAAACGGGGATGGCAAAATAGTGGAGATAAAGGGCTATGAAATATTGTCATTAAGCTGTGGGCACCCGACAATCTTCAAATATCCCCGTGATATCAGTGAGGAAGAACTGGCCGAAAAAATAGACCACCTGGCCTCCCAGGTTAAAAACATGAACAAGTGTATTTTCAATATTCATGTTCCTCCCCGGGACACCGATCTGGACCAGGATACTCTCTATGATGAAGATTTGAATCCCATTTTGGATGGTGATTCGCTGGCTACCGGCTCGGTAGGCAGCAGGGCTGTTGCTGAGGCCATAAAAAAATATCAACCGCTGTTAAGCCTGCATGGACACGTCCATCCCAGTCGGGGGATAAGCAGAATAGGCCGGACCATTTGTGTAAATCCCGGCAGCAACTATGATGAAATTCAACTTCGCGGATGCCTGATCGAAATTAACAATAAAGGGGAAGTTGAAACACCTACTCTGACTTCCGGTTAATACCGATAACCGAGCCAGTGTAAAAATGATATGCTCCTCTTAAAGCAGACAGTTTTTTAGATTGTTGCATAGAGAGGAGCATTTTATTTAAAATTATAATTTTTCTTCCCACCAGCCAAAAGCAATTCTGGCAGTTGTCAGACCTGAACTGGTTTTTTCTAAAAATAAAGCAAAAGATCCTCCGGGTGAGAATATATACTTGCCATCTTCTTCTCCTACAATGGTGCTAAATGGCGGAACTTCTCGATTGAAGACGTTGACCCCGCCGGTCGGGAATAATGTAGTAGACTCTTCATATTTTAAATTAATTTTTGGTTGGGGAAGCGGTTGTATACTGGTGTTTGATGGACTTACTTTGGTCGCCATTTTTCCTATGGTTGGCAGATTGGCATTTAACCATATTCTGGCTGTAAATGGCTCCGCGGAAAAGTTGGTTACGGTAAAAACATTCGCAAATAACTTTACTCCCGAATCCGAAGGATTAATCAACCCACCCCAGGAATATTTACCTTCCCCTAAAGTTAATATTTCCGACTGTCCTAGAAAATACTTTCCTGCAACTGATTGCGCAAAGGGGTTGGGAAGACCGACAACCTGTGGTGTAAGAGTCTTGGATGTTGACCTGCTCTTCTTGGTTTTAACTGCCATAACCTGGCTCCTCTCTGACGGTATCTAATCATATTGTATGAAGCCGTTCATATTATGTTAACAATCCGTTGCTAAAGCTGCTATGGCATGGATAAAGTCAGGCAATTTTATCTATTGATTCTTCACTTCATATTTAAAATCACAAGGGGAATCCATTATACAATTTTTACAGGATTGCTTCGTCACCGACAGGGGTTTTTCTTTCATCAAACTGCGGGCCATCCTAAGCGCAGCCTGTACCTGTTGTTTCTCCCCTTCTACTGCCAGCATGACGCCACCCTCAGAACCGCCTGTTCCACCAGCACTTACGACCGTAGCCTCCAGTCCAAACAGGGTGTTTATAGCATCTATTTCCGTGTAAATTTGTCCCCCGGGCAAAATGGCCAAACCGCAGCGCAATCCCAAACTGTTATCAATACGCTTAATACCCATAACCTTTGCTGCTGCCTGGCAGGAGGGAATCATCTTTTCATGACCTACCGGGATGATAACTTGGGAACCACGCGCGGCCAAAATACCAAAGGAAGCTCCCACGGTTCCTCCACCGGGGCTGGCCATCAG
>JBASUY010000023.1:0-5527 GCA_049275655.1 Candidatus Omnitrophota bacterium | reverse complement strand
TTCTTGTATGGAATAACACAAATCTATCAATTAAGTCACCATAAAGATTGATAAATTCATCCCATACAGCCCCTTTGCCTCCTCCCGGTGGCCCGGAGTAAATGGCAAATTTAGCAATGCTGTTATACTTAGATAAATCAAGTTTACGGATAATTTCAGCTAAATCTTTGGCTTTAGCTGTTTGCGGGTAAGGAATACCGATTGATTTTAGTAAATTACTAAATATAGAATAAGCAAACTCTTCGGTTAATTTGGAAATTAGTTCGATATACTCTTCCGTAGAATTAGCCCACTTATTAACCAGCACTTGCCTATATTCATGGCGCCTAAATACCTGGACAACCGCTTCATTAATTCGCTTAACAAAATCATCCTGCTTAGTGGGTAAATAAAACTTATCTATCCTCTCTCCGCTTTCTTGCTTCTTTTTATTATTATCTTTAACTATTTGGGCTTCCTTAGTCTCTCTTGAATGAATACGTTTGGCTATTTCAAGCCCTACTGCCCCGGCAAAACCTGTATTTACTGAAACAACAACTCCTATAGGAGATTCGGTTATAGCTTCAGGGGTGATAATTTTGACTTTGGTATATTTAGAACCCTCTTGAGCAAGAATAACTACTTTTAAGTAAATACTACCTAAACCATCAAAGAAAGACTTTGCATCAACCCATACATTCTTAGCAGCATCATAGACTTTGGCTTTTAGTTTGCCTTTCTCAATTAATTTCTTAGCCTCTTGCTCATTTATTTTCTCTTGTCCGGGAATCTCTACTCTAACCCTTAAAGCGAACTCTTTGCCTATAGTCGCAAAAGGAGTAGCTAAAGTAATTTCTTTTATAACCGGGGGCGCCTGGGAACGGGCAGATTCGTTTACAGACGCAGGACTGGCTTTAGCATTAGTATCAGGAGAAGCATTTGAAGCCCCTCCGGGAATAATCTCATCATTTGTAGGAGCAGGAGTTGCTTTAACGGCACCTGAATCTTTTGATGAATCAACTGGCTTAGAAGTACTAGCCGAAGCATTTGAACCTGTAGCCGCAGAGGCATCTTTAGGAGATGCCTTAAGGGTAGAATCTTTTTTATCTTTAGCTTTATCAGATCCAGTAAAGATACTGCCTAAATCTGAAAATACCCAGTATACAGGGACAATGAAGCTCCACACAAAGCTTAAGCGTAACCACTTTAAATTATTTACCCATCCGTCTTTGTCCTCTTCATTAAAATGCCCGGCGAATAAATATAATAAGGAAAAACTAATATTTACTATCGTAAATATTTTTAAACCGACTGCAAAGCCACTAAATATTGTTCCTGCTATAAGAGAAGCTATAGCAACTACGGAATGCAATCTGGCTAAATTTCTAAGTTGAGTATTCTTATTTTCATTAATGGGCTTGAGGCCTTTTACCGGTTTACCTTTCTCCTCGCCATCTTCCTCTTTACCCTTCTTCCCCGGCTTTGCTCCCTCATAAAAACTCTTTAAATTCAAAGGTATATTCTTAGGCTTTCCTTTTTCTGCCTGGGCAATCTTATTTTTCCTATCTGTCTTTTCGATAGTATTCTGCAACCAATCAAGTAAAATAACCTTTACAATTTCATTATAGCCTTCACTATATCCTTTCTTAAAAGTATCGCAATCTTCCTTAAATTGCTCTATCAATGCTTTGATTTTATTTTTAATACCCTTCGTCGCGGGCTTAGCCTGACGGATCTTTGATTGTGCTTTTAATGCTTTTGATGCTTTTATCATCCCATTCGGTAGCCCAAAGAGCAACCCAAACACCGCCTGGAATATCATCTCCACAGCCGTATATCCAAAAGCCATAAAGCCCTGGACAATTCCCCTTAAATACCTGTCTGTGGCAAAGTATTCATATACTTTAAATAAATTCCCTTTGTTTTGTATTAACGAATAAAATAAGGGCCATAACCACGGGAGGAATGCAGCCCCTACAGGAAATCCGGGCAAGAAGAAACTTAAATAAATCAAAGCTATAGTAGCAATTATGCTTGTATTTATACGCCAATTAGAATAGCCATTCTTAAAGAACGGCCCGAAGATAAAGGCAACAGGAAATACATAGAAGAATAATTGCCCTATTATTCCATAAGGATGTAGCGGAGAGAAGAGAAATATCACGCTAAGAATAACCCCCCACTTAAAACCGGGCTTATATATAGTATAGAGTTGGGCAAAACTAGCTTGTGGGTAATATATATCTTTAATACCTGAATCAAAGGCTCCTGCAGTTCCTTCAGGGGCATTGCGAGATTTTTCATCATGAAGCGGGATAATCGGTAAGAAGGTAAGGACTAAACTCCAGAATCTTCTTAAATATAAGCCATAACCAACTAACCAATTCACAACTTTCCTTAAATATGAGGGGACCCATCTATAAATATTAGGTTTGGGCTGTCCTATAAATAGCCTCATCCCCCCGGCGCAGATTGCCTGGCAGAAATTATACTGAATGACTATGGCTAATAAAGGTAACGCCATATACGAAAGGGGCGTAAAATTAATAAACATAGCGAATAAAAAGATTAATAAATTAAAACGGGGAATAATGGGCTTATTATAATAAAAATCAAAGTTTTCAAAGAGGCATACCTTTTCGGTCCAGTGGATTAAATCACTCTCCAACATTTGTTGAAAATACGGTTGCATAGTAGTATCACTTACTAACCCCCCGTATCTATTCTGGAAAGTAGGGATAGAGGCATTAATCATCTCTCTTGGCCTCATCCACCTAAACCACGGAGTATAAGAACCCTTCCATCCTAATTTGGCAGCTTCTATAGCTGCGCCTGTGTCTTCAATATTATCCATATAAGAGCCCCAGTCCCTCATAGTCGCCCAACGCACAATACCCGGCCCGTAGAAAGCGTGTAAACCTATGGCTGCTTCAACCGGTATAGTTCTTGTATTCCAGACATCCTCTGAAACCCTATGGTCGGAAGCTGCGGGCATAAACTCATCTACAAATACCTCCATACGGGTACATAACCATCCTAACCTTGGTTCTTCAACCAATCTCTGCCTGATAAACGGCCCAAGAAATACGGTAGAAGGATAAAAGAATTGGTCGCGGTCAGAATTAAGAATCATGGCATCATCGTGCCCTAAAGAATACAAATACTTTTCAATAAATCGGGCAGTAACACTCCAGGTATTTGTCTTTGGGTCCCAAACCAATCCTTTCTTTCTAATGGGGAAACTATAATATGCCTTCTGGTTATTTTTATTCCCGCTATTATTTTCAGTTACCAAAATTTTATAAACAGATGTGCTGGTCTTTGGCTCTTTTAATTCAACTTCCCTGACATCCCCTTCTTTTGATATCCGGTATTTTGTAATTTTTGCGCTAAGCCAAGTAAGATAAGAAATTTTTATAATAGCCTTGTCATCTTTAGCTTTTTGTAATGTAACCTCTCCTTCAACCCACCTCTCATAGATAGAATCATAAACTTCAGCCTTTATTCTTCCTTCCTTAATATCTTCTTCGGTTACTACCCTCTCATACTCCTCTATAGGAATATCAATTTCTTCCGCAAAAGAACTAAACTTCCAACCTCTTTTATCAACAAGTTGTTCTTTAAGAGATTTAAAATCATTCTTACCACAGCTATACGGGTCATCCGGGTCCATATCCTGATGGCAGGTAATCATAAATAAATGGCGGTATAGGATAACTTCCGCTGCTATATATTCAATATCTATATCTTTTGGTTCTTTTCCCTTATGATCTCTCCAGGCGTTTATAAGATTATCCGCGATTCTTGAAATAACTTCCCTTTCTAATTCTTCTCCCCTAAAAGAAGAATCTTCCTCTATTGTCGCCTCAAGTAATACCCTACCCTGTTTTTTACTATCTGCCCTTAATTTATGCCTTAAGAATACCCTATTTCTTAAAAGAAACGCATCTTCAGTAAATATCTGCGTTTTTAAATACCCGTCACCTCTAAAACAGAGGAAATCAAATACAATAGACTTGCCAACATCTATCACATCTTCGGGAATACGGGCTTTTTTCTTATCCTTTTCCGTTATCCCACCCTTCTCGTCCAATTTAATATTACCTATTTCATCTTTAGAGAGTAGGCTTTTATTATCCCTTTTTCTTCTTGCGTTAACAATCATGGTTATGGTTTTAACAAAACTAAGTTCAATATCGCAAAGGTCATCTACAAGCTTATCGGGTAAGCCATCCAAAATACCGCTTTCCTCTAGATACCTTCTCCAGGAAATACTGAACTGCTCCTTGACTATTCTAAACTGCGATTTTAATACTCTAGTCTTTTCTTTTGTATTATCCATATCAGCTTCTTTGATATCCAACAATTTCCATGGGACAATCGTCTTTTTACCCATACTCTTATAAATATCCGGAATCAACTCCCCTAGATTAATTCTTTCTGTTATATATTCGCCGAGCTCTCCGGGCTCAAACATCTCCAGAAAATTAAACCATATTATTATCTCCTTTTTCGCACGAGGGTCCTTTAGCTTAGGAAGAGCATCCCTCATGAACAACCCATCCGGGCCTTTTCTCACAATATTCTCCAACTCTTCTCTTTCCTCTTTACTAATAAAATAATGCCTCTTTAAGGTTCCCTCAATTAAAATCCTGATAAAAACATCGGTTAAGTATTCTTTTTCAGCTAATATATTCCCTGTGTCATTAGGTAGAACCCTAATTCTATTCAATTGTTTTTTACCTATCTCTTCGTAAATATGGAAAGTGTTCCACTTCTGCTCTTTCTCTAGCCGGGCTGCCTTTGATTCTACCAGCAAATACCACCATGTCCTCAAAGAAGCCCTTGTATTTAACAAAAGAATCGGAAAACCTACTATCCAGGCAGCGCCGGGAAGAACTCCCGCTGACGGAATGCCAAATATTATCGTAAATAAGCCTGCGATTATACTTATACCGCTTAATGTCAACCCTACGATTCCAAACCATTTATACACCTTTGCACGGCCAGAAAGAGGCATATCTTCTTGCCTATTGGCAGATGCACGAGCTAAAGATAAAAGCGAAAAACAAAGTACCAATAAAGCAGGAACTATAATAATTGCGGCTAAAGGCGTAGCCCCGTAATATAAACTCCCAAACCACAATAACCCATTACTTAAACCTAACCAGAAGAAATACTTGCGGAAGAAAGCTTTATGTTCTTTAATCTTTGCTCTATAAACCGGGTCGCCAAGCATCTCTGAATTAAACCTTGACTTCATAATCCTCCAAATATTGGCCACCCAGCTATGCCGGTAGAAATCAATATACTTAGACATCTTCCAACAATCTGAACCAAGCACAAAACCGACAAATATTGTAAAGATAAAGAAAGCGGTATGGAACGATTTAACGCCATTGTAGGATTTTAAATAAGGAATTAAACCAACCAATAAAACAAATGCAGCGGCTAAAACTGTCCCGGCTATAGCATATAATCTTCCCCAGAACATTCTTGAAAGAGGGAAAATCGGATAAAAGAATTCACTCTTTCTGTACCCATGACC
>JBASUY010000022.1:0-32902 GCA_049275655.1 Candidatus Omnitrophota bacterium | reverse complement strand
GACCTTGATGAGCTTAACACAACCACCCGGCGGGAGGGTATGTTTAGCGCAGTATATTGGTGGATGGTTAAGTTAGGGATTGCGCTCGCTTCATTTATTTCAGGGATACTTATAAATGCAACCGGATTTAGGCAGGAGCTTGGCTTAGCGCAGTCTATGGATACCCTGCTTTGGCTTAGGATATACGATATAGGTATTCCCATAGCAACTTCCTTTGTTGCTATTTTCATTATTATGACATTTGATATCTCAGAGGCTAAGGCACATGACATCCGCTTGCAGGTAGAGAGGCGCAGGGGTGAGAGGCGCATAGAAGAAGAGCGGCGCATAGAAGAAGAGCGGCGTAAGGGAGAGAGAAGAAATTAAGGAAATAGTAAAATGAAAAGAGTAAATAGTTTTTTAGGAATATTTTTGGTTCTTCAGTTGTTATTAGCTGCCGTTAATATTTTCCAGCCGTTAGTTAAGGATTTGTCTGCTGAAGAAGGGAGCCTTGTGATTTCTTCTGCAGAGTTGATTGACAAGGCTTGGGCAGCGCACGGCAGGCGGGATATTGACGCGACCTTTAGATATACTCAACAGGTTATAGACCATTATAAAGACAAGGCTAATAAGGATCAGGCGGGCTTAAGGTCTATGCCTAAGAGTAAGGATGAGATAGAGGACGTAAGGGCATTAAATGATGTAGCTACGGCTTATTTTATTCAGGCAGAGAGTTATCTGCGGCAAGATAAGCCTAAAGAGGCTAAGGAGTTGTTAGAGTTGGTAGTTAATAAGTATTCTTTTGCTCAGGCTTGGGACCAGCGTGGATGGTTTTGGTCAATAAAAACAGCCGCAGAACAGACTATTAAGAAGATAGAGACCGGCTCTATAGAAGTTGAAGAGAAGAAGAAGGTAAGCCAGTTAGTTACTGATATTAACCTTTATGACCCCGGCAAAGAGGACTTTGTAGATTATACAAAATACGGAGAGTTTAAGAACGTAGGGACAAAGAATTATAAGTATCACGTTATTGATCAAGCAGGCTTAATCGCCGCAGTAGGCGAAGGCATTTACCCTAACTCTACTTCTGTAAGGTGGAATCCTGCTTTTAAAGGAGCATTAAAAGAAAAGAGGCTTGAAGGTGAGCTTTGGGATTTCTTGCAGTCGCCGGATTTAGAGGCTGCATTTTTTAAGTGGGCTACTGCTTCAGAGCCGCAGGGAGTAAAATTATTCTATACGGCATTAATTTTAGAGAAGGCAGGTTTAATAAAGCATGCGCTTAAATGTTATTATGCTATTGTTGTTCATTTTCCCGGAAGTTACGGATGGACATACTTTAAGACTCCTTGGTATGTAGGACAAGCCGCTCTTTCTAAGATAAAGTTTATCCTTAAAAATAACCCTCAGTTAGGGTATAAGCTTGAAGGTGCAGATATTAAGATAATCAATGGGTATGATAATAATGTTGCTAATGATATTGCGGTAGTAAATCCGGGGAAGTTTGTTAAGGTTAACAAGGAAGAAAAGCAAGATCTTCAAAGTAGCGTTAAATTACCAAAGATTAAGAGGCAATCAGGTACAGGGAGAGTCTATACGGTTCAATATGAAAACGGAGACTGGCAACTTATAGTAGAGGGGAAGCCTTATATAATAAAAGGGATTACTTATACAGCGACTAAAGTCGGGCAATCTCCGGATGAAGGGACATTGACGAGTTGGATGGAGGATGATTTTAATAATAATAAGAGGCCTGACGGGCCTTATGACGCTTTTTTAGATACTAATCCTGATTTGCCTATCGGGGATTTTAAATTGATGCAGGATATGGGGGTAAACACCATAAGGCTTTACCATCATCCTGAAAAAATAAATAAAGAGGTTTTAAGGGATATGTATAATACCTATGGCATCAGCGTAATTATGGGTGATTTTTTAGGCAAATATGCTTTAGGCTCGGGCGCTACGTGGAATCCGGGGACTGATTATAATAATGAAGAGCATAAGAAGAATATGATTGAATCGGTTAAAAAGATGGTCTATGAGCATAAAGATGAGCCATATCTTTTGTTTTGGGTTTTAGGAAATGAAAATGTCTATGGATACGCATGTAATGCTAATACGGAGCCGGATGCATTTTTTAAATTTGCTAATGAAGTAGCTAAGATAATTAAGTCTATAGATCCTAACCATCCTGTGGCTATATGTAGCGGAGATATACTTTATCTGGATAGATTTGGCAAAAGCTCTACGGATATAGATATCTTTGGGGCTAATTCTTACCGCGGGGACTATGGCTTTGGCCGCTTTTGGAAGAGCGTTAAAGAAGAAGCAGGCATACCTGCTTTTATTACTGAGTATGGTTGTTCTGCGTATGTGGAGGGAAAGTCTTTAATTGAGGCAGAGGAACTTCAGGCGTCTTACCATAAAGGTTCTTGGGAGGATATAGCCTCTAATATGGCTTTTGAAGAAGGAGAGGGTAATGCTTTAGGCGGAGTAGTATTTGAGTGGATGGATGAATGGTGGAAGGGTTACGAGCCATTTATTCACGATACTAAAGGGCTTTGGGCAGGGCCATTCCCGGGAGGGTATATGCTTGAGGAGTGGCTGGGCATATGCGGACAGGGAGATGGAAAGAAAAGCCCATTTTACAGGCATCTGCGTAAGGCTTATTATACTTATCAAAAGATGTGGAGGTAAAATCGGAGGAGAAAGGAGAGGAGGCAAACAGAAATAGATAAAAATAAAAAATATAAATAATGGAGCAAAATATATATTAAACTAAAAAAGAAAGAAAGGGAGGTGTAGCAATGAAAAAAATATTGGTAGTCTTGTTAATGTTAGGCTTGATTTTGCCTGTGGCTAACTTAGCTCAAGCTCAGCCTAAGGAGTTTGTGGTTTATTCTGACAAGAATGCTAAGGATAATCATTATATTCCTGCCGGCTGGATGGGGGATACCGGAGATATTACCCTTGATGATAATTCAGCAGATAAACCGCATTCAGGAACGACTTCTATGAAATTTGTTTATAGCGCTAAGAAATCACAGAAACAAGGATGGGCCGGGGTATATTGGCAGAGCTCTCCTAATAATTGGGGGAGTAAGAAGAGTGGATTTGACCTTTCTGGTATGACCAAACTTACCTTTTGGGCGCGTGGAGCAAAGGGAGGGGAAGTAATACATAAGTTTGTAGTCGGGGGGTTAAAGGGGACTTATCCGGATTCAGCAACTATTGAGATGGGCCCTGTAGAGTTAACTAATTCGTGGAAGCAATACACCATTAACCTTGCCGGGAAAGACCTTACCTATATCAATGGCGGTTTTTCTTGGGTGACGAATGCGGATTTAAACCCTGATGGCGCAACTTTCTACATTGATGATATTAAATTTGAAGTAGATTCTTCTATGAAGCCGGAAGGAAAAAAAGAAGAGGCTATGCCTTTTTATGTTTTTTCTGACAGGTCTTCTATGAGCAATCATTTTATCCCTTCGGGTTGGATGGGTGATTTTGGCGATTTAAAGTATGATATATCTAAAGAAGACCCGTATTTAGGAGATACCTGCATTAAATTATCTTATAGCGCTAAAAAGACACAGGGTGCTGGTTGGGCAGGTATATACTGGCAAAACCCGGCGCATAATTGGGGGACAGTTGATGCAGGATACGACTTATCTAAAGCTACAAGCCTTACATTTTGGGCTAAAGGGGCTAAGGGAGAAGAGCGTATTGAGGAGTTTAAGGTCGGAGGGGTAATGGGAGAGTTCTCTGATTCTGATTCGGCAGTAATTGGCCCGGTTATTTTAAATAAGGATTGGACAAAATATACCATTGACTTAAAAGGTAAGGATATGTCCTATATTATCAGCGGATTCTGCTTATCTGCTAACGCAGACAATAATCCTGAAGGCGCTGAGTTTTATTTGGATGAGATTAAATTCGAATAAAAAAGATAGGGGCGGCTCTTGTGCCGTTTTAAAAGTGTCCCCTTTTTGTATTTGGGGACACTTTTACTTTATTTTTAGAGCTATCCCTATTTTTATTTTAGTTGTTTTTAATTTAGGCGCGGCTGTAAGGCCTATGCCAAAAGTATTTGTTAAAAAGTTAAAGAACAGCCATTACCAACTCATTGTGGAAGGTAAGCCCTATGTTATAAAAGGCGTTTGTTATAATCCTATACCTATAGGCCAAAACCATGAATATAATTGGTGGGCAGATCCTAATAAGCCTTGGGAGATAGACGGTGAGCTTATGCAAAAGATGGGGGTTAATACTATAAGGGTGTATCAGGTGCAGGGCGAACCGGAAGAGGCAAAAAGAGTTATAAGGTATTTATATGAGAAGCACGGCATACGTACTATATTAGGAAATTGGCTCGGTTTTTGGGAGTTTCCCTGCCCTTTTTATGGAGATAAAAGGTTCCAGAAGAAGATAAAAGAAGAGGTTCTAAATATGGTCAGGGAGTATAAGGATGAGCCCGGGGTCCTAATGTGGGTTTTAGGGAATGAGAATAATTATTCTTGTTTAGGGCATGTTAACCCTTGGGGTAATGAGGAGATTGACAAAGAGGCTGACCCTCAGAAACAAAAGGCGATGCGCGCTGAGGTTTATTATTCTTTTGTAAATGAGATAGCATTAGAGATAAAAAAGATTGATAAAGACCATCCGGTGGCATTAGGGAACGGAGAGCTTGTGGGGTTAGAGTTTGCTAAAGAATATGCCCCGGATATAGATATAGTTGCTTGTATAATTTATCGCGGAAAAACCTTCGGCAACCTTTTTAACTCGCTTCGGCTTACTTTTGATAAGCCTATATTTTTATCTGAGTTTGGCGCGGATGCGTATGACGCGTATTTAAAAAAAGAAGACCAGAATATGCAGGCCTTTTTCTTAGAATCACAGTGGCGGCAGGTTTATCAGAACTTAGCCGGTAATGAAGATGGCGCGGGAAACTGCCTTGGTGGAGCAATGTTTGAATGGACGGATGAATGGTGGAAGCATGATGAACATAATCCGGATAGTTGGAGCGTGCATGATACCGGTTCAAATTGGTCTAATAGCAGTTATTATTTTGATATCAAGGCTGAAGGAAATAAGAATATGAATGAGGAGTGGTTTGGCCTGGTAGAGCTTTTAAAAGAAGAAGAATGCGGGATAAATAAAAGGCTGCCAAGGAAAGCGTATTATGTTGTAAGGGAGTTTTGGAGGGATCCGGGCTTAAATAAAAATAAAAGGAATAAAAAATGAAAAAAATAACCTTATTTATTATACTTCTATTTTTTATTTTTTCCCCAAAGGTAAAAATTTTTGCCTTTGACGTAGATGTAGATAAGCTAAAAAAATGCGCCTGCGAAGAGCCCTTGGATAATAACCTTGTTAGAGACTGTCTTAATGAGGCTAAGGGCGAATATTTAAAAGATAATAGGTATTCTGAGTTTGTGGAGCTTCTAAAAAGCTTGTGCCCAAACAAAGAAGTAAATAGATTGCTACATTACAATATAGCATTAGCGCGTTATGAGCAGTTAAAGTATTTAGAGGAGTCTAAGGGGTGGGATGAGTATTTTGCTATGGGGAATAACTATCGTGATGATATAGTAAGAGAGGCCGGTTTAGTTATTGCCTCTTTGCCCGAGGATAGCCGGGAGTCTCTTGAGGCGAGGCTTCTTCTTTACAGGTTTCATAAAGACCAACAGGATTCTTTTGTTGAGGATGCACTCTTAGATTTAATGGCTTCTGCGCAAGGGTATGCAAAGTCCGGCACGGAGATAAGCCTTTTAAAAGAGGTTGCGGATACCCTTTTTTCTTACCAAGAGGGCCTTAGGTCTAAAGAGGCGTATAGGCTCTACGTTGCTTTACTTACAAGGTTAGATATCAAAGATGAAGAATTAAAAAAATTAGCGCTTCAATTTTATCAAGAAGGGAATTTAGAGTTAGCAGAGAATATTTACGATACCTATGTGACAAGAATTAACGGCTCTTTCTTGCAAGAGGATCTTTTAAAAGAGTTAAAGGAGGCAGCGAGGTTATTCTCCTATAAAGATTCTGGGCATTATGATTTAGATTATGCTGAAAGTATTTTTCAGAAGATAGAGGATATAGGCGGCATAAATGCTTTTGACGAAGATTTAATTTATATGCGCGGGTTTAACTTAGAGAAGAATAAATCTTTTGAAAAGACAAAGAATATTTATTTAATACTTTTAAAGAAATATCCTAAAAGCCGCTATATCGAAGAAGTGCTCTTTAAACTCGGCGTTATCTCTGCCTATGCCTTAAGGGATTCTAAAGAGGGGGAAGAGTATTTTAAGCGCCTTGCCGATAAGAAGGATTTAACTTCTTATTCTTTAAGCAGTTTATACCAATTAGGATTAATAAAGCAGTGGGAGACAGATACCTCTGCTGCTAAAAATTATTACAATAAAATAATTAGTAATTCTGAAATAGGCAAAGAAACAAACCTCATTTTGGAGGCCAAAAAGAGGCTGCAAGAGATAGAGGACAAAGTGCCCATGGAGCATAACCTTAAATCTTTTATGGATGCTTCTCTTGGAAAAGAGTTTTCAGGCTTAGATATGAGCAAGGTTGGCCTAAGGCCGAATATTTATATGCCTCAATTAACTGAGGAGATAAATATAAGTTCTTATGTTTATCTTGCAGCAAGCGGTTGTTTTAATGTTGAGGTACAGTACCTCTGGTCAGGAGATTTAGGAGGGGTTATCCCCGGAGTAAAAGATCCCGGATTTAGCCTATCTTATAAAAATCCCGGGACAAAGATAGTAGGCTTGGTTTTAATCTCACCAACAGGCATAACAGATTACGCTTTTGACCTCATAGATATCCGTTAGTTTTTATAGCTTAGGTATTTCTCATTAATACTTAAAAATACTTGACTTGTGTTTTATTTAGTAGTATAAATAATTTAGTATATTTTGCCACGGAGATAAGGGAAATGTTTTTATGCGCAATTTTGATTTCAATAAAGAGGCCTCTAGCGAAAAAGAAAAACGCAACATTGAAATTTTAGATATTTTAAGAAAGCGTGGGCCGCTAAGTAGGCCGGAGATCTCTAAGGATATGGGCATTAACGTTGTTACCATATCTAATTATATAAATGATTTTATAAAGAACAATCTGGTCTTTGAAAAAGAGCTTGATATCTCTGAAGGGGGCAGGAGGCCTTTACTTTTAGATTTAAACCCGCAAGCCGGATTTGTTATAGGCGTGGGTTTAAACCTTACCAATATGGTCGGCGTATTAGTGGACCTTAAGGGAAATATAATTACTAAGACTCAAGCCGCAAGGCCAAAAGTTTCGGCTAAAGAGATATCTGAGTGCGCTTTGGAGATTATTCGTGAAATACTAAGGCGCTCTAAAGAATACTCTTCCGGGATTAAGGGGATTGGCATCGGGGTTGCAGGGTTAGTTAATAAAGATACCGGATCAATACATTGGCCACAAAAGATGGGCCGTTATTATACCTATCTTTCTTTAGACCTGCCTCTTAGGGAGCTTATAGAAAAGGAGTTTGGGTTTCCCTGTCTAATTGAGAACGATGCTACCAGCGCATGTTTTGGGGAACAGTGGTTTGGCGTTGGACAGGGGTATAAGAATATTATATATATGTTCTCCGGAGTTGGTTGTGGGATAATGATAAACGGAGATGTTTACCGCGGGGCAAAAGGGTACGCAGGAGAGGCATCTATTTATAGCCATAAAGAAGAGGATATCTTTAATTGCAATTTAGGTCCAGAATGTTTTATTAAGCCTTGGGAGGCAGACCTTGGAATACTTCAAGATACGGGGAAATCAGACTTAAGGAGTGTCTTTAATCTTGTATTGCAAGGTGATAAGCAGGCATCAAAAGCTCTTATAAGAGCGGCAAAGAGGTTAGGGGTTAAAATAGCTTTTTTAGTTAATCTTCTTAATCCCGAGATGGTTGTTATTGGAGGTGGGTTAGAGGATGCAGGAGATGACTTTTTAAAAGAGATAAATAGCACTGTAAATGATTGGGCCTTTAGGGAATCTGCAGAGGGTTTAAGAATAGTTTTTTCCCAGTTACGGGAGAATTCAGTTGCCTTAGGAGCAGCAAGCATAGTAATACAAAGGATTTTTGCGCAAGCATAAATTAAGGAGGATAAATGGAGCAGAAGGCAAAGTTTATTATTGTAGGCCTTATAGGGGTTACAGTTGTCTGCGCTTTTCTTTTAATCCAGTCAATGGGGGATAAACAGCAGTTAACGCGCGAACGAGACGAGCTAAAGAAGGAGAACGTAAGCCTGGCTTCAAAAATAGATAGGCTTACTGTGGATTTGCGCGGATATCAGGACAAGATACATTCTTTAAATGTTGAGCTAGAGAAGGCTTATCAGGATAAGATAGAGTTTGAAAAAAAATATACGTTGGCAAATAAAGACCGGGAAGAGTTGGTAGAAAAATTAAAAACTCAAGCGCGTCCTGTTCCCGTAGTTCAGGAAGTACAGCAGTCTTTTACCCCGCAAACAAATGATGCTTATTGGGCAGGCATACTAAAAGCAAAGGCTGATCTTGAGTTTCAGTTGAACAATGCCAGAGGAGAGCTTAAAAAGTTGCAGATAGATAACGAGCAGTTACAGAGGGAGAAGGCTTCTTTTGAGTTAGAGTTAAATAATTTAAAGCGGGAGAATGATGATTTAAGTAGGCAATTAGATTATAACAAAAAATTATTGGATAGTTTGGCTCAAGAGTTAGTAAGGGAGAAGAACGATAAGACTCAAATTCAGGATAGCTATAAACTTATACGTAACGAAAACTCTGTTTTAACTAGGCAGATAAACAGCCTTAACTTACGCAAGGCAGATTTAGAGAGAAAGCTTCAAGAGACAAATGAGCAAAGGGTTAGCCTTGAACACAGGGCTAAAGAGATGGAAGCAATGCTTACTGAAAGGTTAAATCAGATTAATAACCTTAAAGAGAGGATAGAAAGCGTAAAATCAGGCGAACCCCTAAAAGATGAGAAGCAGGCTCAGATAGATTTGCCTGCTATAGTAGTAAAACCTAAAGACTCTGTTTCCTATCATCAAGATGACACAGGCTCTAGCCTTATGGGAGGAGTCATGGCGGTGAATAAAGAGAATAATTTTGTAATTATTGATTTAGGGGAAGAAGCAGGCGTGAAGGTAGGCGATGCGCTTAGGGTTTATAGGAATGATAAGCCTATTGCGGACATTGAGGCCATACAGGTGCGCCGTAATATATCTGCCTGCGATATAAAACAGCAAGGCTCTACAATAAAAATCGGCGATACGGTAAGGTAAAATAATTATTAAATGGCACGCACTAAGAAGAAAACTAGCAGGAGTATCTCTATAGAAGATGTTGCTAAGAGGGCAGGCGTTTCTATTACTACTGTTTCTCGTGTTATTAATAAGGTTGGGACAGTAAAGGAGAAAAACCGGCTTAAGGTTTTAAGCGTTATAAAGGAGCTAAAATTTCAACCTTCGGTTTTTGCCCAAAGGCTTGCTACGGGGAAAAGTAATGTAGTTGCTTTAATTATTCCCCGCTACGAAGGGGTTTTTTATTCTTTTTATGCCTTGGAGTTAATCCGCGCTACAGGGAATCTTTGCGAGATTTTTAATTTAGACCTTCTTCTTCATTTAACTGATAGTCATAAGAGAGCCCCGCTTAATTTAAAAGGCGTAGGGGGGCTTATGTTTTCGGATATTATCGGCACCCGTTTTCAGGTAGAAGAAGCAATAAGCTTGGGCACGCCTACAGTTGTAATAAATAATTATGTTAAAGACTTGCCAGTAAGTTGTGTGGCTATTGATAATGCAGGCGGAGCAGAAAACGCAGTTAATTATCTAGTAAGCCTAGGCCATAAAAAAATAGCGCATATTACAGGAGATGTTACTACGCAGGCAGCAGCATTAAGGCTTGAAGGGTATATTCAGGCGTTAAAAAAGAATAATATACCGGTAAAAGAAGAGTATATATTAAAAACAGATTATTCTAGGGGGCAGGCTAGGTCTGCGGCAGAGGCTTTGTTTAAGCTTACTAATACTCCTACGGCAGTTTTTGTGGCTTCAGATTCAATGGCGCTTGAAGTTATGACTTTAGCGCGCGAGATGGGCAAGAATATCCCCGCGGATTTATCTATCATAGGGTTTGATGATAATCCTTCAGGCCTTTATGGGCCTGTGGCTTTGACTACAGTCAGGCAGCCTTTAATTAAGATGGCAGAAGAAGGGGTAAAGGAGTTAAATAGGTTGATGACCTCAAAAAAAGGAAGCCAAGTAAAAAAAGTTATTTTACCGACGGAATTAGTTGTAAGGGAATCCTGCCGAAACCTTTAATTTTTCTTTAACACAATCAGTTGTATATCTATTGTGCTTAAAGCACAATATATTGTAATTTTTTATTGACAAGTAAATACCCTTTGTGTTATTATTGTCTGTAAAAATAAGGCGTCTTTTTAATTTTTTAAATAGGAGATTGTTATGAAGCTAAAATTATCTGAAAATGCGCTGAAGGTTTTAGAAAGAAGGTATCTGAAAAAAGATGAAAGTGGCAAAGTAGTAGAAACCCCACAAGAGCTTTTTAGAAGAGTAGCCTCTGCAATTGCTTCGTCAGACAGGTTGTATGGGAAGCCGGAAAAAGAGATTAAAAAATTAGAGGAAGAGTTTTACAATATGATGGCCTCTTTGGAGTTTCTCCCTAACTCTCCTTGTCTTATGAACGCCGGTAAGGATTTAGGTCAGCTCTCTGCTTGTTTTGTCCTTCCGATAGAAGATTCTATGGACTCTATATTTGAGAGCCTAAAGGCAACCGCTATGATCCATAAGTGCCTTGTCCCAGAAACTATAGTTATGGTTGATAGCGGTTTAAAGGAATTAAAAGATGTTTCTCCCGGAGAGAGGATACTTACTGAAGAGGGATATTATAAGGTAAGCGAAATACATAAAAATGGGGTTAAAGATACCTTTGAAGTAATTACTGAAAGAGGATATACAATTAAAGGTACTGCGGAGCATCGGTTATTTATTATTGATGAAAATGGCAATTATGCATGGAAAAAGATAAAAGATTTAAGACCGGATGATTGGGTAGTTTTAAAGCCTGCTAAGTGGCGCGGTAGAGAAGTAGTAAAGTTTTCTGATTTTAAGTATGAGTATCATCCGGTTAATAGCGGGTCTTTTAAGTTAAAGAGGGTAAAGATTCCAAGCTTCCTCTCTGTGCAATTGGCAGAATTATGGGGGATGTATATAGGCGACGGCTCTAACCATCGCGACGGAATCAGGTTTAGCGTCGGAGAAGAGAGTAAGGAGCTTGTTGATTACATCTCTAAAATCTCCTTAGAACTATTTAACAAAAAACCAAGTGTGAGTAGATATGAAAAGAAGAGTTGTTATGAGGTAGCTCTTCTTAGCGTTGAACTTAAAGAATGGTTTGCATCTTTAGGCATAACCAAAGCCTCAGCGCGTAGCGCAATGATCCCTAAGATTCTTAAAAACGTGGGAGAAGATTATATATGTGGTTTTTTAAGAGGGCTTTTTTCTACGGACGGCTGTATAAGGAAAAGCGGGCATATTACCTTAAGTACTGCATCAAGCGCTTTGGCAGAAGAATTACAGGTCATTATGCTTTATTTAGGGATACCTACGCAAAAAACATACCGTCCGGATACAGATAGTTATCAAGTCTCAGTTTGTAATAAGTCAGGATTTGCTATTTTTAGGGATAAGATAGGATTTTTAATCCGTGCTAAGCAAGAAAGGTTAAGTTCCGTTAATATTGAGGAGATTTTTACTAAAGGGGAGATAATCCCAAACCAGAAGAATCGTTTAAGTTCTTGGTATAATAGCTTGGAAGATATCTTTGAAAGAAGAAGGGCGGCAGATTTTATAGAAGGAATAATCCATAGGCCATCCGACTTTCGCCAGTTAACCCGGCAGAAGGCATTGCTTATGCAAGAAGATGGCTTAGGCCCCGAATTCCTTAAGCAGTTTTTACAGGATAATTTATTCTATACGAAAATAAGCAGTATAAAACATTGCGGCAAGAACGTAGTGTACGACTTAACTGTTCCTTATAAACATTCTTATGTGGCGAATGGTTTTGTTAGCCATAATTCAGGTGGGGGGACGGGCTTTTCCTTTTCGCGCCTTCGCCCGAAAAATGCGGTAGTTAAGACTACCGGAGGAGTTGCCTCAGGGCCAATATCTTTTATGCGCGTCTATGATTCGGCGACCGAAGCGGTAAAACAAGGCGGAACGAGGCGTGGCGCTAACATGGGTATATTAAGGGTGGACCACCCGGATATCTTAGAGTTTATTACCTGCAAGGATAATAATAAGCAGATTAATAATTTCAATATCTCTATCGCATTAACCGATGAGTTTATGCGCAAGTTAGAAAAGAATGAGGATTATGATTTGATAGACCCTCATACACAAAAGGCAGTAGAGAAGGTTAACTCTAAAGAGGTATTTGACTTAATAGTAAGGCAGGCGCATAAGAACGGAGAGCCCGGGGTTATCTTTATTGACAGGATGAATGAGTTTAATCCTACCCCTAAATTAGGTAAGTATGAGTCCACTAATCCTTGCGGGGAGCAGGTCTTGCTTCCTTATGAAAGTTGTGATTTAGGCTCAATAAACCTTTCTTTAATTTGTAAGCAAAGAGACGGGCGTTATGAGATTGATTGGGATAGGCTAAAAGAGGTGGTGCATTTAGCAGTACATTTCTTGGATAATCTAATTGACGAGAATAAGTTTCCGCTTCCGCAAATTGAAAAGGCGACTAAGGCTACCCGAAAGATCGGGTTAGGGGTTATGGGTTGGGCTTCTTTGCTTATACGTTTGAATATACCTTATAATAGCGATGAGGCGGTTGCCTTGGCTGAGAAGGCCATGTCTTTTATCTTAGATGAAGCGGTTAAAAAATCTTTAGAGTTAGGCAAGGCAAAAGGGGCATTTCCTGCATTTAAAGGAAGTATTTATGATAAGAAGAACACAACGGCTAAGATGCGCAATGCCACCCTTACTACGATAGCCCCAACAGGGACAATCAGTATTATCGCCGGGCCGTGTTCTTCCGGGATTGAGCCGCTATTTGCGATATCTTATTATCGTAATGTGATGGACAATGATAAGTTAGTAGAGGTTGACCCTTTATTTGAAGAGGTTGCGCGCGCACGCGGTTTTTATAGCCGCGAATTGATGGAGAAGATTGCCGAGAGCGGCTCTCTTGCGCATATTAAAGAGGTGCCTGAGGATGTAAAAAGGGTCTTTGTTACTGCCCATGATATATCCCCTGAATGGCATGTACGTATGCAGGCGGCATTTCAGAAGTTCGTGCATAATGCTACCTCAAAGACAATTAACTTTCCGAATGAGGCTTCTGTTGAGGATGTCCGTAAGGCCTATCTTTTAGCTTATGATTTAGGGTGTAAGGGGATAACGGTTTATCGCGACAAGAGCCGTGAGGAGCAGGTTTTAAATATCGGTAGTTCCAAGGAAGATAAGGTTGCTAAGACAGATATCCTTCAACAGGATTTTAAGAAAGAGATTGCGCCTAGGCCCCGCCCGGAGGTAATCTTTGGCACAACAACAAAGGTCCCAACCGGTTGCGGGAACCTCTATGTTACTATAAATGTTGACGAAAAAGGAGAGCCATTTGAATTATTTACCCAAATGGGCAAAGCCGGGGGGTGTGCTGCTTCTCAACTTGAAGCCATAGGCAGATTAGTCTCTTTAGGTTTTCGCGCAGGAGTAGAGGTAAAATCTATTATTGAACAGCTTAGAAATATCCGTTGCCCGTCTCCTTCTTGGGAGAAAGGGCAACGTATATTCTCTTGCGCCGATGCTATTGCCAGGGTAATAGAGAGAAGGCTGGTGAATACACAAACCTCAAAGAAAGAGCTTGAAGTCGCTCCAATAGCAATGAAGCACTCTTCAGATGATGAGCATGTAGTAACTGAGATTAATAATAGTAGTAGCCGCGGGGATATTGTCGGAGTATGCCCTGATTGCGGGGGAGCCCTTCGCCATGAAGAGGGATGTATGAAGTGTTATGCCTGCGGGTTTTCTAAGTGTTGAGTTTAGTTATCCTGTTTGTTAGTTTGATAGTTAAATAAGGGGATTAAGATGAAAAAGATTCTTTATGTAGTACTTGATGGTTTAGGGGATTTGCCGATAAAAGAATTAGGAGAAAAGACCCCGCTTGAGGCGGCAGTTACTCCTAATATGGATAGGCTAGCACAGTCAGGCAGGACGGGGATAGTTTATCCTGTAGGAAAAGGAATTGCCCCTGAGTCGGATGTAGCAGTAATTAGCCTATTAGGGTATGACGCACATAAGTATTATACCGGGCGCGGGCCTTTAGAGTCTTTTGCTGAAGGATTAAGCGTAAATGACGGGGATGTTGCTTTTAGGGTTAATTTTGCTACGGTAGATGATGACCTAAAGGCTATAAAAGACCGGCGTGTGGGAAGAAACCTCTCTACGGAAGAAGCCATTGCCTTAGCTAAGGAGATAAATACAAAGGTTACCCTATCTAGCGCTACATTTGAGTTTAAGAGCACTATTGGGCATCGCGGGATATTAGTTATAAGAGGGATGCACCAGAAATTATCAGGCTGGATTACTAATACAGACCCTGCTTATGGCCGTCACGGGGTATTTGGCGTGGCCTTAGATGAGTTTGAAAATAAAGTGGCGGTATCTGTCCCCATGCAAGGGTATGAGGAGGATTTAAGCGCCAAAGAGTCTGCTAAACTTTTAAATGAGTTTACCGAAAAATCTATAAAGGTATTAAATGAATCAGCAGTAAACAAAAAGAGGCTTAGTGAAGGAAAGTTGCCGGGGAACTTAATCCTCTCGCGAGACGCAGGAGACCGGTTGCCTAAGTTTCCTCCTATTTCAAGTATATTTAATTTAAAGTTTGGCTCTTTTGTGCAGATGCCGGTTGAAAAAGGAATAGCGCTTTTAACAGGGATAGATATTATTGACGTCCCTCAATCAAGCGGGCATTTAGATGTGGATTATCCTATTTGGGCAAAGATAGCGTTAGATTCCATGCAAAAGTATGACGGTATTTATGTGCATTTAAAAGGCCCTGATGAGCCGGCGCATGACGGGGATTATGTAAAGAAAAAAGAGAGTATAGAGGCGATAGATAAATATTTCTTTTCAAGCCTCTTGCCTGAATTGGATATTGCCAATACTATTATTGCTATAACCGCAGACCACTCTACTGCCTGCGCAATTAAAGCGCATACCGCAGACCCTGTTCCGCTTTTGCTAAGCGGAGGGGGTATTAAACCGGATGGCTCTATGAGTTTTTCAGAGCGGGCAGCTGCCTTAGGCTCAATCGGAGAGCTTTTAGGCAATCAGATACTGCCGTATTTAGTGGATTTATCTAAAGAGTAAGGTATTGGTTTTATCTCTTATGGGGCCGGAGCTATATCCGGCCTTTTTATTTATATAATCATTTTAGGATTAAGTTTTTTAGCGATGGATAATTATGAAATTATAGTAATAGGCGCAGGGCATGCCGGGATAGAGGCTGCCTTAGCAGCCTCGCGGATGGGGCATAAGACAGCGATAGTTACTTTTAAGAAAGAGGCTATTGGGCTTATGAGTTGTAACCCGGCGATCGGAGGCGTAGGCAAGGGGCAGTTAGTCCGGGAGATTGATGCCTTAGGAGGCCAGATGGCTTACGCTATAGATTTTAGCGGAATACAGTTTCGCACCCTAAATGCCTCTAAGGGAGCAGCAGTCCATTCATCCCGGGCCCAGGCAGACCGAAAGATTTATCAAAGATATATGCAAGATAAAGTAACAAGCCAAAAAAATCTTACTCTTATAGAAAAGGAAGCTACAGGCATTATTATTAATAAAGATAAGGCAGTCGGAGTTAAATGTGGTAAAGAGGCAATCCTTGCAAAAAAAGTTATTCTTGCTACCGGGACTTTTTTAAACGGAGTAATACGCATTGGCTTAGAGGAGTATAAAGGAGGCAGGGTTAATGAGCCTGTTAGCCAAAAATTGCCTTTAAGTTTAAAAAGCGCCGGGCTTAAAATAGGCAGGCTTAAGACCTGCACTACAATGTGCCTTGATAAAAGGACGATTGATTTTTCCAAGTTAACGCCTCAACTTGCAGATAGCAATATAAAGCCGTTTTCTTCTTCTACTAAGAAGATAATATTAAAACAGAAACCATGCTACTTAACTTATACTAATGATAAGACGCATAAGATAATTACCTCCTCTTTAAAGGATAAAGAGTTTTTAGCTATTCTTAATAAAGGGGTAAACCCGCGTTACTGCCCTTCTATAGAAGAGAAAGTCTTACGCTTCCCTAGTAGAGAGAGGCACCAAGTATTCTTAGAGCCTGAAGGCATAGATACTGATGAGTATTACTGTAATGGGCTGTTTACTTTTTTGCCGAGAAATATACAAGAGGATTTAATTTGTTCTATCGTAGGGTTAGAGAAAGCTAAGATAACTAAGTTTGGTTATGGTATAGAGTATGATTACTTTGACCCGACTCAACTCTACCCTACATTAGAGGTAAAAAGAATTAAAAACTTATACCTTGCCGGGCAGATTAACGGCACAACCGGGTATGAGGAAGCTGCGGCTCAAGGGTTAATCGCCGGGATTAATGCGGCTTTAAGCATAAAGAAAAAAGAGCCGCTGATACTCAGCCGAGCTTTAAGCTATATCGGAGTTTTAATAGACGATTTAGTTACTAAAGGGACTGAGGAGCCGTATCGTATGTTTACTTCGCGGGTAGAGTACCGGCTTATATTAAGAGAGGATAATGCGGATATACGCTTAAGCAGAATAGGTTATGGTTTGGGGTTGGTTAAGGGTTCTCTTTATAAAAAGTCCTTGGCTAAGGCCAAAGAGATTAAAAAGGGGGTACTCTTTTTAAGGAATACCCGGGTTAAATCTTTTAAAGGGGAGGGGATAAAAAAAGAGGCAACGCTTGAAAGCTTATTAAGAAGGCCCGGTATAGGACTGGATGATTTTAAGGAGTATCGTTATAAAGAGCTTAAAGGCATTGAGGTTGATGTAGCTAAAGGCATAGAGATAGAGGTAAAATATAGCGGGTTTATAAATAGGCAGATAAAAGATGTTGAGAGGTTTATGCACCTTGAGAAGATTAAAATTCCTGATAGCATAGCCTATGCGGATATTCCGGGGTTATCCAACGAGGTAAAGGAAAAATTAAGTAGGTTAAAGCCTTTGACCCTTGGCCAGGCATCGCGCATATCAGGGATAACTCCGGCGGCGATATCTATATTAATGATCTATCTTAAAAAAGAGCGCTTAAGGGTAGCGTAATTTAAAGCAGAATAACTCCTTGACCCCTGATTTTGCCTAGTATATAATTCATTAGAATGAAGAGAAAGATTGTAGCTTGGATAAAAAAAGAGGTTAAGTCTGCAAAGGCTAAAGGGATTGTTTTAGGGCTATCCGGAGGGTTAGACTCAGCAGTTGCTGCTGGGTTGTCTTGTCAGGCAATTGGGAGGGGGAATGTATTAGCTTTGATCTTGCCTTGTAATAGCATAGCAGAGGATTTAAAGGATGCTAAGTTGGTTGTAAAGGCGCTTAAATTAAAGGCAAAAAATATAGGCCTGACTAAGGTTTATGAGCTTTTTATAAAACTTTTGCCCCCGGCAAATATTCTTACAAAGGCTAATCTTAAGCCTAGGCTGCGCATGGCCGCGCTTTATTACTTTGCCAATAAGCTTAATTACCTTGTTTGCGGCACAAGCAATAAAACAGAGGCCTCTATAGGCTATTTTACTAAGTTTGGGGATGGCGGGGCAGATATACTTCCTTTAGCAGGATTATTAAAATATCAAGTAAGAGATTTGGCAAGAGAGTTAAATATCCCAAAGAAGATAATTTCTAAAGCGCCTAGCGCCGGGCTTTGGAGAGGCCAAACTGATGAGGCAGAGTTGGGGCTTACCTATAATGAGCTTGATGACATATTGATGCGGCTTGAGAAGGGGTTAAAGCAGTCAGCTCCCTTAAATAAGGTAAATAAGGTAAAGAGGTTGATTTTACAGTCTGCGCATAAAAGAGGCAATGCGGCTATCTGCCGTATTTAAGCGAAAGGGGAAGAGATGGATGAGATACTTAAGATATTAGAGAAAGATGCGCGTACGGCTCCCGAGGATATCGCTAAGATGCTTAAGAAAAAAAAGAGCCCTAAAGAGATAAGGGATAAGATTAAAAAGTATGAAAAAGAAGGGGTAATCTTAAAATACAAAACAGTCTTAAATAAAGATTTAATTCAAAATGATGAAACATCCGTGCGCGCTTTAATTGAGGTTAATGTCTTCCCGCAGAAAGATGTTGGTTTTGACAGGATAGCCGAGAGGATATATTCTTTTCCGGAGGTCTTAAGTTGTTATCTTATATCAGGCGCTTACGACCTTCTGGTGATAGTGGAGGGCAAGAATATACATACCGTATCAAACTTTGTAGCAGAGAAGCTTGCCTCCTTAGAGAATGTCCGCGAGACGACTACGCATTTTCTGCTTAAAAAATACAAGGAAGACGGAGTCGCCTTAAAGCGCAAAGAGGAGAATAAGAGGATAGCTATATCTTATTAATAAAATATCTTTTCCTTATTATTTTTTTAAAAAATGAGAAACATTGTCTCTGATAAAGTAGAACAGATGCAGCCTTCAGGCATCAGGGCTTTTTTTGATTTAGTCTTAGGCATGAAGGATGTTATATCACTAGGCGTAGGGGAGCCTGATTTTGTTACCCCATGGGCAATACGTGAATCTGGGATAACTGCGCTTGAGGAGGGTTTTACTTCATATACTTCTAATAAAGGTTTATACAAACTGCGTTTAGGTATAAGCCGTTATCTAAGAAATAGGTTTGGGGTAGAATACTCTGCGGATGAAGAGATTTTAATTACTATTGGGGTAAGCGAGGCTATGGATTTAGCTTTGCGTGCGATTGTAAACCCTAATGATAAGATTCTAATACCTTCTCCTAACTATGTCTCTTATGGCCCGCTTACGGAGTTAGCTTCAGGGATCCCCGTGTATATAGATACGCAGAAGGATGGATTTAAACTAACCGTCAAAAACTTAGAGAAGCATATAGACGATAAGGTAAAGGGGATAATCTTTAATTACCCATGTAATCCTACCGGAATTTCTTACAACAGAAAAGAATTGAGCAAGATAAACGAGATTCTCTTAAAGAATAAAATCATATGTATATCGGACGAGATATACGGGGATTTAACCTATGATTTTGAGCATGTAGCCTTTCCCTCTTTGCCTAAGGCTAAAAAGAATACGGTTTATCTTAATGGTTTCTCTAAGTCATACGCGATGACCGGCTGGAGGGTAGGTTTTGCCTGCGGGCCTAAAGATATTATTGCGGGGATGACTAAGATACACCAATATACTATTATGTGTGTCCCCACAGTCTCTCAGATGGCAGCGTCTGAGGCGTTGTATTCGGGGGAAAAGGAAGTTAGAGAGATGAAGCGTGAGTATGCAAGAAGAAGGGAATTTGTTATTGAAGGGTTAAATAAGCTAGGGCTTCTTTGCCATAAGCCGCAAGGAGCTTTTTATGCCTTTCCTAATATCAAAAAAACAGGGTTAACTGCCCTTGATTTTGCCCAAAGGCTTTTAAAGAAGAAGAGAGTTGCCGTAGTCCCGGGGACTGCCTTTGGCAGGGAATACAAAGATTATCTTCGTATATCCTATGCTTCAAGCCTTGATAATCTTAGGGAAGCTTTAAAAAGAATCGGCGCTTTTTTAAATAAATAACTGTGCCTTCTTGTTTTTAATTAGTGCAGGTGGTATCCAAAAAGGTTTAAGGAATAGAATAGGAGGTGAAGATGGCAAAAAGACGTATCTTTATTGCTGATGATGAGCCAGAGGTCCTCTCCTTGCTAAAAGATTTTCTTGTTGCTAATAATTTTGATGTTATGATTTGTAAGGAATCTAAAAATGTTGTGCGTTTAATACGCTCTTTTAAGCCTCATTTAATTCTCTTAGATTTATTGATGCCTGACTTAGGAGGCTTTGAGGTGTGTGAAATTTTAAATCATGATTCTTATACTTGCGGAATACCGATAATTGTTATTTCCGGCTTAAGCGACCCAAAGGATGTTAAAAAGGCCTATAAATTAGGCATAGTGAATTATTTAGTTAAGCCCCTTTCCTTAGAGAGTATGCTTAAAAAAATTAATCAAGCCATCGCCAATAAAGAGAAAGCTTTTTAGCTTTTCTTTTCTTCCCCGACACTAGATTTAAATTAAGAATTAAAAATACTTCTTGACAAAAAACATATTCTTTTATATCATTTGACATAGAGTTATATCAAGTGCTATAACTTACTATACATCTATAATCCTTTTAACAGAGGAGACAAAATGGCCGAATCTTTAATTTCTCCCGCCGAAATAACTAAAATTCATAGCATATCTTATCAGACGGTTAACTACTATACTAACCTTGGGCTTTTAAAGGTTAAAAAGAGAGAGGCTAATAATCGTCTTTACAGCTCCAAAGAAGTCAGTGCTTGCCTAAAGAAGGTCTCTGAGCTTAAGAGCCGAGGGTATTCATTAAAGCTTATATGCGATTTATTAAGGAAGGGTTGATAGGATGAGCTATTATTCCGCGCTAGGGTTAAAAAAGGAGCCTTTCTCTAACAGCCCTGACCCTGATTTTTTCTTTGAATCTAATGAACATAAAGCTGCCCTTACCAGGCTTTTGATTGAAATACGCCTGCGAAGAGGCCTAAGCGTTATTTTAGGGGATGTGGGAGTTGGCAAGACTACTCTCTCCCGCAAGCTTTTTCAAATGCTGAAAGAGCGTTTGGATATACTCTTCTTTATGGTCTTGGATCCAACCGCCGAAAGCGCAGAGTTATTCTTGGAGTCGTTGGTACGCACCTTTAACCTGCAGGATGATATCGGGGACTCTCCTACAATACTTGATTATAAAGAGGTTATTAAGAAATTTCTCTTTCAAAAGGGGGTGGAGGAGAATAAAACGATAGTTTTGGTTGTTGATGAAGCTCAGAAACTTAACTCCTTGTCTTTAGAGATCTTACGTGTCTTATTAAATTATGAAACTAATGATTTTAAGCTTTTGCAGTTAGTCTTGTTAGGGCAGTTAGAGCTCTTGCCTAGAATAAAAGAGATTAAGAATTTTTACGACCGTATAGTCCTTAAATATGTAATAAACCCTTTGGATGAATTTGCGACAAGGGATTTAATTGATTTTCGTTTGAAACATTCCGGTTTTAACTCTGAGCTAAAACTCTTTACAGAAGAAGCAGTTAGCGAGATTTATCGCTATAGCCAAGGTTATCCGCGTAGGATTAATTTAATTTGCCATAACGCCTTAAGAAATTTTTTGATGAGCAAAAAAACTTTAATTGATGCAGATATAATTAGAGAAGCAATAACTAAAAGCGCTTTATAGTTATGGATAAACAGAGTTCTGACGAAAGGCTCCTTAAGCTTATAGAAGGCCAATATAGTACCCCTACCTTAGAAGGGCAGCAAATCCTAATCCCCAAAGGGCAGAAGCCTCCTATAAAGAAAATAGGGGAAAAATTTAACCTCAATAAATTATTATTTCAAATTAAGCACCTAAAAATTGATTTAGTTTATATTAACAAAGGATTAATTTCAGCAGCTCTTTTTTTAGTTTTAGTTTTTTTATTTACTATTTTTACTCCTCCCGGGCCTTCACTTTTAAGCCTTGAAGCTTTTAATAGCGCTAGCTCTAGGCAGATAGAGGAATTAATTAATGCAGGGCAAAAGCAGGCGAGCCTGCGCAACTCTGTTTCCTTTAAGGATATAAAAAGGAATGTATTTCTTCCTTTTAATACTTCTTATGATTTATTAAATCCGCAGGATGCTACAGATCTATCGGAAGAAATAAAAGCATTAAAACTGGTGGGTATTATTTGGTCGGCTAATCCTGAAGTTATGATTGAAAATGAAAAAGATACAAGGACATATATACTTAAAAAAGGGGATACTTTTAATGAGTCTTATAAGGTAAAAAATATAACACGCAATTCAGTAACCTTGCAGGTATCTACTCAAGATGGCTTAAAGGATTATGAGTTAAGATGAGGGTATTATTTTATTTTTTTTTATATTTGTCTTTATTTTTATTTTATCCCGGGTTAATTTTATCTCAAGAGGAGGGTATGCAGCTAAACGCGGCTAGCGAGGCTCATTTAGACGAGTTAAATAACGGCGGCCAAGAGAGCCATGATAAGATCTCTTTGGATTTAAAAGGGGTTGATATCAATGAGCTTTTTAAGATAATCTCTGCAAAATCCGGGATTACCATAGTTACTTCTCCTGAAGTAAGTGGCCGGGTTTCGGTTTTTATTGATAATTTAAGTTTTGATGATGCACTGGACGTAATCGTTACCTTACAGAACCTTGCTTATGAGAGGAAGGGAAACGTAGTAAAGGTGATGACTGCGGTAGAATATGAACGGGCTTATGGGAAAAAATTCGGAGAAAGGAAGGAGACCCGCACTATACGGCTTACCTATGCTAAGCCCTCTAATGTCGTCAATGCGATTACTTCTTTAAAATCCGACCTTGGCAAGATTGTTGCCGATGAATCTACCGGGACTATTATAATAACCGATACTCCGCAATCCCTAAACATTATTTTAGAAGCTATCAAAGAACTAGACCGTCCTTTAGAAACTTTAGTCATTGATATTAATTATGCGCGTTTTGGGGATATGAAAAATTACCTGAATGAATTAATTACCCCCGGGGTAGGGCAGATTATCTCTGATGATAGAAGCGGTAAGGTGGTGGTTTATGATTTTCCTCAAAGGTTAGCGCGTATAAAAAACCTTTTGCAGGAACTAGACGAACAGTCTCGTCAAGTGCTTATTACCGGGGAGATCATTGAGGTAGAGATAGGCGATAAATTCCAAAGCGGTATTGAGTGGGAAAAAATATTTAAGTCCGTACATATGGATAATTTGGATTTAGTAGCGAAATTCCCGGTTACTCCGGATTTGTCTAATTATGGTAAAATTAGCATAGGGACCTTGGCTCAGGACCATTATAATATAATTATAAAAATGATTAACGAATACGGGAAAATCAAGGTGCTTAACCGCCCTAGGATTGTGGCGGTTAACAAAGAAGAGGCAAGGATTCTTGTCGGCACTCGCGAGGCATATGTTACCTCTAGCCAAAGCCAAGGCGAAACTTCTGTAATTACCGCAGAGAACATTAACTTTATAGATGTCGGGCTTAAGCTTGTAGTTATTCCTACTATTGGTTCTGATGGTTTTATTACTATGAAAATAAAGCCTGAAATCAGCACGGTAAAAGAGTATTTAGATACCGAAGCAGGTAGCCGTGTGCCGATAGTTAAAACTGCTGAATCGGAGACTGTGGTTAAGGTAAAAGACGGCAGTATGTTAGTTATAGCCGGGTTGATGATGGATAGCGATTCAAAAGAGGTTAAGGGCCTGCCCGGTTTGTCTAAGTTGCCTATTTTGGGCCATTTATTTTCTGCAAAGACAAAGGAAAAGGCAAAATCAGAGATAGTTATTTTTATAACGCCAACAATTATAAGCGGTATTAGTGATTCCGGGCGCGAGGAGAGGGATGCAATCAGATAATATTATAAATGGTATAAATGGGGACAGCGACTTTTTTATCAAAAAGTCGCTGTCCCCACTTAAAAAGTCGCTGTCCCCACTTATGAAATGGAGTATTTGCCTATTTTTATTATTTTTACTGATAGCGCCTTTAGGGGTTTCTATTTTTGCGCAAGAAGATATTGACCATAATGAGCAGGCAGATAAGATCTCTTTAGATTTAAAGAATGTTGAAATTGTAGAGCTGTTGCGCATACTTTCTCTTAAGACGCAAAAAACAATTGTTCCCAGCAAAAATATCTCAGGGCGCGTTACTATCTATCTTAATAACGTCTCTTTTAACGATGTTTTAGATATAGTCCTTTTAACTCAAGGCCTTGCCCTAAACAAAAAAGGTAATATTTATTATGTTATGAGCGAAGCGGAATTTAAAAAAATTTTCGGCCGGGATTACATTGACAATAGAAAGGTAGAGACGGTAAAACTTGTTTATGCTAAGCCCTCAGTAGTTTTTAATGCCTTAGGCCAGTTAAAATCAGACTTGGGCAAATTAGTTGTAGATGAATCAAGCGGGACCATTATTCTCATAGATATTCCCGAGAAGCTTCAGTTGATGAAAAATATGATAAATGAAATGGATCAGCCATTGACAACCAAGGTTTACAACCTTAACTACATTAAAGCTGCTGATGCTAAAACTCAAATAACTTCCGCTATTACGCAAGGCACAGGAGAGGTTATAGTAGATGAAAGAAGCAGTAAGGCCATTGTTTCGGATTTGGCTAAGAAGATAGATAAGATAGGCATGCTTGTGCGCGAGATAGACGAAGAATCGCGTCAGGTTTATGTGGAGGCTGATATTGTAGAGCTTAGTTTAAGCGATAAGTTTGAGCGCGGCATAGATTGGGAGAAAGTTTATACCTCTGCGGCTATGGATGGATTAACCTTCGCCGGTTATTTTCCTGCCACATTAGCGCAGTTTCAAAAAATATCCGTCGGCACTTTAGCTGTGGACCACTATAAGGCAATATTAAACTTTCTTAATACTTATGGCAAGACAAATATCATTTCTCAGCCTAGGATAGCAGTTGTTAATAATGAAGAGGCGAATATTATGATTGGCGTGCGTGAGGCTTACATAACACAGACGCAGAGCCAGGCTACTTCTACCACGGTTACTTCGGAAACAGTAGAGTTTATTGATGTTGGCGTTAAACTTAAAATATCCCCAAGGATAGGCTCCGATGGTTTTATTACCATGAAATTGAAGCCTGAGGTAAGTTCTGTAAAGGAGACTGTGGAGACTGCTTTAGGTAGCCGTATTCCGATAGTCCAGACTTCTGAATCAGAGACAACGGTAAAGGTTAAGGATGGCACGATGATCATGATTGCCGGCATGACTAAGATTGAAAACACGGATGCGATTAGAGGTTGGCCTGTGCTTTCTAAAATTCCCTTTCTTGATATATTCTTTGGCAACCGCACCAGCGAGAAAAAGAGGACAGAGGTTATAGTCTTTCTAACTCCGAGGATAATGCGCAGTGATGAAGGGCTAAGAGGATTAGAGATTGCTAAAATTCTTCCTAAAGAATATCTCCCTAAGAAACTGCAGGTTAAGATAGATAGGGATCAGAAGATAGACAGCGCTTTATTTGAGACTGAAGAGAACCCCCAGGGGTACCTTAAAGATGCCAGGGGGATAGATGCAGCAGAGAGGGCAGGAGAATCTACTCCTTTAGCTGTGCCTTTGCAGAGCGCGCGCGATTATTATTTTAAGGGATTAGAGTCGCAGGCATCTTTGGATAATAAAGAAGCTATACGTTATTTTAAGAAGGCTATAGAGTTAGATAGTAAATATGCCGCAGCTTATAATAATTTAGGGATTGCTTATGAGAAGGAGTTTATGCCGGAAAAAGCAGAAGAGGCGTATCTTCGGGCTATATCTGTGGACCCTTATTTTGCCCCTGCTTATTCTAATTTAGCTTTGCTTAATGAAGACCGGCTTGATTATACTCGGGCGCTTATTTATTGGAGAAAACGAGTCCTTTACGGAGACCCTAATGATGAGTGGACTAAGCAAGCTATTCAAAGGGTTAAGGAGCTTAGCCGTTAACTTAAAACCAAAGAAGAGTTTTTTTCAGGAGAAACTCCTCCTCCTTTCTTTTTTTATCCTCATTTTTAGCACCTTTCTTATAGGCTCTGTCGGTATATCCAAAATATATTGGTTTAATGCTAAAGTTAAAGATTTAGCCCAGCATAACCTTAAGCTAGAGTCCGCAGTCCTTGAGATGAGGATAAGGAATGCTAACTTTGCCATGGGGGTGCGTAACTATGTCTTTTGGCGCGCTTCACGCTACTTGCAGTCTGTATCCATTGCCGGGGATTTAGATAAGATTTTTATTTCGGTAGAAGATTTCAAAGAGCATCTTAAAGCGTATCGTCAGAGCTCTTACCTAAAGGAGCAGAGGGATTGGGCAGATGAAGTAGCTTTAGCTTTTGACGGGGTTGTTCAACAAGGCAAGAGGCTTGTTGAGTTGCTTGAAAAAGAAGAGCCCGGAAGGATAAGCGAGCTTATAAATAGCCAGCTGATGAGCTTTGAAAATAATGTTTACCGAATTGATGAATTTTTAGATAAGGCGATGGGTAAGTCTAACCTTGCTGAAGTAGAGCGCCAGATGCTTATTACGGCTCAGGACAAGGAGCAGGCTATTAGTTTTTTGAAGGTAAGCCTTATTCTATCCATTTTTATGGGGTTAGTTATTGCATCTATAGTATATCGTAGAATAGTCCGGGAAAAAGCTTACCGCCAAAAACTCTTTGACCGGATTGTAAACCTCGAGGAGAACGAGCGCAAGAAGCTTTCTTTTGCAGTTCATAATGAGATGGGGCAAGACTTAAGCGCCCTTAAGATTTATTTAGGGTTAATTTCCCAAGAGTTGCCGGATATAGCCGAAGATATTAAGAAAAAGCTTGATGAGTGCAAGAAGATCGCCATCGGGCTTATCGAGAAGAGCCATAATATTTCTTTTCTTCTTAGGCCTCCGGAGTTAGATGAGGTAGGGCTTTTAGAGAGTATAGAATCGCTTCTTCTTGAGGCTAAACATTTAACAGGGATAGAGTATTCATTCCAGAAGCCAAAGCTTCCGCTGAATTGTTCTGCTGAGAGGAGCCTTTTGCTTTATCGTGCCTCTCAAGAGCTTTTAACTAATATGATAAAATACGCAAAGGCGAAAAATGTGGTTTTGCGTTTAAATAGGATTGGCGATTCCGCGCAGCTTTTTTATTATGACGATGGTTGTGGATTTGACCTTGTAGGGTTAAAACATAAATTATTACGCCGCAGAGAAGATAAGTTTGGTTTGGGGTTATTGAGCTTGAAAGAAAGGGTGGAACTCTTAGGCGGGGATATAAAGATAAATTCGTCTTTGGGAAAAGGCACGACCATTATGGTTAATTTACCGCTTTAATTATGACTGTAAAAATCGCTATAATTGATGACCATGATATAATTCGTTTGGGGATAAAAAGTGTTTTAGAAAAAATTGCGGATTATGAAGTTTGTGCTGAAGGGCAGGATGGAGAGGAAGCGCTAAAGATTGCCCAAGATTTATCCCCTGATATTATGCTCTTAGATATAACTATGCCTAAGCTTGGCGGGCTTGATGTTATCTCTAGGATAAAACGTGCCAGCCCAAAGACGCGTATTATCATTATTTCGGTGCATAAATTAGGGGCGTATGTTTTAAAGGCACTAAGGCAGGGTGTTAGCGGCTATCTTAATAAAGAGAATGTTGCAGAAGAGCTACTCCCTGCGCTTTCTTGCGTATTAAGGGGTAAGGTCTATTTTGGTGAGGATATCTCTCAATACCTTGTAGAAAATGTAAAGAGCCCGGATAAGAAACCGCTTACCCGAACCCTTCTTAATGAAAAAGAATTGGATATATTGCGTTTAGTTGTAGAGGGGAAAACAGCCAAAGAGATAGCAGAGATTACTTTTTTAAGCCATCGGACAGTTGAGAATTATAAGAATAGCATTATGAAAAAACTTAATTTACACCGTACCAGCGATCTTATAAAATATTCGTTAGAGAATAAAATATTTGATGTTTAAGATTAGAAATGTCCAATCTAAAATGTCCATTCTAGAAAAGGGGACAGCGACTATTTATAAGAGTAATAGTTATAATAAAATAGAGTAGTTTTACGATTGTTATTTTAGAATAAATATAATATACTTGAGGTGTAAGTTAAAAATAAAAAAAATGGCAGGCATGATGAAAATAATAAACAAAAACAAAGGAAATAAAGGGGACAGTGACTATTACTATTTTTGCGCTATGATTAAAAAAGTCGCTGTCCCCTTTTTGAAAAAAGTCGCTGTCCCCTTTTTGGTTGTGTGTTTTTTTGTTGCTACGGCGCAGGCAGAAGTCTCGGTAATTAAATCTTCCTTAACTTGGGGCCCTGATAAATCCGGGGAATATCTCTTGCCGGAGTTATCAAACGGTATGTATGCAACTGACCGGTTTGTGGCGGCGAAGGGGCAAGTTAGCGCTATTACTATGAATTGGAAATCAAGAGGCAAAATAGAAATGGAGGTAAGTTTAGATAACGGCCTTCACTATACGCCTGTGGTAAACGGGGTCCCTTTAAAAAGCGGTTTTGTAAAGGGGGACAGGATTCGCTGGCGCGCAAAGGCATTAAGCGATGACGCAAAGCTGATATCGGTAAAGATTTCTTATGTGGATACATCAGGGGTAAGGGGGGATTTTGGCGAGCCTCTTTTAAGCGGTTATCAATACCGTAAGGTATTTACAATAAAAAATAATTCCACGCAAGATTTGTATAATTATCAGTTAAGGTTAAGGATTGGCGAAGGTGAGTTAACCAAAGACGCAGAGCTTAATACGTCATCAAGGGCAAAAGAAGATTTTAGCGACTTACGTTTTACCGCAGCAGATGCCCAAACTATACTCCCTTATTATTTAGAGAGAATTGAAGGCGAAGAGCCAAACCGGGTAGCTGTAGTTTGGGTCAATGTCCCACAACTGCTTAAGGGTTCTTTGCTAAATCTTTACCTATATTATGGCAATAGCCAAGCAGCCTCTTTATCAGATGGCGATAAGACATTTGATTTTTTTGATGATTTTAATGACCCTGTAAAGAGTAATGAAAAATGGGTTACCTATGCTGAAAAGTCAGGGGCTTTACAGTTAAAAGACGGGAAGATTAAGCTTGATGCGGCTGAGGCTATTACTAAAGATTTTATCTTTAAAAAGGGCATAATTGAGTATTTTGCGCAGATAGAGAGTGGATTTGAAAATAGCCTTAATTTACGCGCCAAAAATGATAATTCATACGATATCCCTGCGTGGGTAGCTTATTCTTCGGCGCATAAGGGTGCAGAGCATTGTATTGCAATAGACGGGATAGTAAAAAGTAACGACTTATCAGCTATCCCTCTTTCTTTAGGGGAGGCTTACCTTTACCGATTAGAGTCTTTAGGCGGCAATATATCTTTTAGCCGTTATGAGGCAAAGGCCAAAGAGAAGCAAGCTGAAGCGGTTTATGAACATTTGCCCGAGCAAAAAGAAGGGTATATCTCTTTGCGTTCCGGAGGGGATGGTAGCGGTAAAAATGTAGTTTATTTTAGCCAAATACGGGTGCGTAAATCTGCGTTGGTAGAGCCTTCTTTTGTCTCTTCGGGTAATGAAGAGTTAGTTTCACTGCCGGTTTTTTCAAATACGATTATTTCCCCTAAAGGGAATCTTGTTTTAGCTGATGAGGCAAAAAGCGGTTATTATATATCAATGGGTGTATCTTCTTTAGAGCCGATAAGGATTATCATCCCTGATTGGCGCATAGATTCTTTTGATAAAACTTACCTTAATTTTAAAATATCTGCTGATAGGGGCCAGACTTTTAAGGGTGATTGCAAAAAGAATAATTTTTACTATCTTTCAAGGAAAGATTTTAATGGAGGAGATAATTTAAAAGCGCGCGTTGATCTATCGAGGGATACCTTAGCGCAAGTAAGTAGTGGCCTTAGCGCAATATCTTTAGATTATCGCCCCGGGAGGATCAATGTAATTGCCCCAAACGGCGGGGAGGATATCCCTTATGGAAGCCAAAGGGATATTACTTGGTCTGCGCAAGAGTATGAAGAGAATTATCCTATGAATATTTATTTTTCTTCTGATAGCGGGAAGAATTACCAATTGATTGCAGGGGGTGTTTTTAATAGCGGGGATTATCTCTGGAACGTAGAAGCAGCAGAGACTAAAAGAGGAATGGTTAAAATATCCGATGCGCTGGATGCTTCGGTTTTTGATACCTCTGATAAAGTTTTTAAAGTAGTTAAGAGGGCGGAATCTTCGGAATATATTCTTTCCGGAGAAGGCAAATGGGATAACGCTAATGCTTGGGCTAACCATCGTATCCCCGGGATTCTTAGCGACGTAAAAGTATCTTCTAACACTACCCTTATAGCAGAAAATCCGGTTGCCTTTCGTTCCCTTACCATAGGCGACGGTATAGGCAATGTTACTACTAAACTTATTCTGAAGGCAGGCGTAGAGCTTGGTAGCGGTGAAATAATTATACGTAAAGGCGGGCAATTGATACAAGACGGCAAGCCGCAGGTTGTTATTAACGGCAATCTTACCGTAAAATCCGGAGGCTTAATTACGCATACGGCAAGCGGCAAGGTTGATATAAGCGCAAAGAATATTACCTTAGAGCCCGGTTCTATTGTAGGCGCCAGCGCTAAATACGGCAAAGACGGGGGTGTAGTTAAATTAACTACTCCCGGAAATTTTAATATATCCGGGAGGATAAATGCTGACGGGGATAAAATAGCCGGAGGCAAAGGAGGGGAGATTTACCTTACTGCCGGGAGCTTTAGCGGGGAGAAGGCAGTTATTACCGCAGACGGAGGATATAATGAGTCTAATCCGGATAACCACGGTAAGTTTATACCCAAAGGTTTAGGAAGGATTTCAGGGTTGGTGAGCACAAGTTCGGGGGAGAGATAAAATGAGACGAGAGTCTGGAATATTCCGTAAATCGATAGTGGTTTTATTCGTAGGAATGGCCCTTTTTCTTTCCTGCGGATTGAGTTCGTCCTGGGCCGCTGACCTGGTAGCGGAGACAGGGATAAAGGCCGTCTCTACTGATTGGTCGGTTTACGACAATATTTATATAAACGACGGTGTGACAGTTACGCTTGCCCCGGGAGCCCATGATTTAGGAGCAGCTAATTTGATCATTGAAGAGGGGGGTTCTGTTGAGTGCGCTCCTCTTATAGCCAATTCTCAAACCTCCGTATCTGTGGGGACCGGAAGCAAGACTTTTACGGTAGAGGCAGGGTTAGGTTTTTTAGCAGGGCAGGAGGTTATTATTAATAATAGGGATGCCCGTTCGCAGCTTTTAACGATGGATGGGGTAGTTACATCTTATGCCTCTGGCTCTTTAATAGTAGATGTTTCTTCAGCGTCTGGTTCAGGGGCTCATGGCTCTTGGACCATAGCGCTTAAGCCATCGGTTATAATTACAACCATCGGCAATATTATTATCAATAACGGAGGCATGATAACTGCTTTAGGCATGGGTTATCAAGGGGAAAGAGGCTGGCAAGGTTATTCCGAAATTTATATAGCTCCGTATGGTTTAGCCCCACCTACTCAAATGAGCGGCCTTTATGGTTCTGGTGGCGGTGGCCACGGAGGTAGGGGCGGGGACGGAGGGTATGCCCAAGGCGGTGAACCTGTTTATGGCAGTCAAAGTAATCCCACTACTTTAGGTTCCGGCGGAGGCGGGGGAGGGTTAAATACATCTAACACTTGGTCTGAAGGAGGAGCCGGCGGTGGCGCAATTAAATTAAATGTATATGGGTCCTTGATAAATAACGGCATTATAACTTCTGATGGCGGGCAGGGGCATCGTGTATCTACATCTGAATTGCAATATTATCCTGCTGCCGGCGGAGCAGGTGGAAGTATTTGGATTAATACCGGCGCTTTATTAGGTTCGGGGGTTATTTCTGCCAAAGGAGGTTCTGCTTTTGGCGGTGGCGGTACTTCTTCGCATGTTGCCGGCGGAGGTGGAGGAGGTAGGATAGCCTGTTATTACTCTAACGGCGGTGATTCAATGACCTATAATGTTTCAGGAGGGGCTTCTTCCCCTAATAGCAATAAGCCCGTAGCTAGTGAAGGAACGGTTCATATCGTTCATAAAGAAGATTATACTATTACATATTTGAACCAGTATCAGAGCAATGGTAAAACTAAAATTGATATAGGAGGCTTATCTGATAGCCAAAGCGCTGTTTTTAAACTGGTTATGATTGCCTCTTCATCCCAAAAACTTACTCCGCAGGTTGAGGTTAAGGAGGTGGGAGTTGATTTTGACGGCGAAGGTATTACTTCCGGGTTTCCCGTGGTTTATGACGGGATAAATCCGGCAGTTGGAATTGTAAATTATACCGGGTTAAAATTTCATCCCTCAACCCCCCTTGCTTACCATTGGCGGGCGAGGATAAAATATGCGGATGGAAGTTTTTCTGATTGGGTATCTTTTGGGGATAACGAAGAGTCTGTTGCTGATATTAAAGGTGCTATCGGAACAAATATTACTGCAGATGAAACCTGGGTAACAGATAAGACTTACACTAATCTTTATATCGGCAATAATGCTAAAATTACTATTGATTCAGCGAATAAAACAGGAGGCGCAGGGCAGATAGTATTAACCGTGGATAATTTGTGGGTTGATTCAGGTTCATCTATTAGTGCCGATGCTAAGGGGTACCGAGGGGGAACTTATGGTAGCTCATCCCAATATTCAGAGGGATTATCGGCTTTAGGCACAGGTAGGTCTCTTTGGTCGGGGAACGGTTCAGGGGGTGCAGGTTATGGCGGAACAGGAGGTTTAAGCGGCCAAAATTCAGCAGGCGGAATTACCTATGGGTCTATTACTGCTCCGGTTGATTTAGGTTCTGGCGCAGGCGCTGCTCCGGCTTCTTTTGGTGGCGCAGGCGGAGGCGCTATAAAGATTATTGCCTCAGGAAATATTACTAATAACGGAATTATAACTGTAAATGGCGGGGGCGGCACTTCACCGGAAGCAACACGCGGGGCAGGCGGAGGTTCAGGCGGGAGTATATGGGTTATTACAGATAGGTTAGACGGAAGCGGAATATTTTCTGCTAAAGGCGGAAACGGAGGGGAGAGCAGTGAACCTACAAGTTATTCAGGAGGAGGAGGGGGGGGAGGCAGGATAAGTCTTAATGTTGCAAA
>JBASUY010000021.1:0-1637 GCA_049275655.1 Candidatus Omnitrophota bacterium | reverse complement strand
GTTACCGTGAGCCGTGCCCTTGGAATTGGATAAGGGTGGAGCATGTGGTCGCGTCCAAAGTGAGGTTCAAAACCGTAACGACGTACTCGGCGGCGGTGGGTTTTCGCCCGCCATTTCCAGCCTCCGCATCTCGGTGTCGCTGCGGTTCAATCATGCTTACAGTTACGACCCCGCTTCCCACCTGCGATCGGTGAGTGACGGTACGCATCGTCCACGTACGATTATCTTGACCATTCGCTCCAGGTGGGACAGATTCTCTTCGCCGCGAACGGCATGACCGAGATGACCACGACCAACGGTTACGATCGTCTGAACCGGCTCACGAACACTGCGTTGTTGGGAGGGACCGGTTCCACCCGGTCCCAATTTGATTGCCGATACAACAGTGCCAGCCAGGGTTCACACTTCTGCGCGTATGACGGGAATGGCAATGTGACCGCCTTGGTGAAAGCGGATGGCGCCGGGCTGACTGCGCAATACGAGTATGGTCCGTTTGGGGAACTCCTTCGCGCCACCGACCCGATGGTCAAGGCCAATCCCTTCCGGTTCTCCACCAAGTATCAGGATGACGAGACTGACCTGATTTACTACGGTTATCGGTATTACAACCCGAGCACGGAAAGGTGGCTAAACAGAGATCCCATTGGATATTGCGTCGGCTTGAATCGGGTTTGTTTTGTTGGCAATGAGCCTGTGGGCAGGGTGGATCTTCTGGAGAGGGAATCATGGGACACGATTTGGAGAGAGGCCGGCAAGAACGGTTGTCCAGCGTGTGAATTCAACGACGTTCAGCAGCGGTTAAAGAGCTGGGAAAGAATTCTCGACCGGCTGCGACAGGGGAAGCCACCCAGGGGTGGAAGTGGTTCGGGTGCTACTACCGTTGGTGAGACTTCCTGTCTGGTGGGGAATCCCCGTACTGTCATCAAGGAAGGTTACACGACGTGCAAAGGGTGGTGCATCGTCCGGCATGAGCAGGTGCATCGCGATCAGTGTCAGCACCATTACAGCGATTACAAATGGACCTTGCCAAGAAGCAATAAGGAGGAGGTGGAGATGGAACTCCCGGCCTACGAGGCGGGTGCCAAGCGCTTCACAGCCCTCGTCAAAAAGGCGAAGAACCAAGCGGCGCGGTTCGGTGGTGATATGAAGCGTGCATGCCAGCGCAGCAAGTAGGGTGGTAACGGCTCGTGAGTTTAGCATTCATGCATTTCACCCAATCGCGCATCTGGCAGTGGGTCGCTGCCGCGGTTGTTCTGGTCGCGGTAGCTGTCGGAGCGTTGCGCAAGGTAGGTCTGCCAATGCCAGAGGTTATCCTCGCGTACACCACGGAGGGCCGTATGCAGCAGCTAGCCGGAGACTTGATTGGCTGGCAGCTCACGTTGCGTTTCGCAGACGGACGGCCCAAGGCTAAGCTTCTCTACCGAGGAACGGGTGAGAAACTCCGGCTTGTCTCTGGTAAGTACTATGATCGGAAGGGCAACCTGCGATCCAGGGTCGCTAACGGCCATGGTGTTGCACTGCTGTTTCACGATAATGGCAATCTCGCGGAGCTTGTGAGTTATTTCCAAGGAACAGAATCTGAGCCGCATCTACGATGGTCTTCGGAGGGTGAACTCGTCCGGACTCCTGTAACTGGA
>JBASUY010000020.1:0-70007 GCA_049275655.1 Candidatus Omnitrophota bacterium | reverse complement strand
GCGTAGCAGGGTAATGCCTGCCATTGCTTTTAAGGTTAAGGCAATAGGATAAGAGCCACAGAGACGATTAAAGGTGAAACGGGGCAATCTCTACGCGGAGCAAGGCGAATAGGAGATGAGGCTTGTTTTAAGAAGCCACGCATTTTCCGGTGCGTCATTAATCTCGGGTCTTAAGCTGCTAAAGCCTATTACTTTAAGGGAGTAGGCTAAAGAGGAATAGCCACTTTAGATGCGTTAAACTCGCAATCGAAACAGAACCCGGCTTACTCTGCCTGTCCTGTAAAAATCTTTAACTAATGGAGGTAATATGTCAGGTCATTCTAAATGGAAGACAAATAAAGGCAAAAAAATGGCGGCAGACGCCAAAAAAGGGGCAATCTACACTAAAATTATTAAAGAGCTTACAGTTGTAGCCAGAGAAGGAGGCGGCAATCCTGATACTAATCCTAAGCTTCGTGCGGTAATGCAGAAGGCTAAGGATGCGAATATGCCTTCGGATAATGTTAAGATGGCGATTAAGCGCGGGACAGGAGAACTACCCGGAGTAGTCTATGAGACAGCAGTATATGAAGCTTATGGCCCGGGAGGGGTAGCTTTGATGATTGAAGTCTTAACGGACAACAAGAATAGGACGAGCGCAGAAATTAGGAATATTTTATCTAAGAAGAGCGGAAACTTTGCCGGGGCAGGCGCGGTAAATTGGATGTTTACTATGAAAGGATATTTTTTAATTGAGAAGTCCCAGGCAAAAGAAGATGAGCTTATGAATATAGCTTTAGATGCCGGCGCGGAAGATATGAAATCCGATGAAAAGAATTATGAGATTTTTTGCGCTCCTACTAATTTTGAGAAGGTAAAGCAGGCGATTGAGGCTAAGGGGATTAAAGCTCAAGATGCACAAGTAACCATGATTCCGTCTTCAACAATTAAGGTAGCCGGTAATGAGGCCAAGCAACTCTTAAGCCTTATAGATACGCTTGAAGACCACGATGATGTCCAACAGGTTTATGCCAATTTTGATATCCCCGATGAATTAATGGATAGGATTGCTCAGGAAGGGTAGATGAAGATACTCGGCATAGACCCTGCGCTTACTACTACAGGTTATGGAGTTATTCAAATTGAAGATAACAGGTTTTCTTTAGTAGAAGCAGGGATTATTGCTACGCGCCCGAAAGATTCTATTCAGATACGTTTAGAAAAGATATTTAAAGCCTTGACTAAACTTATAAGCGATACTAAGCCGGACTGTTTGGTTTTAGAAAAAATTTATGCCCATTACCGGCACCCTACTACTTCTTATATTTTAGGGCAAGCTCGCGGAGTGATATGTTTAGCCGCTGCCTTAAATAACCTGTCTTTAATAGAATATGCGGCTACTAGAGTAAAAAAAGCAGTTGTTGGTAAGGGGTTAGCTTCAAAAAAACAGGTCCAGAGGATGGTGACGGAACTATTGGGGATTAAGGTAGCCTTCCGTTATAGTGACGTAACCGATGCTTTGGCTTTAGCTATAGCGCATAGTTACATATCAAGGTATAAGAGATGATTTCAGGGATAAGTGGGGTAATAAAAGAAAAAGGGAGCAATCATTTAATAATTGATGTTTCGGGGATATCTTATCAGGTATTTATTCCTTCTGCCGTAATGCAGAGGTTAGAAGAATTAGTTAAAGCAGACGGAAGGGTAAGCCTTAAAACTTTTCATTACCTTCAGGCAGAGCCGAACAAGAGTATCCCTGTTTTAGTGGGTTTTTTAAATGACATAGAGAAAGACTTCTTTGAGGTATTTATTACTGTTTCAGGGATAGGCCCGCGGGCAGCATTAAGGGCATTGAACAAACCAATATCCCAGATAGCCCGGGCAATAGACGAGGCAGATTTATCTTATCTTAAAAGTTTGCCGGGAATAGGCGAGCAGAGAGCACGGGAGATTATAGCTAAACTACAAAACAAAATCGGCAAATTTGGTTTAATTCAGGATGCTCCAATTTTAAAAGAAGGCCTTGATAAAACAAAAGATATGGTTGACGAGGCGCTTGCTGTGCTGGTGCAGTTGGAATATAAAAGGAGCGAAGCTTTAAATATGATCAAGCGTGCGCTGGAAACAACTAAAGAAGTTAAGACTACCGAAGAGCTATTAAATTTAGTTTATAAACAAAGAAAAAAAACTTAATGGAAGATAATCGTAAATCAGTCATAGAGGCATTGCTTTTGGCAAGCGAAAGGCCGTTGCCTTTAGATAAGATACGGATAGCCTTGGATAATTTATCTGCGCAAGATACTTTAGGGTTGATTCAAGAGTTAATTAATGAGTATGAGCAGAACAATCGCGGGATTCGTATTATTGAAATAGCCGGAGGGTTTCAAATGATTACCGCTCCGGATTTCGCCCCATTTTTAAAAAAACTTTTTAAGGAACGCAATGTTAAGCTCTCTAAACCAAGCCTTGAGACTTTAGCGATTATTGCATATAAGCAACCCTTAACAAGAGGCGAGATAGAACTGCTTAGAAATGTTAATGTTGACGGGGTGATGAAGAGTTTGTTAGACAAAAATTTAATCAGAATATGCGGGAGGAAAAAAGCCCCGGGGAATCCTTATGTTTATGGCACCACTAGGCAGTTTTTAGAGCATTTTGGCCTTAAGTCTTTAGAAGACTTGCCTAATATGGAGAGTTTTTCTTCTTTGGCAAAGGAGGCACAATTGTTAGAGGAGTTTCCTGAGGGAGAAAAGGAAGTGGAGGGAAAAGATGAGCCTGAAGAAATTACGCAATAAGATAGACTATATAGATAAAAGGATAGTTAAGTTGCTTAATCAGAGGAGCGAGGTTATACTTCATATTGCGGATTTTAAGCGCAGGCGCGGAAGCGAGATTTATGCTCCACAGAGAGAGCAGGAGATTTTTAAAAAGATTGAGGGCCTCTCTTCAGGAGTTATAAGTAAGGATGCCTTAAGGGCTATTTACCGTGAGATAATGTCAAGTAGCCTTAAATTAGAAAAGGGATTAAAGATTGCCTATTTAGGCCCGGTCGCCTCTTTCAGTAATATAGCCGCTTTAAAAAAATTTGGCTCTCAAGTTAACTATATTCCTTGTGTTAGTATCGCAGATGTATTCCTTAAGGTTGAAAGAGGAGAGTCCGATTACGGGGTAGTTCCTATAGAAAACTCTGTAGAAGGCGCTATTAACCATACCTTAGACCTCTTTGTTGATTCTGATTTAAAGATATGCTCGCAGGTTATTTTGGATGTGGAGCATAATCTTTTAAGCAATAGCTTAAAAGGAAAGATTAAAAGGGTCTATTCTAATCCACAGGTATTTGGGCAGTGCCGCCTTTGGCTTAATGATCACCTGCCTTATGCCGAGCAGATTGAGGTCTCAAGCACTACCCGTGCAGCCCAGATAGCCTCTAAAGAGAAAAATAGCGCTTGTATTGCCTCTCTCTTAGCGGCAGAGGCATATAAACTGAAGGTGGTTGCCCGGGGGATAGAAGACTTCCCGCATAATATTACGCGTTTCTTTGTTATCGGCAAGACCGACACTAAGGCAACAGGGCAAGATAAGACTTCAGTCCTTTTTTCTATAAAAGATAAGGTAGGCGCGTTGCACCAGATGCTCCTTCCTTTTAAGAAGAATAAGATTAATTTAACTAAGATAGAATCACGCCCTTCAAAGAAGAAGCTCTGGGATTATTATTTTTTTATTGACCTACAAGGCCATAGGGATAGCCCTAAGGTTAAAAAAGCACTTTTAGAGTTGGATAATAAGTGTAAATTTTTAAAGATACTCGGATCTTATCCTGCAGGAGAATAATCTATGAGTTTGGCAAGGAAGCATATCTTAAAGATAAACCCTTATGAGGCAGGTAAGCCTATTGAGGAGATTAAACGCCAGTATAGGCTTAAAAAGGTTATTAAATTAGCTTCAAACGAAAACCCTCTAGGCCCTTCCCCTAAGGCGCTTAAGGTATTACAAAAGAGGCTCTCTTCTGTTAATCGCTATCCTGATTCAAGCGGGTATTCTTTAAAAAAGAAGATTGCTAAGTCTTTAAAGCTTGAGCCGAGTAATATTGTTTTAGGCAATGGCTCGGATGAGTTGATAGAGTTAATCATAAAGGCTTTTGTTGATGAAGGGGAGAGCGTATTAACCTCTGATGCCACTTTTTTAGAGTATAAGATTATTTCTTCGATAAATGCTAGGGATGTGGTAACCGTTCCTTTAAAATATTTTAAGTTTGATTTGGATGCGATAAAAGCAAGGGTTAATGAAAAGACAAAGGTAATTTTTATTGCTAATCCGAATAATCCGACCGGGACATATATAACCAAATATGAACTAGAAGAATTTTTTAAAGGCCTCCCGGATAGGGTGCTGGTGGTTTTAGACGAAGCCTATGATGCTTTTATAGACGTGGATGATTTTCCGCAAAGCCTTAATTATATAAAAAGAAATAATTTTCTTGTCCTTAAGACATTTTCTAAGTCTTATGGTTTAGCCGGTTTAAGGGTTGGGTATTGTTTGGGCAACTCAGAGCTTATCTCTTATTTAGAAAGGGTAAGGCAGCCATTTAATGTTAATGCTTTGGCACAGGAAGCGGCGATAGCCGCTTTAGACGATAAAAAATTCTTAGTTAACCTGCGCTCTTTAGTATTAACCGGAAAGGATTATCTGTATAAAAGTATATCGCAGATGGGCCTTGCCTATGTTGTCTCTGTAGCTAATTTTATACTTATTGATGTAGGCAGGGATGGTTTTACGCTATTTAAGGAGATGCTTAAATATGGGGTTATTGTAAGGGATATGCGCCAATATGGATTAAAGAATTTTATCCGGGTGACCATAGGAACAAAAAAAGAAAATATAAGATTTATAAAGGTTTTACGTAAAGTCCTAAAAGGGAAGGAGAAGAGATGATTATAGTTTTAAGGCCTGATGCTACTGAAGAACAGGTAAACCATATAGTTGAAAAAGTAAAAAAGCTTAAGCTTACCCCGCATGTTTCTAAGGGGACAGAACGGACAATTATTGGAGTTATTGGTCCTGAGGATATCCTGCGTGTTACCCCATTAGAGGTTTACCCCGGGGTTGAGAAGGTTATTCCGGTATTAGCTCCATATAGGCTTGTTTCGCGAGAATTTAAAAAAGAAGATTCAATTATTGATTTAGGTAAGGGGGTCTCTATAGGGACAAAGAAGATTGTGGTTATGGCAGGGCCTTGTGCTATAGAAAATGAAGAGTCTTTGCGCAATATCGCCCTTTCAATTAAAAAAGCCGGAGCCCTTATTTTACGCGGGGGAGCCTTTAAGCCGCGTACATCTCCTTATAGTTTTCAAGGGTTAGGCGAGGTGGGGTTAAAAATTCTTAAAAATATCGGAGATGAATTAGATTTAGTTACGGTTAGTGAGGTAATGGATACAAGGGATGTAGGGCTTGTCAGCCGCTATGTAGATGTTTTGCAGATAGGCGCGCGCAACATGCAGAACTTTAATCTCTTAAAAGAGGTTGGCATGACAAAAAAGCCCGTAGTTTTAAAGCGCGGGCTTTCTTCAACGATAAAAGAGCTTTTGATGTCCGCAGAATACATACTTTCAGGAGGAAATTTTAATGTTATTCTTTGTGAGCGGGGGATTAGGACATTTGAAGATTCTACCCGTAATACATTAGATATAAGCGCAGTCCCAGTGATAAAACAGCTCTCACATTTGCCAGTTATAGTTGACCCTTCTCATGCCGCGGGGAAATGGGGCTTAGTTCCCCCGTTGGCTAAGGCAGGCGTAGCTATAGGCGCAGATGGGTTGATTATAGAAGTGCATACATCCCCCGAGGATGCCTTGTCAGACGGGATACAGTCGTTATTACCCTTAAACTTTTCAGAGCTTATGCAGGACCTAAGGGTTATAGCTAAAGCTACCGGGAGGCAGATTTAATGCGTTTGTTTAAAAAAGTAGCAATTATAGGAGTAGGCCTTATAGGAGGTTCTATTGCTTTGGCGATAAAGAAGAATAAGGTTTGCCGTCAGGTTGTTGGGGTAAGCCGCCATAAAGAAACCCTCTCTTTAGCTTTAAAGATGAAAGCGATAGATAAAGGCTCCTTATCTTTAAAGATTATCAAAGGAAGCGATTTAGTAATCATAGCAACTCCGGTAAGTAAAATAATAAGCCTAAGGGATGAAATTTTAAAATATATAGATAAAGATACTTTAGTAACTGATGTGGGCAGTACTAAAGAGGCTATACACTTTTCTTTAAGTAAAACTTTCTTAAACTATGTCGGTTCTCATCCTTTAGCCGGCTCTGAAAAAAGAGGAATAGCCAATGCCTCCGCCGATATCTTTAAAGGTTCTCTGTGTACCTTAAGCTTAGAAAAGAAATCCTCCCCTTTAGCCCTTAAAAAAATTAAAAGGATGTGGGAGGTTTTAGGGGCTAAAACTATTTTTTTAAGCCCAAAAGAACATGACAAAAAATTATCCTTTGCTTCCCACTTGCCTCATTTTGTCTCTTATGCGCTTATGGGCGCAATCCCTAAAGAAGCGCTTATCTTTGCGGCAGGAGGATTAAAGGATTCAACGCGCATATCCGGTTCTGATGCGGTTTTATGGAGCGATATATTTTTAACCAATAAGAAAAACCTTTTATCTGCCATAGAGGTATTTGAAAGCAAGATTAAAAAGATTAAGTCCGTAATAAAATCCGGCAATAAAAACTCCCTGATAAAAATCCTTTCGCAATCCAAAAAGAAAAGAGAGCTATTAAAATGATAATTGCTATCGACGGACCGGCTGGGGCAGGCAAGAGCACCGTGGCTAAGGTAGTAGCTAAGAAGTTAAATTATCTTTATCTTGATACAGGGGCGATGTATAGGGCGCTTACGCTTAAAGTTTTAAGAAAAGGGATAAGCACAGATGATACGCAGGCAGTAGTTAATTTAGCCTCCTGTAGTGCCATAGATTTAATCAATAATTCCGATGGTTCTTTGACTGTGATTTTAGATGCAGAGGATGTAAGTTTGGCTATACGCAAGCCTGAGATTACAAAGTTAGTTTCAGATATTGCTAAGATTAAACAAGTGCGCCAAGTTATGCTACATCTTCAAAGGGAATTGGGGAAAAGAGGGAATGTAGTCTTAGACGGACGCGATATCGGAACAGTGGTCTTTCCCGAAGCAGAAAAGAAATTTTATCTTGACGCCGACTTAAGTGAACGGGTTAACCGCCGCTATAAAGAGTTAAATGAGTTGGGGGAAAATATAAAATTAGAGGCAGTCCATCAGGATTTATCTAATAGAGATAAGATTGACGCTGAAAGGGAATGCGCTCCCTTAAAACAGGCAGAAGATGCCGTATATATAGATACCACTAAACTTACTATTGAAGAGGTAATAAAAAAAATATTATTTTATATTAATGGATAAGTCTTTAATTCGCAATTTTTCAATCATTGCCCATATTGACCATGGAAAATCTACTCTTGCCGACCGTATATTAGAGTTAACCGGGGCAGTAGATAAGCGCCATAAAGAAAGCCAGCTTTTGGATGATATGGATCTAGAGCGTGAGCGGGGTATTACAATCAAGGCCTCTATGGTCAGGCTTCCTTATAAAGCAAAAGACGGCAAAGATTATATACTAAACCTGATAGATACCCCGGGGCATGTGGATTTTACCTATGAAGTCTCTAAGTCCCTTGCTGCCTGCGAAGGGGCTATTTTACTGGTGGATGCCGCTCAAAGCATAGAAGCGCAAACAGTAGCTAACTATTACCTTGCCTTGGAAAATAATTTAGAGATTATTCCCGTAATAAATAAGATTGACCTAACCTCTATTGATCTTCCTAAGGTTAAAAATGAGGTTGTTAGTATCCTTGGTTTTAAGGAGGAGGAGGTTATCTTAGCCTCTGCAAAAGAGGGGACCGGGGTTGAAGATTTATTAGAGAAAGTGATTGAGATTATTCCTTCCCCCGAGGGAGAGATAACTAATCCTTTAAAAGCCCTTGTCTTTGATTGCCGTTTTGATACCTATAAGGGGGTTGTTGTCTTTATTAGGGTAGTTGACGGGAGGATTTCTTTGAATACTCAGCTTAAGATGATGCATTCAGGGGCAGTTTATAAAATTGAAGAGTTAGGGGTATTTCAAAACTTAAAATACAACGCGGTTGATTCTTTATCCTGCGGAGAGGTAGGTTATTTTACCGCTAATATCAGAGAGCCCAGAGAAATAATCGTAGGGGATACTATAACCGATATAAAAAATCCTTGTAGCGAGGTATTCCCGGGTTACCGTCAGCCTAAGCCTTTAGTTTTCTGCGGGATATATCCGATTAACCCCGGAGACTTTCCTCAATTAAGGGATGCTATGGATAAATTAAGGCTCTCTGATGCTTCTTTTGTTTTTGAGCCGGAAAACTCCCAGTCTTTTGGTTCGGGCTTCCGCTGTGGGTTTTTAGGGCTTTTGCATATGGAGATTGTGCAAGAGAGGCTTAAGAGGGAGTATGATTTAAACTTAATACTTACTGTGCCAAATGTGGTTTATAAAATAATAAAGAAAGACGGAGGGGTTTTAGAGGTGGATACCCCGGCTAAACTTCCTGAGGCCTCTGAGATAGAGAACGCCCAAGAGCCTTATGTTAATCTTTTAATGATTATTCCGGTTGGTTCAATTGAGGCAATTTGCGATTTTACTAAATCACGCAGGGGGGTATTTAAATCAAATGAATACCTCTCAGAGGATAGGGTTAAACTTACCTTTGATATCCCCCTCTCTGAGATTATCGTTGATTTTTATGACCGGATAAAATCCTTAACTCGCGGTTACGGCTCTTTGGATTATGAGTTTAAAGATTATCTAACGATAAACTTAGTAAAAATGGATATACTTTTAAATGGCGAAAAGTGTGATGCTTTTTCTTCGCTGATCTGTAAAGAAAAGTCTTATCAAAGGGCGCATGCTTTAGTAAATAAATTAAAGGAGTTAATCCCCAGGCAGCTATTTGAAGTATCTATACAGGCAGCTTTAGGTAGCCAGATTTTAGCATCAGCTAAGGTGCGCTCTGTAGGGAAGCACGTTACGGCTAAGTGTTACGGTGGGGATATTACGCGCAAAAGAAAACTTTGGGAAGAGCAGAAGAAAGGAAAAAAACGCCTTAAACAATTTGGCAAGGTAGAAATTCCTCAGGAGGCATTTTTGGAGGTGTTAAAGATATGAAGCAGATAAAAGGAAGTAAAAAAAAGTCAGCTTTACGTGAATGGATAGAATCAGGGATAGTTGCGGCATTTCTTGCTTTTTGCCTGATACGCCCATTTATCATTCAAGCTTTTAAGATTCCTACCGGTTCAATGCGCCCTACCTTAATGGAGGGCGATTTAATATTAGTTAATAAGTTTATTTATGGGGCAAAGGTTCCTTTTACTAAGTATAGGTTGCCAAAGGTGCGTGACCCTAAGAGAGGGGATGTTATTGTTTTTATTTATCCTGAGGACGTAAAGAAAGATTTTATTAAAAGGCTGGTGGGGCTTCCGGGAGATATAGTTGAAATAAGAAATGGGAATATCTACATAAATGGTAATCTTTTATCCGGCCCTCAATTTAATAAAAGGTATTATTACAACCGGGGAGATTTTGCTAAAGAGGGGGAAGTATTGATAGTCCCGCAGGATAGTTATTTTGTTTTAGGGGATAACTCCGCTTCTTCAAAGGATAGCCGCTATTGGGGGTTTGTGCCAAAGAATAATATTTTGGGGATGGCGGTAACTATTTATTGGCCTCCGCAGAGAATAAGGGCGATAAAATAGGAATGAATATTGCAAATAAGATATCTACCTTTAGAATATTAACTGTTCCGTTTTTTATAGCTAGCGTAGCGTATTATTCTTCAGATAGGATTTTTTTAAGGTATCTTGCGCTGGTTATTTTTGTTATCGCCGCTGTATCTGATGCCGCTGACGGCTATATCGCAAGACGCAGCGGCGAGCAATCTAAGGCAGGGCTTATCTTAGACCCTCTTGGCGATAAACTTCTATTAATGAGCGCTTTTATATCCCTTACCATAAATACCAATTTTGAAATTAGATTCCCATTATGGGTAACTTTATCCGTTATTAGCCGTGATGCTATTATCTTATTAGGCTCGGTTGTTATATATATAATAAGGCAAAAATTAAGCATGATTCCTCTTAAATTAGGCAAGTTATCTACTTTTTTTCAGGTCTTAGCAGTCTTTGTCCTATTGCTTCAATTTAAATATTCTTTTATCTTTTGGTGGTTAGCGGTTATCTTTACTATTGCCTCAGGGATTATTTATATTAATAGGGGGTTTAAGGTCTTATATGCTCCTGATAATTCTTCTAATAATCGTTAGTTATATTATCGGGTCTATTCCAACTGCCTATTTATTCGTCCGCATTATAAAAGGAATTGATATCCGTAAAACAGGCTCAGGAAATGTAGGCGCCACCAATGCTTTGAGGATTTTAGGGAAGGGGTGGGGTTTTAGTGTATTATTCCTTGATATCTTAAAAGGATTCTTACCTGTATTCTTTTTAGGAACTTTAATTTCTGATAGGATAAGTTTTATTCAGGAACATAACTTATTGATTATCATAGGGTTTTGTGCTATTTGTGGACATAATTGGACACTTTTTTTAAAGTTTAAAGGAGGTAAAGGGGTTGCTACTACCTTGGGGGTTTTACTTGCCCTTAGTTTTAAAATTCAAGGCTTAAAGATAGCGCTTGCCTTAATAGTTTTAATTTGGGTGGTTAGTTTTATCTTCTTTAGAATAATATCTCTCTCATCTATCTTAGCAGCCCTAACTTTTCCTCTTTTTATTCTTATATTAAAACTACCTTTATCAATAATTATAATTAGTTTTCTTCTCTCGGTTTTTATAATTCTCCGTCACAAATCTAACCTTAAACGCCTGATAAAAGGCGAAGAGCCGCGCCTATCTTTTAAAAGATAAAGCAAACGCTTTCTTTTTTTGCTCTAAACCCCTTGAAAGGCTACCTTTAGTAATTTATACTTTAATTGAAAAGAGCAAAAAATATTTTTATAACTACTTCTTTTACAATTTAAAAAAGTTTTAAGACCCCGCCAGCCATAAGGGGAAAACGCCGGGTTGCCTAGTTTTGGTAGGGTTAAACGGCAACCCGGTTTTAGGGGGTCATCGTAGAAAGGGTAAAATGCGCAATCTCTTATTTAAAAACTTAACCTCTAACGACCGTAGAAAAAGGGTGGTATCTTCTTCAGAGATTACTGAAAAAGAAGGGGTGCGCAGCGTTATCCGTCGCCATTTTATATATATAGTCAAAGAGGTCTCTAATCCGGATATAGAAAAACCAAAACCATCTCTTTGTGTTTTAAAAGAGCAGGATACAAAAGAGCAGAGACAAAAGTTTTTTTGTAAGCTAAAAGGAAGCGTACTTGCGGTAAACCGTGGTAGGCTTTTTTTAATAGCCTTTATGCACACCTTAAAGATAACCCTCGTTTCATCTCCTCAGGAAGTAGTTTAATTTTTTTAAGAGCAAAAAAATCTTGACAAAGGGCTTTACCTATATATAATAAAAATATTATGAAAAATAAATATATTCTTGTTATGGCGCTTATGCTTTTAGGCGCTTTATTTTTTTTAATTCCGTCTTTATCTATAGCAGAGACTTTGGCAGTAGAATATTTGTGTGAATTAGGGGTAGAGCTTTATAACCTTGAAAAATACGATGATGCCTTATCTGAGTTTCAAAAAGTCCTTGCTGCAGACCCTGAAAATAAAACTGCCAAAGAATATGTAAGCCGTATCTTTAAAAATAAGGACCAATTACAAAAGCCACAATCTTATATTCCAAAAGAACCCCAAACCCATCCCCAGGAAGAGGCCCTTGTCCCTAATAGCAAAGATTTGAATAATATACATACTAAAGAAGAGGCGATGGAGAAGGCATTCTCTGATTTAGAGCCTAAGGATACAATTGAACCTTTAACTGAAGATAAAACAAGGGGTTTTTTATTAGGCGGTATACGTGTAACCGGAGAGGCGATGCTTTCTTTTGGGGTTGAGTCTCCGGGTAATTTTATATGGAAGCGCGCTAACTATGATTTAAATGAAAGGAACTGGCGCGTTTTATCAGATGCGGCTTATAATCAAAGATGGAATACATTTGATACCAGGGTTTATGATAGCCTTTCAATAAACCTTGATACAGAGAATAAATCCGGATTTAGTTTTCATAGTAACATAACCATTGATCCTTGGAGTTTTACTGGTAAGAGCAGCAAATTTAATATTACCGGGGGGATATGGGGGGATACTGCTGATGTTGAATTAAGGTATTGGTCGAATACAGGCTATACTTTAAATGATAGGGTTTTTACCTCAATTAGCGGGGATGTATTTAACCTTCCTGAAATAAAGGTAGTTAACGGAAGGGTGCTTCCTACTACAGTTACCTCTTCTTTTGGCAACATTTTTGTAATTCCTGAAACGAAAATTCATCGTAGGTTTCAACCGGTTAGGGAATTTTGGCTTGATTATATGAATGAGGATGCCGGAGTGAAATTCCGGGTTTTCCCGATTGCTTATCAGGATCAGGCATTTACTTCAGACGATCCTTTGCGTATAACTAATCACCATAAATGGTGGGCACCCAGTCCCTGGCTTAAAAGGTATTCTCCGGGTAGATATAACTCAGACCCGGGTGCATTGGATTATACTAAGGGTATCTGGGATGATACCTATTCTACAATACGGGATAGCACAGGAAAATACCTTACTGCTTTAAGGGGGTTTTCTTTTGAGCTTGGCTCAGCAGAGAAGACGTTATTTACTACTACTGTAGCCACACCTAAAGATCTCTGGCAGGATTATGAAGAGGTGGATAATTATATTACTGCAAGTAGGTTAAAGCACTTTGCTGCGGATAATCTATCTTTAGGGGCTACATTTACTACACGCACCGGATTAAATATTAATGATAAAAACAAGGTTGATAGCACAAATTATGTAGGTGGGATGGATTTAAGCTATGAGATTATTGAAGGAGTTAAGGCTCAAGCAGAAGTCTTAAGGTCGCAATCTTACTATGATCAGCTTGACTCCCAATACAAGACTAAGGCACGCGGAAATGCTTATTATTTTACGCTTATTAACCGTTATCCTCAAAAAGAGCTTATAGTTCTTACTGATGCTTATAATGAATCTAAAATAGCTAAAGACGAATCATTTATGGCAAAGAGTAAATTTTTTATTGCCAGGATGGATAGGGGTTTTGATGCCCCTCTTTCTAATTACCGTGATACGCGGGATGATGATTTTTGGTCAAGGCATATCTCTTTTAGAAAGAACTTTGGGTATTTTACCCCAGGTTTAAGCTCTGCCTATGTTAATCAAGATGAGCTTGACGCTACGCGTATAGGAGATGGGATAGATAAAGATAGAAGTACTATTGGTTTCAGATTTGAGACTTTTTATGAAGATACCTTCTCAAATCTTTTTGATGTACGTAATGTGCATAAGAATAATGGCAAGTATGTTGAGACTGTTGTGCGTGATGAGATAATGTTTAAGCCATTTGAAAAACTTACCCTCAAAGGTTTACTCCTTTATCATGACCTACCAAAGACCAAAGGAGAGATAGACCCTTTTAATTTTGATATTGACACTGATATAGGTTTAACTAATAAAGTTGTCCCTGATGGAGCTGATCCAAGCATTAAAACAGGTTCTATAGGGTTAGAATACGCTTTTGTAGAGTGGTTAAAGGCAAATATTGTCTGGGAAAGGACGAATGACTATTATTTAGCTTATGGTAATTTTCCTAACGGCGTATTTAATGACGCGGGGTTCTGGAGAACTTATTCTGAATATGGCAATACGTATCGCGGTTGGGGCAGGTTTCTTTATGATCAAGAATTCTTTCCACAGGCGCCTTATCCGTTCTATAATATTTACAAAGCAGGCTTAGATATCTCTCCTTTAGAAAAATTCAATATCTACCTTGATTATACTTATAATGAGTTTAAGATGGCAGGGCAAAACTCAGATAATATGAACCACTTTGGCTTACAGATGGTTTATGAGCCTACAGATAAGTTAGGGCTCTGTTTTAAATACACTTATTCCCTATGGAAGAATCCCCTTTTAGTTAGAGATGGGAACTCTAAAACAACCGGTCACCACAATATTTTTACAGAGCTTAGATATATGCCTACTAAGGATGATGAGTTTACTATCCAGTATGGAGAAGGAAACTCAAGCTCTATCGGAAGGCTCTATGATCCTACGGGTGGAGCGCTGCTAACAATAGATACCGCACACATAGTCCGCGTATATTATCGCCGCAGATTTTAACCTGTTTTTACCTACCTTTTTAATAAATACCTTATTTTAAATGGATATCTATCTGATTGATTTTACCTAAGCGGATTTGTTCTGCGTAAGGGGATTTGATTGTATCTGAGTTTATTTTGATTAAAAGCCCGTTGTTGTCTTTAAAAGTTATATATTGGACTTTAGCTGAGTTTTTGCCGTAGGTATTCTTTTTGGCAGGATTGTGATAGGCAACCTTTATCTTGCTTAAGAAATTAAAAGAATAATTTCCATTTTTATCAAATAACCAGGCATTTAATATAGGTTTAAAGCAGAGGTTAAGGGTATTATTACCGGTTATAAAGAAGGGTTTTATCCCAAGGTTAATCTTAAGCCAGATATCTAAAAATTCTGCTGTAGAGCCGGATAGCCGGGCAACAAACCCATTTCCATGTAAAGTTTTATCAGGGAAAGCGCTACTTACAAGGAAAGAAGAGTTTTCAAGGATGCTTCGCCCGTATCTTTTTGGGTCCTGAAAAGGTATAAGGGCTTTTTTAAAATCCTGGTAAAACTCTTCATAAAGCCCTTGTTTTAGTAATTCAAGGAGATACTTATACTCCATATGTAGCCATACAGATTCATTCTCAAGCCAGCCGGAAGGGAATACCCTGCATCTACCAATCTCCTCAGGCATAGGTTTAAGCGAAGCAGTTACTTTATACATAGATAGTTTTTTATCAAAGAGAGCGCTTCTTTTTACCCCTTTATATAGGGCTTTAGCTTTAGCTTGGTTTTCTGCAAGGCGTAAGCCATGCATCTGCGGCTCAAGGAATAAGGGCAAGGTAATCTGCTTAAAAGATAGAGGTTTTATGAAATTATCTTTTAGCCTTTCGTATTTGGTAACTTCATGGAAAAAATAACCTCTATATACAGAGGATTTTTTATCCCAAGCCTTATCTATGCCTATATCAATTTTCTTTATAAATAAATTAACGATCTGGCTTAAGTCCTTTGAAGGTATATTTAACTCTTTTCCCTTAACTCCCATTTTTGTATCTGACCAATAAGACTCTTTCGCTAAATGCGTCTCATCCCACCATTGAAAGTCACTTAGTGTCTTATTAAAATATTCTTTAGTTAAAACGTATAATTTTTCTAAAAGCCTGTAAATCTCTTCCGTAACGAAGATACCTTCTGTAGGGGTTAAATTTATAGAGTTTTTGATATAGAGCGCTAATCGTTTTAGCTCAAAGGTCTCTGAGAGGGAAGAGCCGAATATAGCAGGTAGCCCATTTAAAGAATCAAACCAATTAGGCTTATCTGATTCCATCTCAACTCCTACGCCAAAAGAGTCAAGGGAGGCATACTTATTAACCAAGAGGCATAGAAGCTTATTTATGAGGGTTGTTTGATAAATATCCCCAAAACCGCCCTCTGTGCGCGCTATATTAGGAGCAGTTTTCCTTTTGCTTAGGATCTCTTTTTTATTAAGGTCTATAGTAACTGCATGTAGTTGACGCGGGAGGCCATTATGAAGAATATATTTTTCTTTCCTTGGTTTTACTACTCTGTCATTATCAAAGAAGGTAAATTCCCTTTTTTCAAAGAATATCTCTTTTGCTTTTTCCGGGTAAATAGCAAGGTAGCTATCAAGAAGGTCTAAATTATAATGCCAATGGTCAATCCAAAAACCTTCTAAATGTTCTGCTTCATTTATCTCTAAGGAACAAGAGACAATAATATCTAACAACTCATCATAAGAAGAGGTTAGTTTTATTTGATTATCTTCAATAAAATGAATTATCTCACCAGGAGAAAACCTTTTTCCTGTAAAGGCAAGAAGGATTTTATCTACGTTTTCTTTTTTAGTAAATTGAGCGAGTTTTGTTCGTATCTTTTGCGCATCCTGTAAGATAAAACGCGTACCCTTTGTCACTAAAGGGTTAAATCCGTCGAGTTGGATAAGATTAAATAACGAGAGTAAGTCTTTTTCTTTTATCTTAGGATTAAACCAAACTTCGTTCCTGCGGTTTTGGTTTAAGTCCCGGTAATTGCCATTGCCTTGGGAGAGGTATGTTGGAGAAATTTGAAACTTATTGTAATCTCTTTCAGGATCGCCGTGCTTGCGCGAATAAAGATAGAAAGGCTTGTTTTGCGCAAACATAACCGGATACCCGCCGCGTAATATATTATCTAAGTAAGTCTGTTGAGAATAGAGGTTAAACTCTCTTGAAGATGAGTTTGTCCTGACATTTTCAAGTAAGCTATTTATTAATTTCATATTTTCAATTCTTTTAGATTCAATGTAGGCAGGAGAAGAGAGCCTCTTTAAGGAGTTGTTAAGGTCTTTTAGGCTACGCATATAGCCGCTTAGAGCGTAGAGCTTTTTATTTTCATTTTGCTTTAGGCTAAAAGAAGAGTATATAAAAGCAGAAGGGGTTTTACTTTGTATAGTTTCATTTTGCGGGGGAGAAAAATCTTTGCTTAAGAATAACCTTGGGCAAGAAAAATCAGTAATCGGGCCGAATATATTATCCGGATTAATGATAGGTTTGATTAGCTTTGTTTTTTTGGCTTCAGAACTAAAACCTAAATAAAAGTTGCCTTCTTTTATGTGGACTATCTCTGGCCGGTCAGCAGGGTCAACTGTAAGCCTATAAAAGGGGGCGTTATTCTTAAGGTTTTCAACCCCCATCCACGCCTCAATCGTGCGCGACATTTTTTTAAGGCAATAGTTATTAGTTCCATAAGGGACAATTTGAGGCAGCCCGTCAAGGAGCTCTATTTTTATTAAGTTTTTATTCAGGTTTTTTAGTTCTACTATCCTAGCTAATCCGGCGTAGTTGTCATTGGGGATATTAAAATATTTAATTCTGGTAACAAGATTTAAGGTTTTGTTCTCTTCTTCAATAGTTAATTCATAAGGCAGGATATATATCCTATTTGTTATTTTATAAGAAAGATTCGTAAATCCGTTATGGAAGGGCTCATAAAAAAAGTCCTTATTATTTTTACTGACTTTTAAGAAAGTCCTGAACCCGTGCGTAGAAACAGATTGCCATGCCTTATTAGCGGGGAAGAACTCTAGTATCGCGTGGTCTTTATCTTTTATCCCAAAGCTTGAAATACATTGAGCGCGGTTTACATAGAAGGCCCACATAGGTATGCCGTATCTACCGGCTATCCCGGGTAAAAAACTAGAGAAGGGCTTAGAGAAATTATAATTTTTAATTACAAATGCGCCCTCTTTATTAAGAAGATACTTTGGTTTTTTGTTAGTTTCTTTAATCATGTTATTTCATTTTACATAATTTTAAAATTTTGTCCACATAATTATTTTATTTTATTAGATTATTGACTTTTGCCTCTTAAAATGATAATATAATTTTTCAATAGAGTATAAATATAGAGTTAGGATAATACTATGATAGATAATAAGATAGTTGAAGGTATAGCTAATTTAGCGCGGATAGAATTAACGGAAGATGAGCTTGTTAAGTTCTCCAAAGAATTTAAGCATATACTTAGTTTTATTGATAGGCTTAAAGAGGTAAATATAGATAATACCCCTCCTACAATCCAAGCTATCTTAATGGATAATCTTTTAAGGGATGACCTGGTGGAAGATTCGCTTCCAATAGAAAAAGCATTAGCTAATGCCCCTTTAAAGAAGGGAAACTTCTTTTTAGTCCCCAAAATAATTGAGTAATACTACAAGATGAAAAAAGAACTGAATGCCTTAACAGCCCATGAGCTTTTAGATAAGATAAAGCAGGGGGAGGTCCTTGGGCAAGATATAGTCAATTCTTTACAAAAACGGATTGATGAGATAGACGAAACCCTTAATGCTTATGTAAGAAGAGGCAATGGAAAGGCTACGCAGAAAGTTTATGCTGATAAAAATCAAGGAATACCTGTATCTATTAAAGATAATATATCTACCGAAGGCTACCCCACAGAGTGTTGTTCTAAGATTCTCTCAGGATTTATCCCTCCTTTTGACGCTACTGTAATTACTAAGATAAAAGAATCTGGGAACTCTTTTTTTGATAAGAAGACTAATATGGATGAATTTGCTTTTGGTTCTTCCACAGAAAATTCCTGCTTTGGGGTTACGCGTAACCCTTGGAATTTAGATTATGTTTCCGGAGGCTCTTCCGGGGGTTCTGCCGCTGCAGTTGCCGCAGATAGTGCAATATGGGCGCTTGGCTCAGATACCGGAGGTTCAATTCGTCAGCCCTCTGCTTTTTGTGGGGTAGTAGGATTAAAGCCTACCTATGGAAGGGTCTCTCGTTATGGATTAATCGCCTTTGCTTCAAGTTTAGACCAGATTGGGCCAATTACTAAGGATGTTCATGATAGCGCACTCCTATTAAAGATAATCTCAGGGCAAGACACAAAAGATGCTACTTCAGTTAACCTTCCTGTCCCTGATTATTTAAAAGCTTTAGGCAAGGATATACAGGGGTTTAAGGTAGCCTACCCTAAAGAATATTTTGCTAAATATTTAGACCCAGAGGTATCTTCTTGCATAAAAGAGGCTATTGAGGAATTAAAGAGGCTGGGGGTTACTTTTAAGGAGGTCTCTATACCTCATGTTGATTATGCTGCCGCAGCCTATTATATTATTGCTACTGCTGAGGCAAGTTCAAGCATGGCTAAGTTTGATGGAGTTCGTTACGGTTTGCAGAGTAAATCCGAAAATATTATTGATATGTATAAAAAGACCCGCGCTGAAGGCTTTGGCACTGAAGCCAAGCGCAGAATTATATTAGGGACTCTTTTTCTTTCTCATAAATATTACGAAGATTATTATTTACGCGCCTTAAAGGTGCGCACCCTAATAAAGAATGATTTTGATAAGTTATTTAAAGATTTTGACTGTATCTTAAGCCCTACTTTTCCTACTCTTACGTTTAAAGTAGGGGAAAAGTTTACCGATCCTTTAAAAAAATATTTCGCAGATATTTATACCATATCTGCGAATTTAACAGGAATTCCGGCGATATCCTTACCCTGCGGTTTTACTAAAAACGGTTTACCGGTGGGCTTGCAGATATTAGCTAATCATTTTGATGAAGAAAAAATATTCTCTTTAGCATTTGCCTATGAGCAAAACACTAAGTGGCATAAGATAAAGCCAAATCTAAAATAAGATGAAAGAGTATGAAGCAGTAATAGGGTTAGAGGTCCATCTACAATTATCCACTAAGACAAAGGCTTTTTGCGGATGTTCTACTGAATTTGGTAAAGGGCCTAATACGCAAACCTGTCCGTCTTGTTTAGGCCTTCCGGGAGCCTTGCCTCTATTTAACAAAAAGGTCCTTGAATATGCAATTAAGGTTGCGCTTGCCTTAAATTGTAAGGTGCAAAAATACACAAAATTTGACCGGAAGAATTATTTTTACCCGGACTTATCTAAAAACTACCAAATCTCCCAATATGACTTTCCTCTGTCTTTAGACGGGTATTTAAATTTGCCTACTCTTGCAGGGGTAAAACCTATTGGCATAGCCCGGGTACACATAGAAGAGGACGCAGGTAAGTTAATACACGAAGAAGGCGTAAGCCTTATAGATTTTAACCGTGCAGGGATGCCCTTGCTTGAAATAGTTAGTCAGCCAGAGCTAACCTCGCCCGAAGAGGCGCATTTGTATCTATCAACTTTAAAGAGTGTTATTGAATATTTAGATGTCTCTGATTGTGATATGGAGAAGGGTTCTTTGCGTTGCGACGCAAATGTATCTCTTAGGCCTAAAGGAGAAAAAAAATTAGGGGTTAAAACAGAGATAAAGAATATGAATTCTTTTAAAGGGGTTAAGGATGCGCTTACCTATGAGATAAAGAGGCAGGCAGAATTATTAGGTTCCGGCTCAATGGTTATTCAAGAGACGCGGCTTTGGGATGCAAAAGAACTAAAGACTATTTCCATGCGCACAAAAGAAGCAGCTAAGGACTATAGGTATTTTCCGGATCCTGATTTACCGCCTTTAAAAATAACTGAGTCCATGGTTAAAGAGATTAAAGATACTATTCCTGAGTTGCCTTATGAAAAAAGCTGTCGTTTTATTAAAGAGTATGGTCTGCCTGAATATGACGCAAGAATTCTTGTTGCTTCCTGTCAAGATGCAAATTTTGCCGAAGAATCTTTCAAGGTTTACCCTAATAAAGACAAAAAGGCAGTCTCTAATTGGTTTATCGGGCCGTTACTTAAAGAGGCAAATGATAGAAATATGAGCATATCTAAATTAGGGGTAACCTCTAAAAATTTACTTCAACTTATAGCGCTTACAGAAAAGAATGAAATCTCTCTTTTATCCGCAAAGATAGTTTTGACCGAGATGATAAATACCGGTAAGCTGCCTACGGATATCATAAAAGAAAAGAACCTTGCTCAGATATCTGAAGAGGGCGCATTAAAAGAGATGGTGGTAGAGGTTATAAAAGAAAACCCTAAATCAGCAGAAGATTACAAATCCGGCAAGGAAAATGCACTTATGTTTTTAGTAGGGCAATTAATGCGTAAATCCAAAGGCAAGGCCAATCCTAAGATAGCTAAAGAACTGCTAAAAGATACTCTCAATGCATAAAAGGTTTTTTATTTTTTTATTCCTTTTAAATCTGTTTCTATTTCTTGTCTTTACTGCCTCTTTTTCTAAAATAAGCGAAAAGAATAACAAGGATGAAATATATAAACAACTGAGCCTTTTTTCCGAGGCTTTATCAATAATTGAATCTGAATACCCTGAAAAGATTAAGCCTAAAGAATTAATCTACGGGGCATTAAAAGGCATGCTTGCATCTTTAGATTTACACAGTCAATTTTTAGATCAAGATACATACAATGAACTAAAACAAGGGGCTAAGGGAAAATTTGGGGGAATTGGTATAGAGATAACCATTAAAGATGGCTTGCTTACCGTAATTACCCCTATTGAAGATACCCCTGCTTGGGAAGCAGGGATTAAGCCTTTGGATAGAATTGTAAAGATAAACAATGAAATTACGCGGGATATGCTTTTAAGCGATGCGGTTAAAAGAATTAGGGGAAAGCCGGGGGAGGCCGTACATTTTACTATACTAAGAGAATCTGAAAGAAAGCTCCTTGAGTTTAAAATAATACGGGGGATTATTCAGATAAAAGATATTAAAGACGCCTTAATTTTAGAAGATAAGATAGGGTATATAAAGATATCTCAGTTTGCGGAAGATACAATTAAAAATTTAAATACTGCTATAAATAATTTGCTTAAAGAAGGTATCAAGGCTTTGATTTTAGATTTACGCAATAATCCTGGAGGGCTTTTAGATTCTGCTGTCTCTGTGGCCGGTAAATTTTTACCCGAAGGTAAACTTATAGTTTATACCAAAGGGAAAAAAGAAAAACAAAACCTTACCCTTTTTTCTAAAGATAAAGACCCTTTGCTTAATATACCCATGGTGGTTTTAATTAATGGCGGTTCAGCCTCAGGAAGCGAGATACTTGCTTCTGCCTTAAAGAGTCATAAAAGGGCGGTAATAATTGGGAGTAAATCTTTTGGTAAGGGATCTGTGCAAAGCGCTATCCCCTTACATGACGGCTCTGCCTTAAAGTTAACTACTAGTAAATATTTTACGCCTGAAGATAAAGAGATAAGCGGTAAAGGGGTTATCCCGGACATTTTAGTTGAAGATGAGGATAAACAAATTTTAAGGGCATTAGACCTCTTAAAGGCCCTTAAAATATATGAGGGAAGTAGAAATTGACAAAAGAAAAAGATACCCTCTTTTTAACTCTCGTTGTTTTTGTTTTTATTATTCTGCTTATAGTTTCAATTCCTTTTGTCAGAAAACCCAAAGAAAGAATTATTCCTCCTAAGAAAGCCTGTTTAGGTAGGATAGCTATTGTTTTAGACGATTGGGGTTATAATTTAAATAACATCCCCCTTTTAGAAAAGATAAACTTGCCTTTAACGGTATCAGTATTGCCCAACCTTGCTTATTCAAAAAAAATCTCTAAAGATTTGACTACTCAGGGATTTGAAATCATCCTGCATCTGCCTATGGAGCCGGAGGGGAAAAACGCAATGGAGAAGGATACGATTAAAACTTCCATGCAAGAAGAAGAGATCCAGGGTATTATCTTAAAAAGCCTTGATTCTGTAGGAAACGTAAAGGGCGTAAATAACCATATGGGTTCTAAAGCTACAAGTAGCCTAAAGACTATGGAAGTGGTCTTTAAAGAGCTTAAAAAACGCAACCTCTTCTTTTTAGATAGTTACGTTATATCAACCTCTAAATGCCTTGATGCGGCTAAAAGGCACGGTTTACGTTTTGCTAAAAGGGATATTTTTATCGACAATAAAAATGAATTGGAATACATAAAAAAACAGATCCAATTGCTTAAATCTAAGGCTAAAAAAAACGGCTATGCTATAGGCATTGGCCATGATCGGAAGAATACCATTTTAGCCTTAAAAGAAGAGATGCCTAAGATCGAAAGAGAAGGTTATAAGTTTGTTTTTATTTCGGAGTTGGTAAAATGATAGTCTTGGGGATTGAGACTTCTTGCGATGAGACCTCTGCTGCTGTGGTAAGTAACGGCAGCAAGGTTTTATCTAATGAGGTAGCTTCCAGTATAAAATTTCATAGCAAATACGGAGGGATTATACCTGAGATTGCCTCACGCATGCAGCTTGAGACGATATCAGAGGTAGTAGCAAGCGCCTTAAAAGAGGCGCGCGTTAAATTAAAGGATATAGGGTTAATTAGCGTAACCTCCGGGCCCGGGTTATCAGGCTCACTTTTAGTAGGTATCTCATTTGCCAAGGCCCTTAGCTTAAGTTTGAAGATACCTCTTTTGGGGGTAAATCATGTACACAGCCACTTTTACGCTAATTTATTAAATCAAAGAAAGAATAACATTAAATTCCCCTTTATTTCATTAGTTGCCTCAGGCGGGCATACGAGCCTTTTTTATATCCGAGATTTTGATAGGATACACACTTTAGGGCAAACTTATGATGACGCCTGCGGAGAGGCTTTTGATAAAGTAGCTAAGATTTTAGGGTTAGGGTATCCGGGAGGGCCTGAGATTGAGCGGTTTGCTTTAAAGGGGGACCCAAAAAGCATAAAGTTTAATTGCTCCGGGACTAAGGGAAAGTTTGATTTTAGTTTTAGCGGAATTAAAACCGCAGCCTTAAATTATTTGCATAAAAATACCTCTAAGAAGAGAAAGAAGAGGGATATTTTGATAAAAGATATTTGCGCTTCTTTTCAGGATACGGTTATTGATGTTTTAATAAAAAAATCCTTTCTTGCCTGTAAGCTTAAAAAGTCACGGATTTTGCTTTTGGGGGGCGGGGTTGTAGCCAATAAGAGGCTTAGGGAGAAATTCCTTAATGCAGCTGGAAAAAATAGTTTAACCTGTTATTTTCCTCCATTGGCGTATTCTATGGATAATGCGGCGATGGTAGCGGGGTTAGGTTATCAATTATTTAAAAAGGGGAAGCAGTCTAATTTATATTTAAATATGGATTTAAGCTAGAAAGATAAATAAAATTGACATCTCTGTATCTTTTTGATATATATAAAGAGTGGTTAGAGGAAAAAAGTTTAAGTAACGAATAAAACTTAAAGGAGGTAAAGATGGCTTTTAAGAAAAAAGCAGAACTAAAGGTTTTAGATGTTGATGCCTCCATGCAGGGCACTTTAAGCTTTAAAGACCCGGTTAATTTAAGGATTAACGGAAATTTTGAGGGTAACCTTGAGGCAAAGGGGAATCTAACTATAGGGCAAACAGCTTTTGTTAATGCAAATATTATAGGGGATAATATTATTATAGGTGGGAAAGTAAAAGGTAAGGTTACTGCTAAAGAGAGGCTCACTCTTTTGCCTTCGGCCGTACTTGAAGGGGATATATATCCGGTAAAATTAAATATAGCAGAAGGAGCGGTTTTTGAAGGTAGATGCTCTATGCTTCATGATTTTCTTAATGCCAATGAGCTTGCCAGATATCTTGAGGTTGATTTAAATTCCATTATGGAATGGGCTAATGCCGGGAGAGTCCCCGGACATAAAGAAGGGGATGAATGGAAGTTTGAGAGGAAGGCAATTGATTCTTGGGTTGCTTCGGGTAAAATAGAAAAATAAAATAAGGCTATATGAGCGAAGAGAAGCTTTTGACTGTAAGGGAAGTATCCATACTTTTAAATATATCAGAAAAAGAAGTTATGGACCTTGCTCAAGCCGGGTTAATCCCGGCTTATAAAGTAGGAGGCGTTTTTTTAAGGTTTAAAAAGGAGCAGATTCAGGAGTACCGAAGGTCATCCCTCTCTTCTTTAGCTAAAACTAAAGAACCCCCCGAAAAGCCGGTTTCTTTGAAAGAGAGAATAGATGATTTTATCTATTTTTATGATTTTTACATCTTTTCAGGGATTCTCATTTTCTTGTTGTTAACAATAATATTTAAGGTATAACCTTTTTAATTAGTACTTAAAATTATTATGGCTTTATCAGGCTTGGATATTTATAAACTTCTACCAAAGACTAACTGTCGTGAATGCGGCTTTGCTACTTGCCTTGCCTTTGCCATGCAATTAGTTAAAAAGTCAACGACTATAGATAAATGCCCTTATGTAAGCAAGGAATCTAAGGATATAATTGAATCTCAATCAGAGCCGCCTATAAAAACAATCATCCTTAAAAATAAAGATTACAGCTTTAAAGTAGGAGGGGAGACTGTTCTTTTTCGCCACGAAGAGAAGTTCCATAATCCCTGTGCTTTAGGTTTTATTTTAGAGGACTCCTTGACGGATAACGAAATAAAGGACAGGGTTGATAAAATAAATGCCTTGGGATTTGAGCGCGTCGGCCAAACCCTAAAAGCCAATATCATAGTTGTAGAGCAAAAAGGAGGCGCTCAAAGGTTTATTGAGGTAGTCAGGTTGGTTTCGGATATAACGCAACTTGCCATAGGAATAATCTTTAAAGATTTAAAAGCCCTTGAAGGGTCTTTAGCTTATTTAAAAGATAAAAAACCGTTAGTCTATTATAATGGAAAAGAAGATTTAATTGCGATAGCAAAAGCAATTAAGGATATAGAAGCCTCTTTGGTGGTTTCTGCAGATTCCTTAGATACCTTATCAGGCTTAGCCGGAGAGCTTAATAAGTCTGGGTATAAGGATATAGTATTAGAGATTAAGGGAAGCTCCATCTCTGATAATATATGGAATTTAACCCAAGCCAGAAGGCTTGCGCTTAAAAAAAATCAACGCTCTTTAGGATTTCCTTTTTTAGTAATAGTTTCGGCAAAATCGCCTTATGAGGAAGCAATGGAGGCAGCTACTTATATTACAAAGTATGCCAGCATCGTATTAATCAGTAATTTTAGCGTATTTGAAGTATTGCCTCTGCTTACCTTGCGTCAAAATATTTATACCGACCCGCAAAAACCATTACAGATAGAGCCCAAGGTTTATTCTGTAGGCGCTGTTAGTAATAAGTCTCCGGTGTTAGTTACCACAAACTTTTCTCTTTCTTATTTTACGGTCTTAGGAGAAGTTGAGGCAAGTAAAGTCCCTTCGTATATCGTAAGCATTGATACCGAAGGGATGTCCGTATTAACTGCCTGGGCAGCAGAAAAATTTACCCCTAAGAGAATAGCTGATTCTCTTGAAAAATATAAAGTAAGGGGATTAATCTCGCATAACTGCTTGATTATTCCCGGCTATGTCTCTGTGATGAGTGGAGATTTAAAGGAAGCTTCAGGTTTTAATATAACCGTAGGGCCAAAAGAAGCTGCAGGCATACCTTCTTTTCTTAAAAATCTGTAAATATACCCATATACATAATATATAATGAAAAAATATAAAGTGACATTTTATCCTTATAATAAAAGCGTTGAGGTTTTAGAGGGGACAACGATACTCTCCGCTGCTTTATCAGGCGGCATATATATTAACTCAATTTGCGCAGGAGATGGATTGTGTGGGAAATGTAGGGTATTTATAAGAAAAACTTCAGGGAAGAAGAGTTGCTTGGCATGTCAGGCTACTATAAACAGCAACTTAGATGTGGATATTCCTTTAGAGTCTAGGTTAGATAGCCCGCAATTAGAAAATAATCTTTTTCAATTATCTGATAACCAAGAGAGTGCTACCTATATTTCAGGAGATTTTGGGCTTGCCGTAGATATAGGGACGACTACAATTTCAGCTGAAATAATCAATATTAATGAAAAGAGCTCTTTAGGGGTTAAAACAAGTTATAATAGGCAGGCTTCTTTTGGTGCGGATATAATCACGCGCATAATATACGCTACAGGAAGCGATGGCTTAGATAAGCTTCAAAGGGCAGTTGTTTTTACTATTAATCAATTAATACGAGCCTTGGCCTTAGAGAATAAGGTGAATATTAAAGATGTTGATTTTATGGTTTGTGCAGGGAATACTACAATGATTCATCTTCTACTTAAAAAGAATCCTGCCTATATACGTAGGGACTCTTTTGACCCTCTTAAAGATAACCTTCCTTCTTTAAAGGCTAAAGAGATAGGCATAGATATTAACCCTTCCGGGGTTATTTATTCTATCCCGGCAGTAGCCAGCTATGTAGGAGGGGATACTGTCGCCGGGATACTATCCAGCGGGCTTTATATGAAAAAGGGGATTAGTATGCTTATAGATATAGGGACTAATGGAGAGATAGCTTTAGGCAATGAAGAGTTTATTGTTTCCTCTGCTGCTTCTGCAGGGCCTGCTTTTGAGGGTAGCGGATTAAAAAATGGAATGCGCGCATTGCCGGGGGCAATAGAAAAGGTAACGATAGACCCAAAAAACTTATCTATTGATTATAAAGTTATTGGGGGAGCGCAACCATTAGGAATTTGCGGGTCAGGATACATAAGCCTCTTGCGCAACATGCTTGCTTGCGGAATAATTGATAAGGGGGGTAAGATTATTAAAGAGGATAAGAGAATAAGGAATTCTGACTTTGGCAAGGAATTTATAGTCTGTTTTAAAGAAGATTCATTGACAAAAGAAGAGATAACGGTCAGCGAAGCGGATTTAGATAATTTAAAACGCGCTAAGGCAGCTATTTACTCTGCCGCATCCATACTCCTAAAGCATATGAATTTTAAGGTAACTGATTTAGAGAATATTTTTATTTCAGGAGGGTTTGGAACATCTTTGGATATTGATAGCGCTATAGCCATAGGGCTTTTACCGGATGCCGACAGAAGTATTTTTTCTTTTTTAGGTAATAGCGCTTTAGCCGGGGCCAAAGAAGTGCTACTATCGGCTGAAAAGCTAAAGAGAGCAGAAGAATTAGCGCGCCAGATAACTTATTTTGACCTTTCTACTGACGCGGAATATATGAATGAATACATGGCGGCATTATTTTTTCCTCATACGGATTTAGGCAGATTCCCCAGCATAAAAAACAATTGATTAAGATAAATTTATTGCTAAAATGAAGTTTAGAGGAGTTGTATGGCGATTCAATTAATGCATGAAAAATGGAGTGGATCTGTCTCGGAGATAACTATCGGAGCAACCAAAGAAGAAGGGGGCAGCCGCGCTTTTAAGGTTAAGATAGGAGGGGAGCGTTCTTTGCCTTTGCTTTTTAAAGAGGGTGTTATCCCTAATAAACCATACCCTATCTTTGAAGTATGGGATACTTATCCTAAAGATTGGCCGGAAGAATTAACCAAAGCTTTTGGCGATGTTTTATCTGATCCTTTTTTGTGGGCAGATAAATGTATTAAAGAATATAATGCTAAGATTATCTGCCTAAGGCTAAAAGGCGCGCATCCTGAGTTTGAAGATAAATCTCCTTCAGAGGAAGCTAACCTTGTTAAAGATTTTTTACGCAAATTTGATTTGCCTTTGATTATTCTCGGCTGCGGAGATGATGAAAAGGATAATATCCTTTTGCCTGCCTGTAGCGAGGCAGCAAAAAATGAGCGGTGTTTAATCGGTAACGCAACCCAAAATAACTATAAGGCAGTAACAGCAGGCGCATTGGCAGGAGGCCATAGCCTTATCGCAGAATCACCTATTGATATTAATATCGCTAAACAACTTAATATCCTAATTTCAGATATGGGGATGCCTTTAGAGAGGATAGTTATTGACCCTACTATAGGCGCTTTAGGGTATGGCTTAGAATATGCTTATTCTATTATGGAGAGGGCGCGTTTAGCTGCTCTGTCAGGAGATAAAACACTTTTTAGCCCTTTTCTTTGTTTGGCAGGGCAAGAGGCTTGGAGGGCTAAAGAGGCAAAAGCAGAGGATGTAAGGCAAGGGATAATCTGGGAGATTCTAACTGTCCTTGCTTTAGTGCAGGCAGGAGCTAATCTATTAGTAATGCGCCATCCTACGGCAGTAAAAGAAATCGAAAGGTATATAGATAGCCTCTTTTCTTAAGAGTCTTTTAAAGGGAGATCAAGGATGCTTATTATCGGAGAGTTAATCAACGGGATGTACGGGAAGATAGGCAAGGCTGTAGCCGAAAAAGATAAGCAAGTTATTCAGGACTCTGCTTTAAATCAGATTAAAGCCGGAGCAGACGCATTAGATGTAAATTGTGGTCCTGCCTCAAAAGACCCAATTAAAGATACCCTTTGGCTAATTAAAACTATTCAAGAAGTTACTGATAAGGCTATTTGCATTGATTCAAGCAAGGTAGAGGTAATTAAAGAAGCGCTTAAACTGGTTAAAGAAAACGCAATCATAAATTCTACTACAGCGGATTTAGATAAACTTAACCAATTAGTGCCTTTGGCTAAGGAAAACAAAGCTAAGTTAATAGCCCTGACCATAAGCGCAGACGGAATACCTCAAACTAAAGACCAGCGTTTAGAATTAGCAGCGCAGATAGTCTCTTATTGTATTGAAAATAATTTTTCTACGGATGAATTATATCTTGACCCGATAGTTATGCCGGTTAATATAGCGCAAGGGCAAGAAAAGGATATATTAGAATCTATAAGAGAGTTTAAATTAATTGCAGACCCAGCCCCTAATACTATAATAGGATTAAGTAATGTTTCTCAGGGCGCATTAAACAGGCCAATAATTAACCGTACCTTTTTAGCCATGGCTATGGCCTTTGGTTTAGACGCAGCGATACTTGACCCTTTAGACAGCGAGTTGATGGATATGGCGATAACTACTGATTTAATCTTAAATAAGCATATTTATTGCGATAAGTTTTTGGAAGCATACAGGAGGCGGTAAAAATTGAAGAATAGGCTTATAAGGGATATCTTTAAATTAAGGGGTTTTGGTAAGAACTTGTTAATTGCTATCAGGGGCATTGCTTATCTATTCCTTTATCATAGGAATATGCGTCTAATCTTTTTAATAGGGCTTATGGCTATGGTTTTAGGATTTTATCTTAACCTTAAAGGTATTGAATTAATGGCCCTTTCTATTACGATTACCTTAGTTTTCGTGGCAGAGATACTTAATACTGCAATAGAGATTATGATGGACACTATCGCAGAAAAATATAATACAAAAGTACGCCTTGTAAAGGATATCGCCGCAGGGGTAGTAGTGATAACCTGTATAAATGCGGCTTTAATAGGCTATGTTTTGTTTATAAGAAAGCTCTTTTAATCTTTTTTGGCGGCGTAACTCAGCCTGATAGAGTAGTCGGCTCATACCCGATTTGTCACTGGTTTAAATCCAGTCGCCGCCACCAACTCAATGACACCTAAAAATACCTACCTTTGTTAAAGGAGGAGAAAAAATCCTCTTTTTGCCCTATGTTGATAGATGATTTAAAGATTGTAGAAAAAGTAAAAGCAATCATTAAAAGGCATAACTTAATTAAACCCAAAGAGATAGTAATACTCGGCGTCTCAGGAGGGGCTGATTCAGTAGCATTAGCCTATATTTTAAACCATCTTAAAAAACCTTTAAATTTTAAGCTTCATATTGCCCATTTAGATCATGCCTTAAGAGAGGTTTCAAAAAAAGAAGCAGTTTTTGTAAAAACTTTAGCCAAGAGATTAAATGTCCCGTTTACCTTAAGGCGCATAGATATAAAAAAGCTTCCCGGAAAATTTTCCGTAGAAGAAAAGGCTAGAAACGCTCGATTTGGATTTTTCTTAACTTTAGCAAAAAAGATTAACGCCAATAAAATAGCTACCGCGCATAATTTTAATGACCAAGCAGAGACGGTGTTAATGCGCCTTATTAGGGGCAGTGGCTTAGAAGGGTTAGCAGGAATAGTGCCGATAAGAAAGATAGGCGGTGTGTCTGTAATCCGTCCTCTACTTATGATAAAGAGAAGAGAAATTGAAAGCTTTTTAAAGAGAAACAGAATCAAATTTTGCATAGATAAATCTAACCGTAGCAAAATTTATTTTAGAAACAGAATAAGGCTATTACTGCTTCCTTATTTAGAAAAAAGGTACAATAAAAATATTAAAGAGGCCCTCTTTAACCTCGGGTTAAGCGCAGGGAGTGATTATGATTACCTTAAGTCTTCCATGCGCCATCTTCTAAAAGGGAATAAAACAAGGCTAAGCCTTAAGTCTCTTTATAGCCTCCATCATTCAGCTTTGCGTTTTAGGATAAGAGAAGCCATAAGAGCGCTTCAGGGAGATACCCGCAGGGTAACCTTTAAGCATATCCAAGAAGTTGAGGATTTAATCTTTTTTCGCCCGGTTGAATCCATCGTTGATTTGCCTAAAGGCCTATCGGTAAAAAAGAAAGAAAAAACCCTTCTTTTTTATTTAAGATAACTTTCATAAAAGTTTGATAAACGCTTGATTTTATAGCTATTTAAATATATAATATCTCCTCAAATTCATTATAATATTATTTTATAGAAAGGATAGAGATGGCTAAGAATAAAAAGAGAAAAGTTAATAATAGGCGCTTTTCCTTAGGTTGGATAATAGCTATTATCCTTACCTTTATAATCATAAATTCTATAAATATCCCTGCCGGCGGAATCTTTAAGGAGATGACTTATGGAGAGTTTTATGCTCTACTTAAGGAACATCCTGAAAAGATTAAATCCGCGGTTAAAAGGGAGAGCATTATTCAAGGGACCTTGCAGGATAAGTCTTCCTTTTTAGTGCACATTCCGGATAATGACCCTGAGCTTCTCAATCTTATGAGAAATAACTTAAAGGATTTTGATGTTAAGCCGGCGCGTACATTCTGGACAGCCTTATTATTTAACTTAGGCCCGATACTCTTGCTTATATTCTTTTGGTGGATGATGGCTGCTCGAGGCGAACAATTAGGCAGCAGGATAATGGGTTTTGGGAAAGTCACCCCTAAGATACATAGTGGTATGGAGAAAGTCACATTTAACGATGTAGCCGGAGTAGATGAGGCAAAAGAAGAATTAAGGGAGGTTATAGAATTCTTAAAAGACCCTAAACGTTTTCAAAAGTTAGGCGGAAAAATACCCAAAGGAGTCTTATTAGTAGGCCCGCCTGGGTGTGGAAAAACATTGATAGCTAAGGCAGTAGCAGGAGAAGCCGGGGTTCCATTTTTTTCTATTAGTGGGTCGGATTTTGTGGAGATGTTTGTAGGGGTAGGCGCAAGTAGGGTTAGGGATTTATTTGACCAAGGCAGAAGAGCAGGAAAGGCATCAGGTAAAGGGGCTATAATTTTTATTGACGAGATTGATGCTGTTGGCCGCCTTCGTTTTTCAGGGATAGGCGGAGGGCATGATGAGCGGGAGCAGACATTAAACGCCCTTTTAGTTGAGATGGATGGCTTTGATACCCAACAAGGATTAATTCTTATAGCGGCTACCAACCGTCCGGATACCCTAGATCCTGCTTTGCTTCGTCCGGGGAGATTTGACCGTAATATAATTGTCAACCTTCCGGATATCAAAGGAAGAGAAGAGATACTAAAGGTTCATACGCGTAAAATTAAGCTCGCAACTTCCGTCAACTTAAAATCCATCGCTTCGCAGACCCCTGGGTTTTCCGGTGCTGATTTAGCTAACCTTTGCAACGAAGCAGCCCTTTTAGCCGCAAGGAATAGTAAGGAGGAGGTTGAAGAGATAGACTTTGATAAATCAGTTGAAAGGGTCCTTATGGGGCCGGAGAAGAAAAGCCATATAATGTCAAAGAAGGAGAAGGAGATTACCGCCTTGCATGAATCAGGGCATGCCTTGCTCTCCCTGCTTATTCCGGATGTCAACCCCTTAAAAAAAGTATCAATTATACCTCGGGGGCTGGCAGGTGGCTATACATTTACGCCCCCTTTAGAAGATAGGCATTATTGGACTAAGAGAGAACTAATCTCTGAGATATCCCTTATGTTAGGCGGAAGGGCATCAGAAGAGATAAACCTAAAAGAGGTAACCACAGGCGCACAAAATGACCTTGAACAGGCTACAAGTATGGCGCGTAGAATGGTTACGCAATTCGGAATGTCAGAGAGATTAGGCAACATTACTTTAGGCAAAAGAGGAGGATTGGTCTTTCTTGGAAAAGATATAACCGAAGAGAGAAATTATAGCGAAGAGACAGCCAAGCTTATAGACGAAGAGGTAAGAAAGATTGTTGATGAGGCTTACAATCAAGCCAAGGCTTTATTGGAAGAGAATTTAGATAAACTTAAAATTTTAACAGACGCCCTCCTTGAAAAAGAAGTATTAGACGGCGAAGTGGTTAAGGAGATGCTTGGCATAAAAAAAGAAGAGCAATCATCCTCTTAAAAAATGATGAGAGTTTTAAATCTATTTAAAGCTAAAGAATTATTTAAGGCTATGAATGATATAGGGGTTGACCCTAATGGAATAAAACTCATGCTTCCTAAGGCGCAACATTCTTTAGTTAAGATTAAAGGCCTTAGCGCTATTCAGGCAAATATCATCAAGCAGCAGATGCTCTCTTTAGGGGCAGAGGCAGCTTTAGCAAAAGATATTATTACCGGTAGAATAAAGAAGACTGATTGCCTTCTTATGGGGAATCACTCTCATTACAATCGCTTGATAGCAAAACTTAATAAGCAGTCATTTAACTTGCAATCAATTGCTAAGGAATTAGACTCTGCCTTAAGCAACAATGATAAGGAGGCCTTTTGTTTTGTAGCCGGCAAACATACGCTTAATTTGGGGAAGCGTTCTTGCATAATGGGCATAGTAAATATTACAGAGGATTCTTTTAGTGGTGACGGCTTGCTTGGCTTAAAAAAAGAAAGAATAGTAGAATACGCTTTGAGTTTAGCGAAGGACGGAGCAGACATTATTGATATTGGCGGAGAATCTACGCGCCCGGGGGCAAGAAGGATAAGCTTAAAAGAAGAAGAGGAGCGGGTAATCCCAATAATAAAGGCTTTAAGTAAAAAAATTAAAATCCCCATATCTATTGATACCTATAAGCCGCAGATAGCAAAGATTGCCTTAGAGAACGGAGCAAGCATTGTTAATGATATCTCAGGATTAAGGGACCATAAGATGGCAAAGGTAGCGGCAAAATATAAATCCGGCATTATAATTATGCATATGCTTAAAAACCCGAGGGTAATGCAGAAAAACCCTGTTTATGCTTCTTTGATGGATGACCTGTATTCTTATTTAAGTTTAGCGGTATCCAAGGCCTTGCAACACGGCATAGCGCCAAATAGGATTATTATTGATCCTGGGATTGGTTTTGGTAAAACATTGCCTCATAACCTTGAAATAATCAAGAGGCTTTCAGAGTTTAAAGGCTTAGGTATGCCGATAATGATAGGCCTTTCAAGAAAGTCTTTTATTGGGCGTATATTAAAGGTTAAACCAAATAGAAGGCTATTTGGGACAATTGCTTCTTGTGCGGTTGCAAGAATGAACGGAGCGGCTATTTTTAGGGTACACAATGTTAAGGAAACAAAGGAAGCCTTAAAAGTAGTTGATAGTTTAATATCATGAGCATATCAGTAGCTTTTGTCCATTGGAAAACATTACTTGAGATAGCGATTCTTTGGTTTGTAATTTACCAGATAATACTCTTCTTTGAAGGAACACGTGCTATTCAAGTTGTCCGGGGAATAGCGATTGTCTTAGTCTCTTTCTTTGTATTTCAAAGGCTGGGGCTTACTAGGTTGGATTGGATATTTAAGAACTTTTTTGCTACTTCCGTTATTGCGGTTCTTATCATATTTCACCCGGAGATAAGAAGGGGCCTTGCGCGGCTTGGGCAGAGGCATATTTTTACGGCGCAACTTCGCGACGAAGAGTTAGATTATATGTTAAAAGAAATAAGCATAGCAGTGGAATCTTTAGCGCGTGAAAAAATAGGGGCTTTAATAGCCATAGAAAAAAGTGATCCCCTTAATGCTTTTGCCCAAAGCGGAGTTATGATTGACTCAAGGGTATCCTCGGAGCTGATCCAAGCAATATTTACCCCTAATAATCCTATTCACGACGGAGGAATCATTGTTCAAAACGGACGGATTCTAAGTGCTGGTTGCTTTTTCCCTTTAGCACAATCTCAGGATTTAAACCGTATATTTGGCACTAGGCACCGTGCAGCCTTAGGTTTAAGCGAGGAGACGGATGCTTTAATTATCATAGTATCTGAGGAGAGGAAAGATATCTCTTTGGTTTATGAGAGTAAGTTTTATAACGCCTTAGACCAAAAAGGGCTGTTTCTGAAGGCAAGAGAGATTTTTAAATTAAAGGTTAAAGATGAACAGAAATAAAATAACTCTTTTAGAGAAGATAAAGCATCTCTTTTTATCTCATCCATGGCTTAAAATTATATCTTTAATTTTAGCCATAATATCTTGGCTCTATATAAATTATGAGGTGCTTGCACATTAAAAAATGCGCTTAGGAGTAAATATAGACCATGTAGCTACGTTAAGAGAAGCGCGCGCCGGCTTAGAGCCTGAGATTGCCCTTGCTGCTTTGATAGTAGAGAGGAGCGGCGCTAATAGCCTTGTAGTGCATCTACGCGAGGACCGTAGGCACATCCAAGATAATGATCTTTGGGTATTAAAAGAAATCTTATCTTTGCCTCTTAATCTAGAGATGTCTATATCTAAAAAGATAGTAGATATCGCTTCTAAAGTTAAGCCTAACCGGGCTACCCTTGTCCCTGAAAAAAGAGCGGAGCTTACTACTGAGGGCGGATTAGATGTAGTAAAGGGTTTTAAGCGTATTAAGCATGCAATAGGTAGATTAAATAAAAATGGCATTGAGGTGAGTATTTTTATTGATCCTAATTTTAGGCAGATAAAAGCGGTTAATGCTTTAGGGGTAAATAGCATTGAGCTACATACAGGACGCTATGCCAACGCTAAGAATTATAGTGAATTACAAAAGTCTCTTAATGAAATAAAACAAGCGGCAATATATGCAAAGTCTTTAGGATTAAATGTTTTTGCCGGGCATGGTTTAGGCTATAATAATGTTTCTTCTATAGCAAAAATTAAGCAGATAGAGGAGTTAAATATCGGACACTCTATTATCTCTAAGGCTGTTTTTGTAGGTTTAGGCAAAGCAGTAAAAGAAATGAAAAGGTTAATAGAGAGATGATTTTAGGGACAGGCGTAGATATAACAGAGGTGAACCGCTTAAAGAAGGCTATAGAAAAATGGGGGGAATCTTTTTTAGAAAGGATTTTTACCAGAGAAGAGCTTAATAATGCTAAAAGTAGGGTTAGTATATACCAACATTTAGCAGGTAGATTTGCCGCTAAAGAGGCGATCTTTAAAGCATTAGGGGATGCGTCTTTAGGCTGGAAAGATTTAGAGGTTCTAAACGATAAAGACGGCAAACCCTTCTGTAAATTTTTAAACTCTAAAGGCAAGGGGGTAGGCGTTGTTGTTTCTATCTCCCATGTAAAAAATTATGCGGTTGCCAATGCGATTATTACAAAGGCCGCTTGATAGTAATAAGAGTAGCTTTGGGCATATATTTATTCTTGCAGGCTCTGCCCGTTATTCCGGAGCAGCAGCGCTTTGTTCTTTAGCAGTATTGCGTAGCGGCGCAGGATTAGTTACCTTAGGGTTGCCCAAAGGGATTAATAACGCGATGATAAAGCTTAAACCTAAAGAGGCGATAACCCTGCCTTTACCTCAAACGAAAGAAGGAGGGGTTAGTCTTTTAGCATTTAAAAAGATTGCGGATTTTATAAAAAAAATAGATATTTTAGCCATTGGCCCGGGATTAGGGGATAACCCTTCAACCTATTCTTTAATCCGCAAAGTCATTTTTTCTTCTTTGAAGCCTATGGTAATTGACGCTGATGGCTTAAATGCTATCAAAGGGAACTTAAATACTTTGTCTAAGCTTACGAAAAAAAACCCTAAGGTTATTATGACCCCTCATCCTAAGGAGATGTCCCGCTTAACAGGCTTAAATGTAGAAGAGGTTCAAAAAAATAGAAAAAAAATATCGCTTGATTTTGCAAAAAGATACAGAGTAACCCTGGTTTTAAAAGGCTATGAAACTATAGTTACAAACTTTAATGGCAGTATTTATATCAATAAAACAGGAAATCCGGGGATGGCTACTTTAGGTAGCGGGGATGTTTTAACCGGTATAATCGCCTCTTTTTTAGCTCAAGGCTTAAGCGCTTTTGAAGCAGCTAAAACAGGAGTCTATCTTCATGGAGTAGCCGGGGATTTAGCGGCAAAAGAAAAAACGCAAATTTCCTTGATTGCCTCGGATATTGTTGATAAAATCCCTAATGCAATAAAAAGAATGTGCGTTTGCCGGCGTAGCTCAGTTGGTAGAGCAGCTGTTTTGTAAACAGCGGGTCGGGGGTCCGATTCCTCTCGCCGGCTTTAAATAAATGGGCAGGTACCCAAGTGGCCAAAGGGGGCAGACTGTAAATCTGCTGCACCTGTGCTTCAGAGGTTCGAATCCTCTCCTGCCCACCATTATTGCGGGAGTAGTTCAGTGGTAGAACACTTGCCTTCCAAGCAAGTCGTCGCGGGTTCGAACCCCGTCTCCCGCTATTATAAAAACGTTTATGAACCTTTTAAAAACAATTTATAATGCAATTGATAAAGCAAATTCCTTAATCTTTTATTGTGATTCTAAAGGAGAAGTTCTTATGTGCAATAAAAAGTTTGAGGATATTGTTGGTATGTCAAAAGATTTAATTGTGGGCTCTGATTGTATTAGTATAATCTATAAAAGGTTAAGAAACTCTTTGAGTCGAGAACAAATTTTTAAAGCCATGCTTAATGACGCCTTAAAATACAAACGCCCTAGTAGTTTTGAGATTTTGATACCCGATAAAAAAGGCGAGGATCGGTTAATTTATTGGAGAATTAACCCTATCTTAACAAAAAACAAAAACCTCCAAGGCGTTTTGTTTATGGGCGACGATAATACTTCCCATAGGGAAAAAGAAGCTTCCTTGAATAATATTGACCAGACATTAAAAAATATCATCTTAAATATAAAAGAATACGCCTTATACACTATTAATTTAGACGGGAATATAACTTACTATGGCATGGGCGCAGAGGATATGTTTGGCTGGAAGAGAAGCGAGATAATCTTTAAGCATATAAAAGCCCTACACTCTTATGATGATATCTCTTATAAATTGAACTTTATGCTTGAACAAGTGAAGAAAACCGGTAGGTATGAATTGGAGACTTATTTTATTAAGAAGGATGGACAATCTTTTCCAGTAAGTTTAACCGTAACTAAATTTATTGATTCAGCAGGCGATACGACAGGCTATATATTTATGGCTAAAGATATTACTGAAAGAAAAAAATTAGAGTATCAGGTATTTCAATCGGAAAAACTTGCGGCAATGGGGCAATTAGTAGCAGGAATAGCGCATGAAATTAATAATCCTGCCTTTGTTATATCCGGTAGAACGGAAATCTTATTAAAGACTAAGGGTTTAAATAAGGAATTAAGGTCTGGCCTTAAAGCAATAAACCTTCAGGTAGATCAGATAAGAAGGCTTGTAGATAGATTCCTGACCTTTTCCCGTAAGTCAATTCCTACTACAAGAGAACTAGATATAAATAAAATAATTAGGGATGTCCTTCCTCTTTTACGCTATCATAAATTGCCTTCAAATGAGATAAAAATAAATAAGGTCTTTGCCAAAAATATCCTTAAAATTAGAGGAGATTCGCATCAACTTCAGGAAGTATTTGTAAACCTATTTATTAATGCTTACCAGGCGATGAAAGAAGGGGGCACGCTTACTATTAAAACTATTAATAAATCAAACGAATACCTCTTAATATTTATAAGTGATACTGGTTGCGGTATACCCCCACTTGCCTTAAAAAATCTTTTTCTGCCCTTTTATTCTTCAAAAAAAGAAGGGACAGGTTTGGGGCTTTCTATCTGTTATAATATAATCAAAAATCACAGTGGCTCTATAACGGTTGAAAGCCAAGTGGGTAAAGGAACCACTTTTATTATCAAGCTACCTTTTGTTAAAAAAGGAGATAGCAATGATTTATAAAATATTAGTTGTTGATGATGAATCAGCGGTAAGGGAATTATTTGAAGACTTGTTTAAAAAAGAAGGGTACTCTGTAAAGACTGTAGCAACCGGAGAAGAGTCGTTAAAGCTCGTAGAAAAAGAGGATTTTGATGCCGTGCTTATGGATGTTAAGCTTACCGGGATAACCGGCTTAGAAGCCTTAAAAAAGATAAAAGATTTAAAGCCTGAAATTATTGTAATTATGATTACCGGCTTTGGATATGATGAAGAGCTTATATCTAAATCTAAAGAATACGGCAGCGCAGGTTATATCGGTAAAAATGTGCCTATATCACGGATAATTAGCAGCTTTAATCTTTTTGTTAAAACTGCAAAAGAAAAAAATAGAAGAAAATGACCGAAGAGCTTTTAAAACCTATTTTTATTGATGCATTTGATCTTGATGATGCTTGGTTTCAATCTCTATCCGAAATTTTAGAGCATGGGCATGTTTACACTATTACTAAGGGAAGTTACGAAGGGCAGAAAAGGCTAGAATTTGATTTTGCGGCGATAAGAGTTAAAAAACCGTCTCATCAAATCATTCCTATAATTCCTGAAGGGATGGGAATTCCTGCTCCTACAGATATGGATTATATCCAAGGTTATTTAACTTATCTTTTAACCGGGACTAAAACAGATACGGAAGATTATACTTATGGAGAGAGGTTGGTTGACCCTAAGGTTAAGTTTAAAGAGAATGTAAACGGCAAAGAGATGGTCCGGGAGATGCCTCTTTGCGTAAACCAGATTGAGGAGGTTATAAAACTTTACCGGGAAAAAGGCGCCGGAACCAACCAGGCAACTATGGAGATAGGCATGCCTTCGGATATAAAGCTTCTTGACCCTCCGTGCCTAAGGATTATAGATACGCGCCTACGTTACGGAAAATTACATTTCATACTTTATTTTCGCTCTTGGGATTTATGGGGAGGTTTCCCTTCTAACTTAGGTGGCCTTCAATTAGTCAAGCAATATATGGCTGAAGAAATAGGCGTTGAAGACGGAGAAATTATTGCTCTAAGTAAAGGATTACACTTATATGATTACGCTTGGGATTTAGCAAAGATAAGGACAAATAAAAATAATTTAGCTATAAAATAATATGGATATAAATTCTTCAGAAAGGCGGATTTTTCCAAGAATAAATTACGCAACCCCTTTAGCTTACAAAGTATGCAATAAAGATACTGTATCTAAGCTTCTCGAAGGCTATACCTCAAATATAAGTTCGGCAGGGATGCTCTGTAATATTAAAGAGCGGGTTAATCAAGATGATATTCTTTGGTTATCTTTTAACCGCGAAACTTTAGAGATCTGCGAAGAGTTGGAAAAAAGAGCGCTTATATATCAAAAGGGAGTGTTAGGCAAAGTAGTAAGGATTGAGCCAAAAGGAGGCCTTAATTTTGATGTGGGGATAAAATTTATTACCCGGGAGGAAAAAAGCTGGAGGAATGTATTTGAATAATAAAAAGATTAAAATAGCTATTCTTGGCGATGGCGGTTGGGGGACTACCCTAGCTATTCTTCTTTCTAAAAAAGGGCATTCGGTTAGTCTTTGGGGGGCTTTTAGTGATAATATCTTAAAGATAAAACAATTGAGAGAAAACCATAAGTTTCTTCCGGGGATAAAAATACCTAAAAGTATTATCCTTACAGATAAGATATCCCATGCTATCTTAAACAAAGACTTAATAGTCTTAGCAACCCCCTCAGAGCATATCCGTAGAATCTTAAGGGCAATAAAAAAAGATATCGCCTTCAATAGAACTAAACCTGTATATTTAAGTGTTGTCAAGGGTATTGAAGCTAAGGGATTAAAAAGAATTTCGGAGGTTATAATAGAAGAGTTAGGCAGGGTAAAGCTTGCAGTCCTTTCAGGCCCGACCATAGCCTATGAGGTTGCTAATAATATTCCAACAGTTGCAGTAGTAGCCTCTAAAGACAAGCTCTTAAGGAAATTTGTGCAGGATATATTCATAACTGAAAGGTTTAGGGTATATACTAATAACGATATTTTAGGCGTAGAATTAGGAGGGAGTTTAAAAAATGTTATTGCTATTGCCTGTGGGGCATCTGACGGGCTTAAATTTGGGGCAAATACAAAAGCAGCTATATTAGCAAGGGGATTAGCGGAGATTTCTCGTTTAGGCAAAGCCATGGGCGCTAAACAAAATACTTTTAGCGGTATAAGTGGATTAGGGGATTTAGTAACTACCTGTTTTAGCCCGCATAGCAGGAATAGGTTTGTAGGCGAGGAGTTAGGCAAGGGGCAGCCTTTAGTAAAGATACTAAAGGCTTTAAGCTCTTCTACAAAGAAACATTCAGGCATAGCAGAAGGAATACCTACTGCTAAATCTGCTTATCTCTTAAGCCTCAAATATAAAGTTGATATGCCCATAGTAAGGGAGGTTTATAACGTTCTGTACAGGAATAAATCTGCCTTAAAAGCTGTTAGGGATTTAATGACAAGGAACAAAAAAGAAGAGTAGTTTTTTGCGGGGCGTGGCTCAGTTTGGCTAGAGCGCTTGAATGGGGTTCAAGAGGTCGACAGTTCAAGTCTGTCCGCCCCGACTATTACACTTAAAACTAAGGGGGTATGGGGGAAAAGTTCCCCAAATTAAAGGAGGTAGCTATGGAATATTCGGGAACAGAACGTAGAAAACACCCACGCGCCTATGGCAGGTTTATTGTATCTTACCGAATCCTTGATGAGATTGACAATGTAGATCTAACTCAAACTAAAAATATAAGCTTAGGGGGGATGCTTCTTACTACCAATAGGGCATTTTCTCCCGGAACAAACTTAGCAATTGAAATACGCTTGCCTTTTGATCCTAATCCGATTATGGTTATAGGAAGAGTGGTTGAATCAAAGGAGATAATGAGGGATATGATTTACGATACTCACCTAGAGTTTATCTCCGTAGATAAAAAACATAAAATGATCGTAGGAGAGACCGTAGATTATTATCTTAAAAAAGGCAAAAAGGAATAGTTATGAAAAAAATCAATATTGGATTAATTGGCTTTGGGAATATTGGTTCTGGGGTTGTTAAAATCCTACGGGAAAAACGAACTCTTTTAAGCGCTAAGATAGGTTTAGATATAAATATAAGAAAGATATGCGACCAAGATATTACCTCTAAACGCAATGTAAGTGTCAATAAAATGCTTCTTACTCGCAATCCTAAGGACATTATTGAAGACCCTCAAATAGATATAATGGTAGAACTAATAGGCGGAATTCACCCGGCAAGAGAACTTATCCTTGATTCTATTAAGAGAGGTAAGAATATCGTTACTGCAAATAAAGCGCTTTTAGCCACCTATGGAGAAGAGCTTTTTTTAGAAGCAGGCGCTAAGGGGAAAAGCATATATTTTGAAGCCTCAGTAGGGGCAGGCATACCAATCATAAAATCTTTAAGAGAAGGATTAGTCTCTAATAATTTTAATAGTATACTCGGGATTCTTAATGGGACATCTAATTATATACTCTCTTCAATGTCTACTAAAGGAATAACCTTTTCAGAGGCACTTAAAGAAGCCCAGAGAAAAGGTTTTGCTGAAAAGGATCCGACTTTAGATGTTCAGGGAATAGACTCTGCGCATAAGTTAGCGCTACTTACTTACCTATCCTTCGGTAAGATGGTAAATATGCGTGATATTTTTATTGAAGGAATCTCGCGTATTTCATTAGCAGATATTAATTATGCTAAAGAGTTAGGTTTTAAGATTAAACTCCTTGCTATCGCCCAAAGAGAAAAAGAAGATTTAGAGGTTAGAGTGCATCCGACTTTAATACCAAAAGATCATCTTTTATCTTCAATTGACGGAGTCTTTAACGCAATATATGTTGAGGCAGATTTAGCTGGAGACTTATTATTTTACGGACCCGGGGCAGGGCAACTCTCAGCTGCTTCAGCCGTAGTCTCAGATATAGTAGATTTAACCAAAGATATAAAGGCAGGGCTTTTTAGGCCAATGATGAACGCTGTGCAGGATAAATCCATAAAAAGGCTACGCAAGATAGATGAGTCCTTGAGCCGCTACTATATACGTTTTACTGCCTTAGATAAACCTGGCGTTTTAGCAAAGATTTCAGGAGTCTTAGCTAAATTCGGAATAAGCATATCTTCGGTTACCCAAAAAGAAAAAAACAAGTCTAAACTTGTCCCTATTATAATGCTTATTCACGAGGCAAAAGAAAAAGATTTAAGAAGAGCGCTTAATATTATTGACCGCATAGAATCAATTAAAGAGAAGTCTGTAGCAATAAGGATGGAAGAGATATGATAGGGGTAATTAATAGATATAAAAAATACCTTCCTGTTACTGGTAAGACTCCGGTTATAACCTTAAATGAGGGGAATACTCCATTACTCTTCTCCCCATCTTTGAGCAGTTTTTTAGGAGAAGGTTTTGAAGTTTACCTTAAGGTTGAGGGCCTAAATCCCACAGGCTCATTTAAGGACAGGGGGATGACTTTGGCTATTTCTAAAGCCAAAGAAGAAGGCTCTAGGGCTGTTATATGTGCTTCTACAGGAAACACCTCAGCTTCTGCTGCAGCTTATGCGGCTCGGGCTAAAATTAAATGCGTAGTTTTAATACCAAAAGGGGCAATTGCCCTCGGTAAATTAAGCCAAGCGCTTATACACGGAGCAGTTGTTTTGGCCGTTGAAGGAAATTTTGATGAGGCTTTAACCTTGGTAAGAGAAGCCTCGGATAAAAATTCCCTAACCTTGGTAAATTCCCTTAACCCTTACCGCATAGAAGGACAGAAGACTGCCAGCTTTGAAATATGCGACTTTTTAGGCGACGCGCCTGATTTTCAAATTATGCCGGTGGGAAATGCCGGGAATATTACTGCATACTGGAAAGGTTATAAAGAATACCATGGCCTAAAACTATCAAAGACTCTGCCTAAAATGCTTGGATTTCAAGCAGAAGGGTCTGCCCCGATAGTAAGGGGTTACCCTATAGAAAAACCTGAAACAATAGCTACAGCTATACGTATCGGAAACCCTGCCAGCTGGAAGCAAGCAGAAAGAGCACGTGATGAATCAGGCGGGTTAATAGATATGGTCTCAGATAAAGAGATAATAGATGCCTATAAATTTATCGCCAAAACCGACGGAGTGTTTATAGAGCCTGCCTCAGCATCTTCTATAGCAGGGCTGTTTAAACTTTCAAAGCAGGGCTACTTTAAAGATGCTATAAAAAATACAGGCAAAAAGATAAACAGAATAGTTTGTATTTTAACTGGGCATGGACTAAAAGACCCTGATACAACGATAAAGAACATAGCAGATCCAAAAGTAATAAAACCAGAATTAAATGCCCTATTAGATGAAATTAAAGAATAAGAGGGTTCTTATTACCGCAGGCCCGACCTGGGTTAAGATAGATAAGGTAAGAGTAATCAGCAATACTGCTAGCGGCAAAACAGGGCTACTCTTTGCTGACGCTTTTAAGAGGCTTGGCTCTAAGGTTACCCTTTTATTAGGGCCAATTAATCTACCTTTGCAAAAAAGGAGTATAACGGTAAAGAAATATAAGTTTTTTGATGAGTTGAATAACCTAATAAAAAAAGAGCTTAAAAATAAAAAGTACGATATAGCAATACATAGCGCAGCGGTATCTGATTATGCGCCTTGCATGCCGTATCCTAAAAAAATTAAATCTAATTTAAAAAGCTTAACTATAAAATTTAAGCCGACTTTTAAAATTATCCGCTTATTTAAAAAGATACAACCAAAGATATTTCTCATCGGATTTAAATATGAGCCGGAGGCCAAAAAGGATAATTTATACAAAGAAGCAGTTAAATTAATAAGGCAGTCTTGCGCGGATTTAGTCATATCTAATACTGTAAAAGACGGCAAATATTCTGCCTTTTTAATGGAAGAGAATAAAATCAGTAAAGTTTTTAAGGACAGGGAGTCTCTTGTAAAAGGGGCTATAAAAATAATCGGGGGCTATTATGCGTAAGGTTATTATTCTTGCCTTTATTCTATTTCTTTCTTTTTCTTGCCTATTTGCCTTTGAAATACCCTCTCCTTCTGGGTGGGTGAATGATTTTGCCGGTATTATTAATCCTGAATACAAAGAAAAGATTAATACTTTAATTTCCGAGTTAGAAGAAAAAACAGGGGTTGAGGTAGTTGTGGCTACCTTTAAAACCATTTCTCCTTATGAAGAGAAAGAATTTACCCGGATGGTCTTTGATAATTGGAAACCGGGGAAAAAAGATAAAGACAACGGAGTTTTAATCCTTGTAGCAGAAAAAGAAAGGCTTTGGCGAATTGAAACAGGGTATGGCATAGAAGGAGACCTACCTGATGGTTTATGCGGCCAGATAGGACGCGATTACATGGCCCCTTATTTTAAATCAGGGAATTACGGCGAGGGAATCTATACTGGGATTATTAAAATTACCGCAATTCTCTCTAAAAGTAGTTTAGAAAGTGGGGAAAAATCTGAAGAAAAAGATAATCCGTTTATTTTTTATTTTATTATTCCGGTTTTCTTTTTTATTTGGAGCTTCCCTTGGCCGATACCTATAAGCCTACCAGTAACCTTATTATTTTCTACCGTATTTTTCTTGGGTGTCTCTAAACCGTTAGGAATTATAATATTCCTTGCTTTCATCCTTTCAATGTTAATGAGGTATTTTTATTGGAAAAAACTCCCTAAGGAAAAAAGAAAGAGTTTTTTTGGCCCATTAGATTTTGGCAGTAAATCCTCATCTGGTAAGTGGGGTAGTGGGGGTTTTAGGAGCGGTGGGTTTGGCGGAGGAATCGGTGGGGGAGGATTTGGCGGCGGTGGGTTTGGCGGAGGTAGAGGCGGAGGTGGCGGAGCCGGAGGAAAATTTTAATACTTAATATAAAAAGGGAGGGCAGAATAATGAAAAAGATAGTTATTGGAGTTATACTAGCCGTAGTTATATTAATAGGAATTATTATCGCTCTTTATAACGGTATCATCTCTAAGCATGAGGCTATAACCGCTAAATGGGCGCAGGTAGAAAATCAATTGCAACGAAGAAATGACTTGATACCTAATCTTTTAAATACAGTAAAAGGTTATGCCGCGCATGAAAAGACGGTCCTTGAAAATGTTACCTTAGCCCGCTCCCAATGGGCTAAGGCGTCTACCGTTGAAGAGAAGGTTAAAGCAGCCGGAGAAATAGACGCTGCTTTGTCTAGGTTGCTTTTTGTAGCAGAGAACTACCCTGACCTAAAAGCAGACCAGACATTTTTAAAGCTTATGGATGAATTGTCCGGGACAGAAAATAGAATAGCAGTAGAAAGGATGCGTTACAATGAATCTGTCAGAGAGTATAATATATCGGTAAGGACATTCCCGGGTAATATTATCGCTTCTAATTTTGGCTATAAGCCGGCAACAGAATATTTTAAGGCAGATGATACGGCTAAGAAAGTGCCGCAGGTAACATTTTAAAAAAGATGAAATATATTGTTTTAGTCTGCGATGGGATGGCTGATATTCCGCAAAAAGAGATACGCGGGCGCACGCCTTTAGAGGCTGCGCGCACGCCGAATATGGACTTTATCGCCAAATACGGGCGTTTAGGAAGAGTGCGGACCGTCCCGGAAGGGTTTACTCCAGGTTCAGATATCGCACAAATCTCTATATTCGGCTATGACCCTAAAAAATACTATTCCGGTAGAGCTCCCCTTGAGGCAGCCAACCTTGGAGTAAAATTAGAAGATGACGATGTAGCTTTTAGGTGTAATCTCATTACTGCATCTAATGATATACTGCGCGACTATAGCGCAGGGCATATCAGCTCTAAAGAGGCTGAGATAATTATAAAGTTTATTGATCGTGCCTTAGGTACTAATAGAATTAAGTTTTACCCCGGGGTAAGTTACCGCCATCTTATGGTTGTTAAGCGAGGGGCAGAAGAACATCTTGATAGGATAACTTGCCGTCCACCGCACGATATAACCGGAAAAAGTATTTCAAGAAACCTGCCTAAAGGCGATAATGCAAGTATCCTTATTAATCTCATGCAGGAGTCTAAAAAAATATTAGAAAAACATGAGATTAACCTTGTCCGCTTAGATTTAAAAGAAAACCCTGCTAATATGATTTGGCTCTGGGGACAAGGGAAGCGCCCTTTAATGGAGAGCTTCTATGAAAAGTACGGTATTAAAGGAAGTGTAATCTCTGCGGTAAATTTAATTAAAGGGTTAGGCAAAACAATTGGCCTTGAAGTTATTAATGTCCCGGGAGCAACCGGTTATTATGATACTAATTATGAGGGAAAGGCAAAGGCAGCATTAAAGGCGCTTGAAGATAAAGACTTTGTTTTTCTCCACTTAGAAGCAGCTGATGAAGCAGGGCATAACGGAGATTTAAGAGAAAAGATTATTGCCATAGAGAGATTTGACCAGTTGATTTTAGGCAGAGTCCTTAAGTACTTTAAACGCAAGAGAAACTTTAGGTTGATGGTATTACCGGATCATCCTACCCCTGTCTCTCTTAAAACGCATACCTCAGACCCTGTTCCTTTTGGGATATTTGGACATAATATCATTGCAAGAGGTTTTTTAAACTATAGTGAGAAAGAATCCTTAAAAAGCGGGCTTACCTTTGAAAGAGGGCATGAGCTTATGGATTTTTTTATCAGAAAGGCGGAATGAGCGCTCTTTATATCTCTTTAGTTGCTTTTATTCTTTTAGGAGCAGGCTATCTTATTTACGCTAAGAGGCTTGAAAGATTATGGCAAGTTGATTTTAAAAAATCTACTCCTGCCAATTATAAGTTTGACAACGTAGACTATGTCCCGGCGCGGAACTGGTTGGTTTTATTTGGGCACCACTTTTCTTCTATTGCCGGAGCAGGGCCTATTATAGGGCCTGTTATTGCAGTAGCCTTATGGGGATGGCTTCCGGCGCTCTTATGGGTAGTCTTAGGATCTATATTTATAGGTGGAGTCCATGATTTCGGCTCTTTGATAACTTCTGTAAAAGAAGGGGGGAGCTCTATCTCGGATATCGCAGGAAGGGTAATATCCAAAAGGGCAAAGATATTAACCTCGCTTTTTTTATGGTTTACCTTAATATTGATTATATCCGTGTTTGCTTATCTATGCGCGGATACCTTTGTGAAAGAACCTAAGATAGTCCTGCCTTCATTAGGGCTTATACCGGTTGCTTTGTTAATTGGCTATCTTTTGTATTATTTAAAAGTAAATAGTTTCTTAGCAACCTCCTTAGGGCTTATTCTCCTCTTAAGCCTTATTCTGCTCGGTAACCATCTACCTGTAACTTCAGGGGTATTTTTCTGGTTAGTGGTATTATTTTTATACTCTTATCTTGCATCAATACTTCCGGTTAATTTACTCTTACAACCCCGCGACTACTTAGCCAGCTTTTTACTCTTTTTTGGAATATTGATAGGTTATTTAGGTATCTTATTTTCAAGGCCGCAAATTACCATGCCCTCCTATACCCAATGGGCACCTAATAACCTTAAGCTTTGGCCAATGCTTTTTGTTACGGTTGCCTGTGGCGCAGTATCGGGTTTCCATGCTTTAATATCCAGCGGTACTACATCTAAACAAATTAATAGTCAGCGCCATGCTAAAAGAATCGGCTACGGAGGAATGGTAGTAGAAGCGTTATTAGCAGTAATAGCAATTATTAGCGTAGGGATTATCTTCAAAACTCCGGGGGACGCTTCGTTAGCCTTAAAATCTATAGGCCCTATAGGCATATTTGCCCAAGGCTTTAATGCCTTAACTAAAGGATTTTTAGGGGATTTTGGGGGGCTTATTGCAGTAACTATACTAAATGCTTTTATACTTACTACTTTAGATACAGCTACCAGGATCTTACGCTATTTAACAGAAGAGCTGTTTCAAATAAAAAACAGGTACCTTTCTACTGCAATCATAGTGCTTATCTCTTTATCCTTAGCCTTAAGCGGGCAATGGAATAAAGTCTGGCCTGCATTTGGAGCGGCTAATCAGTTAGTAGCAACGCTTGCCTTATTTGTTTTAGGGGCATATTTATTATCTAAAAGTAGGCCTTCGGCTTTAGTATTCTTACCTGCTATATTTATGCTTGCTACATCCATGGGGGCATTGGCTCTTCAGGCTTTTGAATATATCAGGCAAAGGGATTTACCTCTTTTTATAATAACTCTTTTATTGCTTTTATTAGCATCCTTTATGACTATTGAACTTATATTTAAAGTTATCAGGAGAAAAAAAGATGAGTAAAAAATTAATTATACAAAAATTCGGCGGCTCTTCTGTTGCTAATGTAGAGCGCATATTGAAAGTCGCCAAAAGAGTTGTCAGTTACAGAAAAAAAGGCTTTAACCTAGTTGTGGTAGTCTCTGCCTTAGGGGATACTACCGACGATTTGATAAAGCTCTCTTCAAAAATAACTAATAAACCTTCTAAGCGGGAGATGGATATGCTCCTTTCAACCGGCGAACAGATATCCGTTGCTCTTTTGGCAATGGCTATTCAAAAACTTAAAACCGAAGCAGTATCATTTACTGGAGCGCAAGTAGGAATTATAACAGACTCCTCCCATACCCGCGCACGAATCATAAAAATAAATGCCGATAAAATCAAAGAGGCGATAAAAAAAGGGCAGGTTGTAGTGGTCGCGGGGTTCCAAGGAGTAAATCTAAATCAGGATATAACCACTTTAGGCAGGGGTGGCTCAGACCTTACTGCTGTTGCTCTGGCCAAAGAGCTGGGGGCGGATAAATGCGAAATCTATACGGATGTCAAAGGAATATACACAACAGACCCTGCAGTTGAGCCAAAGGCAAGAAAGATAAAAGAGATTACCTATGATGAGATGCTGGAGATGGCTTCTTTGGGCGCACAGATAATGCAGGCGCGCTCCATAGAAGTAGCTAAAAAATTCAATGTGCCTATACATGTCCGTTCCAGCTTTAATAATAATTCCGGAACGATGATTATTAAGGAGGTTAAAAATATGGAAGATGTAGTAGTCTCTGCAATCACTATGAATAAAAATGAAGTTAAGATCACCGTACGCAATGTCCCCGACCAGCCGGGGATAGCAGCAAAGATATTTAATGAACTGGCGGATAAAGAAGTAAGCGTGGATATGATAGTACAAAACGTAAGCCACCTTAGAAAAACAGATATATCTTTTACCGTAGATAGAGCCGATGCCTTAAACGCAATAAAATTAATAAATAAAATTAAGCCGGATATAGGAATAAAGGAGGTAGTCAAGAATGCGGATATAGCGCGTATCTCTATTGTAGGGGTTGGGATGAAGTCTCATCCCGGCGTAGCCGGAAAGATGTTTGAAGTCTTAGCAAGGCATAAGATAAATATAGAGATGATTTCAACCTCCGATATCAGTATCTCCTGTATAGTGCAAAAAAAGTTTGCCCAAAAGGCCGTTCGTGCCTTGCATAGCAAGTTTGGGTTAACAAAAAGATAAAAGAGAGGCAGATATGAAACTGGTTAAGATATATGACACTACACTACGCGACGGTTCACAAGCCGAAGGGATATCATATTCGGTAACGGATAAAATCCGCATCGTTAAAGAATTAGACCTCTTAGGGATTCACTTTATAGAAGGAGGTTGGCCCGGCTCTAATCCTAAAGATATGGAATTTTTCCTTAAGATGGGTAGGGTAAAGCTTAATAATTCCAAACTTGCCGCATTTAGCATGACCCGCAGGTTAAACTTAAAAGCCAAAAATGACCCAAATATAAACTCTCTTCTTAAGTCAAATGCCGATATCATAACGATAGTAGGAAAGACATGGGACCTGCATGTAACCGATGTCTTAAAGGCTACTTTGGCTGAAAATATAGAAATGATAAAAGATACAATCAGCTATCTTACGTCCAAAGGATTAACCGTCTTTTATGATGCAGAACACTTTTTTGAGGCCTTTAACCACAATAAAAACTATGCTATTGAAACCCTTTTAGCCGCCCAGGAAGCAGGGGCAAAGCAGATTTGCCTATGCGATACTAACGGCGGAACCCTACCGCATGAAATTACACAGGTAGTATCTTTACTTAAAGGAAAACTTAGGGTAGGCATAGGAATACATTGCCATAACGATACCGGTTGCGCGATAGCCAATTCTCTTGCCGCCGTATTAGCCGGAGCTGATATGGTGCAAGGGACTATAAATGGAATAGGAGAGAGGGCGGGAAATGCTGACCTTATACCTATAATCGCTAACCTTAAGCTTAAAATGGGGATAAATTGTATTGCCGATGAAAAACTTAAAGAATTAACCCACATTTCGCATTTTATAAGCGAGATCAGCAATTTAAAACATAAAAACGACCAACCCTATGTCGGCCAATCTAGTTTTGCGCATAAAGGGGGGATGCATATCAATGCTATTATTAAAAACCCTAAGACATACGAACATATAGATCCTTCTTTAGTCGGAAATACCCGCAGGGTTCTTGTCTCTGAATTAGCCGGTAAATCCGGAGTATTAACGCGGGCAAAAGATTTAAACCTTAGCATAAAAAAAGATTCTCCCGACGCTAAAAAGATTTTACAACTCGTGCAAAAATTAGAACATAAAGGGTATCACTTTGAAGCGGCAGAGGCATCTTTTGAGATTCTAATGAGGCGAGCCTTAAGAAAACTCGGTAAATTTTTTGAGCTGGAAGGCTTTAGGGTAACAACCGAAAAACAATCCAACAGGCGGATAACTACGGAGGCGATTATCAAATTGCGCATTAAAGGGAAGAGAGAGCATACCGTATCTATGGGGGAAGGGCCGGTAAATGCCCTCGATAATGCCCTAAGAAAAGCGCTCAAAGATTATTATCCTACTCTTTCTAAGATGCGCCTTACTGACTTTAAGGTACGTGTCCTTGATGAAAAATCCGGGACTGCGGCAAAGGTTAGGGTATTAATACAATCGGAAGATGCAAAAAACTCATGGAGTACAATAGGGGTCTCAGAGAATATAATTGAAGCCAGCTGGCAAGCGCTTGTTGATAGTATTGAATATAAACTCTTAAAAGATAATATTAAATGAATAGCGAACTAAAAAAACACTACGCCCCCCTAGAGGTTGAAGGGCATTGGTATAAATATTGGGAGGATAGTGGTTTCTTTGGCTCTAAACCTAACTCCCATAAAACCCCCTATGCCATTATAATCCCTCCGCCTAACGTAACAGGGATACTGCATATGGGACATGCCTTAAACAATACAATACAGGATATACTTATACGTTATAAAAGGATGCTTGGGTTTGAGGCTTTGTGGTTCCCCGGGACAGACCATGCAGGGATAGCTACTCAAAATGTAGTAGAAAAAACCCTGCTTAAAGATGGTTTAAAGCGGCAGGATTTAGGAAGGGATAAATTTATTGAGAGAGTTTGGCTCTGGAGAGAAGAATACGGCTCTACGATAATCCATCAACTTAAAAAAATAGGCGCTTCCTGCGATTGGAATAGGTTACGCTTTACTATGGACAAAGATTATTCTAAAGCAGTAACGGATATTTTTATAAAACTCTACGAAAAAGGGTTAATCTATCGCGGAAGATATATTATCAATTGGTGCCCGCGTTGCCAGACAGCTTTATCCAACGAGGAAGCTGCCCATCAACCCTTAGAAGGCAAGCTTTACTATTTAAGATACCCGTTAAAAGACTCATCCGGATATATTCTTGTTGCTACCACCCGACCTGAAACTATGCTCGGAGATACTGCAGTGGCAGTTAACCCTAAAGATAGCCGTTATAAAAAATTAATCGGTAAAATAGTAACCCTGCCTCTTGTGGACCGCCCAATAAAAATAATAGCAGATACCTCTATAGATATGAAGTTCGGTAGCGGCGCTGTTAAGATTACCCCTGCTCATGACCCTAATGACTACCTGCTTGCAAAAAAGCATAATTTAGATTTTATAAACGTTATGAATCCGGATGCAAAGATGAACGCCTCTGCAGGAAAATATTGCAATTTAGATAGGTTTAAGGCTAGAGAAGAGATTATCAAAGACTTAAAATCTTTAGGGTTATTAGAAAAAATAGAGCCGCATAAATTATCGACGGGCCATTGCTACCGTTGCCATACAATAGTAGAGCCGTACTTATCAAAGCAATGGTTTGTCAAGATGCAACCTTTAGCTAAGCCAGCAATTAAGGCAGTGAAAGACAAAAAGGTAAGGTTCTATCCTAATCGCTGGACAAAGGTTTATCTTAATTGGATGAATAACATACAGGACTGGTGCATATCAAGACAGATATGGTGGGGGCATAGAATCCCTGTCTATTACTGTAAGGATTGTGGTGAGGATAAGCAGATTATAGTATCTAGAACCAAACCACAACTTTGCCCTAAATGCAACGGAAGCAATATATATCAAGACGAAGATGTCTTAGATACTTGGTTTTCTTCTTGGCTTTGGCCTTTTGCAGGCATATCAAAAAAAGACCTTGAGTATTACTACCCGTCATCTGTTCTAGTAACTGCTCCTGAGATTATATTTTTTTGGGTTGCCCGGATGATTATGGCGGGATTAGAGTTTAAAGGCAGAGTGCCTTTTGAAGATGTCTATATCCATGGGACAGTACGTGATAGAGAAGGGAAAAAAATGTCTAAGTCTTTAGGTAATAGCATTGACCCTTTAGATATTATAAAAGAATACGGGACGGATGCTTTACGTTTTAGCCTGATCTCTGCTGCTTCTCAGGGCCAAGATTTATTTTTATCAAAAGAAAAGTTTGAACAGGGCAGAAACTTTGCCAATAAGATATGGAACGCTTCGCGGTTTATCCTAACAAACCTTGATATAAAAAATACCGATTTAAACCTTACCGCTTTATTTACTCAAAAATCTTTAACCTCGGTTAACTCTTGGATATTAAGCAGGTTTTACTCAACCTTAATAAAAGTAGAAAAATACCTAAATGCCTATAAACTAAATGAGGCAATTAATGCTATTTATTCTTTCTTTTGGCATGAATTTTGCGACCGCTACCTTGAGATTATTAAACAAGATACAACAAATCCCCATAATCAATTAATTATGTATAGCATCTTAGAAAAAACATTGAGGATAACGCATCCCTTTATGCCTTTTATTACCGAAGAGATTTGGCAAAGGTTACCGGCCAAGAATAAATCAATTATGGTCTCTTCATGGCCAAAGCTTAAAAAAGAAGCCATTGATATTGCCTTAGAGAAAAAGATGGGCCAGATATTTGAGGTTGTAGGAGTTATAAGGAGTATGCGCATGGACCTTAATTTAGCGTCTTGCGATACTACGCTAAAGGTTCTGATTTACCCTTCAACAAAGCTCAACCGGTTATTATTAGAATCCCATATCTTAACTATAAAACAACTCTTAAGGCTTAATCAGGTATCCATAGAAAACGCCTACAAGTATTCAAAGAATACCTATGTAAATGTACTCAAAGGGATGCATATCGTAATCCCGCTAACGGAGGTATCGGGCATTCAAAAACAAATAGAAAATATAGAAAAGGGGATTGTAAAATACCAATCCGATATTCAAGCAAAGGAGCGCTTGCTTAAAAATAAGAACTTTGTAAAAAAGGCTCCACAAGAAATAATTAATGCTGAAAAGGAAAAATTACGCACATTAACGGAAGAATTAAAAAAATTAAGGGGGCTAAAAGATGGACTTAAAACTTAACCGTGAAAAATTGGACTATGTAGTGCGCCATGCTTTGTTAGAAGATATAGGCAAAGGGGATATTACTACGCAACTAACTATCCCGAAAGAAAAAGAGATAATAGCAAAAATAATACTGAAAGAAGATTCTGTTGTCTGCGGCCTAGAGGTAGCTGAAAGGGTTTTTAAGACGGTAGACAGCTCAGTTATCTTTAAAAGCTTAGTTGAGGAGGGCAAAAAGATAAGGGCAAAGAGGCCTAAGGCTATCGCTAGGATATCAGGAAAGGCCTCCAGCATACTAACCTCAGAGCGGGTAGCGCTTAACCTTTTAGGGATGATGTCCGGGATAGCCACGCGAACAAGAGAATTTGTTGAAGAGATTAAACCCTATAAAACTAAAATATCTGACACTCGAAAGACTATTCCCGGGTTAAGGGAGCTTCAAAAATATGCGGTGCGCGTAGGCGGAGGCTACAACCATAGAATGGGGTTAGATGAGATGATTCTTATTAAAGATAATCATATAAAGGTAACTAACGGTTATGACAAGCTCCCCAGCGTGCCTAAGGGCTTTAAGATAGAGATAGAGGTCCAAAATATTGCCGAGTTTAAACACGCCTTATACTTTAAGCCGGATGTAATTATGCTTGATAATATGAGTCTTGGAGAGATAAAAGAAGCAGTAAAGATAAGGAATAATACTGAATTTAAAAGCCATCATCCTCCTACTTTATTAGAGGCTAGCGGAGAAATAAATATTGATAATATCAAAGAGGTTGCCGCAAGCGGAGTGGATATTATCTCCATAGGAGAGATTACGGATTCAGTAAAATCAGTTGATATCTCTTTAGAGATTACATAGCTAAATCCTCCACGAGAGAAACTATCCTCTATTTTATTTTTAAGATGAATAAAAAATAAGCTTTTTATGTCAAAGTTTAATCTTTGCAGTAAATTTAAGCCTCGCGGGGACCAGCCTAAGGCAATTAAAGAACTTACTTACAATATTATTGCCAAAGAACCTTACTCTACTTTATTAGGAACTACTGGTTCAGGAAAGACTTTTACCTTAGCCTCTGTAATTGCTAAGGTCAACCTTCCGGTTTTAGTAATATCCCATAATAAAACTTTAGCGGCACAACTCTATTCTGAGTTTAAAGAATTTTTTCCGCATAACGCGGTAGAATATTTTGTCAGTTATTACGACTACTACCAACCGGAAGCATACATCCCCTCTACGGATACCTATATAGAAAAAGACGCCTCTATAAATGAACGTTTAGACCGCTTGCGCCTTTCAGCTACAGCTTCTCTTTTAAGCCGCAGAGACTTGATAATTGTATCCTCTGTTTCTTGTATTTACAATCTCGGGGACCCCAAAAGCTATCAAGATATGCTCATCTCTTTAAGCCTTAATCAAAAACTTAAGAGGGATAACCTAATTGAAAAACTTATCCTTATGCAGTATGAAAGAAATGACTATGAATTTATCCGCGGGCGCCTAAGGGTAAGGGGGGATACCTTAGAAATATTTCCTTCTTACTTAGAAAAGGCTATCCGTATAGAGCTTGCAGGCGAAAGAATAAGCCGTATCTTAGATTTTAACCCCGTATCAGGCAAGATAAACGAAAGCCTAAAACAGGTATTTATCTACCCTGCAAAGCATTTTATGGTTTCAAAAGATACGATTAATAACGCCTGCCGCTCGATAAATGACGAATTATCTGCACACTTAAAAAAACTAAGGTCAGAGAATAAGTTATTAGAGGCCCAAAGGCTTGAAGCTCGGACTAAGTATGATTTAGAGATGCTTAAAGAGATTGGCTACTGCCACGGGATAGAGAACTATTCCCGGCATCTTACCGGTCAAGCTCCCGGAGCCCGCCCTTACACTTTAATAGATTATTTCCCAAAAAAAGAAGGGTTTTTAGTTATCATTGACGAATCCCATGCAACAGTCCCTCAGATAGGCGGCATGTATGAAGGGGATAGGGCGCGTAAGGAAGTCCTTGTTGAGCATGGTTTTCGTCTTCCTTCGTGCCTTGATAACCGCCCTTTAAAGTTTAAAGAATTTTTAAGCTTGGTAAAAAGAGTAGTCTTTGTTTCGGCAACCCCCGGGGAATACGAGATTAAAAAATCTAAAGGAAAGGTAATAGAACAGGTCATAAGGCCTACGGGATTGCTTGATCCTAAGATACTAGTCCGTAAGACTAAAGGGCAGATAGAAGATTTAGTTAAAGAGGTTAAGAAGCGCTCTAAGAGAAATGAGCGTACTCTTGTAACCACCCTTACTAAGCGGATGGCAGAAGACTTAACCGGGTATCTTCAGGAGCGCAGGCTTAGAGTAAAATACCTCCATTCGGATATTCAAACTATTGAACGCAGTAAGATCCTAATGGACCTAAGAAAGAAGGAATTTGACTGCCTTGTAGGGATAAACCTTTTAAGGGAGGGTTTAGATTTACCCGAGGTATCTTTGGTGGCTATTCTCGACGCAGATAAAGAAGGCTTCTTGCGCTCAACAACAAGCCTTATTCAGGTTGCCGGGCGCGCTGCGCGCAATATAAACGGCTGCGTTATTATGTATGCAGATACGGTTACTAAATCTATGCTTAAAGCCATTAATGAGAGTAAGCGTAGAAGAAGGATACAGTCTGCCTTTAATAAAAAGAATAATATTACCCCCCGCTCAATAAGAAAAGGGCTTAAAGAGGGAATAGAGGTTTTATCAAGGGTTGAGGATTTTACAGCTTCCTTAACCGGGGAGAACAAAGATGAATATCATTTACATAAGTATATATCCCAGTTACAATATGAGATGGAGTTAGCAGCAAGAAACCTGCAATTTGAAAAAGCTGCCTCTTTAAGGGATAAGATAAAAAAGCTAAAAAATGAACCTCTTAAGCGTTGATATAGGAAATACGGTTATCTCCTTTGGGGTTTCTGGCCATGCCCGCCTTCAAAGGACTTTTTATATCCTAACAAACAAATACTCACTATCTAAACTGCGCCATAGGCTAAAAGATATAAGCATTGATGAAGCTATAATAAGTAGCGTGGTTCCTTCTTTGACCAATGCCCTTAAGCGCGACCTTAAAAGATTAACCGCTAAAACCCCTTATATAGTAGGCAAGGATATCAATGTCCCTATTAAAAACCTATACTCTTTTCCTAATCAAGTAGGAAAAGATAGATTGGTTAATGCCTATGCTGCCTTAAGGCTCTATGGAGCGCCTTTAATCGTAGTTGATTTTGGAACGGCGGTTACGTTTGATTTAATCTCAAGAAAAAAAGAGTACTTAGGCGGAATGATACTCCCTGGGTTAAATATCTCTCTTGAAGCGCTCTATAAACGCACTGCACTTTTGCCTAAAGTAACTTTAAATAAGCCGGTGGAATTTATCGGTAGAAAAACAAAGAATAGCATCCTCTCAGGGATAGTCTATGGCTTTGCTAACCTTACAGACGGCTTGATTAAAGACATAAGAAAATCGATAGGCAGGGCAAAAGTAGTAGCAACCGGAGGGGACTCTAAATTAATTAAAGAGTACGCATCTTCTTTAAAAATAATAGACACAAACCTTACCCTTAAAGGGTTAACAATGCTTTATTATGAAAATAAAGGTTAAAGACTGGCTTATAATTATAATTTTAGCTTTAATAGCCTTTGGCTTTTGGCATAGATTAGAATACCCACGTTTTACCTTTATCGACCTTTCTTTTAATAAAAAAGAGGCTATAGAAAAATCTATCGATTATCTTAAAAAGAAGAATGTTGACCTTAGCAATTACTCCCGAGCAGTAGTATTTGATATTAATGACAACTTTAACCGCTATTTCCAGCATGCTGTCGGGTTAGAAGCAGAGAAAGAGTTTATCCATAAGCATAATTTTGATTTATTTTGCTGGATTGTCAGGTTTTTTCAAGAATCAAAAAAAGAAGAGTATTCAATCTTTTTAAGCGCAAAATCCGGGGAGGTCATCCGCTTTATACATTTAATAGAAGATACAGAGGCTAGGCCGGATTTAGGAAAATTAGAGGCAAAGATAAAAGCTAAGGAATTTCTAAAAAATACATTTAATGCGGACTTAAGCGAATATGATTTCCACGAAGAAAAAATAAAGCGCTATGAAAATAGGATAGAATATATATTTTCTTGGGAGAAAAAAAACGTCTATATACCTTGGGAGCCGGGCAAAGGAGGGGCTAAGCTACTTAATGAAGTAATAGTCTCAGGAGATGAGGTCAGGGAGTTTCAAAAAAATAAATTTGATTTACCTGACACATTCAAAAGATATACGGATAAACAGTTCATCTTAGCTGGTTATATTAATAATATTTTTAATATCTTTGTTTTTTTTGTATTGGCTATTTCTATCAGTATTGTCCTAAGTAAAAAAAGCGATATTGTCCCGCAGATGACAAAAAAAATTTTTTACGCTATGGCAATATTTTTAGGAGCTATCAACTTAGCCGGATTTATAAATAACCTGCAGTATATTTATATGAACTACCCTACTAATTCCCAAATGCATTCTTTTCTCGGGCTGGCATTTACCAAATGGTTATTTAATAATCTTTTTATAATAGTTGGCTTTATTATGCCCGGGATCGCCGGAGAGATTTTAACCAATGAGACTTTCCCTGAAAAAAAATATATCTCCTTTTTCTCTTATCTTCGCTCAAGCTTCCTAAACCGTTATTTTAGTAGTTCAGTTTTACTTGGTTACCTACTCTGGATAATTACTCTTGGGCTCCAAGCAATAATTTTTCATAACGGGCAAAAGTTCTTAGGAATTTGGCGGGAGTGGTACACTATGGCTGCTTTTTCTTCTGGTAGTATACCTTTATTAAGCGCGTTGATAATAGGGGCCAACGCCAGCCTGACTGAAGAGATTACCTTTAGGCTTTTCGGAATAAGTTTTGCTAAAAAATACCTGCGCAACACTATCCTGGCAATACTACTGGCTTCATTTGTTTGGGGGATGGGGCATACCCTTTATGCTATATATCCGGTTTGGTTTCGTATAATAGAGATTACCCTAATCGGATTATTATATGGCTTGTTCTTTATCCGCTTTGGGATAGTCCCGGTATTAGTCGCTCATTATCTCTTTGATATATTTTGGTGCACAATAGTTTATATTTTAGGCCGAAGTAGCATAGCGCTATTTTACTCTTCTTTAGGTTTACTATTATTTCCGCTACTTATAGCCTTGGCTGCTTTTTTTCTAAATCAAACTCAAAAAGAAAGACCGATAATTAATATTTTAAGTAAAACACAAAAATTTAACCTATCTATTTTAGTTGCCTTTATATCGGTAAAAAAAGCTCAAGGAGTTGATTTAAAAATAATAAAAAAAGAATTAATAAAGAATAATTGGGACAGCCTTTTAGTAGAACTGGCGATTAAGGAAATATACCAATCTTAATAAAAAAATACTTGACAAGAATTTTTTTTTATTTATAATTAGCACTCTTAGGAGAAAAGTGCTAAAATAAACAGATTAAGAGGAGGTGTTAAAGATGGAGATTAAACCATTAGGTGATAGGATAGTGATAAAGCCCCTGGAGGCAGAGGAGAAGACTAAGGGCGGTATAGTTATCCCGGATACAGCAAAAGAAAAACCTCAGGAAGGCAAGGTTGTGGCTGTAGGCAAAGGTAAGGTCTTAGAAAACGGAGGCGTTCAGGCTCCGGAAGTAAAGGTGGGAGATAAGGTTTTATACGGAAAATACTCTGGCAACGAAATTACCACCAAGGAAGGCGAAGAGCTTTTAATTATGCGAGAAGAAGATATTTTAGCAATTATCAAATAATCTTACAATAAGGAGGATATAAATGAGTAAGCAGCTGTTATATCAAGATGAAGGCCGCAGAAAACTTTTAAGCGGAGTAGAACAACTAGCCCGCGCAGTAAAAGTTACCTTAGGACCAAAGGGGCGTAATGTAGTAATTGACAAAAAATTCGGCTCTCCTACAATCACCAAAGACGGGGTAACCGTCGCCAAGGAGATAGAGCTAGAAGACCCTTATGAAAATATGGGCGCACAGATGGTAAAGGAGGTAGCTGAAAAGACCTCTGATGTAGCTGGTGATGGAACTACTACAGCTACGGTTTTAGCTGAAGCGATATACCGCGAAGGTTTAAAGAATGTTACTGCCGGAGCTAACCCTATGGCCTTAAAGCGTGGGATTGAAAAAGCAGTAGAAAAGGTGGCAGAAGAGTTGGGTAAATTAGCAAAGCCCATTAATGCCAGAGAAAAGAAAGAGGTAGCTCAGGTTGCTTCAATTGCGGCAAATGGCGATAGCGCCATAGGCGACCAAATATCCGAGGCAATGGATAAGGTAGGCAAAGACGGAGTAATTACCGTAGAAGAAGCTAAGACTACTGCAACTACCTTAGAGTTAGTAGAAGGCATGCAATTTGACCAAGGCTATCTATCCCCTTATTTTGTCACTGACGCAGAGAGAATGGAGTGCATCTTAGAGGATACCTATATTTTAATACACGAAAAGAAGATATCCTCTTTAAAAGACCTTCTTCCTTTATTAGAGAAGATAGCGCGCACCGGAAAGCCCCTCTTGATTATTGCCGAGGAGGTAGAAGGAGAGGCTCTTGCAACCTTAGTAGTCAATAAGCTAAAAGGCACATTTGTTTCTTGTGCAGTAAAAGCCCCTGGCTATGGAGATAGGCGCAAAGCAATGCTTGAAGATATCGCCATATTAACCGGTGGAAAGGCTTTAACTGAGGATTTAGGGATTAAATTAGAGAGTGTTGACCTTAATGACTTAGGCAAAGCTAAAAAAGTAAAGATTGACAAGGAGAATACTACTATCGTAGAAGGCGCAGGAAAGCAAGCCGCAGTAAGCGCACGCGTAGCGCAGATCAAAAAACAGATTGATGAAACTGACTCTGATTATGATAAAGAAAAACTGCAGGAGCGTTTAGCTAAACTTGCAGGCGGAGTAGCAGTTATTAACGTAGGCGCGGCTACTGAAAGCGAAATGAAAGAAAAGAAAGCCCGCGTAGAGGATGCCTTGCATGCCACACGCGCGGCAGTAGAGGAAGGGATTATTCCCGGTGGAGGAGTTGCTTTAATCCGCTGTATCCCTGTTTTAGATAAACTAAAGCTTGAAGGAGATGAGAAGGTCGGAGTTGATATAATCAAGCGCGCCTTAGAAGAGCCAATCAGGCAGATTACCGAGAACGCAGGATTAGAGGGTTCTGTCGTGGTTCAGCGCATAAAGCAAGAAAAGACCAATGTTGGATATGATGTTTCTCGGGATGATTACGTAGATATGGTTGAAGCAGGGGTAATTGACCCTAAAAAAGTTACCCGTTCAGCCCTACAAAATGCATCCAGCATCGCCTCCTTGCTTCTTACTACTGAGGCTTTGATAGCAGATAAACCAGAAAAGGATGATAAGATGCCTCCTATGCCGCCGGCAGGTATGGGCGGAATGGGTGGAGGGATGTATTAATCCATAAAAGGTAGAGTAGAATAGGTGCTTCTTTAATTAGAAGCACCTATTTTCTTATAGTTATCACCTCTTTATGATAGGTAAAATAAAAACCAAGATTAAAAAAAATAAAACCCTTCCAATACTTATATTAACTATATTAATCCTTGCGATTTTAGGATGGCCAATTTATTCCTATTTTTGTAGCTATGTTATCAATAGCGGGTTATTTATTGAAATTCATAAAGACAGGATAGTTCATTTAGAACCAATTACCTTATTCTTTAGCTTAGCTACTTCTTTCTTTTTTCTTTTAGGTTACTTTTTTTTAATAAGAGTAAAAACGCATATAAATTTAATAATCACAATATTAAGTTTTATAGGTGTTCTATTAGTTTTAATATGCACGTCGCGTTATGGAGTAGGCCTTAGTCCTGATTCAGTAGTTTACATCTCCGTAGCTAGAAACTTAATCCTTGGCAAAGGGTATCTTGACTGGGCCGGAAATCCTTTAATAGTATTCCCGCCACTATTTTCAACTATTTTAGCTGCTATTGGATTAACAGGTATGGATCCTTTATATGGAGCCAGATTTCTTAACGTTATTATCTTTGGATTGATTATTTTTACTTCAGGGCAGTTATTTCGTAAGTTTATCCAAACAAAAGAAATAATAATTTTAGGAACAATATCTGTCTTATTCTCAATTCCTATTTTTTTAGTTTCATATATGGCTTGGTCAGAGCCGTTATTTATCTTACTTGTAAATTTGTTTATCTTTTGTTTATATAAGTTTATAAACAAAGCGCGGTGGTCAACATTAATTTTACTCTCTGCTATAGCAGCGCTTTCTTGTTTACAAAGATATATAGGTGTTACGTTAATTATTTCAGGTTTTATCTCTATTTTTTTATTGTTGCCAAAATCTTCTTTTTTGCAAAGATTAAAATATGGAATTATTTTTAGTATTATCTCTACTTCTATATTTTCTATTTGGCCTATACGAAATTATATCCTAACACAAACATTTTTTGGAACTAGGTTTCCTTCAGATTTTACCTTATTGCAAAATATATATTATACTTTTGATACATTAACTTTATGGTTTTTACCTAGTAATATGCCTTTTTTAATTAGAGGAATAACTGTTGGATTATTGATATTATTAATAATAACTTTAACTTTTTATCGTTATTTAAAGAGTAATGAGGAGGGGATTAATAGAATAAGACAAGTATTACCCGCAGGCATTTTTTTATTAGTTTACACTATTTTTTTAATTATTTCTGGGGCAAGGTTTGCTTTTGATAGGATAAATCTTAGGCTCTTATCGCCAATATATATTTTTACTATATTTTTAATCTTAGTTAATATAGAAAATTTATTAATTTTATTGCCTTATCAACAAGTAAGTAAGAAAATACTAAGATTTACTGTTTATACTATATTTATTTTTTCTTTGTTCTATCCCCTTACCTATAATATTTACAGGGTTATACATTCAAGGCAATCCGGTATTGTTGAATATAGCACTCAGGCCTGGAGAAAATCATCTCTTATATTATGGTTGCAGGAGCATAAATTAGACGCTGCAATAGCTAGTAATGTGCCAGAAGCCATTTATATTCATACTGGAAAAAAATCTAACCTTAGCCCCAAGAAGCATGAGCATGATTCTTCAGCTTCAAAAGGCGATAATTTGTATGAAATTAAAGAAAAATTAAAACTAACTCACGAGAAAATATATTTAGTATGGTTTAAAAATATAGCAAGGGATTTTTTATATAATATAGAAGAACTCAGCTCTGTTTTTAATCTTCAAGAAATTATAAATTTGAGCGATGGGATAGTATATTCTTTAGAATAATAAAAGTACGCTTATCTTAATTTAAGGTTAACTATGAAGCACTTATTCCTTTCTTTGCGTCCTAAGCAGTGGATTAAAAATACTTTTATCTTTATTCCTTTAATCTTTGGGAAGAGATTGCTAATTTTCCCAGCAAATTTAAAAGTATTTTTTGCCTTTTGTCTTTTTTCCTTATCTGCTAGTGCTGCGTATCTTATAAATGACATCTTAGATATAGAAAAAGACAAGCGCCATCCAATTAAATCTTTACGGCCTATAGCTTCAGGTAAAGTTAATATAAGGTTAGCTTTAACCGCAGCTTTTATATTATTAGTTTTCTCTATTACTTTATCTTTTATTCTAAATATCTATTTTGGGTATATAATTATCGTTTATTCTATATCTAATTTTTTTTATTCTAAGATATTGAAAAAAGTAGTTATTATTGATGTTTTTAGCTTAGCCTTTTTTTACCTATTACGTATTTTATCTGGAGGCGTAGTGGCAGAAGTTAAGTTATCTTACTGGGTTATAATAATGATAGCCCTACTTGCTATGTTTTTAGGTTTCAATAAAAGGCGGCAGGAATTAGATCTATTTCAAGAGAAAGCTATCCGGCACCGTTCTATACTTGTGGAATATGATATCTATTTCATAGATCAAATGATAGCGGTAATTACGTCATCTATAACAATAGTTTATATGCTTTATACTGTGGATATTCGGACAATAAGAGAATTTGGAACTACAAAACTACTACTTACTATGCCCTTTGTCTATTATGGTATCTTTCGCTATCTTTATCTTATTCACAAAGTTAAGAAAGATGATGATCCGATTCGTATTCTATTATCCGATATACCGCTGCAATTAAGCATTGTATTGTGGATTATTGCTTGTAGCGCTATTATTTATTTTTAATTTAAATAAGCCTAATATATGAGAATCTTAATTACAGGTGGAGCAGGTTTCCTAGGGGTTAATCTCGTTAGGTATTTATTTAATAAAGGATTAGGAGCCATTAGAACTTTAGATGTAGCTGATTTTGATTACCCTGAAAAAAACAGAATAGAAGAAATAAAAGGGGATATACGGAATAAAGAAGATGTTGTAAAAGCACTGAAAAACACAGATTTAGTTATCCATACTGCCGCAGCTTTACCTCTTTATAAAAAAAATGATATTTATTCTACTGATGTTGATGGGACAAAAAACCTTTTAGAAGAAGCTTTTAAAAATAAAATTGATAGGTTTATTCATATCTCCTCAACAGCTGTTTATGGTATTCCTGACCACAACCCTATATATGAAGATGATAAATTAATAGGCGTAGGCGATTATGGGAAGGCAAAGATAACAGCAGAAGAGGTATGTGAAGAATACCGCAAAAAGGGGATGTGCATTTCAATAATAAGGCCTAAATCTTTTATCGGCCCTGAGAGATTAGGGGTATTTGCCTTGTTTTATGATTGGGCTAAGGATGGTAAAAACTTTCCTATTATAGGAAACGGAAATAATAAATATCAATTTTTAGATGTTGAAGACCTATGCGAGGCTATTTTTTTATGTATGGTAAAAGACAAAGTAATAGTTAACGATACATTTAATATTGGGGCTAAAGAATTTGCTACTATGAAAGAAGATTATCAGGTAGTATTAGATGAAGCAGGGTATGGGAAGAGTTTAATAGCTTTTCCGTCTTGGGTTGCTGTTACAATTTTAAGAGTCTTAGAGTTTTTTCATCTTTCGCCCCTGTATAAATGGGTGTATGAAACAGTGGATAAAGATTCCTATGTTTCAATAGATAAGGCTAAAGAAAAATTAGGCTTTATACCGAAATTCTCCAATAAAGAAGCGCTCCTAAGAAATTATCATTGGTATTTAAAAAATCTTAATAGCTTTAAGAATAAGAAGGGTATTACACATCGAGTGCCTTGGGGGCAAGGTGCATTGAGATTATTAAAGATATTGTTCTAAGGGATTACATAAATTCCTTGCCTTTTTATCTTGACAAAGGCTCTTAATTATTGTAAAATTCACTATCCTTTCATAGGTAAACTCGTAAAAAATATGAATTTTTTATCTAACTCTTTATTTAACAACAAGTTATATACAAAGAAAGGCTAAGAGATGGCAGAGTGGATAGGTATAGGTAAGCGCGCACGTAGATGTTATGGTTTTGATGAGATTGCTCTTGTCCCTGGAGCGCAGACAATTAACCCAAACGAGGTAGACACATCCTTTCAAATAGCAGGAAAAAGATTCAGCGTTCCAATTCTAGCGGCGGCAATGGATGGAGTGGTAGACGTAAAATTTGCCGTTGAGATGTCTAACTTAGGAGGTATTGCGGTATTAAATTTAGACGGTGTCCAAACTAGATACGAAAACCCTGATTCAGTATTAAAGGATATAGCCCAGGCAACTCCACAAAAAGCAACTGAATTAATCCAGTCTGTATATACAACCCCAATCAAAGAAAAGTTAGTTTCAAAGAGGGTCTCTGAGATTAAAAAGAAAGGGGCTGTTGCGGTAGTAAGTTGCATACCGGCTAATGCCGAAAGGTTCTCCAAGTTAGCTATAGCTTCCGGAGCAGATATATTTATTGTCCAATCTACAGTAACTACTGCCCGGCATTTAGCAAAAGAATATAAAACACTTGATCTTTATAAGTTTTGCAAAGAGACTAAGATACCGGTAATTTTAGGCAATTGCGTAACTTATGAGACAACCCTTGAACTTATGGATACAGGCGCAAGGGCGCTTTTAATTGGGGTAGGCCCGGGAGCAGCCTGCACTACAAGGGGAGTCTTAGGCATAGGCGTTCCCCAGGTCACGGCAACAGTAGATGCTTCACAGGCACGGGATTATTATTACAAGAGAACAGGCAGGTATATATCTATCATTACTGACGGAGGGATGAATAGGGGGGGAGATATATGCAAGGCATTTGCCTGCGGGGCTGACGCTGTAATGATCGGCTCAAGCTTTGCCCGCGCAAAAGAAGCTCCAGGAAGGGGCTTTCATTGGGGAATGGCCACTTCACATGTTAATCTTCCTAGAGGTACTCGTATCAGAGTAGGAACGACCGGATCCTTAAAAGAGATTCTCTTTGGCCCGGCTAAGGTTGATGACGGCTCTCAAAATTTAATAGGGGCATTAAAAACCTCAATGGGCTCATTAGGAGCAACAGACCTAAGCAAAATGCAGGATGTAGAAATTATTATCGCGCCATCAATACAGACCGAGGGGAAAATGTTTCAAGTTGGGCAGCGCGTAGGAATGGGGAAATAATATGAAAAGGTTAGCTAAAAAAAAGAGATTTTTTAAAAAAAGCCGGCGCTTTAAAAAAGAAAAGATAACTTCTCCTAAGCAGGTTGTTTTGATATTAGACTTTGGCTCTCAATACACTCAACTGGTTGCCCGAAGAGTGCGTGAGAATAAAGTTTATTCAAGGATTATACCTTTTAATACCCCGTTAAAAGATATAGTAGCAATGAATCCTAAAGGGCTTATCCTCTCCGGAAGCCCAACGTTAACTACAGCTAAAAAGCCTCTTTATCCTGATAAAGGAATATTTAAATTAGGAATACCTATCTTGGGCATAAGTTATGGAATGCAAGTGATAGTAGAAATGTTCGGAGGAAGAGTTAAACGCACCCGTAGCCAAAGTTACGGGAAGGCAGAACTTTTTATAGATGACAATAGGGATTTATTCTCGCATATGCCGGGAAACTTTACATGCTGGGTAAGTTATGGAGAGATTCTTCTTAAACTCCCTACTGGTTTTAATGCCAGCGCGCATACGGCTAACACCCCGATAGCCGCCATCTCAAACAGCAAAAAGAAAATCTTTGGGTTGCAATTTCATCCAGAAGTAGCCAATACAGAAAAAGGATCTCAGATATTCAGCAATTTTCTTTTCAGGGTATGTGGATGCCTTGGCAGATGGACTACGGAATCTTTTATAAACGAGGCAATAAATAATACTAAAAAGGAAGTAGGGAAAGACAAGGTTATACTCGGCTTAAGCGGAGGGGTTGATTCCTCTGTCGTAGCGCTTCTTCTTCACAAGGCAATAGGCAAAAACTTACGCTGCATATTTGTCAATAACGGATTAATGAGAAAGGACGAGCCTGAGCAGATAAGAAAGGTATTTAAAGACCTCTACCGCTTAAACCTTATTCTTTTAGATAGAAGTAAAAACTTTTTAAATAAGCTTAAAGGGGTTATTGACCCGGAAGATAAGAGAAAAATTATCGGCAATGAGTTTATAAATATCTTTGAAGAGGAAGCAAAAAAAACAAAAGGAGTAAAGTTTTTAGCGCAAGGGACATTATACCCGGATGTAATTGAATCCATATCCTTTGATGGAACCCCGAACAAAAAGATTAAAAGCCATCATAATGTCGGAGGGCTCCCCGAACGGATGAAGTTAAAATTATTGGAACCCTTACGTGAACTTTTTAAAGATGAAGCCCGACAGATAGGAAGAGAGCTTGGCCTTCCGGATACTATAATAAATAGGCAACCTTTCCCGGGGCCGGGCTTAGCAGTAAGAATCATCGGCGAAGTAACAAAAGAACGGCTGGATATATTACGAGAGGTAGATAGAAGGGTTTCTGAGGAGATTCACGCTGCAGGCTTGTATGATACTATCTGGCAATCTTTTGCCGTGTTGCTTCCTATAAAAAGCGTAGGCATGGCCTTAGATCAAAGGACATATGAAAATGTCGTAGCTTTACGTTGCGTTTTAAGCTCAGACGGGATGACCGCAGATTGGGTAAAACTTCCCTATGAGCTTTTAGATAAAATATCTAACCGCATAATCAATGAAGTAAAAGGGGTAAACCGCGTTGTTTATGATATTACCTCCAAGCCTCCTGCAACCATAGAGTGGGAATAACTTTTTTTATCGGTTGAATTGTAAATAAAATATGCCGCATAGTGAATTCATCCACTTACATTTACATACCCAATACAGCCTCCTTGACGGAGCATGCCGGATACCGCAGTTATTAGCCCTTGCTAAGCAGTATAATATGGGTTCGCTGGCAATTACAGACCATGGAAACCTTTTTGGGGCTATTGACTTTTATCTTGAAGCCCAAAAAGCAGGAATCAAGCCCATTATAGGCTGCGAGGTTTATATCGCTCCTGGAAGCCGTATGGACAAATCATCTTCCGGCATAGAAGAAGCCTCTTATCATCTAATACTCTTATCTAAGGATGAAGAGGGATATCATAACTTAATAAAACTTGTCTCTATGGGGTATTTAGAGGGGTTCTATTATCGCCCGCGTATTGATAAAGAGATTTTATCTGAATGCTCAAAAGGGCTTATCGCTTTAAGCGCATGCTTAAAAGGAGAGATTCCATCACTTATCTCCCAAAGGCGTTTTAACGACGCCCTTAAAACCGCAGATACCTATTTAAGCATAATGGGCAAGGAGAACTTTTACCTTGAGCTTCAGGAGAACGCCATCCCAGAGCAAAAAGAAGTAAATGCCAGGTTAGTTAAAATAGGCAAAGAGCTAGGCATACCTTTAGTTGCCACCAATGATGTCCATTACTTAACCCGCAATAGCGCATCTGCCCATGAAGCATTATTGTGCATACAAACCCAAACAACCCTTGATAACCCTAACCGTATGCGCTTTCAAACTGAAGAGTTTTACTTTAAATCTCCTCAAGAGATGAAGGCTCTATTTAAAGATTACCCTGATGCAATATCCAACACCCTAAAGATAGCCTCGCGTTGCAACCTGGAACTAAGCTTCAAGCAAATACACCTGCCTAGATATGACCCTCCAGTAGGCCAGACTAAAGAAGAGTTTTTAAAAAGCCTCTGCCTTGAGGGCCTTAAAAAAAGGTTCAATAATGTCACTAAGGATATAGAAGAGCGCTTAGAGCTTGAATTAAATACTATTATCAATATGGGCTTTGCAAGCTATTTTCTTATCGTCTGGGATTTCATCCACTACGCAAAGAGCAAGGGAATACCCGTAGGCCCGGGGAGAGGCTCAGCAGCAGGAAGTTTAGTAAGTTATCTCTTAGGAATTACGGATTTAAATCCTTTAAAATACGGCTTATTATTTGAAAGATTCTTAAACCCCGAGCGCATGGGCTTACCCGACATAGATATAGATTTCTGCTACGAAAGAAGACAGGAGGTCATTGATTATGTTACCGCTAAATATGCCCAGGAGAACGTAGCGCAGATAATCACCTTTGGAACTATGCAGGCGCGCGCGGTTGTCCGTGATGTAGGCCGAGTAATGGGTATGGCTTATGCCGAAGTTGATAAAATAGCCAAGATGATC
>JBASUY010000019.1:0-1563 GCA_049275655.1 Candidatus Omnitrophota bacterium | reverse complement strand
GAGCGTCCCAGTCATACCTTGACCCTGGGGTGGATAACGGATGAACAGGGGGAATTAATTGACGAAGTCCTGGTGAGCATTATGCGCAGCCCGCACAGCTACACAACTGAAGATGTTGTGGAGATAAACTGTCATGGCGGAACTCTGCCTGCCAGACAAATACTGCGCCGCATGATGGGACTGGAAATAAGGCTGGCGGAACCAGGTGAATTTACCCGTCGAGCTTATTTAAACGGCCGATTGGATATCAGTCAGGCGGAAGCGGTTATTGAACTGATAAGAGCAAAATCAGATCAGGCCAGACGACTGGCCCTGAGACAATTAGATGGATATAATAGCCGCCAGATTAAACAATTGGAAGAACAATTAATTCATATTAATGCTTTGGTAGAAGCCAGCCTTGATTTCCCTGATGATGTAGGAGAACCGGATTACCCGGCCGTAGAAGAACAATTGTCTAATATTCTTGAGCAAATAGAACAAATAATTGCGGCGGGAAAAAGAGCCGAAATATATCGCGAGGGGATTAAGGTAGTTATCTGTGGAAAACCTAATGTGGGCAAATCCAGTTTACTCAATGCTTTATTACGCAAAGAAAAAGCTATTGTAACAGATATTCCGGGTACTACCAGAGATGTAATTGAAGACTACCTCAATATAAAAGGCATACCAGTAAAACTTATGGATACAGCGGGAATCAGAACTACACATGATCTGGTTGAGCGTATCGGAGTAGATCGTTCACGGGAAGTTATCAGTGAAGCAGACCTGGTTATATTTCTGGTCGATTTTGAATCTGGAATTACAGAAGAAGATTTGGAAATATTTCATGGTATTGAAAATCGTTACATTATTATTCTGGTAAACAAGGAAGACCTGGAAGAAAAAAACATCAGCGAAGAAGAGCTGTTGCAATACTTCCCCGGAGTAAAGGTAATTAGGGGTTCAGTAAAAGAAGATATTGGTTTGCAGGAGTTGGAAAACAGTATAGAATCCATGGTGTTATCTGAAAATCTGAACGCAGACGATATGGAAATAATGCTTAACCTCCGTCAAATAGCGGTTTTGGAAAAAGCCAATCAACACCTGCAAGATGCGCGACATAATTTAACTACTATACCGTTGGACTGTTTAGCCGTTGATGTATGGGGTGCTCTGGAGTCCCTGGGAGAGATAAGCGGGAAGAACTTAAAAGAAGAAGTACTGGATCGCATATTCAGCGAATTTTGCATTGGTAAATAGAATCTATTTATATAAATCTGCTTAAATGGGAGGATGGCCTGTGAAATACGAGGCAGGAAGCTATGACATAATTGTGATTGGTGCCGGGCATGCCGGGTGTGAAGCAGCATTGGCAGGTGCCCGTATGGGTTGCAGCACCCTGTTAATAACTTTGAGCATGGAGTTTATTGCTTCAATGCCCTGTAACCCATCCATTGGCGGACCGGCTAAAGCCCAGCTGGTAAGAGAGATGGATGCTTTGGGTGGTGAGATGGGTATAAACATTGACAAGGCCAACCTGCAGATAAGGACGATAAATACGGGTAAAGGCCCGGCCGTACA
>JBASUY010000018.1:0-3961 GCA_049275655.1 Candidatus Omnitrophota bacterium | reverse complement strand
TTCTTTAGCTTTAGATAAAAGTTTGGATATCTCATCGGTTAACCAGTTAAAGTGGAACTTGGTTATATCTACTGACCTATCCTTAACCGATGGCAATGTCGCTGCATGCAATATCCCTGCCAAGGTTATTTACATAAACCCTTATTTCTTTGAACTTCCTAAAATTAAGCAGCTTCAGATACTCTACCATGAGCTTGTAAGCCATATATTTCATAATGAGGCTAATGAGGTAAAGGCCTTAAAAGATACATTTGATTTCTTTAAGGGCTTGCTTTCAGCATATCAAGGCCATTATAAATCTTCCTTGCCGGAGAGGGACGCAAAAAGTATTGTTCTACCTTCCGTGGCTGGTGGGGAACAACTACTTTTCTCCGGCAGGGATTTAAAGAGAGTAAGATTTATCGTTGATGCCGAAGATTCAGCTTTTGCAAAGATAATAAGAGAGTTATCGTCTTCTATCCAAAGCTTACTTCCTGTTTTTGTCTCTTCTGTTAGTGTACTTTCTTTAGAAGGTTTGAATCTAAAAAAGAACTTGCATGGCCAATACCGGGTAGATGATTTCTACTTTATTTTAAAATACCTTAAATCTCAATATTCCGAAGAGATATTATTCTTCTTTACTCCAACAGATATAACCTCAAAGTTTGATAGCTTAATTCCCTATTATATCTTTGGCCGGGCATGGATATATGATAAAACGACTGTTACTTCTACTTATCGTTTTCGCTGCGCTTCTGCAGTATTATTTAAAGAGCGTATTTATAAACAAATTCTCCATGAATTAGGCCATACATTAGGGCTTGATGATTGTGTTGATTCTGCTTGTGTTATGAATTTTTCCAAAAACGTTGCGGAATTAGATAGAGCAGGAAAAGAGTTTTGTGTTTCCTGTAGCAAATTCCTTTCCGCAGGACAAAGCAATTTCCGTGATAATGGGGGGGAATATGAGGACGAAAAAGTAGGCATATTAGACATATTCAAAGTTTTAGGGATAGATATTGATTATGTGCAGGATCAAATTTCAGGCATGGGAATAAAAAATTGGTTAAAAGAGCATAGTTTGTTTTTATCCCTTCCGCCACATAGCAACCCCTATCAGGAGAAAGATGCGCGGCAATTTGCCAGTAATGCTTACCAGCTTAAGGTCCCTCAAATAAGGCAGGGGTTATTAAACTTTGCCCGTTCTTTAGGCAAGGAAGATCAGATGCGTAGAAACCTGATAAATCGTAAAACTAAGAGGAGCCTTTATCCTCTTATAATTTGGTGGGCAAGGATTAAGTTTGTAACGCAAGAGAGGGAGAAAGTTGAATCAAAGCTTTTTGCTAAAATAGATATTACAAATATGCGCCTTATAGATATGCCGATCTGGCCGGTGGACGCAGAGGGAAATATTTTGACTGATTTATTACGTTGGGTAGCTACAAAGAACCACTCTCCGCCTTTTGAGTATTATGAAGCAAGAAAGGTTTCTTTATATTCGCTTTTGCCTAAGAGGCAGCTTCTTCTTTTCCCCTTGAGCCCTGCTGAATCTAAAATGGTTCGTGATAACGGGGGAGATTTTAGCCTAACTCAATCATTAGAAAGGCTCAACCTCATCCAAACAATTATAAATATTTTTAATATCGGCCAAGGGTTAGAGTTAACCCAAGAAGACATTGAAAGTTCCATAGTTGTGGATACTACCCTTGATGCCTATCGTATTGAGAAAGGATTGCCTATAGTAATTGCGCTAAGAGGCCAAATCTACCAGAATTGCCCCCTTGATAATAAGCCTCTTTTAATGGTTTTTACTGGCAGAGGCGTTTTAACCAGCGAAAAGATTATTATTGATGCTGTAAGCAAACTTGGTTTAGCGCATGAAGGCGCGCAGTTAGCCAACTCCATGGAGTATAAGAATGCAATATGGGAGATACCTTATCATGGGAAAAAGACCACATTTGCTATTCAGGACAAGGATAATTGGGTTGGTATGCCGGTATTATACGGCCCTGAAGATATATTTAATGCCGGTTTACTCATGGGTAAGGGAGGAGATCGCATTACCCGCTTAGGCCCTCAGATAGCAGATAAAGCAGGAATTTCTGATGAAGATAAGGTCTTTGAAGAATACTCTAGGGCGTTGGTGGTAGGGAGGCTTCTTGGCTTTTCAATAATTGACGGCCCAGATATGATGCGCGATGTTGACCGTAGGATGAGCATTATGGTCAGCGTTGTTAAAGAGACGGTAGAAGACTACAACGCAAATGCTAAGCGTTTAAGCCTTTCCCCGATAGACAAAGAAGAGGTTTTAAAGCCGACTACGAGTAACCCTGAATCAGAAGGAGGTTTTTCGCATACTGCTTGGATGGTAACCAGCCGCGGAGTAGTACAGGGGGCAACTACTCTCTTGCGTTGGCTTTGCCATGCCTTAAATAATCCTGACAAATACTCTCAAGACGTAGTTGAGTTTATTAAAAACTTAGGAATCAACTTCAATAATATCACTTCTTTTATACAAGGATTTGGCGATGTTGGCAGCGGTATTGCCAAGCTTCTTGCCGATGATGAGCTCTTTGGAAGGTTTAATATAGGCATACGCGGGTTTTCAAATAAGTTTTTCGCGGTTTATAGGGAAGAGCCGCTTTCTCGGAGGCTCTTACTTGAGGCCCGCGATATCGTAGAAACAAACCCCGACCTGTTGACCTTTGTACGGCTTACTCAGATGGATAATTACTCAAGCCTAAAAGGAGCGACTATATGGGTAGCTAATCCGTTTGACCTAAGGACCAACCAACCGGTTTTTACTGAAGAAGAGATTGTTTTCTTTAATAACCAAGCAGAAGGGTTGGGGATTAACCTTATATTTGGGGATAGGTTTATAGTAAATGAGCTTATTTACCAGAAAGCGGATATATTCTTCCCTGCCGCAGGCCCGAACGCAATTAAAGATGAGGAGCAATTCTCAAGGTTACAATTTAAGATTCTATGCGAAGGGGCGAATAATGCTATTCTACGCAAGTTACAACCCTTGCTTAAGAAGTCAGGTATCCTTTATCTTCCCGGGGAGCTTTTAAATGGCGGCGGGATTTACACCTCTAAAGAAGATATTCGGCATACACATGTTGACGGTGTTTCGGCTATACTGGCTAACCCTGCTTACTATAAGGTGCACGTTACTGATGAGATAGACTCACTTGTTTTACACCGCGTACTCTCTATGCTTAAGATATGGGCGGATAACTTTAACCGTGATATTGTTGAACATCTTAGGGAAGTAGCGGTATCTATCTTTTTAGCGGCTGATAATTTAGCCCGAAGCTATACCAATAAAACAGATGATGAGTTTACAGAATTAGTCTTAATTGACCAAGCAAGGACATCCAAGAGGCTTCCGCTAAGGCACTCTCTATACGAGCTTGCCGTTGAAGTAGCTCCAATAGGGATATTCTATCAAAAGGATAACATAGAGAAAGATATCGCCGTAGTCAATGAGTTAAAAGAAATAAGGGAGGATTATTTATTTAATAATTTTGATATTTGTAGGTTTAGGTATTCTTTATACGAGTTAATGAAAATGAGCTACTATTTGACATCCTCTCAAAGAGAAGCGCTCTGTAAAACGCTTATCCCTGTAGCCTTTAATAGGAGTATGGATATTTTAGTGCGCAAAGAAGCGATAACCTGTCTTGCCATGGCGCTTAAGTGGCATAGTAAGATCCCTACAACTTTACTTAATCAGGCAATTAAGCTTTTAAAAAGCATAAGCTCTGACCCCAAAGAACCTTATAGGCTGCATGTTTGTAGTGAATATGCTTTATATAGGGTTATGGGGATAGAGTACCTTGAGAAAGAGAGACAGCATTTATCGGTATTTGATAGGTTACTATTTTTAGTATCAAGGGCTAGAAAGCTAAAAACAAAGAAGAAAAACACTATTCAGCCTGTGCGCCGTAATAATGGAGGAGATTATACGGTGTTAACT
>JBASUY010000017.1:0-1573 GCA_049275655.1 Candidatus Omnitrophota bacterium | reverse complement strand
TCCACTGTGGCAGCATACGAATACCCGCACATTACTAAAAGTATTGCGAATCCTATTAAAAGTTTTTTCATTATTCACACCCGTAGACATCTATTGAGGCATTGATGTAACCATCATCATTTGTGCTGCACGCTGCGTTCCCGTAGCAGGCTTCCTTTAACGCAGAGGAATAATAATGGAAGTCCCGTACAATAGTACCTACCGCTATGTTGCAAACCCATACAACTGGATTTGCTGCAACTAGTATTTCAACAGGGGTGGCTAACGTATGGGTATAGTCAAGAAAAGAGCCTGCGGTCATCGAGGCTTGAGTCAAGGACGAATCAGTTCCCACTATGCACGTTGTCCCATCAGGCATGGAATCAGCTTCCCCATCATCAGGTAAGAGACAGATTTTAACCGACCCTGTGCCGGAGGTATACCTGTACCGTGCCTTGTATTCGGTAATAGTCGTATTCCCTGCCAGTATCCATTCGTTGCAGGCAAAGGCGTTTGTCGCTGCCCCGCTGGTTCCTGTTCCGAGGAAGCCCCATACAACAGTATCGTTTGATGTACCACAATCACCGGAAGGTGCTGCCTTTTTCTTTCCTATGATAATTTGGTTGGCTAAACAGGGCGTTACAAATAACAGGATACAGAGAATTATAAGTAGTCTTTTCATTAGTCTGCCACCACGCTGTATCTTACGGTAACGGTTAGGAATGTGGGCGTACCTGATAGTGAAGTAGTTTTCCATCGTAACCATGCCCCGCTTGCTATTGCCGAGTCGGTTAATGTTCCATCGTCAGCAGCCCCATCAGCATCACAAACTATATCGCTGTCAAGGTCGGCACAGTTTGCCCCCGCACTATCGCATTCCTGTATCTGCCCTGTTGCGCTTGTGGTTCCCTGTACGATGCAATCTATTCCTATGATGGTCATGCCATAGGGAGCCTTCATTATATTGATGTCATCTGCTTCTGCCGGAGCAGGGATAACAAAGGAAAGGTACTGGATATAGGGCAAAACCCGTGCTGCGCCACCATAATATCTGAATTGGTCGGTTGTCGTATCAATAGCCACTTCACCGGCTGCGTCCACTGTAGGAGCAGCACCGTTATTAATGGTGCTATTTTCGCCAAGGGTAATAGTTGGGCCTGTTGCCTTTACAGGCGCACCAGTCCCTGTCGTTGCCGTATCACTTGAGGTTAAGTTTCCCGAACCGTCCCATTCTGCCATACGAGAGGCAGTACCCCCTGAGATGGTGACGGAGGACAGGTCAACGGAGGTCAACAATGTAGATGGGTCAATCCATGTGCAAGCGCCATCAGTTCCACAACCAAAGAGGCCGGGGTCATAAGCTGAAACTGCCGCCGGCAGGGTGAGGGTTGAAGCATCGGCAAGGGTGATAACTGGTAGAGTTACTGTCCCACTAAATGTCCAGTTCTGTGTTGCCATCCAGAGCAATAAATTACCGAGGCTCAACCTATTATCAGACGCACCTGATGTAAATGGTTTATCGACAACATAAAATATACTCTCTGATGCAGGGGATGATGGCGGTAATTTTTCTACTGTGCTATCTGCTGAATAG
>JBASUY010000016.1:0-2665 GCA_049275655.1 Candidatus Omnitrophota bacterium | reverse complement strand
TTCTTTAGCTTTAGATAAAAGTTTGGATATCTCATCGGTTAACCAGTTAAAGTGGAACTTGGTTATATCTACTGACCTATCCTTAACCGATGGCAATGTCGCTGCATGCAATATCCCTGCCAAGGTTGTTTACATAAATCCTTACTTCTTTGAACTTCCTAAAATTAAGCAGCTTCAGATACTCTACTGCGGATTTATAAGCTATATAGTTAATAATGAGGCTGATGAGGCAAAGGCTTATTCTGATTCAAATAGTTTCTTTGCCCCTTATTCTAAAAAACTATATTTAAAGGAAAGGATAAGTATAGAGGCTATTGTAGATAATGTTGATATAGGGCAATATGAAAAGTATATCTATAAAGCGCTTTTAAGTAGCCAGTTTTCTATAATATTCCCTAAAATAAGTATAGAGTCTATAGTTAAAGTTGTAATTATTGATTTTAAGCCAAGCTATGGAAGGGATATCTTTTCTCTCAATATTTATCTACATAATAGAGAGGTTATGCCTTGCAGAATTATATTATATAATGCAGAGAGTAATCTTGAGTTTTCTATTGAGGGCGAGTTTGAACGTTTAGCAAGTAGGCTAGTAGAGAAGTATAGAAATTTTAATTTTGATGAGTGTAGGGGTTATTTAACCGGAATAGGGCTTGACCCGGAAGTTATAGTTAGCCTTATGAATTCAGCTTTTGAAAATACACTTAAAGAGGAGGTCTTTGAGTTTCTCGATGCAGGGGGAGATGCTAGTGTTTATATCAATTCTTCTAGGACATTAGTAGTTAAGAAGTTAAATATATTCAATCGTGATATATTCAAGATGCCGCAAGATAATGCCGGCCCGCCGCGCGGCTATAGTTTAGCCTTAAAGAATCTAGGGCATTTGGCAGTAAGGTTTGTAATGATAGATAACCTTGAAATTAAAGTAAGAAATAAAGATGGTTTTATCGAAAATCTTTTAATTGAAAAAGCTGTAGTTCAGAAATTTGTAAAAGTTTTCTTTAAAGAAGGATACCCAGAAGCTTCAGCCAGAAGAGGTTATGTAGGTATATTAGCGGAGGCCATTGCAGAAAGAGATATTAATGCTGCTAAACTATTAATAGACGAGTTTCTTTTGGCTGTAAGGGCTATTATAATGCGTGGGTTGGTAGATTGGGATATTAAATCAGAGAACTACGGTTATGATCCTTCAGTCGGCCGCGTAGGTTCGTTTGATTTTGGCAAGGTAGTACTTTGGCATGAGGTAGATATTGGTATGGCGAAAATTTTTATAAGGAATTTGCAGATTACCCGTAATGATATATATTCCTGGGCTAAAGAAAAACTTCCTGCGCAGGATGCCTTGGAATTGAAAGAGTATTTTGAGAAGTCAACTAAGGATATATTCAGGATACGCGAAGATTTTTGTTTTGATATTAGAAAGACGGTAGATGAGTTAATTGAAGAGACTTCTTATGGCGAATTGAACGAAGATATTATGGATATTGCACGCGCTTCTCAGGTAAGCCCTTTACCGGTTTGTTATATCGGTTCTAAAAAAGTACGCACTGAGGCTATTAAATTAGTAGCTGCTTATCTAAGGGATTCTGGGAAGAGTTATCATGACATAGCTATGCTATTTGCTAAAATAGCCTTTGCTAAGTCAGAGGTAGAGTACCGTACCGGTAAACTTTACCAGAGGAGTTTTATTCAACAGAATATTGCTAATCTTAGCCTTGAAGATGATAGATATTGTGGCATTAAAATGCGCGCAACAGGAGGGCTTGTTTCCTTGCAGGATATTTTAGTCAATAATTCGTATAGGGGAAAAGAATTAACTTCTGAGGATAAAATAAGTATATTGCTTAAGGCAGCAGAGGCTTTATTGAGGTATTATTCGCCGCAGGGAGATGTATATCTTTCTGCAGCTGTAGCTTTTGGTTTGGATACTAGTTTGCGTATTGATGATCGCCTGAATATTGAAAGAGAACTTTCCCGTATAGATTTTGAAGGCCTAACTATTAAGGAAAAGTGGTTTTTAAAACAAATTTTTAGAATTGAAGGAGAAAATTTTGAAGCTAAAGACCTTCTTTTAGCAATTGATAAGATATCTGAAAGTAGGCTTATCCCGGTCTTTATCTCCTTAAAAGATTTTATAGTTAATAGAGTAGCAGGGGAGTTTCAGGTAGATATATCTTCTTTAGGAGGCTATGTGCGTAAAGGGCGCGAGGTGGAGTTATTGTTACTGCTTAACCGCAATTTAAATATTTCGCTTGAGAATATTTTTAATGCTTTAGAAAATGTTTTTGGGGTAAGGGGCGCTGTAATGTTTTTGGAGAGGGTTATTTTTCAGTCTGCAGATGTTTATCCTGAGCTTAAAGAAGATATTTTTGAGTATCTTCAAAAAATAGCGGATAATTTAGATATAAAAGGCTATATGATAAAGTGCCGGGAGAATGGTGGAAGCGATAAGAAAACAAATGCTTATCCTCTTTCTATCCCCACAGGCATTAAGATTAGGTTAGAAGATCATTTCGGCAAAAACTGGCAGTCAGAGGCGACAGAGGCAAAAGGGTTTAGATTAGAAGGCAAGCTCCCTTCACAACTCTCTCAATCTCAAGCAGAGGTTATTACCAAGCGCTTAGCAGAGCTTGAGCAGCTCTTAGGAAGGGCGCCTCCTTCTTTAGCT
>JBASUY010000015.1:0-67086 GCA_049275655.1 Candidatus Omnitrophota bacterium | reverse complement strand
CCCCCTTACGTGTAGACATCTGCACAGGCTTTCCGGCGCGAAAGATAGTAGCTAATTGGACTATCAATATAGAGAGAGTTTCTGAGTCCCTGTCAAAAGCAGATACAGCCGCTTTAACCCTATTCATATACCCGTGGTGGTCCGGGCCCCAAAGGTTAATCAACCACTTAAAACCACGCCCGTATTTATCATCGTGATACGCTATATCCGGGGCTAAATAAGTGTAAGCGCCGTCGCTTTTTACTACCACCCTATCCTTATCATCCCCAAAAGAAGTGGACTTAAACCACAACGCTTTGTCTTTTTCGTATAAGTAACCCTTTTTCCTTAATTTATCAAAAGCAAGGACAATCTTATTGCTCTTGCCAAGCTCTTTCTGCGAATACCAGCAATCAAATTTAACGCCAAAATCTTCCAACTCATCTTTTATGGTTGAAAGGATTTGCCCTGCGGCAAAATCCCCTAATTCTACAAGGGGAGTATTCTTCTTAAGAGCATCTTTTGCTATATCGTATATATAACTTCCCTGGTAATACTCTTGCGGGAAATCTATTGCCTCTCCTGATAGCTCTTTCATCCTTAACTCTACCGACCTACCGAGTATTGCAATCTGGTTGCCTTCATCATTTAAATAATACTCCCTTGAAGGCTTAAAACCGCTAAACTCAAGGATATTAGCAAGCGCATCTCCGACAGCTGCCTGACGGGCATGAGCTACTGAAAGAGGCCCCGTAGGGTTAGCGCTTACAAACTCTATCAAGACAGGCTTTTGCTTGCCTAAATCAAAGCGTAAAGCACTACTACCTTCTTCTAATATAGACCTAAGGGAATCGTATAAGTATTTATTGCTTAAATAAAAATTAATAAACCCTGCCCCCTCTACCTTGACTTCACTAATATAATCTTTTATCCGGGATTTGTTAAGGCAAGAGTTAAAAGAAGAAATGACCTTTAAGGCTATTTGATTGGGAGGCAATTTAAGGGGCTTGCTTAGCCGCATGGCGATATTGGTAGAAAAGTCTCCGAAACGTTCCTCCTGCGGCAAATCCAGCATTACCCCGGATGTAAGATTAGGATCGTCAGTTAAAGCTGACAAGGAATCTTTTATCAGAGATATTATCTCTTCCTGTATATTTTTTTTCATATAACTTTTAAAAAGATGCTTAAGCGGAAGGGGGTATCCTTACTTTCTTTGCATCGGACCAGAGCCGCTCAAGGCCATAAAACTCCCGCAAGGGCTCGTACATTATATGGACAATTACAGAATTTAAATCAAAGACTACCCAGCCTGATTCGTCATTTAGAACAGGCCAAGAGACGGGCTTAAGTTGTAACTTACTTAAATCTTCGGTTACTGCTTGGGCGACTGCATTAACCTGCCTCTTAGAAGCAGCGCCTGCTATGACAAAATAATCGCAGAAAGTAGCAACCTTCTTAAGGTCTAAGATTACTACTTTCTGCGCCTTCTTAGATTTGGCAACTAAAGCTAAGCGTTGTGCTATTTTTTTTGTTTCTATCTTTAATCTTCCTTTTGTTTACTAAAAAATAGTTACTTGCCTAATATCTTATACATTCCGGTGCCGCAGACAGGGCATTTCCCTTTCATAGCCTGCCTGCCATTTTTCATGGTAACCTTCTGCCCATCCTTCATCTCTTTCTTTGCCTTACATTTTACGCAATAGCCTGTTTCAGCCATCTTACTTCCTCCTTGTTGGTAAAACTATATTGTTTTATTATACAACTTTAATCCAAAAGAGCTGATTGGTCAAGCCATTTTTTGCCCCTAAATACTAACGCCCTCTACGCGCAGCAAAGGCAAAATTTAAGAAATATTTTCTAAATGACTCATCCGTAGATTTATACTGGTTATCAAAAGCAAAATAATCTACAAACACCTCCCTTATCCGCGCAACCTCTTTAAGACGGGCTAAACCTTTAAGGCTACCCAATGTCAAATCTATTAGCTCTAAAGACCTTTCAAAGGCTAACCAAGCATAATCAGGGTTATTTTTGGCTCTCCAATTAAGGGCACGCTCAACTTCGCTACCGATATTTGCCATCTGCTCAACAAATGAAAGTTGGCTCCAGCGCCCCATTGCTAAGTCTTTATGTTGGTAATTCATCTTGATACTCTTTTTCTTACAACTTCAACAATCTTATTACGAAGCTGTGCATCCTCTACCCCACGGTTTTTATTGCTCTGCGAGGGGCGTATATTGATTACAGAATCAAACTCTATAAAGCCTTCACCTTCTATATCCGGATAAAGATTAATCCCCCAAAGACTACTCTGCTTTGAGCCGTTTTCTAAAAGTAGCGCCTCTAAATCAGAATGAAGCTCAGCATCAAGAGCAATAATCTCTTTATCTACATCCACAACAGCCTTTACTAAGTTGCCAAAGATATCTTGAGCCATCTCCTTAAGTGCAGATATTGATACTCTTTCAGTAATTATTTGCATAGTTTAATTATATCTTAACAAAATGCCCTTCGCAAGAACTTACTTGCAAAGGGCATCTTGGTCCAAATTGGCTCCCCCTCGAGGACTCGAACCTCGGACCTGGTGGTTACACGCAACCCGAAATTACTTCCGGACGTGGACTATATCTTTACCATGACTAAGCGCTCATCCTTAGGTTCGCTTGCCTTTTGGTTCGCTTACTCAGGATAAAATTAAGCGAATCTTAATTTTAGGTAGCAGGTGCATAGTCTCTGAACCTTTCCTTATTTTCGGCCTTACAGCCTCGTTTAAGGACTCGGCTGCTGATTATCCCGGTAGGACTCCCAGCAATTCTCCTGCAGTTTCAATCCCGATTTCTCGGGAAAGCTGCGCTTTTACTCGGCCTTCGCCTCGCACAGCCACTCGCTCTACCGACTGAGCTAAGGGGGAATCTATTATAAAAGAACAATATTCTTGTTATATTCTACTAAAAAAGCGCTCAAGGTCAAGCAATAATCTCTCCTTCCAACGCATTTATCTTACTATCAATTTCACTAATTATCTTTTCAATCTCTTTAAGCCTCTTCCCGTATTCACGCGCCTTTTCTTCATCATGATAGAATTTAGGATTAGAGAGCGACCGTAACTTAGCGCTACTCTCAATCCTTAGGGCCTCTTTTTTATTCTTAAGCTTATTTATCTCTATACGCAAAGCCGTATTATGGGATTTCCGCCTTTTTTCTTCTGCCCTCTTAGTCTTCTCTGCCTCTTTTGCCTTTAATCTCTCTTCTTCCTGCTTTTGTTTCTTAAGGTCAAATCGGATTTTTTTAGGCTCGATAGACACTTCAAAAGAATCTTTTTTCCCAAGGTAATAATCAAACTTGCCGGGAAATTTTCTTATCCTTCCATTTTTAACCTCATAAACAGTATTAGCCACGGAACGAACAAAGTATATATCGTGGCTTATAAAAACAAGCGTCCCCTGATAATTGCCTAATGCCTTAACCAGCGCTTCAATCGCATCTACGTCTAAATGAGTTGTCGGCTCATCCAGCAATAGAAAATTCGGGGGATTAATTAAAAGCTTAGCTAATATAAGCCGGCTCTTCTCACCGCCTGATAATACCTTAACTTTCTTTTCGGCATCATCCCCGGTAAATAAAAAAGCTCCTAATATTGACCTGATTGACTCTTCCGGCATATATCCGGGTGCCGCAGAATAAGCCTCGCGTAAAACAGTATTCTCCACATTTAAAACATCCGTACGTGTCTGAGAAAAATATCCCACATCAACATTGTGCCCTAAAATACGGCTACCGGAATTAATATCCACTACTCCGGATAATATCTTAAGAAGCGTTGACTTACCGGCGCCGTTTTCTCCAGCAAGGACAGCTTTTTCTCCTTGGGTAATTTCAAAATCTAAATCCTTATAGACCTCTATATCTTTATAGCTCTTGCTTACCTTACTTAACTCTATTATCTTATACCCACTTCTTCTTGCCTGGGGAAAGGTAAAGTTTCTAATGCTTTCGCGCGGATCAGGAGGCAATTCTATCGCTTCTTTTTCTAACCGCTCTAAGGCAGTCCTTTTAGAGCGTACTGCCGCTGCCTTATTCGGCTGGGCATGAAAACGCGATATAAACTTTTCAAGCTGCTCTCTTTTTCTCTCCTGCTCTTTAAATTGCTTTTCTAAATAAATACGCCTCTCTCTTTTTATCTCTTCGTAATGCTCGTAATTTCCCCGTACTTTAGTAATCGTACCGTTCTCTAAAATTAAGGTATAGTTAGTTACGTCGGTTAAAAAAGCGCGGTCGTGCGAAATCATAATAAAAGTTCCTTGAAACTTTGACAAATAATCTTTTAACCAAATAGCGGCATTTAAATCAAGGTAGTTGGTAGGCTCGTCTAATAAAAGAAGATCATAGCGATAGGTAAGGAGTTTTGCAAGGAGGGTGCGCATCTGCCATCCTCCGCTTAGGTTATGTATATTGCGGCCAAAATCATTTTCTTTGAACCCTAACCCCATTAAAACCTTTTTTGCCTTGTGCTCTAATTCAAAAAATCCCAAAGCTTCTAATTCATGCAAGACCTCACCATACCGGCTTGAGCCTGCCTTACCGCTATCTTCTAGTTCAGACTTTTCCTTTTTTAATTGCAGGATTCTGCTATCGCCTTTGGTTAACTCAGCGATTACCGTATTATCAGGGTTAAATCTTGACTCCTGAGCAAGATGCCCTATATTGATACCCTTATTAACCCTTATCTGGCCTGCAGTAGGCTCTACCTCGCCTAATATAAGGGAGAAAAATGTAGATTTTCCGGAACCATTTGGCCCTATAAGCCCGATTTTTTCTCCCTTATTAATATTTAATGAGAGCCTCTCAAAAAGAGACTTCTTTCCGTAATTTTTTGATAAATTAATAACAGTAATCATAAAGTTAAATGACGCGGCGAGCTTCTAAGGACTTTGAAAGAGTAGTTGAATCCGCATACTCCAGATTTGAACCAACAGGTAAACCTAAACCAATGCGGCTTAAGCGCACGCCTAAGGGTTTGATTAATTTCGTTAAGTATAAAGCAGTTGCCTCGCCTTCAGTATCAGCATCAGTAGCGATAATTATCTCTTTTATATTCAACTGCTTAATACGGCTTAAAAGAGTATCTATCTTAAGGTCCCCGGGGCCCTTGCCTTCAAGTGGGGATATCGCTCCTAATAAAACATGATAGACTCCCGGGAAACTCCCTGATTTTTCTATCGCCGTCACATCGCTGGGCTTTTCAACAATACAGATAAGGTCCTTCTGCCTGCGGGGGTCTTGACAAATTTTACAAAGCTCCTCTTCGCTTAAATTATGGCAAAGGCTACAGAAACGCACGCTCTCCTTAACCTTTACTATTCCGTCTGATAAGTTCTTTACCTCTTCTTTTGTTGCCCCGAGTATATAACTAACTACGCGCTCAGCGCTTCGCCTTCCAATACCAGGTAACTTTGTCAAGCTCTCAATAAGTTTTTCTATTGACTCAGTATAATTTGCCATTATTCTTCCTTTACAACCCTACCACCAAAAACATCCATAACCGAGCGGATAAAACTACCCCCTGAATCTTCGGGTTTGTTTTTTAGGTCTTCCGAATGAAAGACAAAGGTTACTCTCAACCTTGTGTTTAAGATACTCGCTAAATTCCTCTCTACAATCTCCCTATTCTCCTTACGTTCTAGCGATTCTTTATAAAAAGAGTAACTTTTAGGAAAAGCCACGGTAAGTAAATCCCCTTTAAGATTAAAAGGCTCTCCTTGACTAAGGTAGTTTGCAGCTGAAATCTTAATCTCGCTTAAACTCTCAATTACTTTTTTCCAAAGAGACTTAATATTATCCAAGGTAATATTTGTGGCTGACACGGACTTTTGGCCGGCCTCGCTAGCTAAGTTAGGGTTGTTCACGCCTCCGGTTCTTTTAATAGGCTCTTTTTTCTTTAGGTTATCTGCCCTTAAATTATCCTCCTTTGTTTCTTTCTCATTCAAAGAAGAAGCAGCCGGCTTCTTAATATGACATAAACGAACAATACTTACCTCTAAAGGAATACGAAATAATTCAAGCCTCTTTAACATCTCATGAGTACCGGATAAGATATTAAAAGCATTGAATATTTCTTCTAAAGAAAAGGATTGGGATTGCCTTAAAAGCCGCTCGCAATCCTCCTGAGACAAATCAATTAACCCTATATCCCCTTTCGTAACCTTAGCAACCATAAGATTACGAAAATGCTCAATGAGGCTACTTAAAAAAATATTCGTATCTTTACCCTCATCTATAATTTTATTTAAGAGCTCTAAAGCTTTATCCGGGTCTTTCTGAATAATCTTGTCGGTTATTTCAAATAAAAGTTCCTGTTCAACCAAACCCAATACATCTGTAATATCTTTTAACGATACCCTATCTTTAGAAAAAGAAACAAGTTGGTCTAACATAGACTCGGCATCGCGCAAAGCCCCGTCGCTTGCCTTAGCTATGGCAAATAAGACCTCCCTGTCAACTTTTATATTCTCTGCCTTAACTATCTTCTCAAGTTGAGAAGTTATCTCTGCAGCCGTTATCCTTCTAAAGTCAAAACGGTGACAACGCGACAATACCGTAGCAGGAATTTTATCCGGTGAGGTAGTGGCAAAAATAAACTTTACAAACTCAGGCGGCTCTTCAAGAGTTTTAAGCAAGGCATTAAAAGCAGAGGTAGAAAGCATATGCACTTCATCAATAATATAAACTTTAAACTTGCCTAAAACAGGAGAAAATTTAACATTCTCCCGCAAGGTACGAACATCATCTACCCCGGTATTTGAAGCTCCGTCTATCTCTAATACATCAAGAGAACGGCTTTGAGATATTTCTACGCAGGAACTACACTTGCCGCAAGGATTAAAAGAAAGCCCTTCTTTACAATTTAAGGCTTTAGCTAAAATACGGGCGGTAGAAGTCTTGCCTACGCCGCGCGGACCGGCAAAAAGATAAGCATTGGCAAGACGCTTCTCCTTAATGGCATTTTTTAAGGCATTGACTATATGCGACTGCCCGATAATTTCATCAAAATTATTCGGCCGCCATTTTAAAGCAAAAACTTTATAAGACATATTTTAACAATTTCTGAGGGATACTCCCTGAAGTTTTCGGAGAGGCTGGGATTTGAACCCAGGGTCCCAGTTTCCCAGGACAACTCATTAGCAGTGAGTTGCTTTCGACCACTCAGCCACCTCTCCAGTATTATTTTTCTATCAACTTCCTTTTATTCTTAAAGAAATCTTTCAAAAGAGAAGAACATTCCTCTTGCATTACCCCGCTAAAAACATTTATCTTATGATTTAAAGTTTTATGATTGGCAATGTTAATTACCGAACCACATGCCCCAGTTTTAGGGTCACTAGCCCCGTAATATATATTTTTTATCCGCGCTAAGACCAACGCTCCAGCGCACATACTACACGGCTCAATTGTAACATAGAGAGATGCTTCATTCAACCACTTTGTCCCTAAAAAATTAGCCGCGGAAGTAAGTGCAATCATCTCCGCATGGGCAGTAGGGTCTTTTAAGCGTTCTACCTGGTTATACCCTGTGGCTATAACCTTACTCCCGCTTACTATTACCGCCCCAACCGGAACCTCATCTTCTTCAAAGGCAATCCTTGCCTTTTGCAGGGCTAAAGACATATAGGTTTTGTGTGCTTTATCCATTAAACTTTTTAGGAAGGATAAAAAACTTTAATATATGCGCCCAGCTGGGGTCGAACCAGCAACCTTCAGTTCCGTAGACTGACGCTCTATCCAATTGAGCTATGGGCGCTAAAAGAGTATATTAGCAGTTTTTAATTATTTTGTAAAGGTAGATAACGCCTTAAAAATAATAATAAATCCTATTCCTACAAGGATAATACTTGAGATAAACCTAACTAAATTTTTGCTTAAACGGTTTGAGGCAACCAATTCCCCTATCTTCCCGGATAAGCCGGTTAACAAGAAAAGACAAGAGACCGACGTACCTAAACCAAAAACAAAAGAATAAAATATGCTATCTAAGAAAGAACGCGAAATAATAATAATATAATTTAATATGCCTATTAAAGGCAGGCAAGGAGATAACCCCGTTAAAAAACCGATTACCCCTGCGTTTCTAAAATTTCCCTTATGCAAAAAATTGCAGTACTTGCTCTTTAACGGGTCTTTAAATATAAAGGTAACTATCCCAATAAAAAGAACAAATACCCCCATAATTAATTCAACAGCGTTTGCATAAAGATTAAATGAGCTACTCCTAAGTAATCCGGAAAAAAATCCCGATAAAGCCCCTATAAGCATATAAGCGGTTATCTTAGCTAAAGAAAAATATAAGTAGGCAAAAAGCGCTCCCTTTATAGAAACCCTATAAGAGGCGGCAAAGCTCATAAGGATAGGCGCACAAGTACCCAAACAAGGGCCTGAACCTAAAACCAACCCACTTAAGAATAAATAATATAGACTTTCTCTCATATTAGGATTAATATAATTACAAAAAGAGGAATTGTCTATGTTTATATTTATAGCCTTAGGCATTGTTACTTCAATATTTCAACTTGTTCTTTTACGCGAGTTTAACTTTTCTATTGCCAAGAATGAGCTGACCTTTATAATTGCTACCGGGTTTTGGATTATATTCTGCGCAATAGGAAGTTTAATAAACCCCCCTAAAAAGCTTAATAGCTTAGTTTTATCTTTATTCTCTTCTCTCTGTTTTTTCCTAACTATATCCGGCGCTCACCTCTTAAAGGCTCTATGCGGAATAAAATATTACGAAACCCCAAGTTTAAGCTTCATTTTGATATCAGGGGTAATTTTAATAGGGCCAAACGCACTTATCTTAGGAAATATATTTAGGCAACTTGTCAAAGAGTATCTCGAAAAAAAAACCGCGCAAGACAATACCCCTGCTAAGTTCTTTGCCTTTGAGGCGATAGGATTTTTTATCGGCGGAATAGCCTTTGCTATATACTTGAATAATTATACTAATCCGCTTCTATTTTCAATATTACCCATCCTCTTAATACTAAGAGAAAAGAAAAAGGCTAATAAAATTATTGCCGTAACACTTATAACTGTCCTTACTCTACTTTCTTCTAAAATATTTAATCCTATCTTAAAAAAAGAATTTGGCAATACTGACATAACCGCAAACTTAGGTTCTCATTACGGGCCGATAATAATAACTAATAGAGACAAAGTCACGGCTATATTCTCTTCAGGCTCATTGCTGGCTTCAAGCGAAGATAAATCAAGCATAGAAGAGTTTATACACACCAGCCTCTCTGCCTTAAGAAATTTCAAAGATAAAGATATTCTCTTTATCGGGGCGGCCCTTTCAGGGCAAATTGAGGAGATATTAAAATACCCGCCTAACTCAATAGACTGCCTTCAATTAGACCCGATAATAACAAAATTAAGCAAAGAAAGACTTCTTTCTTTGGACTATAAAAACATACGTTTTATAACGGACGACCCGGCAAGATACCTAAAAAACAATAATAAACTCTATGATGCGGTTTTACTCAGTATGCCTGCGCCTTCTAATCTATCCTTAAACCGGTACTTTACCATAGAGTTCTTTAAACTTATAAAGACAAGGATTAAACCAAGCGGAATCTTCTCATTTTACATCCCTTCTAAACGTGAAATTTTAAGCCCGCAATTTGCTAAATTTAACTCTACCATAATAAATGCCGTAGAAAAAACCTTTAGGAATCGGCTCTTAATCCCTTCAGACTCTATGATTGTTATCGCTTCCGATGATATAAAGATGACTGAGCCCTTACTATTAAATAATTTTGCAAAGGCAAATATCAACACCGTACTCTTTACCTATTACCACCTCAAAGACTCTCTTAATCCCTCACTATCCTACTATACGGAAAGCATGCTTAATAAGGATATTAAGCCTAACGCCTACCTTAACCCAACGGGGTTTCTCAATTACCTAATCCTTGAGCAGATTAAATTCTATCCCCGGTTAAAAATAGATTTTACAACAATAAAAAGAAATATCATTGTATTCTTGATTTTTGTTGCTTTAGTTATATTACTAATACACGCCTTTTTGAAAAAAGCATCTTGCATTTTAAATATTTGGGCATTAGGATTTACCTCTATCAGCCTAAGCTTAATAATTTATGCCTTATTTCAGATTTATTGCAATACCCTATTCTGGAAATTAGGCCTGCTGATATCTTTTTTTATGGTTGGGTTAAGTATTGGGGCTTTAGCCATAAATAAATTAGATTTTAAACGCCTTGCCCTTATTTCAATTAGTTATATCTGCTGGGCATCGGCAATACTAATATTACTATTCTTACTAAAGAAAATAAACTCCATGCCTTTTAAAGAGGAGATATTTTACCTTTACTCTTTTATCTTTGGAATAATTACCGGGGGCACTTACCCTTTATTGGCGAGAAATTTAAGAAAAAACCAATTTAATGAAAAGAATATCACAACTATAATTTACTCGGCAGATTTAACCGGAGCATTTTTAGGAACGCTAACTTGCGGGATACTCCTGATTCCCTTTTTGGGGATAAGAACAAACCTTATCGTAATTTTAATTCTTAACTTAATCTTTGCGCTTAAGAATATACGAAGCTAATCCCAAATCCCAGAGATAGAATAACCGCAGGAATCACACTTTCCCTTTGATAAGTTATTCTCTAATATCCTATAACCAACGCGCTTAACTAAAAGCCTACCGCATTTAGGACAAATAGTATCCTCTCCGATATTCTCAGGGACATTGCCGATATAAACATAACGAAGCCCTGTTTCCGTTGCTATCTCTTTAGCCCGTATTAAAGTGCTTACCGGAGTTGGGGATAAATCCGTAAGCCTATACATCGGGAAAAACCTTGAGAAGTGCACCGGGGTATCAGCACCTAAGTTCTCTTTTACCCACACGCAAAGATTACGTATATCCTCCTCTGAGTCATTGGCAGTAGGGATAATAAGGTTTGTTATCTCAACCCATACCCCCTCTTCTTTTAATATTTTAAGCGACCTTAAAACATCGGATAAACTACCTTCGCAAAAAGAAGAATAAAACTTTTCGCTAAAACCTTTTAAGTCTATATTAGCGGCAGTAAGATACTTTGATAATTCACGCAGAGGCACCTCATTTATAAACCCGGCTGAATGCATAACGCAGGCAACCCCCTCTTTTTTTGCCTCTTTTGCTACGTCTAACATATATTCATAGAATATTGTCGGCTCTGTATAGGTAAAAGCAATAGTCTTAGATTGCGAGGCTTTAGCCTCCTCTACTATCCTTTGCGGAGAGGCAAAGGCTACTTTTACTGATTCAGGGTCTAACTGAGAAATCTCCCAGTTTTGACAAAACTTACACCTTAAATTACATCCGGCTGTGGCAATAGAAAAAGACCTTGTCCCGGGGTAAACATGAAAGAGCGGCTTTTTTTCAATAGGGTCAATGTGCGCGGCAACGGGTTGGCCATAATTTATCGCATAAAGTTTCCCGTCAATATTCTTTCTTGCCCGGCAAAAACCACGCCCTCCCTTTGAAATTAAACATTGCCTCGGGCATAAAAGACACCTTACCCTGCCCCCTGCTTCATTCTGCCAGAATAAAGCCTCTTTAAATCCCACCGCACTAAAACTCCTGCCTTGAAAATAAAATAGCGCTCCTATCAACCCAACAAAAAACGCTATTAAAACTATTAATTTTCTTTTCATAAAACTTATCCGAAGGCAAAAAATACCCTTTTTATTTTGCCTCTCGCAAAAAATATTTTTTTATTCTTCCTAATCCTGCTAAAAATTCTAATTCTGCTTATTGGCTAAAGGAGATTTTTTTAAATTATTAATCCCTTTAACCAGTAAAAAAATCACAAATGCTATAATTAAAAAATCTAAAACATTATTAATAAATAATCCATAATTTAAAGTAACCGGCGGTTTATCCAAAACAGCCTCTTTAAGGACTAATTTTAAATCCTTAAAATCAACTCCCCCTAAAAGCAAGCCGATTGGCGGCATAATAATATCATTGACAATAGAGCTAACTATCTTCCCGAAAGAAGCCCCGATTATTATACCCACAGCCATATCAACGGCATTTCCCTTTACAGCAAACTCCTTAAACTCTTTTATCAACTCCATACCTCCTCCTTTCTAAAAACACCTCCCCTCGGTTTTGTGCAGGCACGGCTCTATCCCACACTTATAACAAATCTCATTAGGAAGTTTATTTTCTTTAAAAAAACTCGCGATATTTCCTAAGGTTATAAGCGCTATATTCCTTAAAGCCTCTTTCGTAAAAAAACCCTGATGAGAAGTAACCAAGACATTATTAAAAGAAATCAACCGCGCAAGCACATCATCTGTAATAACCTTATTTGAAAAATCCTCAAAAAAATAATCGCTCTCTTCCTCATAAACATCAAGCCCGGCAAAGCCTATTCTGCCGCTTTTTAAGCCTTCAATCAGCGCTTTAGAGTCAATAAGCATCCCGCGGCCTGTATTAATAATCATAACCCCTTCTTTCATCTTAGAGATGGACAAACTGTTAATCAAGTGAAACGTTTCTTTTGTTAACGGGCAATGAAGAGAAATAACATCAGCTTCGGCATAGAGCGTATCTAACTCTACGTATTCAAATCCTGCGGTTTTCTGATATTTTTTATCAGGAAACAAATCATAAGCTAAAACCCTCATCCCCAGCCCTTTTAATATCTCTATCATAACTTTTCCTATTTTTCCTGTTCCAATAATTCCTGCCGTCTTTTTATACATATCAAAACCCAATAAGCCATTAAGGGTAAAATTATTATCACGAATACGGTAATATGCGCGGTGAACTTTGCGGTTTAGGGCCAGCATAAGCGCAACCGCATGTTCAGCTACAGCATGAGGAGAATACGCAGGAACCCTGACAGCGTGTATTCTTTTATAAACCGCCTTTAAATCAATATTGTTATAACCTGCTGCGCGAATAGCAATCAGGCGCACGCCATTCTTCCAGAGAATATCAACTACATCATTATCAACTACATCATTAACAAAAATACAGACAGCATCAAAACCCTGTGTAAGCAAAACAGTTTCAGAAGTAAGATGGTTTTTAAAAAAAGTGATTTTAAAATCTTCCTTATTTAATACGCTTTCAAAAGATTCAATATCGTACGGCTTAGCGTCAAAAAAAGCTATTTTAATTGGAGTTTTAACTGCCATCTAAGGTTTCCTTAACAATTTTTGCCTCTTAAGCATAGCCTGCAATTAGCTAACATAAACAAAAAGATTTCTTTGCTTTTACTGCTGAGTTGAAATAACGTAACTTCGTAAAAAAGATATTAATTTATATCCGGCTGAGTAAACCTAATAATTGCAAGCGGCGCTAAAACCTTCCCTAAAACAGTCAGATAGGCAAATTTCGCCAGAAATAACTGATAGAAAGTCCAACTTGTAAAACCATAAAATTTAAAAATAAAAGCGAATAATAACCCGCCTGCCGGAGCGAATATCGCGCTTACCAATAAAGCGAACAACCAGCGGTTTTTTGGTAGCCACCTCATAAGCGAAATTTCAGGGATCCGACTTGATAACTCTCCGGTTCTGCGGGCAGCGGATAATGCTTTAGCAATAGCAGGGATAGTTATCAAAACCGTAACTAACGTGCACATTACCCCTTCTGCAAGTACGGACCTTTTACCGCCTAAAGTATATGGATTTACCCACGGATTAAAAAAGAGCTGGAAGGCAAGGTTAGAAGAAATGCTGGCATAAAGCTCACGGATACTGTTAATGCTAGGAAAAGGATTTTTAACCATCTACCGGCCTTTCATATTATCCTGTCTTCTGTAAGTTTCCCGCGGGAAACTCAGGGTTATAGTCTTTTTGCACCATTCGGAAAATAGACAAACTAACCAACCATTGGCTTAATATCAAGGAGTATATCAGCTTATAAAGAATAAATTGCCAAAAGGACCAATAAGTAAATCCGTAAAAAAGAAATAATCCACAATTAATCATAACGCAAGCTATTGAAGCGATAAAACCAAAAATAATCATTAGAAGCACCGGGTGTTTGGGTAAACGCATTATAAATGAATTTGTGGGGACTTCTTCAGGCACAGTGCCTTCTCTCCACGCTTTCTTAACCCCGAAATCTACAATTAATACATCAATTATCGCCGTAAGCATCCCGCAGATAACAGAGTCTAAAGCTAAAGCATAAACATCATAATGCGCCATTTTAAAATTAAAGATAAGGACTAACAAAAAATTCACGGCTACAGTAATAAATATGCTTCGTAAATTATTAAGATATGGCAAAGAAGGGCGAGTAATCCTATTATAGTTTTTTGCTATCGGCATAAGAATTCTAATAACCGTTTATTATATTTTTCGTTAATCTGTCCTATTAAAGATCCGGCATAAACAGGTGCCCAACAAAGGATATCCCTCTTTAAAGCTCCTGTCGCTGTACAGTATTTTTCAAGGTAAAGGTCTGCTATATACTGAGCCTCCAGCGCATAGATTAAATAAGTCCGGCAGACATCGCCTAACACGCAACCGCTGGCAACATCAATCCAATCTATGATAGTATAATCCTTGCCATTATAAAGAATATTCCTACCGTGAAAATCACCGTGGCATAAGCCGCTTCCTTCAGGAAGCGTGTCGGTTAATTTAAGTAAATCTGTTTTTTGCTCAAAAGTTAAGGCGGAATTTCCGGTTATAATAAATTTTAGTTTTTGTTTTAGTCCGATAATCGCCGGTATACTCTTCTTGTGAATCTGCCTCTGTAAATCTATCATTTTATCAAGTATCGCCGGGATTTTTCCTGAATCTTTTAACATAATGTCATCAAGCGATTCCCCTTTAGCGCGGCTCATCTTTAGCGCCATCTGGCCGTTAACAGCTAAGACTTCATAAATTTTAGGGGTCGGCAAGCCTGCATCTTCAATATAAGTCATAACCATTGCTTCATAGAAGACAAAAGGTTTCAAATACCCTACATTGAAAACCTTTACCGCTATATCATCCCGCACGTAAACAACTGCCTGCGCACCCTTTCCGGCTACTTCCCCAAACTGCTTGATAAACTGATCCGTATTATCCATTGTAATAGTTATTTCATATCTTTAAGCCTTAAAGCAATAAGCAATGCTTTTACTTTAGCTCTTTTATCTTAAGATAATTTTTTAAACAGAATTAAATTAATTGCCAACAAAAACGGAGAGTCGTGGATAAAAGTCAAGCCCTGCAACCAACTAAAATAGAGCTACTTATAAAAATTCATTGAAAACGTAGCCTAGATTGGCTCATCACCCTAAATGAACCCATCTTCAACAAACCCTTAAAATCCAAATAACCATCAAGATCAGAACCGTGCTACGACTAAGTTATTTAATAATACATGTTACTTTGGATTCGGTAAAAATCTTCCTGCAATAGATAAAATCAATAAAATCGCGCCTAACACGATTACAGTAATAGATTTCCAACTAAATCCGTCATTTATCATATAAGAATCATCTATTGCGGCATTATATGAATTTACTGCCTTCTGTACAATAACAAGAGGAATCACTGCAAAAAAACCTACCACCCAAAGCAAATTAGCTATCTGATTATCATACTTACTTCCGACTACCCCGAAAAGCATCATTAAAATATAAAAAGTCGCGAGATCTCTTGCTGAATAAGCAATATTGATACCCTTGCCCAAAGCAGACAATCCTATTATCTTAAACAAATCGGAACATGTAAATATCCAAAAGAATGCCCTCCAAAAGGGGGATATTTTCTCGCCAGTATGATCCTTTATTGCTTTCCAATTCTTATAATGCCAATAAAGTCCATAAATGCCGAAGGTGCATACAAACAATAACACTAGTTTCATAATTGACGTATTAAAATATTTAATATCCGATTGTAATTTTAATTCTTGCTGGCTATTATCCATATCTCCTCCCTCTAGGCTCATGCCCACCTCATGGTTCGCGTCCACAATTAATTGGTGTGGGTGTTTTTTCTTACCATCTTCTACGGGGTTCACTCAAAAATCAAACGGAGAGGCAGGGATTCGAACCCTGGGAGCCTTGCAGCTCACATGTTCTCCAGACATGCGCCTTCGACCACTCAGCCACCTCTCCAATATTTTTTAGTTTCTGTAGCTATATAAAAAGTAATAGGTTATAGCTTAAAGAACCGTCCCCAAGCAAGCGGAGAGTGGAGGATTCGAACCTCCGGTCATCTTACGACGACAACGGTTTTCGAGACCGCCGCATTCAACCAGCTCTGCCAACTCTCCCTTATTTAAACTACTACTGCTTTTTCTTTACTAATGCAGGCATCCCAAATCAAGCCCTTGTACTCATCTAACATCCTATAAGTATTAAAATGCGCGGATGTAGCCACGCAATTAATCATCATATCAATCCAAGACGATGAGAGGTTTAACTTACCCTTATAGGTTGAGTAATACATAGCCACTAATTCCTCAAGCGACTTATAAAGTGCATCTGCATCAAAAGCCATAGAGCGGTCAAACTCGCTTCCAATCTTACCTTCCAAATAGCGCGTCCCAAATATCTTACCTATCCCCTTATCTTCAGCTTCTACCACCCAACCGTCAGAAGTAGTCAACTGCACAACTCCGTTAAGAAGCGCCTTCATCCCGCTTGTGCCTGAGGCTTCAAAAGGAGGATAGGGGTTATTTAACCAAAGATCAACCCCTGAAGTAAGCAGGTGGCCTAAGTAGATATCATAATTCTCCAGTATAACTATTTTAAGCTTATCGTAATTCTTATCCCCTAACTTATCAACTTTATCCATCATCTCATTAACAAAGGTAAACCCAAGGTTATCATTAGGATGGGCCTTACCTGCTAAAATTATCTGTAAAGGCCCGTGCTTCGCAGCGATACCCAAAAGCCTCTCTATATCCTGCAAGACTAAACTCGGCCTTTTATACGCAGCTATCCTGCGCGCCCAACAAAGAGTAAAAACATCCTCTTTTAACCTCCACTTATCTAAAAGAGAACAAAGCCTCTGCTTATTAATGCTATGTTTTAGCCATATCTGCTTACGGAAGTTTTCATTATTCTTAATATGGGATACATTCGCTAAGGACATAGGGTTAGAATCAAAATCATCTATCGGCGGAGAAAAATCCTTAAATAATTTAATATAATCTGAAGAAACCCAAGTATAAGGATGAACGCCATTGGTAACAAACTTTATCCTATCCTTATACTCAGGGAATTGCAACTGCATAACCTCCTGATGCCTCTTGGATACCGCATTTATTGAAGAGGCGATATTCATAGACAGAAGCGTTAAATTAATTAACCCTGAGCCCTCTTTACCGAATCTTTGTATAAGCTTTAAATCCTCGTCTTTAAGCACCCCTTGTATATCTTCGTTTGAAAAACGGTCATGCCCTGCCTGTACAGGGGTATGGCAAGTATAACAGAAGTGGCTTTTAAGGTCTTCTACCTGGGCATTATTTAACCCCCGCGCCTTCTCCACAAAAGCAAAGACAGCATGGCCTTCATTAAGATGAAATATCTTAATCGGGTAATTTAAAGAGTTTAAAGCACTTATACCACCAAAACCTAAAACCACCCTCTGCATAAGCTTTATCCAAGAGTTATCACTGCGGTAAAGCTGGTCAGTAAGCATACTTAAGTCTTTTCTATTTTTGGGTAATTCAGCATCAAGAAGGATAAGTGGAATAGCATAATCAAGTTTATAACTATACACATAATATTTCCAGAGCTTTAGGTGGATATCTTCATTCTTAAGCTTTAAAGTTACGGTATTCTTCAAAGGTATAAGCCCCGGATAACTATACGGGTCCCATTGCATCTTCTCCGGAACCTGGCCGTATTTAAACCAGAACTCCTGACGAAAATAACCCGAGCGCCACAAAACCCCTACTCCTAACGCCGGTAATTTATAATCCGCCATGGTTTTTATAGTATCCCCTGCTAAAACGCCTAACCCTCCGCTATATATCGGAAGATCAAGAAGGCTATCAGTCTTTACCTCAAAGAGATAATCGGCAACGCGATAATTTGAAAAGACGGTGTTTCTAGGGGTTTTGTTAGTTTCATGCGTTTTACCGGAGGATTTAAAGGTATTATAGAAACTAGTAGCTAAACCGTATTCCATAGAGAAGTAAGCAATAGAACGCTCATTCGGGTCCTTAAGCCTCTTCTCTGCTTTAATAATCGGCTCTATGGGGAAACCAAAGAACTTCCCGTCCTTTATATCCTTTGCATAACGGGTTTCAAAATGGTCAACATCAACTAAAGATAAAAACTCTTTCATCGGTAATTGGTCTCCTTAATTTTGAAGTTTCTTTCGGAGAGGGTGAGATTCGAACTCACGTTGGGGAAAATCCCCAAAACAGTTTTCAAGACTGCCGCTTTCAACCGCTCAGCCACCTCTCCTTTAAAAAACTTAAACTTTAAAAAGTTGACGGAAAATAGCCCTGAATATCTCTCCTGCTAAAAAGTGTGTATCATTACAAAATGAGACAAAGGAAAAATTATTGAATATAATGTTAAGGAATAATGCCAAGAGCCCTAAATTAATAATATAGACAAATGAAAAACCAAAGATATAATTGCTTTTTAAAATATCCCCTTTTTTAGCGCGTATCGCCTTTGAGGAAAAGACAAGGTGTAAGGCAAGGCTTACCCCAAATAAAAACATGGTAAGATTAATCAGACGGCTACTAGGTATAAATACAACCAAAATAAGATAAACAATAAATATCGTAATAAGGTATATCGGCAAAAGATACGGCGCAACCTTAACTAATGGCTGGACAAAGCTGAACAAAAACTCTAATATCTTATGCCCGCCGTCATAAACCCACCCCGGCTCAAAGATAAAAAGATAAGTTAAAACAAAAGCTATAATCCCGGACCAGAAGTAAGTTTGGGGTGTAGTATTTATATTGTTAAGCTGTTTTAGGAAAGAGACGGTTGAGGAATAGACAAAAGGCAACAAGCAAATACCTAAGATAAGCTTGATAACATCAAATGCCCGATTAGAGAGCCAGCTTGGCTTTTGGATCGGCTCTACTTCTTGTTTTCCTTTAACTTCTTTTTGCTTATTAAGAGATTCTCTCTTCTCCATCCATATACCCCCTTAATACTTCCGGAATCATTATACTTCCGTCGGATTGCTGGTAATTTTCTATAAGTGAGGCCATTGTGCGCGGGATAGCTACTCCGGAGCCGTTTAAGGTATGTAAGTATTCTGTTGCTTGTTTTCCGGATTGCTTAATTTGTGGCCTGTAACGTATATTAGTCCGCCTTGCCTGAAAACTCTCAAAATTACTGCAGCTTGATACCTCAAGCCACTTATCCACTCCCGGAGAATATGCTTCTAAATCATAACACTTACTTGCGGCAAAGCTTAAATCTTCGGTAGCCAACATTACCACACGGTAAGGGATACCTAAAAGCTTTAAGACCTCTTCTGCGTCATTAACTAACCTCTCTAACTGATTATAGGAATCTTGAGGCTTGGCAAACTTTACCATCTCTACCTTATTAAACTCATGCACGCGTATAAGCCCACGGGTATCCTTTCCGTATGCCCCTGCCTCTCTTCTAAAGCAAGCACTATATGCTACGTAAGAGATAGCCAGGTCTTTTTCTTCTAATATCTCATCACGAAAGATATTAGTTACCGGGACCTCTGCGGTAGGAATAAGAAAGAGGTCATCTTCTTTTAGGCGATACATATCCTCCTCCATCTTAGGGAGTTGCCCGGTGCCAGTCATAGACGCGCGGTTAACTAAAAAAGGAGGAAAAACCTCTGTATAGCCGTGCTTTTTGGTGTGCAAGTCTAACATAAAGTTAATCAGAGCTCGCTCAAGTTTGGCTCCTTGCCCTTTATAAAGGACAAAGTTTGAGCCGGTTATCTTTGTCGCCCGGTTAAAATCAATTATATCTAGTTTTTGGGCTATATCTATATGCGAAAGGGGCTTAAAGTTAAACTTCTTTAAATTGCCCCAAGAGCGGACCACTTGATTATTCTTTGGTGCACCTACAGGAACAGAAGAATGCGGAATATTTGGTATATTGATTAGAGATTTTGATATATCTAATTCTAACTCCTTTACACTCTTCTCTAAAAGGCTAATCTCTTCTGAGATGGATTTCATAGAGGAGATCTTATCTTTAGCGTCTTTTTTTTCTTTAAGTAATGCGCTTATCTGATCATTAGCCTTATTGCGCTGAGACCTTAGCTCTTCAAGTTTAGATAAAATCTTCCTGCGCTCATCATCCTTAGCCATTAAACCGGCTATATCTAAATTTAGGTTACGGTTTTTTAGCGACTGAATAACTAACTCGGTATTTTCACGGATAAACTTTATATCTAGCATTTAGATGTCCTTATTTCTAGGGACAGCCCCCTTCGAGGGCAGTCCCTGTTTTTAACCTTTTATTACTCCTAAGGGACGCATCCTGCAAACCCGCTTTGCAATCCCGGCATTGTGCACTACATTTACTACGTCGTTAACATCCTTATAAGCTTGCGGAGCCTCTTCTACTACTGTCCCGCGCCCCGAAGCTTTAACTATTATACCTGAAGACTCTAATTCTTTCAATAAAGTAGCGTGGTTAATTGTACGCAACGCCTCGGTCCGGGATTTAACCCTACCTGCACCATGGCAGCAGGAAAAAAACGACTCTTGCGCTCCATCTAAACCTACCAAAAGATAAGAGTTTCTCCCCATATCACCCGGGATTATAACCGGTTGGCCTATATTCTTATACTTCTGCGGTAGTGCCGGATGATTAGCGGGTATTGCGCGGGTTGCGCCTTTTCTATGAACGCATAACTTTTTCTCTTCTCCATCAATGATATGCTTTTCAATTTTAGCGATATTATGCGCTACATCGTAAATCAAAAACATTCCTAACTTTTGCCAGGAAGAATTAAAAACCTTTTCAAATATATTGCGCGTAAGGTGCATAAGGCACTGCCTATTTGCCCAGGCATAATTAGCCGCGCACTTCATTGCCGATAGGTAGGCTTTTCCCTCTTCTGAATCAACCGGAGCGCAGGCAAGCTGCCGGTCAGGGACACTAATATTATACTTACTTAAACAGCTTACCATATTGCGCGTATAATCTTCACAGACCTGATACCCAAGCCCGCGGGAACCGGAGTGAATCATTATCGTTATTTGCCCTAGGTTTAAATTTAAGGCATCGCATATCTTAGCATCGTATAGCTGGTCAATTACCTGAACCTCTAAAAAATGATTACCGCTCCCTAATGTCCCGGACTGAGCCCTTCCTCTTTTATGCGCGCGTTCAGATACTGCCTTAGGGTCAGCTCCTTGCATTGCTCCGTTTTCTTCGGTGCAATCTAAATCATCCTGCATCCCATAACCCTTACTTACTGCCCAACCAGCGCCTTTAACAAGAATCTCCTCTACCTCTCTTGAACTTACCCTAATATCCCCCTCTGAACCAACGCCTGAAGGGATGCCGGAGAATAAAGCATAGGTTAAATCTTTTAACCTCTTTCCTACATCCTCTAAACAAAGGTTAGTCCTAAGCATGCGCACTCCGCAGTTTATATCAAAGCCCACCCCTCCGGGAGAGATTACTCCGCCGTTGTTAATATCAGTAGCGGCAACCCCTCCTATAGCAAATCCATACCCCCAGTGTAAATCAGGCATGCCTAAAGAGGCCTTAACTACTCCGGGTAAAAAAGCAACATTAGCCACCTGATCTATCGCCTTATCCTCTCTTATCCCTTTTAATATTTTTTCATCAGCGTAAATAATGCCGGGCACACGCATCCTTGGCTTATAACTCTTTGGAATGCGCCAACGGTAATCATCAATCTTCTCTAACATCTCAGACATCTAATATCACCTCAGCTATATATCCGTCATTATTGTGTAATATTTTTAAACCATGATAAGTAGCTGCCTTAATCTCTATATTTACCTTGTAGTTATTAGTGCTACTCCCGGTAACTACGGCCCCTAAGGAGCCTTCATCTATCTTTTTAACATCTATCTTATGAAATATTAAACTCTCTGCTGCAGATAGAGAGATTAACTCATTTAACCAATTAATAAAAAGGCTCTCTAAGTTTTCTGCTCTTTGCCTTACAGTTAGATTAATATGAGTTTTATCCTTAGTAAACTGCCTGCGGGAGGATACCTCAAAGATACTTAATCCTGCTTTTTCAAAGAGTTCTTTTAAATCTTTTCCTTTTATGCGGATTCCGATATCTGCGGTATGCTCAAAAATCTCGTAATTCTTAGGCATAAGGAAGGGTAAAACTTATTCTTAAAAAAAATGGGCCATGTAGGAGTCGAACCTACGACCTTGACATTAAGAGTGTCCTGCTCTGCCAATTGAGCTAATGGCCCAACTTTATGTAACTATATAATCTTCAAAGAGTTGTGAATCTACCAACTTTTTTGCTTTTTCTTGAGTTTGCTCAAGTGTCCAAAAAGTGTCTATTCTCTTACCCAATAAGTCTACTGCCTGTTGTTTATGGTCCGGAGATAAATGGCTATACCTTAGCGTCATTTCAAGTGATTTATGCCCTAAAAGCTCTCTAACTGTATTTAAGTCTACCCCTGACATAACAAGCTGAGAAGCAAAGGTATGCCTTAAATCATGAAAACGAAAATCTACTATATCAGATTTTTTTAAAGCTGTAAAGAAAGAAGTTCTAACATTGCCATAAGGCTTGCCATCCTTATTGCAAAATATATACTGGCTCTCAGGGTTCTTTAAAACGCCTATAATAGTCTTTTGGACTATATTATTCATAGGGATTTCCCTCTTCTCTCCGTTCTTAGTATTGTAAAGATGAATAATATTGCGTTTAATATCTATATCATGCCACTTAAGGCCTAGAATCTCCCCTTTCCTCATGCCTGTGTTTAATGCAACGATTACTATTGGCTTTAGATGCTCACAGCAATTAGCCAAAAGCTTATCTATCTCTTCCTTTTCTAAAAAGCGGAGTCTTTGGTTATTCACTTTAAGCATTTTAATGCCCTTACAGGGATTATTTTCAGCCTTACCCCATAAAATTGCCCTATTAAACATTGATTTTAATACTGCCAACGCCCTATTTACTGTAGATGGGCTCACTTCTTTAGCTCTTACAGATTTAAACCTTTCAATATCTAATAAGGTTATCTCGTATAGATATTTACCGGAAAAGTATTTTTTAAATAAATTAACTATTTTACAATCTGTATAATATGACTTATTTAATTTAGAATGAAGCTCTAAATATTCTTCGGCAAAATCCTCAAACCTGATTTTCTGTTGTTTTTTAATATCCAAGAATTTCCCCTCCGCAACCTCAACCTTTCGTTTCCTAAGAACGGTCTCGGCGAGGACTTTGCTTGTGCCTACCTTCTCACGCTTTCTACGTCCATTAGCGTAGTAGTCAATAAACCAGTTTCCACCTTTTTGATAGATTGCCATTATTTAATTACGCCTTTCACGCTTTTTCTTTTCTCCATTGCTTCCAACACCATAAAAGAAGGTTACTAACGCTTCTTTGTTCTTTCTTAGCATCTTGCTCGAGTTGTTTCTTCTCTTGGGGGCTGATTCTTAAGTTTATCTGTTTTTCTTTTGGCATATACTTATTATATCAATTGTATATACAATGTCAAGTTAATTCTTTTACCCTCTTCTTCTTAACCCAATTTTCAATCTCTATTATATCAAATTTTACCAACCTGCCTACTTTAAAATAAGGAATCTCCCTCCTCCATACCCATTGCCTAAGAGTATCTTGGCTTATGTCTAAATACTGAGCTATAAAAGGTATCCCTACAAAACGCTTATCCATTATTAAAACCTTAACATTTCTTAACTATGTGCTTTTATGTGCGCTCTTAAGCCAAAAAAGCGTATATTTTCGTAAATAAACGTATCTTTTGATAATCTTTTAGGCAACCTTAAAAGTTATGGTTTCCAACCAAAAATACCCATTTTAATAATACTGAAGCAAGAAAAACGTCCATATACCTTACCCCTTAAATAAAATGCCTTAGTTGGGTATTAAAACTACCCTTAAAGTGCCTTAAAAGGGTGATAGTTTAGAATTAGGCATTATTTATACTTTTCCCAAAAGAAATCTACCAAATCTTCTTCGAAGAAATACCTACGCTCAGATATCTCTGTATACTTAAGCCCTTGCCTTATCCAACTAGATATAACTCTACTCTTTCCAGACTTTGGCTGCTCTAAGCCTAAGAAATCTCGAATTAGCATTGCCTCCGATAGGATGCTTTGTATGCTTTTGGGTTTCTCCGCCATTTTCTAGCTCCTCCTCGTTTATAAAAAGCTTGATTAAACGTTCTTTGTCTTTCTCCCCTGCAAAATGCTTTAAGAACTTAACTTTCTTTTCCTCTGAGACCGCACATAGGTATCTAACGCACTTATCACAGATAAAAAGATTAGTTGTATTAATATTACCCACAAAATCCATTCTGCAGAAATCACAATTTGTGTGCTTATTACTTAAGAATCTAGGTCTACGCACTTCTCCTCCTATACTCTTTATATGAGATTGAGCTCTTAAAGGATAGTCTCTAAGGGTAAACTCTATACTAAGAGATTAATCTCTAGAGCTCTATACTCTAAAATACTTCATCTTCTGCTGAGTTGAGATATTTAACCTCGTATTGGGTTCTGCCATCCTTAAAAACCTTCTTTATGCTTACCCTTGAACCAAAGGTAATAGATTTAAATATCTCTGCATGCTTGGGGTTTTTGCTATCAAAGATAAGCTCCCCATCTAAAGAATTAAAGATATAGTGTAGTGTTTTACCAAACTTACCTTCTGCCTTTCTCACTGCTTGGTAAATATATGTTTCCTTTTCTCCCACTTTCAAAATTTGGTTTATAAACTTAGTCTTCTTTTGGGGCTTCCCCTCGTTTAACCATTTACTTAAATCTTCCATTAATATCACCTCCTTTCTAAAAATAAAAAACCAGATGATTTTCACCATCTGGCTTAAGTATAACTTATAATTATTAAATTCTCGCTACATCAAAAAAAATACTTTTTCATGAAAAAATTATTTCTTAATGTAACGTTTTAAAACTCTTCTAATGGTAGCATCAGAAACTTCATACTTCTCTACCTTCTTTGAATCATCTGGGTAAAAAGATATTAACTTATTAGTCCATCTTTGCTGAATTGTTTTTATAGGTAATATTTTACGCTTATGAGTTTTTACAATTGATTTATATTGCTGTAAAATAAATTTGTCCCTATAAGCAACAATTTTATCTCTTTTTTTAATTTTCCCTCTTTTTTCTTTTAAAATTCCTATTTTTCTAAGTGCCTTTCTTACAGGTTTTATATAGTATGGGCTAAATATCTTAATGTTTTTATCTCCCATTACTATGTTTAGTGGCAATTCAACCACCCCTTTTGGTAAATCTGTAATATCATAAGGAATCGGGCCTTCGGTTAATGCTTTAATTGAATTACCGTATTGCTGGTTAACTTCTAAAGGAAAATCGTGTTCTAATAATTTTCCCTTCCAGGTAACGAGATAATCAGAAAACACGCCGGCATCTGTTACTCCCTCATCCAAATTTCCAGATATGTAATCTTCAAAAAATGGCTTGCCAAGATTTTTAAAAACTAAAACCGGCTCGTCTCCTTTGATAGGGATTATTAAGATTCCATCAAATTGATTAACAATTGTACTTATCTTATTCTCGCTCACTTTTCCTCTCTTATTGTTTTAGAACAGAATTAGACTATTTCTTAGCAAAAAGCTTTTCCCAAACAAATATAATTAGCTTTCCTAAGAGCCAAATGCTGAATATTATAAATAACAACGGAAGCAATATCCTAAAGAGTAAGGCCATTGCTATAATAAAGGGATAAAGCAGTAACCCTATACCTGATAAAATCATTACCGCAATCAGAAAAAGTAAACCTACAATAAATGCTTTCATTGTATCTCCTACTGGTTATTTATCTGTAAATATTATAGCTGTGCCTTGGGCATGCTTTTTACTAACTATCGTTATCACATTACTACCGCTAGTACCACCTACAATCCCTCCCATTGTTTCACCACCGGAATAGTAAATATTGATTACGGCATCAGCCCCAACTTCTTTTGCTTTCTTTAAAATTTGAAAATTAATTTTCTCTAACGTTGCCGCCTTAGTAGCTTCGACCCTGATAATACCTATCTCCTTATATGGCCTATTAGGAACCGAAGTCAACAACATAACTTCCTCATTCTCCCCTTTAGCCGGATATTTAATACTTGTGAAACTACCAAACTCTGAATTAACCCTAACACACCCGCATACCATTATTGCTAAAACAAATAGCAAAATAAACTTTCTCATGCCCCCCCTTTTTTCAAAATTTAATTTGACTAATAAAGAACATTACAAGGTTTATACATTCTCCTATTTTATCTTTTATCATTTATGTTTAATTTATCACGGTTTATAAATTTTCTAACCTCAATCCATAATAAAATTAAACCAAGAATTGCAAAAAACCCTATTACGAAACCCCCTAAGAATATTAAGAAAAGGTATGCAATAAAGTATCTCTTAGGATTTACGTATATAATTTTAGTTAACTTATAAAGTGCCTTAATCCCCCCAATAAAAGCAATAATAACAAAAATCAAAATTATTACTGCTATAATATGCATTACCGTAAAAACGCTATACCCTCCAGCTTTTTCTATAAGGGTTTTGGGTAATATAGCAAATAAAAGAGCAAAAATTGAATAGCCCAATACCTCTTTGCGCCTTAATCTTAATTCATCATTGTCTATATTTCCTGCATTTGTCACAAATCTTGAATTTTTCATTTCTCCCCTCCTTAATCCTTTAAGACTTCGTAGTATCTCTTTAACTCTAAGGCTCTATCTTTTACAACTGCTTTCTTATCAACAGCTCTTATAACAGTATATAAGAAATTAGGGTAACTTAACAATCCTTGTTCTTTTTAAAAGGTATACTAATTCTCTAATCTTTTCTATTAATAAACTAAAAACTACTTTTAAACTCCAAAGAGAAAGAAATGTAAAAAGAAAAGAAACCCCCAACATAACAAAACTCTTACGAAAAACTTCTAACTTCAATTGAAGTTGGTTTGTATATAGAGGGGGATTCCGCAATTCGGATATTAACAAACTAGCAGAATAAATACCCGCTATTATTACTGCAATGAAAAGAAATAAAATAGCTTGATTTTTTCTCAACAAAACAACATTTAGCTGCTTTCTTGTAATCAAAGACTTTATCCAAAAAAATACCTGTACTATCAACATTGGCAAGCCTATTAAAAATACAATAGGAATAAAGAAAACTGGTATTTTCTCTAAAAGAATACCTAATCTTTCTCGTACAGGTATAAATGTTAAAACCTGACGCAACTGTTTCATATATGTACTGTTCCAAATATTATATTCAGAAGGGGGAGTAGCAAATACCTCTTCATAACTATAAACCTCTGCCTGAATTAACCTAATTATATCTAAAAGCCACTTTTCTACTCTTTTATAGTCTATTCCTTGGACATTTTCTATATACCTCCTTACATATTCTTTTGTTAAAACCTTGGGTATATTGCTTTTTTTATATAGATGAAAACCTGGGTTATCTGAAATAAATTTATGGAACCTTGGTATATAAACTTTTTCCCAAGTAGGGTCATATTTTAATTGTATTGCATCCCATCTTGGAAAGAATAGCGCCATAACATAATCTCTATTATCACAGTATATAGGAGCATTGTTGATTATTTGGTTGTTGTAATTATTAAGCAAGAGCCTAAAACCGATAATGATACAAAATAGGCCTAAAACAACAACTAGCGATTTAAGAATGCTCTTCATAATCCCCTCTCCCCTTCTTAATTTTCTATCTTCCTGTTATTTTATTTTTTTCACATACTCTCCATCAATACTTTACTAATAGACCTTTAGTATAGTTTACCACCCTAAAATACAAGAGCAATCAAAAAATCCCAAAAAAGTGCTCACTTTCTTAAGCCCAATTATACGAAAATATAGGGGATACTGGGGGGGTTAAGCCCTTAGGCAAATAAGTAATCTTTTGGTGTCCAATACAGATACAATAGGGATAGTTTTTAGAACAACAAAAAAGGCGGTGAATATTATCATCACCGCCCTTTTTATTACTAAATATACTAATTAAAATTTAACTCTTGTAATAACTGAGAAGGCCTGCTCATCTACGAAGCGACCGGATAAATCAATAGCAACACCTTTTATAGGAACAATAGAGACTCCTAAGAAAGGACCGACCTTCCTCTTACTCTTGTCTCTATCTCCATACTCAATTCCTCCAGCAGTTGCCTTCGCTGAAGCCTTTACATCAGAATATTTTACTCCAACATAAGGAATAAAATACTTAAATTTCTTACTTACTCCAAAAGCAACCTGCCATTCCTCCCACTTAGCATCTACTTCTCCAGACAATTCACTCTTGGTATACCTTGTTCCATCTACAACAACCGCTTTATAATCCATTCCACTTGCTCTTCTATAGTTACCATCACCGAACAACTGTATTCCTGCATCTTCCCATTCATAGATAGTTCCGGCTAATCCAACTGACCATATAAATTTATCCTCAAGCTCAAACTTAACATCAGAACCATCAAATGTTTGTCTAAACTCAGGGTCATTAATCTGGCCAAGGGTAGTATAAATATCTAACCTATCCATCAACGAAAGCGCTATCTTTCCACCAAGAACTTTTGCTTTTACTTTACCGCCTTGCTTAAGCTTTCTCTTTGATAAATTATCAAATAAGAAAGAAATCGATAGGTTTACATTTTCTAATAAACCCTCCTTGCTTAAAACTAATCCTTCCTTATCTTTTATACCTTCTGGGAGATTAACTGGAGAAGCAAAAGTAAGGGTGCTTGCAAAAAGCATAAACAAGCACATTAACAATACCACCGCTTTTTTATGCATATCCACCTCCTTTTTTCTCTCTCTAGTATATTATATATACCTTACCCATGTTGGTAGTGCTTGTCAAGCTTTATTTCTCAAAAAAAACACCCACTTTCTTAAGCCAAATTATACGAAAATATAGGGCCTACCGGGGGGGTTAATCCCTTAAGCGAATAAGTAATCTTTTGGTGTCCAAAAAGTGTCCAATACAGATACAAATTGATAGTAATAGAGAGATACAGGAAGAAATAAAAAAACTCCGTAAGTGATTAACGGAGTATGTAGTTACAATAAATTCAACAAGTTACGATTTTTGTTCTGGCAGCATTAAGAGTGTCCTGCTCTGCCAATTGAGCTAATGGCCCGTAATTTAAACTTTTTTTCTCTACAGATTTAAAACTAATAATAACAGATTTATTTAATGCTGTAAAGAGTGTTTTGCCAATACCTTAACTACCCAAGCAATAAAACGGATGGAGAATAAAACAATGTAAACAAACCCTAGCTTAAAAACAAAGGGAACCCCGGCAACCTTACTATATAAACGTGATAAATTTACCTGCCGGGCATTTACTTGCCTTTTATCTTTCAAGACAGATTTAATCCCTATTGTCTCCTTAAACTCTTTTATGCGTTTTTCAATAAGTTTCTCTGAGGGGTTGTATGCCTCTTCCAAAAAACTACTATAATGGGAATAAGTACGTATCTTAGGCATTATAGTTATTACATACGTCTCTCCGTTTATAAAATCAAGCTTATATCTCGGCAGGATTACGGGTGTATTTTTAAAGATAAAATGATTAAAGAAAAATATAAGAACTACCAAACCTAAAATAATCAATAGCTCTTTAGCAATGATACGTCTTAACATTATTCTCCTACTGTCACCTGCGCCCAGGTGGAGTCGAACCACCAAAGCCAGTTCCGAAGACTGGTGCCCTATCCATTGGGCGATGGGCGCGTTAGATTATTTCAGCCTTATCCCCTAGGATATCCTTAATCTTCTTAAGCTTATACTTAGCAACCGGAAAAACCCCTGATTCGCTTGCTGTACGGACAGGAGAATTAATCTGTATCTTATCCGGGTTTATCATATCTATAGCGTTTTTAAGCCTTCGTATATGGCGCATATCGTCATTTACTCCCTTTACCAGCATCACCTCAAGCCAAATCTTGCCCTTAAACTCTCTTCTTAAAGAGATAAGCCCGTTGATAATATCTTCTATCTTTATCTCTTCACAGGGCCGGTCTATCTTAACAAACCTACTCTCTGTAACAGCGTCTAATGAAGGGACAATTAAATCAACATCAAGTATCTCTCTTCGCACTAATGGGTCACTAAAAAGCGAGGCATTAGTTATCAGGGCTATTCTTATAGGCAAAAAGGCTTTAAGGAATGCTATCAGTTCGGAAATCTTATTATTTAAGGTAGGCTCCCCTGAACCGGATAGGGTAATATAATCTAAAGGAGGAATAACTCCCTTTAGGCTATTCTTCCACTCTTTAAGTTCTTCAACGATATCGCTTATCTTGATGTATTCTGACCTAAGAGTGGTAAGCTCACTAGTCTCTCCTATCTGACAGTAGATACATCCAAAAGTACAGGTCTTAGGCGTGGTTAAGTTTATGCCTAAAGAGTAACCTAATCTTCTTGACTTTATAGGGCCGTAGAGGTATTTCATAAAAGCTTTAAACGTTAATAAAGGCAAGGGCGCTATTTTTTTATATTAGCGCCCTAAAATTATATCTTTTAAAAAGATAAGCAAACTACTTTATATCTATGACACAATTATGCGTTCCAAAAGAATTTGGGACGCAGGAAGAGCATTTTTCATCATTGACCCAAGAGCCGTCAACAAAAAATTTATACTCATGGCGTCCGGGCTTAAGGCTAGTTTTAACCACCCAGTTGCCTTTTGAGTCTTTCTTGGCAGTAAGTTTTTTTGTATCCCACTTATTAAAACTACCGGCTAAAGATACCTTTTTAGCTAAAGGCGCATATAGTTTAAACTCTGTTGTCTTTGAACCCGCTAATCTTGCCATTTATACCTCCTTGTTATATATATTTATAGCACCACTTTAAAAACTGTCAAGGTATTTTCGTTTATACCGCTACTACGGTTAGCCCTCTTTTGTCGGCTAATTTTAACGAGGCATCCCTATCAATAAAAAGAGTCTTATCTGCTTGAATAGCAAGGCATTTTGCTCTTATCTTAATAAGCAATTTAATAGTCCGTAAGCCAACTACCGGGACATCAAAACGCATATCCTGCTTAGGCTTTGCAGTTTTAACTATGGTTATGCCTGCACCGGCAAGCTTAACAGAACGTAAAATCAATTTATCCGTCCCCTCAAAAGCCTCAACTGCCACTATCGCCTTATCTTTAATTGCTACTGCCTGCCCTATATCTAAAGCGCCTATTGCCTTTGCCGCTTCAAAGCCAAAACTTATATCTTCCCAAGTTACCTTATCCGGATTATGCGCCGTAAGAACTCCCTTAGAAGGAAGGTGGCTTTTAACAAAGAGGGTGGAATCAAGTAAATCTAACCCCCCTTCTTTTAATTTATCGGCAATTGCGCCAAAGATAGTATCTGCCCTCTTATCCTTTATCGCCCTAAGAATCTGCTGAATATCAGGGCTAAAAGATACCTCCCTACTAAAAAGGCGGTGAGGGCTAATCTGGCCTACCATTGCAACCTTCTTAATCCCCTCGCCTTTGAAGATAGCGAAAATACGGCTAAAATCTGATAACCTAACCCAATATACCTTATCCGCTAACTTATTAATCCCTAAAGAAGTTTCTCCCTTTACCGCTACAGCTACGATATAAAGGTTATTCTTTTTTGCCTCTTGGCAAAATAGCAAAGGAAACTTTCTATTCCCGGCGATTAAACCAATTCTCTCCATTATTTATTTATCTAGCCTACAGGACCTACTTATCCCGCGTTTAGACAAGCTAAGAAAGTTACGAAGGTAGTTGACCTCGGCAGACTTAAACTTAGGGCTTTTTAATTCTTCTATGGCGTTTTTAAGGATTAACCCTGAATTAAAAACTATCTTATAAGCGCTACTAAGTTCTTTTATAGCCCCATAATCGACTTTATTTCGGCGTAAGCCAATAAGGTTTAAACCATAGACAACGGCCGGATGGCCGTCACAAGTTGAAAAAGGAGGTATATCTTGAACAACCTTAGAACACCCCCCAATTATAGAAAGCTTTCCAACTCTGACAAACTGATGTATGGCGGCTAACCCTCCTAAAACCGTTAAATCTTCAACAACTACGTGCCCGGCAAGGGTAGCGTTGTTAGCAAAGACACAATTATTCCCTACCTTACAATCATGGGCAATATGGGAGTACGCCATAAAAAGGTTATTTGAACCGATAGTAGTCTTCCCGCCTTCACCTGTACCAGGGTTAAGTGTGCAGTATTCGCGGATTATATTATTATCCCCTATATCTAAAAATGCTTCTTCTCCTTTGTATTTTAAATCCTGCGGCTGAGAGCCGACTATAGCGCCGGTAAAAATCTGGCAGTTGTTTCCTATAGAGGTATTTCCGTCAATAAGGCAATGGCTTCCAATTATGCTCCCTGAGCCAATCATAACCTTATCATTTATGATTGTATAGGGCCCGACGGTTATATTACTGCCTAATTCTGCCTTTTTAGAAACAATAGCTGTCTTATGTATCTTCATAGATTAGTCTTCCACTAAGGCAAACATAAGCTCTGCCTCTGCCACTACCTTCCCCTCAACTAATGCCCGTCCACGTACCTGCCCAGTCCTAGACTTAACCTTTAAGGCCTCTACCTCTAGCACAAGTTGGTCCCCCGGGACAACCGGCTTTCTAAACTTAACATTATTTATCGCCATAAAAAAAGCAAGCTTGCCTCTATTCTCGTCGGACGCAAGCATCATCACGCCGCCTACCTGCGCCATGGCCTCAATAATAATCACCCCGGGCATAACCGGTTGACTGGGAAAATGCCCTTTAAAAAAATAGTCATTGATAGTGACGTTCTTTATCCCTGTTGCATACTTGCCGTATTCTAATTTTACAATCCTATCCACAAAAAGAAACGGCTCGCGGTGAGGAAGTATCTTCTTGATATCTTCTATCTCTAAAATGCCTGTTTTCTTATCCATAGAATATCTCTCCCTTTGTTTGGCTATCTCTTGAACTAACCTTATATTTAATGCATGCCCGCTTTTTAGGGCTACTATATGAGCCCTTAAAGCAAACCCCAAAAGGCTTAAATCCCCTATTAAATCAAGTATCTTATGGCGCACAAACTCATCTGAGAAGCGAACCTTATTTTTAATAACTTCCCCGTCTTTAGTTAAGACTAAAGTGTTGTCGTAATTAGCACCCATACCAAAACCCTTACTCTGTAACTCTTTTGCTTCGCTCTCTAAGCAAAATGTCCTAGCAGGAGCAATCTCTTTTTTAAAGACCTCTGGAGAAGAAAACTTAAGCTCTAAAAATTCCGTTCTACGCTCTACAAAATTATAATCTAAAGTATATGACACGCTAAGCCCCGAAAAAGGCAAGGCCATAATTGAAGCTCCTCCTTCTTCAATACGTATCGGCTCTTTAAGCTCAAAAATATCGCGCTTTACCCCAAGCTCTTTAATCCCCGACTGCATAATAATATCAAGGTATTTAAGGCTACTTCCGTCTAAGCCCGGGAGCTCCTTGTTATCTAATTCCACTATCAAATTATCTATGCCTAAACCAAAAAGCGCTGCCATAAAATGTTCTATAGTCTGAACCTGCGCTTTGCCTTGTTCAAGAGTAGTCCTGCGGAGTATATCTCCGGGGTTAATTAAAGAATAAGAATCGGCCTTTATCTTAGGGCTACCGGGTAAATCTAACCGCACAAAGATAACCCCTGTATTTGCTTCTGCCGGTTTAAGTGTAACATTACACTTATTGCCAGTATGTAAACCTACTCCGCTAAAAGAGGTTTCCTTAGCAATTGTCTTTTGAAAAACCATAAACTATCCTTTATTTTTTAAGGCTTTGCCTCCAAACCCTCAATCCTCTTTTTAAGCTCTTTGACTAAACTAAATAAATTCGGCAGGTTTTGAGTGCTTGCAAGAATCCTCTGATTCTGCATATGCGGCCTTGCCGGAGAACCAGAGACCAACATGTTAGGGGGAATAGACTTACTTATCCCTGATTGGGCAGTAACTATGACATTATCCCCTATGCTTATATGCCCAACTAAACCAACTTGTCCGGCAAGGATTACATTATTACCGATCGTAGTGCTTCCTGAGATTCCTACCTGAGAGACAATCAAGCAATTCTTGCCTATAACAACATTATGCGCAATTTGGACTAAATTATCTATCTTTGTCCCTGCGCCAATAATTGTCTTGCCAAACCTTGCCCTATCGATAGCTACATTAGCGCCTATCTCTACATCATCGTGAATCTCTACTATGCCTACCTGTGGTATCTTATGGTGCTTCCCCTCCACATTAACAAAACCAAACCCATCTGAGCCTATTACGGTATTGCTATGGATTATAACATTATTACCTATAGTGCAATTTTCCCTTATAGATACATTAGCGTAAATTAAAGCATTGCTACCTATCTTTGAGTAAGCACCAATAAATGACCCGGGATAAACAATAGCGTTATCTCCTATTGATGCATTAGGCCCTACTACAACATATGCACCCAGAGAGACATTTTTGCCTAATTTTACGCCTTCTCCTACTATTGCACTTGAATGAACCCCTTTAGGGTGAATTAGTTTATCGTCTTTAAATAAAGTTATAGCCTTTGCAAAGGCAAGTGAAGGATTATTAACGCGGATAGTAGGCTTATTGATAGAAACATCATAAGAAGCAATAACTGCGGAGGCCTTAGTCTTATCAACTAAAGACTGATATTTAGGATTAGAGAGAAAAGTTAAGTCTCCGGGTTCAGACTCTTTTATCCCATTTACCCCGGTTATAATTATATCTTTGTCACCGACTAATTCGCCTTTAATAAAGTCAGCGACTTCTTTTAATGCCCTACGCATCCTACTATCTTTTAATTAAAGATTATCTTTTCTTGTTGTTCAAAATATCTATAATGTTGCTAGTAATATCCATAGCCTTTATCCGATAGACTAAACCCCTATCATTAAAGACTAAGGTTATACCTGACTTCTCAGCATGCAAATTAACCGCATCCTGTATATCATTGAGAATCTCTTTCATCTTCTCCTCTTGCTCTTTACGCAGCTCTTCTTCCTTCTGAGTTAAAAAATCTTTTAAAACGTTTGCCTTAGACTCAAGCTCGCCCTTCTTCGCCTCCTTCTCCTTATCGCTTAAAAGCGCAAACTTATCCCTAAAGGCATTAAACTCGTTTACCTTCTTATCTCTCTCAGCTATAAAAGCTTTCTCTTTATCAGTAAGTTTTTTATCGTAGTCTTTTGTTTTATTATACTCGCTAAAAGCGCGGCTTAAGTCTATATAAGCAAGTTTATCCGCAGCTAACACTATCCCTGATACAAGAAAAACCCCTACTAACAATACTACCAAAAAAATAGATAGCTTTTTCATTCTTCTTCCTCCTTTATTTTTTAAACACTCTTTGCCTTAAAAACTGTTGCTTACGCTAAAATGGAACCTTCCTTTTGACTTACCCTCCTCTCCGGGCTCTTTATCCAAAGGTATGCCATAATCTAACATAATCGGGCCTATCGGTGTCTTTATCCTAAAGCCTAAACCAACGCTTGATTTTAACCCTCCGGTATTAGAAACATTATAGGCGTCCTTATTGGAAAAAATATCCCCTGCCTTCTCCCAGACATTACCTATATCATAAAAAATAGCTATTTTTAAAAAACCAAATAAAGGATAGACATACTCTACGTTTCCGACAAACAAAGAAGCGCCACCAAGAGGATCGCTAGTTTTAGGGTCAATAGGCCCAACTTTTCTTTCTTCATACCCTCTTATAGTATAAGCGCCTCCAGCAAAGAACCTCTCGTATATCGGTATCTTTTTAGAATCTCCATAAGGCTCTGCTATCCCCACCCTACCCCTAAGCTCTAAGACAGAGTTACGAAATAAAGGTATATAGTGGCTTGCGCGGCCAAAAAACTTCCAATAATCCTTATCTCCTCCTAAAGGCCCTCCGGCAAACTCTACTGAACCGGTAAAAAGATTCCCTCTATGCGTATCAAATACATTATCCCTACTATCAAATGTAAGAGAGGGAGTAATGCTGCTTATTAAATTTTTGCCTCTTTCGGCTTCTAAATCAGCACTAGCATTAGAAGAGGTATTACTTATATCTACCAAATCTATCCTATAGATAAGATCTCCCCGTAAGTACTCGGTTAACTCTCTTCCTAACCTTAAGGCTCCTCCGGTAGTCTCCTCATCATACCCATATCCGGCATCAGAATCCCTTTTATGCGTACGTCTATAAGCGTCAAACCCAAACGAAACCGGATAATCAAATAGCCACGGCTCAGTAAAGCTTAAATCAAAACCACTGGTAATAGTCCCTATAGTTGCCCTAAGTTTTAGGTTCTGCCCTGCGCCGGTAAAATAAGGCCAGTTCTTCCAGTCAAAGTTCTTCTGCTCCACTTCAACAAAACCGACAAAATCATCAACAGTACTATACCCGCCTCCAAAGCTAAATGAGCCGGTCTTTGTCTCTTTAACATCTACAATGAGATTCTTCTTATCTGGATTACCCGTATCTTCGGTATCATAACCTATCTCTTCAAAGTAGCCTAAATTGGTAAGCCTCTCTTTACTACGCCTAAGCTTTTCTCCATCAAACCTATCCCCCGGGTTAAGGCGCATCTCCCTCCGGACGACAATATCCTTAGTCTTAATATTTCCTCTAACCTTAATCTTATCAACATAGGTTACCTGATTTTCTACTATGTTATAAGTTATATCAACCCTGTGTGTCTGAGGGTTCAAAGAGACAGACTCTTGAATGTTAGCTGATACATATCCCCGGTCAAAATAAAGCCCCTGTATGGAAGTTAAGTCAATCTTCATCGCCTCTTCGCTAAAAGTCTTTCCTGTTACGCACTCTTTAAGGCGCATCAAGATATCCTTTTCGCTCATATCTTTATTCCCCTTGATACTTACATCCCCGACTAAATACTTATTCCCTTCAATTATCTCTATATTAACGAATAAAAGATATGGCTTCTTGGCATCGGGAGCCACCTGATAGCTAACCGCAACATCTATATAGCCTTCCCTCCTGTAAAAAGCCTTAATGCGCTCTATATCGTCAGTTAAAACATCGTCTTTTAAAATCCCAGCGTTAAAAAACCATGCCCGCTTAGTCTTTAAAAGCTTTAAAATCCTACCCTTAGCAATATTATTATTGCCGTTTATAATAATATCTTTTATACGCACCCTACCGCCTTCAACAATATTAAAGTGAACCTTCGCTTTATTCGTCTCTTCGTTAAGGTCAAGATTATATTCTATCTTTGCTGCGCTATAGCCTATCTTCTCGTACATCTTTTCTAAGATGCGTATATCTTCGGAAAGTGAAGGATAATCTAAGTATTGGCCTTCCTTTGATTTTAATTGCCCTTTAAGCTTCTCATCCTTCATTGTAATACGGTGTATCCCAGAGAAACTTATCTTTTCAATAATCGGCCTCTCAGAGACTACAACTATAACCTTAACCCCTTTATCTGAAAGCTGGCTATCTATCTTAATATCGCTAAAGAAATTCAATAGATATAGGCGCTTTAGGTCGTCGCTGATAACATTCTCCTGATAAAATCCTCCAATGCGGGTCTTCATCTTAGAGATAATAGTATTGGTAGAAATAGCCTTATTTCCTTTTATCTCTATGGATATTACCTCTTTGCCTTCTTTTTCGTTAATCTGAGCATCGGCTTCAAGAGAGAGAACCTCTGGTTTATCTTTTTGGGCAAAAGATAAATGGGTTAGGCAAAGGATGAGTATAGGTAGGAAAAATAAAGATATTCTTTTATGCATTTTAACTATTATATATAAATTGCTAATCTACCGCAATAACTTATTCTATCCGGGCAATATTCTCAAAGCGGGTATATTCTTTAATAAATGCCAACCTTAAAGACCCTACCGGCCCGTTCCTCTGTTTTGCAATAATTACCTCGGCTATACCCTGATTATCCGAAGTAGGGCTATAGTATTCTTCTCTAAGCAGAAGAACTACCACATCAGCATCTTGCTCAATAGCCCCTGACTCCCTTAAATCTGAGAGCTGCGGACGATGATCGGAACGGGACTCTACTGCGCGCGAAAGTTGGCTTATCGCTACTATAGGAACCCTTAGTTCCCTAGCTAAGGCTTTAAGGGAACGGGATATCTCTGAAATCTCTTGCTGACGGCTCTCCGAATATGCGGAGCCGCGCATAAGTTGCATATAATCTAATACTATAAACCTTATATCCTGCTGGGCTTTAAGCCGGCGAGCCTTAGCCCTTAACTCCATAACCGAGATAGCAGGAGTATCATCGATGAATATCGGGGCTTCTGATAATTTTCCTGCGGCAGCGGTAAGCTTGGGCCAATCAGAAGTGGCTAAATATCCTGTCCTTACCTTCTGCGCATCTACCCTAGCGTGCGCACAAAGCATCCTTTGAGCTAACTGCTCCTTGGACATCTCAAGGCTAAAAACAGCAGTAGGTATCTTCTCTACTATGCCTGCGTGCTCTACCATGCCTAAGGCAAAAGCACTCTTGCCCATAGAGGGCCTGCCAGCTACTACAATTAAATCTGATTCCTGTAACCCAGCAGTCTTAATATCAAAGTCTATATACCCTGTAGGTATGCCGGTAACATGCGCTTTTTTACGGTATAAGGTATCTATGGTCTCTATACTATCGGAGACTACCTCTTTGATATGTAGATATGAGCCTTGGGTTTTTCTCTCGCTTACCTCAAAGATAAACCTCTCGGCATTATCAACTACCTCATCTATATTCCCCTCACTCTCATAACAAAGAGAGATAATCTTAGTCGCGTTATTAATAAGCGTCCTTAATATACTCTTTTCTTTTACAATATTTACGTAATGGCCGATATTAGCTGCGCTTGGCACGGCATTTACTAAGCCGGTAAGATAACTTGCCCCGCCTACCTCATCTATAATCCCTTCTTTTTTTAAGACATCGGTAAGGGTGATTAAATCTACGGCCTTATTCGCGGCATAAAGCCCTGAGATAAGCTGAAATATCTTCTGGTGGGAATCTTTATAGAAAAAACTCTTATCTAACTTTTCAACTGCAGTAGCAATCGCTTCTTCATCAAGAAGCATAGAGCCTAATACCGCCATCTCGGCGTCTATATTCTGAGGAGGAACTTTCTCTATCGGGATATCCTTGGGCATATTATTTTTTCACAACCCATACTTTTATAACTACACTTACCTTAGGATGCAGTTTTATCAATACCTCATAAATACCCAAAGACTTTATTGGATTATCTAAAAAGATACAGCTCTTATCGACTTCAAGCCCTTCATTCTTTAAAAAAGCCGCTATATCCGCAGCTGTTATACTTCCATAAAGGCTTTCATCATCCTGAACAAGGACTGACATTGTAAGGGATAACCTCTCTAAGCGGCTCTTTAATTCCTCTGCCTGCGCTCTCTTCTTTTCTAAAATTACGCCGGCCTTCTGCTTATCTAATTCAAGCTTCTTTAGGTTTCCTGCTGAAGCCTCTACCGCTAATTTACGGGGGAAGAGAAAATTATGGGCAAACCCATCCTTTACGTTGACTATACTTCCGGCCTTGCCAGTCCCCTCTACATCTTTAACCAGTATAACTTTCATCTCTCTACCTATTAAATATTTCCTCTTTAACGTGTATAAGGCAAAAGCGATATAAACCTTGATTTAGTAATTGTATTTGCTATCAACCTCTGGTGTTTAGCGCAATTTCCAGAGTAGCGGCGTGAAATAATCTTGCCCCTTTCGGTGATAAATGCCTCTAACCTCTTTGCATCCTTATAGTCCAGTGATTTAACCTTATCAATACATAAACGGCAGAATTTCTTTTTAGCTACTCCGTGCGTTAAACGCCTCTTATCCCCTTGCCTTCTTTTAGAAAATGTCTTACCCTTTGTCTTAGCTTTCATTAATATCTGCCTCACTTTCGCCTAACCATGTTGATTCTGTTGAAGGTTCAGTAGAAACCTCTTCTAAATGCTCTTCACTAACCCCTTGTGATTTAGCCTGCCCGGGGGAGCCTAAAAACTGCACCCTCTCTGCCCTTACTTCAATAATATTACGCTTAACCCCGGCATTATCTTCCCAAGAACGAGATTGAAGCCTTCCTTCTACCAGAAGGCTACTACCTTTATGCAGGTATTGATTGCATGTCTCTGCTTGTTTATTCCAAACTACAGCCGTAATAAAACATACCTCTTCCTTAAGCTCCTGATTTTTATCTTTATACCTGCGGTTTACGGCAAGCCTTAGGTTTGCCACAGCCGCTCCCTGAGGAGTATAACGAAGCTCCGGGTCTTTTGTTAGATTACCCACCAATAAAACTTTATTATAACTTGCCATACAAATCTCCTTTTTCTTTATGACTCTACCTTAGAGATAAGGACTCTTAAAATATTTTCATTAAGCTTATAGGCGCGCCGAATATCTTTTACCGCAAGCGAATTAAGCTTAAAATTTAAAAGGTAATAAACACCTTCGGAGTGCTTCTTGATTGGAAAAAAAAGCTTTCTCTTCTCAGACCAAATAGAACCTTGCTCAATAACGCCATTATTCTTAGTTACTGCGTCGTGTATCTGCTGAAAGAGGGCCTTCTCTTCTGCTTCCGGTAAGTCCGGCTTTACTATAAACATTGCTTCATATTTATTCATCTGCAACACTCCTTTATTTTTTCTTTACGGTTAAAGTTATTCATTGCCGCACTTATCCCTTCTTCTGCCCACTTCTTACAACAAGTAACCGCTATATCTTTTATCTTAGGGATACTTAATTTTTCTTCACGGTTAAACTTTGAAAGGACAAACCTACTTAACTCTTTATCCTGCGGCCTTCCAATACCAATGCGCAAACGATTAAACCCTTTAGCCCCAAGGTGATTTATTATAGATTCAACTCCCTTATGCCCTGCGCTTGAGCCTGTAGCGCTTACCTTAATCCTTCCAAATTCAAGGCCTAAATCATCAAAAATTGCTAAAAGGTCAATTAACTCAATACTATACTTATCTAAGAGTATCTTTGCTGCTTCCCCTGATAGGTTCATAAAGGTCAGAGGCAATGCCAACAAAACCTCAGATGAACCCAAAGAACCTCTCCCGGTTAAAGCCCTAACGCCCTTCTCTTTCTTTAGCTTAATCTTGGCTGATTTAGCTAAAGATTTCACTACTTCAAAACCTATATTGTGCCTTGAGCCAAAATAGCCTAAACCGGGATTACCTAAACCGATTATTAGTTTCACTTAATCTGCCGGGCCTTCTTCAGCAACTTCCTTCTTCTCTTTGATTACTTCAGGCTCCTTAAGCCCTTCGGTAGCAGCCTCTTCTTGAGCCTCTTCTTTCATTGGAGCAGCAACAGATAAAATAATAGAGGCAGGGTCATCTAATATCTTAGCCCCTTCAGGAGCTACTATATCTTTAATATGAATAGACTCTCCTAATTTAAGGTTAGAGACATCTATCTCTATATCCTTAGGTATATTGGTAGGAAGACACTCTACCTCAACCTCCCAAAGCATATGCTCCAAAGAGCCACCCTCCTGCTTAACCCCTATAGGCTCACCCTTAACAACTATAGGGATATTAACCTTAATCTTCTCGGTAAGCGAAATCTGGTTAAAATCAACATGCTGTATATCCCCGTAAACAGGGTCATGCTGAATCTCCCTTATAATACAAGGACGGGATTTTTGTTTTTTATCATCCTTTATATTTACATTGATAACAACGCCTTCTATCCTGTGTTGATGCACTAACTGCACTAACTGGCGGTGAGATAGCATAAGAGGCAAAGATTCCTTTCCTTCAGAGTATATTACCGCCGGAACAAAACCTTTATCCCTTAGCGCCTTGACCTTTCCCCTGCCGGTCCCTTCTCTTATCTGCGCGTCTAAATTCAATTCTTCCATTGCACAAACTCCGTTTTATAGGTTTTAAACAAATAAACAGCTTATTGACTCTTCATTATGAATTCTTTTGATTGCCTCTGCTAAAAGAGCGGCTATAGTTAAAACCTTGATACGCGGGTTCTCCTTGCTCTTTAGTAAAGGGATACTATCGGTAATAACTAGCTCTTTTAAATGTTTACAGCGCTCAAGACGCTCTATAGAATCTCCGGATAAAATTCCGTGTGCTATTGCCGCGTAGATATTCTTTGCCCCGGCTTTCTTTAATGCCTCTACCCCCTCAAAGAGAGAACTTCCGGTAGCAACTAAATCATCAACGATTATTGCGTTTCTTCCCTCTACCTCCCCTAAGATATGCATAGCCTCTGTCTTTTCCGGAGACTCTCGCCTCTTATCAATAATAGCTAAAGGAACGCCTAACCTCTTAGCATAAGCCCTTGCAGTTTTAATGCCTCCGACATCAGGAGATACGGTTACTAAATCTTTTATATCGAGAGATTTAAAATAATCCGTAAAAACGCCTACGGAGAATAGGTGGTCAACAGGAATATCAAAAAACCCTTGAATCTGCCCTGCGTGTAAATCCATAGTTAAAACCCTACTTGCCCCTGCAACAGTAAGAAGGTTAGCTACAAGTTTTGCGGTTATAGGCACGCGCGGCTGATCCTTCCTATCCTGCCGGGCATAGCCAAAATAAGGAATAACCGCAGTAATACGCCAAGAGGATGCCCTTCTTAAGGCATCCAACATAACCAAAAGCTCCATTAAGTTTTCATTTGTAGGAGGGCAGGTAGGTTGAATTACAAAGACATCCTTGCCGCGGACATTATCAACAATCTTAACCCTTATCTCCCCTTCGCTAAACCTAGAAACCAAGGCTTCAGAGAGCTTTATCTTAAGGCAACTGCAGATATCTTCCGCAAGCTTAAAATGGGCATTGCCGCTAAAAACAACTAAATCATTCATATCTATTCCTTATCTTTTTTAAGATTCTTGCCGGGACGCCTACAACGGTATTATTATCAGGAATATCTTTTATAACTACTGCTCCTGCCCCGGTCTTTGATGACCTGCCTACTTTTACCGGAGCTACAATTATCGTATCAGAACCGATAAAGGCTTTATCCTTTATAACCGTCCTGTGTTTATTTAAACCGTCAAAATTAGCAGTAACAGCACCTGCGCCTATATTTACGGATTTACCTACGGAAGAATCTGCGATATAACAAAAATGTTTAGCAAAAGTACCTTTGCTGATTTTAGCGCGGGTAACTTCCAAAAAATTTCCTAAGGTAACATCGTCTGAAATACGCGTCCCCTCTCTAAGCCTTGCAAAAGGGCCGATAGAACAACGCTTTCCGATTTTAACATTACTTTCAATAACTGTAAAGGGATAAATAACTGTATCCTCCCCTATCTTTGTATCATAACTAATAAACGTAGAACGTGCATCAAGAATAGAAACGCCACTTAACATAATTTTTTTATTAATCCTTGATTGCATTATTGTATTTGCCTCTGCAAGCTCTATCTTAGAGTTTATGCCCATAGCCTCTTCTTTGTTTTTTATCTTTACTCCCTCTAAAACCTTGCCTTGAGAGTATAATACTTTTATAACATCCGTAAGGTAATACTCTCTCTTCTTATTATTCCGTTTAACCTTAGTTAAGGCGCGCTTAAGGGTAGCAATATTAAAACACATTATCCCGGTATTAATCTCCTTGATATCTCTTTGAAACTCGTCCGCATCCTTCTCTTCGGCGATACCGCAGATACTAAAATATTTATCCCTTAAAACCCTACCGTATCCTTTTGGCTCGCTAACATCAGCAGTTAAAAGAGTAGCTTCGGCGTCTCCTTCAAAATGGCGCTTAATAAGCTTAAGAAGAGCCTCTTTCGTTAACAAAGGAACGTCTGCGTATAGTATTAAAACCGAACCGCTATTAACGCTTAATTTACTTAACCCCACCCTTACGGCATCTGCTGTGCCAAGAAGGCGGCTTTGGATTGCAGTCTTGATTTTAGGCGGAATCTCTTTTTTTACTAACTTATGCTCATGCCCCAAAACAACCACAGTATCTTTTGGCTTAAGGGAAGCGGCTAAATCCAAAACATAACCTAACATCGGCCTGCCGCATATCCTATGCAAAACCTTAGGCAAAGCTGATTTCATACGCGTTCCTTTGCCTGCAGCTAAAATCAATATTGAAATATCTTTTTTCATAATATTAGAATTGCCCGGTGAGGATTCGAACCTCAACAGTCAGACCCAAATTCTGATGTGCTACCGTTACACTACCGGGCAGACCTTAAAAAAGTTGTCTTAGGCCTGCCATTACCTGTCCGCTGACAGATAAAAAAATTAAAGATTTATCTTTTAAGGTAAAACTTTATCCTGCCTTCAGCTTCTCCTGCTCGTATCCTTTAAGCACTTTATTCTGCAGATACTCCCTAAACTCTTGCGTTATAGGATGGGCAATATCTTTATGCTCTTGGGAAGAAGATGTCGACTCTGCCTCTGTAGCCTTTGGGCTAAAAGGAAGGCTAGAGGCGCATTGATTACAATACTTACTGCGCAATTCATTCTTAAACCCGCACTTAGGGCAAGGCTGTTTAACCCTTCTTGAAGGCATAGCAATAAAAAGCCCGTTTGTGCCTTCTATTACCTTAATATTTCTTACCACAAAAGCATTATCAAAGGTTACCGTTGCATAAGCCTTAAGCTTCTTATCCGGTGAATCCTTAAGGGCAATTCTTACCTCTGTAATCTCCATAATCCTTTTACCTCCATTACTTAAAAAACCCTTACTTTCTTAAGCTGTGCTTACCGCATAGACACGCCAAGCCTTATGCCTCTTCTTCAATAGGCTAACTAATTGAAGGGCTTTTTTATGCGAAGGAGTAATAGAAAATACCGCACCTCCGCTTCCTGACATAACTGTGTTTTCTAAGCCTAAACCCAAAAGCGTATTTACTACTTTCCCTATCTTAGGATGCGTTTTGATAGCTACCTCTTGCAGGCTATTAAAGAACATTCCTCTTGTTAAATAAGGCTTTTTCTTAGCAAGTTCTGAAGTTAATATTTTAACACCGCAGGGCCCTTTTGTCAACTCTGTTAAAGGCTTCAGCCTGCTATTAAAACTCTCATAAGATGCATAGATAAAAGGGGTAGAAACATTTATCTTAGGAACAACGAGTATATGCCAAAGCCTTACCCTATTTAATTTAGTTAAAGGCTTAATAATCTCTCCCCTGCCTAACCCTAAGGCAAAAGGCTTATCATAAATAAAAAATGGGACGTCACTACCTATTTTAAGGGCAATTTTAACCAGTTTAAGATTAGAAAGATTTAACCGCCAAAGCCTATTTAATCCTAACAACACTGCCGCGGCATTAGACGAGCCTCCGCCTAATCCTGCGCCTACGGGGATTCTTTTAATGATATTAATCTCTACCCCCTTCTTAAAGGCAAATTTATCCCTTAAAATCCTTGCCGCCTTAAAAGAGAGGTTATCCTCTCCTAAAGGAATAGTTTTATCGCTAGACTTAACTATTATAGAACTATTTGAAAGCTTTTTTAGGGTTATAGTATCTACAAGGTTTATCCTCTCAAAGAGGGTGATAAGGTTATGGTAATTATCAGCGCGCTTATCAACAACCTTAAGGTATAAATTTAATTTTGCAAAAGATTGGATGACCAATTTATTTGGCGTTAGAAAGGATAGATAAAGCTGCCTTCTCAATATCTAAACTCGTAAGGCAATATTCTTTCAAAAGCTCTTTAGGATCGCCGGATTGCCCGAACCTCTCCCTTATGCCAACTCGCATAACCTTAGTAGGAAAATTCTGAGAAGTAACCTCGTCTATAATTGAAGCTAGCCCCCCAATGACCGAGTGCTCCTCACAGGCAACAATACCGTATGTCTCTTTAGCCGCAGAAAGGATTGCCTTACTATCTACAGGCCTTAAAGTATGCATATTGATAAGCCTGGCTTTTATACCCTTCTTTTTAAGGCTCTCTACGGCAGTTAATGCTTCAAGAACCATAATCCCGCAGGCAAAAATCGCAATATCATTACCTTCGCTTAAAACCTGTGATTTGCCTAATTCAAAGGCCCCCTTGCCTTCTATGGTTGGGACCTTAGGCCTTCCAAGGCGCACATAAAAAGGGCCTTTATTCCCTGCGGCTACCCTTATTGCTTCGGCAGTCTGAGGCCCATCGCAAGGCACTATAATATTTATATTAGGTATAACCCGCATTAACGCTAAATCTTCTAATGCCTGATGACTGGCGCCGTCAGGGCCTACACTAACCCCGGCATGAGTAGCCACTATTTTAACATTAAAGTTATTATAAGCTATGGTATTCCTGACTTGATCCCAAGCCCTGCCCGAAGCAAAGATGGCAAAAGTTGAAGCAAAGACCGTCTTCCCGCATGCTGCTAAGCCTGCGGCAGAAGCCATCATATTCTGCTCTGCAACCCCAAAGTTAAAGAATCTATTTGGGAACTCTTTGGCAAATAAACTAGTGCGCGTTGAACTGGAGAGGTCGGCATCTAAAACAACGATATCCTTATCCTCCCTACCTAACTCTACTAAGGTCTTGCCGTAAACATCCCTCTGATACAACTCCTCTATCATTTATTCTAACTCCCTTAAGGCCCTCTCTGCCTCTTCTTTTGTAGGGGCGCGGCCGTGAAAATCACAAACATTCTCCATAAAAGAGACTCCCTTACCTTTTATAGTACGGGCAATAATTATTGAGGGCTTTCCCTTAATATCAGAAGCCTGCTTATAAGCATAAAGAATCTCTTGAATATTATGCCCGTCTATCTCTATTGTATTCCAGCCAAAAGAGCGCCATTTCTTGGCTAACGGCTCTAAATCCATAATATTACAGGTTTTTCCGTCTATCTGAAAACCATTATAATCAAGTATCGCGCATAAGTTATCGCACTTATAATGGGCAGCTGCCATAGCCGCTTCCCAAATATTCCCCTCCTGTATTTCTCCATCACCTATAAGCGCATAAACCCGGTAACTAGAAGAATCTATCTTTGCCGCAAGGCTCATGCCTAAGGCAACTGAGAGGCCTTGGCCTAAAGAACCTGAGGCGGATTCTACGCCCGGAGTGCGCCTATCAGGATGCCCCTGAAGAAGAGAGCCAAACTCCCTTAGGCTCATAAGCTTCTCCTCAGAAAAATACCCGCTACAGGCTAATAGGGCATACCATAAAGGGCAGCAATGCCCCTTAGACATATGAAACCTATCTCGGTTAGGCAAATTAGGATTCTTAGGATCGTGCCTTAATACCGAAAAAAATAAAACAGTAATTAAATCCGTTGATGACAGGCTTCCTCCGGGATGGCCTGAGCCTGCCTTTGCAATCATCTGGACTATTAGCCGACGGACCTTTTTTGCCTTCTCTTCTAAATCTTTTACTATTTTATCTATATTATTGTCCATATTTTTTAAAGAATCCTCTCCTCTAAAGCAAAGGAGACGCTAAAAACTTAAAAAAAAATAAAGGATAAAAGAATAAAGGATAGAAACGGAATAAATCGTAAAGGGCCTATAAAGACTTAAAAACTATCCCCAAGCTCTTTTCTTTAAATGACGGAGCTTACGACGCGCTTTCTTTCTCTTATGCGTCTTTATCTTTTGTTTTTTTCTCTTCTTTCCGCAAGGCATATAATCCTCCTAATAAATAACCTTATTTAAAGGATATTCAATTATCCCCTCTGCCCCTGATTTTTTTAATTCCGGGATTATAGAACGAACCGTCTTCTCGTCTATAATAGTTTCAATGGCAAACCAGCCGTCTTCGGTAAGCCCGGATATAGTCGGCTTCTTTAAAGCAGGAAGGCATGATATAACCTTATTTAAGTCCTTCTTTCTAACGTTCATCTTAAGCCCCACCTTCTCTTCAGCGGCAATAGCCCCTCTTAAAAGCAGGGCAATCTCCTCCATCTTAAGCCTCTTAAAACTATCCCGGTAAGAGGCTTTATTTGCGATAAATTGAGTAGTTGATTCACAGAGTGTAGCAATCTCTACAAGCTTATTTGCCTTTAAGGAACTTCCGGTTTCAGTAAGTTCTACTATTGCATCCACTAACCCTGAGCTGACCTTTACCTCTGTCGCCCCCCAACTAAACTCAACCGTAGCCTTAACCTTGTTTTTCTTTAAGTACTCTTTTGTTACATTAACTAGCTCTGTAGCAATCCTCTTCCCGTTTAATTGCTTAACTCTTTTTATGCCCGAATCACAAGGAACTGCTAATACCCAGCGCACCTTATTTAAACTCTGCTTAGCATAAGTTAAATCCGTAACCCTTATTACATCCGCCCTATTCTCTAAGACCCAGTCATTGCCAGTAATCCCACAGTCAAGAGCACCTTCCTGCACATACTTAGCCATCTCCTGTGCGCGTAAGAGGACCGGCTTAATCTCGCAATCATTAATAGAGGGAAGATACGACCTGGCTGAGGGTAAAGAAACGTTAAAGCCTGCTTTTTTAAACATTCGAAAGGTAGCTTCTTGCAGGCTTCCCTTTGGCAAGCCTAACTTTAATACTTTATTCTTTTTCATCAATTATCCTTTTTAATTGTAATTTAGCTTTTTGGCGGGAATAGGCCTTCTTACTCTTTTTAATTCTAACCGCCGGATTTATAACCCAAGCCTTCCTTAATTTTATCGGCTTCTTTAACACGGTTTATTATAACTATTAGGTTTTATTTTGTAAAGAAAAAGTTTACCTCGGAGCTATGCTTAAAATTGTATAAATTTACTTTGCCTAAGATTTAAAAGGCGTATCTTTCTGTTTGGAAAACAATTCTAACCATAAGGTGGATGCATCCACATCTACCCCTAAAGAAAGGATACGCCTATGAATCAAACACTTAATACTTTAAACCATCGTTGGGGCAGGGTCAAGAATTTTACTAACTATACCTAACCTTCGGAATTTTGGAAAGATACGAACATTTATCTACAGGGAATAGGAAGCAATATCCTCCATAAGTTCTCATTCTCTTATAAATTCACACAAACTTTTTGCCAATCACTTTCTGTCCAAAAAAGATTCCCCGTATTAAATAAATATCCTTTATCATGAGCGAAATTACCTATACCCTCAAATAACACTTTCCCTGATACACGTTCCTTTTTCTTAATTTGATCTAAATCTCCCGGGAAAATCGGTCCATTCCACGCTGTTATTTTATAGTTTAAACGCCCCTTCTTTCCTTCATACGCAAGATTATTATAAACCCTGCTCTTTAAAACAAACCCACATATATACGCTGGGATAGGCTTAAAAGAAGGTAAAGAATCATACAGCATATTTGATTCTTCTAACGACAATGATCCAATATCTTCACCTCTTTTTAAAACTTTATCTTTAAATACACTTATTTTCTTAAAAAAAGCAAATAAATGATCCCTACCTGCACCAACTTTTACAAGAACATGAACATCAGAATGATTAAATTGATCACCTGGAATATCTAACCAAATACCATTCCATTTTGTGGTCTTTACGCTTATTTTTATCGAGGGAGCTCTATAATCTGCATTTGCGTCTTTAATTTTATGTATATCCATAGGTAAATAGTCCTGCAGTTGTCCAACTTCATGTCCTAATTTAGCAGTAATGCCCCATCTCTCCTTGAGGAATAGAAGAAAAGCATATTCACCTAAATAACCCCGTGTCATATCAGCCCACAATTGCCCAAGATCTCTTTGTCGACTACTTCCATAATCTGTTGCCGCTGTCCGGCTTAGAATCTTTAAGGCATCAATGCACATTTTAGAATAACCAACTTCATCAATGAACATACAATTAGGAAGAAACCTTTTATTATACCATTCGCTGAAATCGCCATCTTTTAAAACCTCACCTCCAATAATAACTTTATCAATTATTTTTTCGGCATCTTCAGTTACTACATCAAGTTTCTTACTAATTAATTCTACCGCTTCTTCTATATTCATAAATTCACCTTATTTCATTCTATCAAATAATGAATAATCCTCACCAATATTTGGGCTGGTGTAATCATATTCAATGCCGGCAAAGGTTTTAAGTATTGCAGTAAAAATAGCCTCTGACAACTTTGGGGGCACTGCCATTCCAATTTGTTTACGAACACTCTCTTTAGATCCTTCAAAAATAAAGGAATCTGGAAAAGTCTGAATTCTTGCCCTTTCTCTGTTTGTCAATGCTCTCGGCTCATCCCAATGATAGCCGTGAGTCCCTCCGCCACCGCTCCCCGTCAAAGTATATGAAGGTCTATCCGGATGAAGACGCCTATAAATCTGACTTAGCTTAGCCCCGCGAACATTCAACTTTAACTCATCAGGAATATCGGCAGTCCAAACATTTTGACCAGGAAGAATATGTTGCAATCTTTTAACCACAGTCTGCGATTGCACAGTCTTTTCATTATTAAAAGCATTCTTTGGGATAGGGGGGTTTTCTAATGCCTCTTTTACAGTTTTATATTTACTCAATGTTGTTGGAGCAGGTACTCTAAACTTCAGATTAAATGATCGTTCTATCCCAACAATAATAACACGATGCCTCATCTGAGGAATACCATACTCTTCAGATTTATAAAGATTTGCCGTCAAATTATATCCATCCCCAGCATTCTCTAGATCAAATAAAATTTTCTTGAAAGCCTTTCCTTCATTTGCTGTTGTAATACCTCCAACATTTTCTGCAACGAAAAACTTTGGTTTAAAATAATCCAAAACATTTACTCCATAAGTATAAAGAGGACCAAATTTTCCTTTGAATCCCTTTTGTTCACCAACTATACTAAAATCATTACAGGGAAACCCATACGCAAAAGCATCAATCGGAGAGAGTTTTTCAATATTCAGTTCGCGCACATCACAACATATAACGCTCGAAGGGTTATCAGGGCAAATATTTCTTAGATAGGTCCTACAAGTATCTAAATCGTAATCATTGGACCATGTATGACGAACTTCGTATACCGTTTCGCCCAACTCAACCCTAGAAGAAAACGCGCCGATTCCAAGGCCGCCCGGACCGCAAAATAGTTCACCGAGATTAAAAGTTACTACGGATTTTTTACCGGCCTTAGATATTTTTCGCTCAACCCTCTCTAGAATTTTCATTTGCACTACTTTCCTACAAATTAATTAATAGTAACATTCGATCTAGCCTTATGCTTTTCATCAGTAAAGCTAAAATACTCATCATCACCAATAATGATATGGTCTAGAACTTTTATTCCCATTAATTTCCCAGCACTTATTAAATCTTCTGTAAATAATCGGTCTTCTTTGCTTGGCATTATATTAGCACTTGGATGATTATGAGCACAAATAATCGAAACCGCAAATTTCTGCAAAGCAAAATGAATAATTTCCCTTATAACTGGCATAGCTTCGTTAACAGTACCTCGAGCCACATCCCTGATATCAATAATTCTATTGTTGGCATCAAGACAAACAACCTTAAAAACCTCTATTTTAAGATCACGAAGATGCGGCATAATAATATCAACAATATCTTTGGCAGAAGCAATCTTTTTCTTCCCAACAGAAATTTCATCTTCTCGATAACGCCGTCCGATTTCAAGGGCGGCCTGAATATGAGCTATTTTTGCCACACCCAAGCCTTTAAATTCTTTCCACTCACGAAAATCAATATGCGCCATATTGCGGAAGGTTCCAAACTTCTTTAAAACTCTGCGAGCAATATCTACAGCACTAATACCGCTCGCTCCGGTACGAAGCAGAATCGCCAAAAGTTCTGAATTGCTCAAAACCTCTGCACCTTTTTTAAGCAACTTCTCCCTTGGTCTGTCGTCCACTGGCCAGTTTTTTATTCCTGATACTTTGTTTTTCTGAATCATCTTTTATTTCTTTTTTATACTCAAAAACAGGTCTCCTATACAAAAAGGTCTAAAATATTATAATACAAAAAACTTAACATTACTACCAGAATTTAAAAGATAAAACTTAAAAAGAAAAATTTTTATAATTGCAATAAATAAATATTAGCTTATAATAGGGCTTAAAAAGAACTACCCTTAAAAGAGATGAAAGGATAATATGCTTAAATTCTTGCGCAATAAAAAAATACTAAAAAAAATATGGATAACCCTGGGAATAATCATTATCCCTGCCTTTGTCTTCTGGGGAGTAGGAGGCATAGGGCAAGATAAAAGAAGGCAGGCTAATATCGGTAAGATAGCAGGCAAGGATATATCTTTACAGGAGTTTAGGGATTCGCTATCTGCGGTTAAAAATACGGCGATAATGCGTTACGGGGTAAACTTTCAGGAGCACATTACAGAAGAGGACCTAAAGGCTCAAGCCTGGGATAGGTTAGTTCTAATCAATGAGGCAAAGAGGCTTAAAATTAAAGCCTCGGATAAAGAAGTAGTGGAATTAATTGAAAGCTATCCTTTCTTTAACCGTAACGGTAAATTTGATAACAATCTCTACAAAGAAACGCTACAATATATCTTCCACTCCCAAGCAAGGGTATTTGAAGAAGAGCAACGCCAAAATATAATAATCTCAAAACTATACCAGGAGGTAACCTCTAAGGTTTCCCTAAGCCAAGAGGATATACGCCTTGAGTATATTAAAATTAAATCTGAGGCTGACCCTAAATTTAATTTTAATGAAGAGAGCTTCTTAAGTGAAAGGAAAGAATTTGAAAAGAAAGCGCTTGAGAAGAAAAAAGAAGAAGCCTTCCTTAATTTTATCTCTCAACTTATAAAAGATAGGCCAAACCTTTAAAAATTAGGGTTAGCCTATCTTAATTGCATTAACTGGGCAAGAATCCGCTACTTCCTGAAGATTACAGCTTGTGCAAACCTGAGACTTTACGTGCGCAATCCCGTCACCTTGCATCTCAAATACTTCGGGGCAAGACTGTTCACACAACCCACAACCTATACAAGTGGAAGCATCAACACTAACCTTACTCATCTTTTCTCCTATCTCTCTAAATAAGACTCAAACATCTCTTCGTGAGTAATCTCTTCTGATAAGATGTGCGTGATAACATCATAAACTACGTGCTCCTTGCCAAAGGTCTTCTTAGCTAACTTATGATAGACCTTAATCGCCTCTGCCTCTGCCTCTGCGACTACGCGAAGGATACGGTTGATATCCGCGCTATTCTTAGGAGGCATAAGATACGGCGCATTGGCATGCTTCTCTAAATCCATAGGATTGGCTATCGGGACATCCCCTAATTTGGTAATTAAGTCCGCTAATTCCTCGGCGTGCTCAAGCTCATCCTTAGCTAACTTCTCAAGGGCAGTTTTTAACCCTTGGTGATGGCGCCCGGATACGGTCTGGGCCATATACCAATAAAGATAATACGCCAACCACTCATCGGCATACGCCTTATTTAAATCCTTGACCAATTCTTTCAAACTTATTTCCGTTATTGACCTTGCCTGTTTTCCCATAACAACCTCCTTATCTTGGTTATAATGTTTCTGCCTTTAATCCGTATCTTTTTATATTATTATCTGCTATCTCCTGCACCCTCTTGACCTCCTCGGGGTTTTTAAGCAGATGTTTAAACCTGCCTTGAAGCTTAAGATACTCCTCAACAGGTTTAGGGGTAATTATACGCCGCGCAGTTACTAAGCCGTTTTCATACTCAAGCAAAGGATAAAGCCCGGTTTCAACTGCCAACTTTGCGACTTGTATAGTAAGATTAGTCTCATGCCTCCACCCTAACGGGCAAGGAACGTGTACCTGTATATATTTAGCTCCCTTTATAGATATCGCCTTCTTAACCTTTCTTTGTAAATCCTGCGGAAAGCCTGATGTAGCAGTAGCAACGTAAGGTACGCCATGGGCATTAGCTATCTCAGGCATAGGTTTTTTAGGCCTTATATTTCCTGAGGATAGGCTTCCTACGGGGCTAGTCGTAGTATTGGTATCTAAGGGGGTCAAGCCGCTACGCTGAACGCCGGTATTCATATAAGCTTCATTATCATAACAGACATATAAAATATTATGCCCTCGCTCAAGCATCCCGGATAAAGCTTGTAAGCCTATGTCCGCGGTTCCGCCGTCCCCGGCTTGGGCTATAATGTTAACCTGATCCTGCTTGCCTAAATATTTAATTGCAGACTCTACGCCTGAGGCAACAGCAGCCGCATTCTCAAACAATGAATGTATCCAAGGCACCCCCCAACTTGACTCAGGGTATTTAGTAGAAAAGACCTCAAGGCAGCCTGTATTATTAACCACTATGGTATTAGGGCCAGCTGCGTCTATGACTAAACGCGCTGCCATTGATTGCCCGCAACCTGCGCATGCAGTATGCCCTGAATTAAATAAAGTATTACTCATAAGACTCCCTTAATAGTTCGGGTTTTAAATCAATAAACTCGCCCTGATTAGGCTTACCGGTTAAAAGGCGAAAAACCTCTTTAATAGACTCTTTAGTAACGTCTCTACCTCCTAATCCTACGATAAAACTCCCTATTGTTTTTGGCTTCTTAGGCTTGCCAAAAAATGTAGCCTTAATTTCAGAGGCGAGTGGGGCAAAAGAACCTATTGATAAAGCGCGGTCAATTACAGCTACTTTAGGGGTATTTTTTAAGGCCTCAAAAATCTGGTTAGCCGGAAAAGGGCGAAGTGATACTATTTTTAACATCCCTACCTTCTTCCCCTTCTTTCTTAACTCATCTACTACCTCTTTAACCGTCCCGCATACCGAACCCATAGCTACGACTACCCGCTCTGCATCTTTAATCTGATAACCCTCTATCAAGCCATTATAATTCCTTCCAAAGGCTTTGGAGAATTCCTGAGCTATTTTAGGTATAAGCGCCAAAGCCTCTTTATGCGTTTCATTAAGCGTATAACGCGTCTCCGCGTAAAATTCAGGATCAACTAAAGGGCCTAATGTAAGGGGGTTTGCAATATCTAATTTATAAGGAGCCCTGTAAGGAGGCAAAAATTTATCTACCATATCCTGCGAAGGCATATCTACTACCTCAACCCCATGGGTTAAGATAAATCCGTCAATAGAAACCATGACCGGAAGCATTATAGAATTATCTTCGGCTAATTTATAAGCTATTACGTGCAGGTCAACTGCCTCCTGAATATTCTCGGCGTGAAATTGAACCCATCCTGAATCACGTAAGGATACTACGTCCTGGTGGTCATTCCAGATATTAATCGGAGCAGAGATAGCGCGCGCAGCAGTAGTCATAACTACCGGAAGCCTCATCCCGGAAATATTATAAAGAACCTCTGCCATAAGAAATAGCCCTTGAGAACTAGTAGCAGTGTAGCTTCTGACTCCACAAGCAACTGACCCTAAAACTAAAGAGGCAGCAGAGTGTTCGCTCTCCACATTGACAAATTGCGCATTTAACTTACCATCGGCTACTATCTGGGCAAGCTCCTCTACTATATGAGTCTGAGGGGTAATCGGATAAGCAGAGATTACGCCCGGCTTACAGAGCCTAACTATTTCAGCTATGGCTAATGAACCTTCTAAAAACTCTTTCATACTTTATCTTCCTTTACCATCTCTATATCCTTCTTAGGGCAAATTGCCGCGCAATTCCCGCAACCCTTGCAATAATCAGGGTCAAAATCATAGGAGTTCTTTTCTTTGCCGTCTATGCACGCCTCCGGGCAAACTATTAAACACATATTACAGGCGATACAATTCTTCTTAAGAAACTTTGGCTTTAAACCCGTACGCCACGAGCCTGTCTTATTATTCCTGCTTGAAGCAGGCTTACAAACTAACGGACCGAACATAATCAAAACCTTCCTTTGCTGATTTTATATTAACCTCCTGCAATCTTTGAGCAAACCTATGATTAATAGCTTTATTTAAGTCTTCTAAAGTCAGTTCGCCAGTAGCCGCGCAGAATGCCCCTAACATAGCAGTATTGCCAAGAGGCCTTCCGATATGCTTTAAAGCAATCTCATTAGCGGGAACAACAAATGCCTTCTGCTTAGCCTTAATCTTAAAGGAACCTAAAATATCCTCCTTAGCGTTTATAATCACTACGCCATCCTCCTGAAGCCCGGAGAGGCAATTAAACCCCCGCATAAGGGTATGATCCACTATTAATAAATAATTAGGCTCATAAATCTGACTACGCAAACGTACAGGGCTTGAACCTACGCGCACAAATGCGTTCATAGGAGCGCCCATGCGCGCAGCGCCAAAACTCGGGAAAGCATAAGGATATAAGCCTTTTAGAAAATAGGCATACCCTAATAATGAAGCTGTTGTTATTGCGCCTTGCCCGGCGCGGGCATGAATACGAATCTCTTTCATTAAACTAAATCCTTAAAAAGTAAAGTTAAAAGGTTTAAATATGATATAACTTTTCCTGTAGTTTGTCAAACTATTTTATTTTGTTTGCATTACCGTCAAAAGTGCGAAACATTGCTTGCTTAACTAAAAACTAAGATAGATTGCAAATCAAATACTATTATTCTATAATTTTCTTTATAATTTTTTCTTTAGGTATAAAAACCGGATACAATTCCGAAACCGAATAGCATTTACCTGCGCCATACAGGCCTGCGCAAATACTATCCAATAAACAATCCTTACAGCATTTAGACTTACTATAACCAATTAACCCCACAGATCCCTTTTGCCTTACAAAGGCTTTATCATCAAGGAAATATATCGAACGTTCGTCTTCTTTAACAATCTTACGAGTCTCCGTAGAGCAATGCTCAAACCCGCCCATATAGCATAGAGGCACCCGCTCCACCCTGAAGGTCTTACCCGCCTCAGATAAAAAACGCATAGCCTTATTCAATTCTAACTCAAAATCATTAAGCTTAGGCCAAGTATCGGGATTCTTTGTAGCCCGGTTATTTAACGGATCTAGGTTATTCCATATAAAATGCCCTACAAAAGGATAACTTTTAACTATCCATTCAGCAGTCTGGCTTAAATGCGAGGCATTATATTTATTTATAGTAGTTACGATATCCACCCTTATCCCCGCATCCTTTATATTATCCAAAGCTTTTCTTATATTAGAGAGGGATGCTAGGTTGCCGGAAAGCTTAGCCTGTATTCTATGCTTACAAGAATAAACCGACAGCATAATATGCCTTAGCCCGCTATCAATTAAAGCAGAAAGCCTCTTCTTCTCGCTTAAGAGCTGGCCATTGGTTATCAGCCTAGGCAAGATATTCTTTGATAAAGCATAGGCAATCATCTCCGTAAGCTGAGGATGTAATGTTGGCTCCCCTCCTGTAAGGAAGACTCCGATATATCCTCTTTTAGCATAAGCGTTTATATAGCGCTTTGCCTGGCTTAAGGTTATAGACTCTCCGGTATCCGGATTAGAACAAAACCTGCACTTTTGGTTACAGGACCTGGTTATCTGTATATAACCTAAATTAGCCATACTTTAAATATATACGTAGTTATCATTTCTTTATTTTAGCGGCTTAAGGCCTGAGAATCCGTGTATTTCTGCATATTCTTTCCAGACCCCATTACAAAAAGCATTAAAAGTACACTTACTACAAAAGGGTGCCTTAATCTTATCTACGTTATTATCCTTTTTTCCTATGAAGCTCTCGCAATACTCTACACAATTTTGAGGATACTTATACCATCCCCCCACGCAGGCGGGTAATCCGCAATAAGGATTATTAATTACAAGCCCCAACTTATTGCCAATTAGAAGGGCCTTTTTTACATAAGGGCCTATAACTTTATAATCAGGAACAAGGCCTTTATTAACCCATGCCCTACCTCTAGGCTGAACTATTGAAAGTGAAATAAACTTTATCTTCTTAAGCGCTGCCACCCTTAACATATAATCAGGCAATTCTTTAAAATTTTTGATTGTTATTACCGGATTTAAGGTAACTTCAATGCCTGCGAAGATAGCATTCTTTATCCCTTTCATGCATTTCTCAAAAGCACCAGGGAGACCCAATAGGCTATCATGCACAGAAGGCAAAAAGGAGTGTAGCCCAACGAATATTTTATTCATCCCGGCTTCTTGCAAAGACCTAAGATATCCCTTATCTGCCAGCTTTATGGCATTAGTCTGAACCTGAATTTCCTTAATGCCTTTTAACCGGGCATATCTTATTAGCCCCGGAAGATCCTTTCTAATAGTAGGCTCCCCGCCACTAAAATCTATTTTCGCATCTTTTCTTACAGTAGCAATCTTGCTTATGAACTGCTTAGCCTCAGATGTAGAAAAATCTTTAAAATTAGTTGACTCCATAGGAACGTTACAAAATAAACACGAAGCATTACAATCAAGGGTAAGCCTGAGAAGAGGATACCTTACGCTCTTTTCAGCCTGAAATGGAGAAAGCAAAGCAAATCCGCTCTTTCTAATAAGATCGATGTGCGCACCCTGGCATTCCTTATTATAGGTGCATTTACGGCAACGCAGGCTTTTAACAAAATACCTCTTTTTCAGGTAGAAATCGAGAAACTTAAAAAGGCCCATACTTTTGCTAAACTTAAAATCTCTGCCTGTAGCCCTATTGCCCCTTTTCTCGTCAATACAAAAAGGCTCTAAGTGAGGCACAAGCAGGCCAAAACGCCTGACCGCAATAAGGTCTTCACAAAAACCCTTTAAACAACAGTAATAACACCTCTTTCCCCAGCAAGGCATTTTTAAACCAAGACGGATAAAGTTGCTGAACATCTCTCTACGCCCAGAAACTTCATCTCTTAACTTATCAGGATGCTGAATTAAGTCTTCCATGCCTTCAAGATAAACAGGCGGAAGGCGGTTGGTCCATAAACATACCGAGGAATCTCTCCTTACCTCAAAGGCAAGCCTTAAATTTTCAATCTCTTTCTCAATATCATAAAATAATTGATCTCGGTTTAACCACGCCCTGCCAAAAGGCATCACTTGAAGAAGGTCAAACTCATTTATCCCCAAAACAATAAAAAAATCAATTATCTGCTTAAGGTACCTGACATTAATTTTATTAATTACTATATCCACATTCACTATCAAACCTTTAATCTTACGCGCGTTCAATAAGCCCCGGATAGACTGCTCAAATGACCCCTTAACCTGAGTCTGCCGGTCATGAAGTTTAGGGGTATGCCCGTGGATAGAAAATGTAATTTCGCTTACCCCGCGATTCACCGCCTGCCTTAAGAATTCTTCATAAGCAAACATACGCCCATTGGTTATAATCTGTATCTTTGAATAACCTAAAGCCCGGGCAGTGCTTATTATCTTGAATAACTCAGGATGCAGGGTCGGTTCTCCTCCGCTTAAGATAGCCTTTTTAGCTTTAAGGGCCCGTCCTTTTTCAAGGGTATTCTTAATTATTGAGAAATCTATACAGCTTCCATCCTGAGCCTCATCATCAAGGCAAAAAAGACACCTATTATTACAGACCCTTGTCAGCCTAACCCACTGCCTCTTTATCTTTACTGCTTCTTCCTTCTTAAATAAATTATAATTTTCCATCATTTTAAAAAAAACATGCCATATATATATTTATCCTCTGGATTTCTAAACCGAAAGATCAAATTATCTTTCGCGTAATATATCAGCTTAAGCTGCTTTAAGGCATAAATAGCATAGGGAAAGGCTTTAATTAAATTCTCGCCGAATATTTTATTAAACATGCTTAGTGAAATACGGGATTCCCGATCAAGGCAATTAATAATATATTTTGCCATTTCATCCTTTAAGGTAATCTTTTTAGCCTCGAAAATGCGGTCTCTTAAATTAAAATGGCTGGCGTATTTAGAATTACGATATTCAAGCAAACCATGAATATGCGAACGAGAAAAACTACCTAAACCTAAAGTGCATCCTGCGTATTCTCCGGCATAACCACTGCCCGGATCCTCGCCTGAATGTCCTCTATCTCTAAATCCCCAGTGAAACTTAGAAGAATCAAGCGAATCAGGAATATATCCGTATTTTTTGCAAATTACAGCCATAACCCTTAGTGCCTTCTTTATCATAAGAGGATAATGATAAGTAAAATAATCATATTTATTCATGTGGAAATTATCAGCAAGGTAACTATTCCTTGGCGGCATCAGGCCATAGACCACAATATTATAGGGCTTAAGCTTAGCCACCTTAGTAAAGCTATTTTTAAACCCTTCTAAAGTATCCCCAGCTAAACCTACTATTAAATCTACATTTATATCAGTAAACCCAAACCGCTTAGCCTCAGATATCCTTTGTTTTACTATCTTGAAATCCTGATAATCCCTCTTATTTACTCTTAAAGCCTTGGTGTTTAGGGATTGGACTCCGAAACTAATCCGGTTAAAACCATAATCCCTAAGCACGGAGAAAACGGGTTTCGAGGCACTGTGAGGGTTGCATTCGCTTGTCCTTTGCCCCTCTTTACGGAAAGCAAAATAACCGAACATATTCTTTAACAACCTGTTCATTTGCACAGAAGAGAGTATACTGGGGGTACCTCCTCCGATATAAATATTACGGAATTCTATATTTCTAAAGACATTCGAATAAAAATGCATCTCCTCTGTCAAATAATCTATGTACCCTTCAGCCTGCGCCTTGCCTTTTAACGGCATAGAAGGAAAAAGACAATAAGAACATTTAGAGCGGCAGAAAGGAATATGAAGATACAAATCAACGTTCTTTAAGTCCTTATTATTTCTAATACCCATATCTATATACTGCTTCCAATATTTTTTAACCTGCGGATAAGATAACAAAAAAGGATACTTAGCTAAAGCATGGAGTTGGTTAATATCATAAAAATTGTCATGTTGCTTAAGTAATCCCCTAAACCTGGCCAGATCCTGCCGAATAATATTATTTATATTCTTATCCATAATTAAAAGGAACAACCTCCTTGGCCCCAAATTCTTCAACGTATTCGCTAAAAACCCCTCCGCATATATTCCTTAACGCACACCTGAAGCACTTATGAACCTTGATTCTATTACGCACCGGCTTATAGCTTTTTGTCACCTTAAGGAATTCACGCCCATGGTTACGCCACAATTCAACGGTAGTCCTGGCAGACCAATAGGCATCATTAGAAAAACCGCAGAAATTACCCAACGCGCACATCGGTATGCCAAAAAATCTTATCTGCATATTTTTTCGGTAGGAGGCATCTATCAAAGAAGATAAATACTTAGACATCTCTCTTAGAGGGACAGCAAGGCTAAGAAAATTATCTTTTCCTGCGCCTTCCGGGGCTACCGCAGAGATTAAAACCTGTTTCGCTGAAACGGCATCTGCGGCAAATTCGATTATATCCTTTAAATAAAGCAGATTTCTAAGAGTAGCTACAATATTAACGAAAATAAAAACCTTTTTCTTACGCTTTTTTATATTAGCAAATGCCTTGCGCAGCTTTGAAAAACTCCCCGGATTATTAGTCAGGCTATCATGCAAGCAAGCGTTATCTCCATGCAAAGAAAAAGAGACCTCATCAAGATAAGGAATAACCTTGCTGCAAAAAGACTGCCGGGAGAACATCCCTCCGTTAGAACTAACATAGGTCCTATACTTCAAAAACGAAGCGTATCTTATTATCTCAAAAAAATCCGGATGCAATGTAGGCTCTCCTCCGGTCAAGGTAAGATGGTTAAAACCGCGCCGTGCAAACCGCTTTAAGTTATTCAATACTGTTTCTTTGCTTACAAAGGTATCTTTAAACTTTTTAAGCTGATTTTTCTCGCTGCAAAAAGAGCAGTTATTTGGGCACTTATAAGATATATGGAACTCAAGTCTTTTCATTTTTTAATCAACCTAAGAGACAACCTTCTACAATAAGAGCAATAACTACAGTCTTTATCACAATTCATTACCTTGCGGATAAAACTACTAGGGATTTTCTTATTATCACAGTAGATCTTGCTGTGTTTCGTAGAATCTATAAGTAAAAACAAATTCCCTTCATACGAACGGCTGAAATAAGCCGCATATTTTTCCCTAAGCGTAGAGCTATCTTCATCCCGATAGGCTATTTTTATATAATCGGCAAGGCCATTATCCTCATAATACGATATATCCTCCGGTCGAATGAACGGGCGTTTAAGCTCATCGGATATATCTTCACTCTGATAGTGGCAGGCAAAAGGGCTTATCCTCTTCCCCAGGAGATCACGCCTTTTCAAAGAAGATTTATTCAATACCTCAAGTAGGAGAGGAACCTGGCTGTGCGTTGAGGCAAAAAAACAATTACTGTAACAAGTAAGTATCCCCAGAAGCTTTACCTTCATTTCCGGAAAAACTTTCTTCAGATCCATAATCTTCTTCAACTCTTCTCCTCTGCGGTTAACTGAAGGGTCAAGCCCTAAGAGAGTAAGCCCCATCTTTAAAGCCTCCCTTGCCTTATATACGCTATCTATCCCCATGTATATAGAAGACTGTAATTTTAGTAAAGGGAACTTTTTCTTTAGGAATGGGACAAGAAAGGTGTCGCTTACTGTCAAAGAATCAATTTTTTCATCCTGTAGAAGCCTGTTAATGGAAGATTCTATCTTCCTTAGGTCTTCGAAGAACATAATCTTCTTATTCACCAAAAGATTAGCCCTTACCCGGTTTCTGCGACAGTAATCAAGCAATGTAATAATTTCTCTCCAGGAATAAAATGAATTATTCTCGAAGGAATCTGAAAAATCAAACCCTTTCGGGCCGGCAAAATAAACCTCATACACCTGTCCGGAGGATATGGCCTCTTTTACCAATTTCAAATCTCCGTTATAGGGAATAGAAAACTTAATCTTTTTTTTCACTGCCGGCTTCACTCCTTTCAACATGATAAAGACTTGTAAGAAGAATACCTCTACCTACACTATTCATATTTCAGCAGCCTTTCATATTCGCTTCCCAACATAATATTATTAACTATTATCTTCCTAAAAAGCGGATTGGCCTTGCCATACACCATAGAAAGATTATAGAAATTACGAAAGGCAGTAGTTGATAGCAAATTAATATTCTTTGCCGTTTTGATATTTGCCACTTTAAACTTATCTTTCATAGCTACAAAATCCTCTTCCAGGCATATCCCGGACTCAAGATATATGCCCCCATCACAATCAAGGGTTAACTCAGCGTTTAAAACAACCGGTTCCTTACGCATAGTGCTTAAATTAATAAATTCTATATTCTTATGCTTCCTGACAAAATCCATTACCCTCTTGGTTTGAGTAAAAAGCATATTGCTTGCTTTTTTGTCCCAGAAAACACCTAAGGCATAATTAATCTGCAGCCTTTCAAACCCGGCATTAACCAGGGAAATAAAATTATCAAACATACTTGATACATTTTCCGGCATAAAGACACTTATTGAATAATAAGGAAGGCGCGCCTTCTTAAGATAGCTGAAATTATCCAACATCTTAGAATAGTAATTAGTGCCATTGTTTGACTTTCTGGAATAAAGCTGGCTTTTAACTTCACCGTCTATGCTAAACTCAACCGTAAAATCATGCTTTCTTAAAAAATCTACCTTTTCTTTTGTTAACTCAATCCCATTGGTCGTAAGCAAGAAACTTATTGCTTTTCTATTATTAAGGTTGGCTTTGCTTGCATACTCAACCCCCTTCTTTAGGAGCTCGTAGTTAAGTAAAGGCTCCCCTCCAAAGAACTGTATCTGCAATTCATCAGCATTCGAAGTCAAAAGTAGATCAATTCCTTTAAACAAAACACTCTTATCCATTGAAGCAGAAAATTTCCTTACCCTGCAATATTTACACCTTAGCTGGCAACTATGGGTTAAGAGAAAAACAAGGCGGTCAGGAGGAATATAGATATCCTTAATCAGCTTACTCTCCTTACCTGGGTTAAAGATAAGCATCTTTTTGTATATCATATTCCTGTAGTCATAATACCTATTTAAAATCTCCTCTAATTCCCTTACTCCCCTAGCGTTGGGCTTCTTAAGCAGACAATCTTCCTTTTGGAGCAAAAGAGAAAATAACAAATTGTCAAGGTAATCCAATTTTCTCTTTTGAGGAAAGAAGAGATAAGAATTAACTATAAATTCAAACGCTTTTTCCATGATTTGAAATAATTATCGGCTAACATCCCCATTTCAATGTTATTAAAAATAATCTTACGCTGATGAAAATTATGATAATCAAGTATTCTTAAAAGCTGCAGCGGTTTAGCTAAAAAAAGCTCGCTAATCTTTCTAAATTTACCTATTTTACCTAATGGCGGTATATTCGTATTGCCGCTTTTCTCAAAAAGCCAATCGGATAAAAAATAAACCCCCCCGTCACTATCCACCATAATCTCGTTATTTAAAACCGCCGGTTCAGAGCGCGAGCCTAAATTACTCAATCTTATCTTCCCACTCTTTAAATACGGCAAAAACTCTTTAATTATCTTATCTGATTGCCGAAAAAACTCGTTTCGGGGCTTATCCTGCCAAAAGGAACAAAGGGCATAATTAATTCCAATATTACAAAAGCCCAGTTTAAGCAGATGATTAAAATTATTATAGAGATGCCCGATTACGGCCGGCTTAGCAACCATAACCGCATAGTTGCTTATCTTACGCGAGAATATCATATCCAAGTGAGCAGTAGTTACACGGTAAGGATTGATATTCTTATCTCTTGAAAGCTTATAGCAATTATGAGTTTTTTCCTCTCCATCAACGGAAAGCTCAAGAAAAAAATCTTCGGCTGCAAGAAAATCGGCTATTTTTTCGGTTAAGGCTATAAGATTAGTAACCATATAAAAAGAAACTTTTTTATTTAATTTAAGGGCTTTAGCCCGGGCATATTCCACCCCCTTTTTTACCAAATCAAAACGCAACAGCGGCTCACCTCCGGTAAAGTCTATACGAACCTCATCACTAGAAGAAGTAAACAATAAATCAATAGAATTAAACAAAGTTACTTCATCCATATCAACATTCTTTTTTATTATAGGGCAATAACCGCAATCCAGCTGACACCTGCGCGTAACCATTAACTGAAGGTTATTCCTATCGGTACAGGCATTTATCCCGGTCTTGCGCGATATAATTTCGGGATAGTTCTTAAATTCATTAATAGCCTTATTTATTTTACTCCTACTAGATGGCATCTTTTCCCGTAAGAACAAAAGCGCAGAGAATGCCTCTTCAAAAATACGGTAATAATCCTTAAAGCGTAAGAACAAATTATAGACAAACGGGACCATTTCTCTTACAGGCTCATCGATGGGAATATCGTTATCTACTAGAGGATAATCATATTCGGGATAGCCTTTTATAGATAGCCTTCTTCTTATATTAAGCATCTTATCCTTACGGGAAGAAACAATATTCCTATAACTTAAAGAGGGATAAAAAGAAACCAGATAAGGGATAATGGGAGTTAAGATATTAAAAAACTCCTTATACTTTATTCTTAAAATAACTATTTTTAACAAATTTTCTAAAAGCTGTGCAATACCTGTTCGCTGGTTACTTAAAATTAAATGATGGCTCTGATATACCTTTTTCTCTGATAAAGCAGCTACAACTTTTTCTATCTTCTTAAAACCATACCCCTTACCAAGCCTATTAAGCTCAGTATCGGAGAAGTTTTCCGTGCCTATGTATAGATTCCTTTTTTTACCCCGAACAAAAACTTTTGGCGAAAGAGCTTTTATTAAAGCCTTGTTAAGACTTTGTGAATACCCCTGTTTCTTTCGAATAAAGAATGAATTAATCCCGGTTTGGAAGAAGTCTATTCTAAGGGGCTGCTTAGGCAAATAAGAAAAAATCTTCGCTGCCCTATTATGGTCAGCAAGAAAGTCATCATCATGAAAAGCAAGCATGAGGGCTGAATCGGGGATTTTGCCGCTAAAAATTTGGTTAAGTCTTTTTAAATAATCCGAGGTTATTTTTTTAAACTCTGCGAAACTCTTAGCAAGTAACCTGCCCTTGCCAAAAGAAGTACAAAAGAAACAGTTATTATAACATCCTCTGGAAATAAAAAGGTTTAGCCCATAAATTACATCCTCTTTATTTAAAAATTTAAGGTCTAACAAAGAATCATCGTAGTTAGAGGGTGTATTAATAATATTTAACCCGGAGGAAATAAAGGCATGCCGGGAATGAAAAATTAATCCGTTTAACCCGGAAAATAAGTTCAACTCTTCCTCTGTAAAGTTAGAGTCAATATTCTTATCCGATAAGAGCTCAACCAAACGCGGCAACACATCCTCTCCCGCCCCCCTTATAAGGCAATTACATTCCGGTAAATGCACAAAAACATGCTCCGGAGTTAGGGTAGGCATAACGCCGCCCACAACAATAAAGGCCTTTGTCCTTGCGCGGATAAACTTTATCAAGTCGCGGGCTTGTTCGAAAAACCCCTCACAAAGCGAAATACAGATAACCTTTATATCCTGTCCTTTACAAAGAACCTCTTCAACCTCATCTCTAAAAGCCGGGAAATCTTCTTCTTTAACCGGAATTTTTGCTTCTGAGAAGATAACTCCTATCCCCTTACGCTTTAATCCTGAAGCTAAATAAAGGGATGCGGAACAAAAACCGCGGGTTTGTTCTTTATCGATAGAATTAAAGATATTCTTAAATAAAAGAACCTTTGCAAAGGTCTTTCTAATAAGAGTGCAAGGAGAATACGCTACCTGTGGATGAGGCCTATTCTGAAGGAACCGTCTGGCGCGGCGTAAAAGCAACGGCCTTTGCAATTTACTGCTTCTACCGGCAAGCCTGAAATAAATAAACCCACCAAATCCTTTAAAATACAAATTCTTACAACCCTTATGCATCTTCTTCACAAAGTTATCCTTTTAACGGAATAAATTCATTCCAACCAAATTGCTGCGGGTACTCTTTCCATGGGCCTTCACAAATATTATAATGACTACACTTTCTGCATAGAGGCCCCTTAGACTTACCCTCTCTTTTTCTAGTCAACGTAAAATCATCCACCACTAACTCGGCATCATATATTTTTGTACTAGGGATATAATTCTCGGCGATATAATCTTCATATCCCTGCATGAAACAAAAAGGCACAGCTTCAACCGTAACC
>JBASUY010000014.1:0-23942 GCA_049275655.1 Candidatus Omnitrophota bacterium | reverse complement strand
AGCTAAAGAAGGAGGCGCCCTTCCTAAGAGCTGCTCAAGCTCTGCTAAGCGCTTGGTAATAACCTCTGCTTGAGATTGAGAGAGTTGTGAAGGGAGCTTGCCTTCTAATCTAAACCCTTTTGCCTCTATCGCCTCTGACTGCCAGTTTTTGCCGAAATGATCTTCGGTAGCTCTTTGGAAACTTTGAGGAATAGGCATAGGATAAAGACTATTGCCTCTATAGCGAATACTTTTAATAAAATCCTGTGAGTTTAAAAAATGGCTTAAACCTTTTAAACCATTATCTTTTATAAAAGAATTGATATTCGCCAAAGCTAATTCAGTAAAATTTACTCCTTCTCCAAGAGAGACAACTGAACGCACAGCATCGGAAACCACACCGGATGAAAAAATCTTAATCCCTTGTATGCTAGTTACTGCAAGGTCGTTCCCTTCCGGGCCAAATTCATCCCCGAAATAAACTATATTTTGCGGCTGGATACCGTGCTTGGCATATATATATTTTAATGCCTCGGCTTTATTTATCCCAGCAGGGGTAACAGCTACGGTTGTTTTGCCCTCTAAAGATATCTCTACTCCAAAAATCCCATGCCCTTCAAAAAGATTTCTTAAAGATTGAGCTAAGAACTGCCTGACATTAGAAGAAAACTCTTTATCCTGATTTAACTCCTCGTTTCTTATTACTACACGCGTGATTCTATCTTCCAATCTGAATTTATCCAAATCTATCGATTTTTCTTTAGAAGTTAAAATAACTGCTTCATTGATAATATCTTTTATTCTATCTTTATCCCCAAGGAGAGTTTTCCGATAGACTAGGTCTTCTCTTCTTACTCCGTTTTCAAAATAAAATATCTGTGTGCTAGCATTTGCGGCTATAATAAAACTATCACTACAATCTTTAAAGGGCTTAACTATTCTAGCAATATTCTCTTCATCAAGCATATTCCCCGTATTTATACATATAAGTACTCCGCGTTTAACTAACTCTTTTATCTGGCTAATCATAGAACTAGAGAGGGGCTTTTTGCGTTCAGCAATTGTCCCGTCTATATCAAACATCATGAGATTCTTTGGCTGTATCTTCTGCGTTAAATCCTCAGCCGCAACCTTAGGCTTGCCAAAAACCAAATCCTTGATTTCACTTATCGCATCAAGAGCAAGCCTTGTAACCTTATCTTCTTCTAAAGACCTTATAGCAATTAAATCGCTATCGCTCCTCCCCTCAAACTCACTTGCCTTAACCTCTGCCTGAGCATAAAAACGCATCTTAGGCTCAGTCCCAGAAGGCCTGATAATAAGCCAAGCATTATCTTCAAATATAAATTTATAACCAGGCTCATTAAATGTTAACCCGGTAATATCCTTACCCCGGTGGGCATCTTTTACTAACCTGCCAGCGATAGTAATCTTTTCACCCGATCTTACCATACGATAAACTTCTGCGATATTACCAATGATATTTTCTCGGTCTATCTTTGCCGTAGGCCCATCAAGGTTATACTGTTCATTGGCGCTTACAAAACAGCCGAATTCCCTCCACATCTTTATGAAAACATCCCAAATAGATAACCCTTTTGAACGCTCATATTCAAATAATTCAAGCATTACAACCGCTGCCAAAAGCCCATCTTTTTCAAGAATATGCCCCCCTAAAGAAACGCCGTTTGATTCTTCAAACCCACCGAATATCTTTGAACGAGATAAAGCAAATATTTCACCTATTGCTTTTTTTACGCTTCCTATGTGGGTGCCTTTTATAACCCTCTCCAAACCCTCTTTGTATTGGCTCTCTATTGATTCAAAATCAATACTATACTTACCAAACCATTCCTCTAAGATGATCTCATCTAGCGCATCTTCGGCAATTTTACCAAACCCTACCGGAGGCCTCCTTATATGAAAACCATAAGCACGCCCGATCTTTTCAATTAAATCAGAAGTCACCCAGGTAGAGATTATAAAACCATCCTTAAATAATGCCCTGTACTCTTCGGAAAGCTTTCCTTTAGATTCAAGTTCCTGCATAAGGTTAATACGCACCCAGGTTAAAAAAGACCAAAGGTCATTTGCCTTCATTACCTGCCAGCTGCCTTGGTTATCCTTAAATGCTATGCCGCATCTGTCAGCATCAGGGTCAGTAGCAACAACTACATCAAAACCTTCTCTTGCAGCATAATTAATAGCCGGGGCTAACACCTGTTTGTCTGCGGGATCAGGGGAAAGTGGCTTACCTTTGCTATCCACCATATCAAGATCAGGAAAATCTCCGTTAAACCCGGAGTGCGCGGGGAAAAGTGAAAAATTATAGCCTAACCCCCTTAAAATATCAGGAAGTACTGCCTGGCCTGTACCAAAAACAGGATCATATAAAACCTTTAGTGTCTTAGGATTGCCTGGAATAAGTAAATGCGATTTTATCTTCTCGGCAAAAATACGGTCAAAATCATTTTCACCCCCAATCATCTTCGATACCAAAAACTTACTGCCATTAAACGGCTGGGAATTTATTTTTTCCACATCGCTCATAGAAACTAAAGCAATCTCTCTTGTAATTGCGATTTTTTGTAATCCAAAGAGTTGCGCGCCTATTTCATTGCCTATCTTAAATCCTGTATCACTCTTAGGATTATGTGAAGCAGTAATGTATATATAGCATGCGCCTCCTTTATCAAGTGTGGCTAAGGCTATTTCGGATATAGGACGAGGCTGGTCAAAATAATAAATATTTATACCTTTCTTAACTAAGATATCCTTTGCTATCCCTGCAATCTCTTTAGAGCCTTTACGCACATCAAAGCCAATAACTACGCCTCGTTTTTCAAGGTTATTTTTGATTATATAATTAGCCACTGCTAAAGAATATCTGCCTGCAACGTCCTGGTTAATCCTATTTGGCCCGGGCAAAAAAGGTATCTCCTCGCCGTCTAAATCCTTCTCCATCCCACGCTTACCGCGTATTCCAGCAGTGCCAAATTCAACCTCTTGACGGTAATTCTCCATAAGCAGGTCCCAACGCTTTAAACTGATCTCTCTTTTCAATTCTTCCTTTAAATCTGCATTATATCCTTTATTCTCAAGATTATCGCTTATACTCAAAATAGTAAATCCTACTTCTTGCGGGCTAATCTTGCCTTCTTTATTTTTAGCGGATAAATATTGATAAAATTCCCTTAGCTCTTCGGGAATCATGTCTTTTCTGCGCATGGCTAAAAATACTTCGCTGACAAACATCCCCTTCCCTCTCCCGGTAAATACCCCTTCGTCAACCCTCTCCTTACCGTCAGAAACATAATAAAAATCAGCGGCTTTCTTATTTTCGTTTACATCATAAATATTGGCCAATTCTATAATATATTTGGCTTCTGTTACAATTTTACTACTCATGCCGAATTCTTTTTCCAAGAAATCAATAATATCCAACCTAAACTCTTTTCCTAATAATATATAGACCTCTAGTTCTGCTAATCCTGCCTGTAATTCTTCATTAAAGTGCACTAAATGCTTTACCGGCCTAAGGCTATGCTTGGCCTCATGCGCAAGGATAGCAAAAAGTAAAGCGACTTTCGCCCGGAAAAAATGGTTGTAGCCTAAACGTAAAGAACAAGGCTTAAATGATTCTAATATTGCCTCTTCAAATAAAGAATCAAGGTAAATAGTCCCTTCTATTAAGGAAGCAAACCTACCAAAGCCTCTGCTTATTGATATATTTATGTTTCTTCTTGAAAGTTCACTAAGCGAAGAGTTAAGGATGCGCTTAAGAAGTTGGGTATAACATGCGTCCGGCCCAAAGTGGATCCTTCCTTTTTCATTGCCAATCAAATCAAGCAAAAAGTCCTTTATATCCGCAATCTTATATACTTTTCCGGTCCTATTCTTAACAGATAAGCTATCGCTATCTACCTGAGAGAATTCGTTTTGATATCCGATAAAAGCATTCTTTCCTTCCTGTGATAAAACTTCCTTTCTATTCTTAAATAAGTACTGCGTTCTTATCTGTTTTAACGCGCCCTTAAATATAGAAACAGCCGTTGCCCAAAATCTTATCGTTGAGGTAACCGGAGAGTCTAGCCAGATAATCGGAACTTCTTTGGCACTATAACCACACATCCTAGCCCTACCTAACCATTCTGTATCCCCGCTAAAATCATATAAAAACTCTTTATCAAATTCTATAGTTAAGCCTCCCTCTCTATTTATAGAAACAATCTTAACCGGAAGTATATTTTCAAGTACCTCTTTTTTAAAAGCCTTAAATGAGCGCTGAGTATCCCTAATCCCTCTTATTGACTTATGCCAAAATAATAAAACCCTTACACACCAGTTATATAAAATAGTTCCCATCCTGCGGGATAACTGCCTGCCAAAAACAGCAGAATCCTTAACCCTAATCGACCCATAAGCAAAATCTTTTTTATCTCTAATAATACCGCTTATAAGATTCCCGGCCTGTCGAGGATCCATATCTCCGTCAGCATACATAATTATATCCGCCTTTAAATAATCAACGGCAAAACGCATCGCACAAGCCAAGGCCCCGTGCTTAACTGAACCCATAGCCTTTTTGTCTTTTTGCGATAAAGAGAGTATATGTACTCTTTCTTTTATCCCTCTATAATATTCCTGACCGGTAATACCCCTTAAAACCCTGCCGGTGCTTTCTTTTCTACCGAATGAATCATCTCCATCATTCACAAATATCAAATGTTGAGATATATTTGGGTTTATAGACATACCTTCCTTAAACAACATATCAGTATTACGCCTAAACCAACCAAGCCCCATAGGGACTTCGGAATACTTAAATTGCCCATTCCAAACAGATATACAATAAGCAACCTTTACGGGTTTATTTACTTTAAATATTGATAAGTAAGATCCTATGAATACTTTTGCTTCTGGAGAAATAAACCTGTCCTGCTCTATATAAAATTCATCAAGAAACTCTACTATACTTTTTGCGTCAGGGCGGGTTAATGCAGTAGCCAGTGCAGATGAAACTAAAGAAAGATACTCTTCTAAACGAAGCGTACCTTGGGCTTTCTTATGCAGATAATTTTCCTTAGAGGTAAGATGCATAAGAAATAACTTGGCATCTAACAAGCTCATCTCTCTTAGGCCTTGAATTGACCTGCGTTCATTAAGATTATATCCCAGTATCTTTTCTTTTTCCTCTATCCATTCCTGGCTCCTAAAGTATTCCGTAATCCTATAGAATTCTCTTATTAACTTCTGTAGGAATACATATTGTCCATTATCCTTATCTAGCATATCCCTTCGAAGGATAAACCAATTAGCCATATCCCATAGAAAAGTACCTGGGCCTAATATATAAGGTAAAGCCTCTAGTTCAGAAGGATTAATTTTTCTTTTCAGATACAACTGGTAGGCCTTTAGAATAGTAACAAAATTATCTTCTTTAAATTTACGGCCTTTTGCTTGTCCGGCAGCTAATAAAGCATTCTTGATTTCAACTATTCTAGCAAAATTCGAAGCAGAACGTTCCCAATCAAAAAGCGCCAATATAGACCCATCTTCAGCCCACTTAAAATTAGCTATACCCATGTCTCCGTGGATTATCCCTTTAGGCAACTTCTTATAAATATCGAAAGGCAGGTATTCTCTTAACGCTATAAACTGGCTGGTTATGAAATCCATATTCTTAAGCAATAGTTTTTCAGAAGGAAAGAGTAAAGATTTGGTTATAAGCTCTCTTCCTAAGCTTATAAATTCTTCTTCAGCGCTTAATATATCCACCGGATTAAGCTCTTTTTTTCTTCCTAACATCAACAAATTAGTTTCTGAAAAGATGTTATTCACCTTAGCCGCCATTTTGCCTATGGCAAAGAAATCATTCTCTCTAGCCTCTTCAAAGCTTAACTCCTTACCTCCCGCTATATAATCCTGTAAGAAATAATAACGTTCTCCTATCTTTATCAAATACCTACCAAACCTATCCGGATGAATTTTAGGAACAGGTATCCCCCTTTCTTTTGCTCGCTTCATTACCGCTATAACAAATTTGGCCTTAGAAATATTATCCGCGGCAAAAGTAAGCACAAAATCTCCTTTCAAAGAAGAGATTAATACCGGCCTATGGTTAGGAGTCCCGCCAAACAGCTCTCTATATACAATATTACTGATATTACAGGTACCTATATCATATTTGTCTATAACAGATAATACTTTTTCTCTGCTGGATATGCTATCGGGTTTTACATCTCTTACTTTTGTCGATGAACTCCTCCAAAGCGGTATAGGCTTAGAGCCTGAGTTAATCTTCTTCATCCCCATTGGAAGCGTATCCTTCATTGCCTCATCTTCATCTCTTATTCCTTTTTCAATGTGGCTTATAAGCTCATGGTAGAGTATTTCGAGTTGTTTTACTTTACTAAGTTCAAAGAAATACGGATGAAGGTGGGCCTCTTTAACCTCTATATTGCAAGAGGCTACATATGCCAAGCCGGTTGCAGGGTCGTTTCCTAATCGTGCAGGGTCAGTGCTTATAATATAGGTAACTTCAGGGGGAGCACGGCCTAAGAGATGCTCAAGTTGAGCGTTTCTTTCTTCTAAGGTATTCCTCCAAGCATCTTCAAAAATGGCCTCATTTGAAACTAAAATAATTTTTTTATCTTTTAGAATCGCTTTGGCATAAGCTAAGTCTTTCTCTCCATATTTAGTAACTAGATGAGAATGATTTTGTGGTGAAACAAACAAAGGATAAGGGCATAAAGTTCTAGTAGCCGCTTTTTTTAACAAGCCTAATAAATCTCCGTTTTTAATAAAACTTAAACTAATAAAATCTGTATTGATTACTAAATCCGGCTTCCTGTGCAGATACCCTTGACTAGCTGCAACCGAGGTTCTTTCTTGCGCATACTCATAAGAACCACTTCCTTGCTCTATCCTCGTTTGGGCCTTAGATAAACTACTTTCTATCCTAATATATAAATCTAAATCTTGAATCCGAGGCAAAGCTCTTACTGCTTCAATAAATAACACCGCCTCTCTACCGCTCTCATTAAACTGCTCAACCAAATAATCCATTCTCTCCCATGGAGCAAGCCAAGCCTCATCTACCACAGTAGAAGACACGCCATACCTTGCTAAAATATCTTGCAAAGACTTAATTATAGTTGATTTCAGCGATCCCGGATTACCCAGGAAAAGAATACGCGCGTTTTTATGTTTCTCGCTACCAGCTTCAAACGCTTTCTGCAATATTATTGCCCCTAACATTTCCAACTTAAGTTTACCAAAAAATAACTGTGTATCTTCTAATGCTACTGCCTCATCATACTCACCTTTAGATAAATGGCTAATTAATTCATGGTAAATAATCTCTGTTTGTTTTTCTTTAACCTGCTCAAAATCAGTATCTTCAAAAGATAAACTAAAATAAGAAGGATGTATAAAAATTCTTTTTGCACTTATATCGCAAGATGCTATATAACCGTTAGTTTTATTTATATCGGTAGAAACTACTAAATCAAATTCTAAAACAGGAACAGCTTGTTTATAGTATTTTAATAACTTTAATAATTCATTAAGCCTTTCTAAAAGTACCTGCCTATAATAATTACTCCCTGTGCCAAAAATTTGATATATCCCATTAATCAATCTAACCTTAAAGCTATCTTCGGCATGCCTAGAGTACTCGTTAGAAACAACCATAGGATAATAAACATACTGTCTTTGTGTTTTTTGTAAAGCAAGATTATATACTGTTTTAGCATATCTTAATTCCATTGCTTTGGCAGTAACCTTACTGCTGGCAAGATAAGAACTATACATCAAATCAATCCATTGATTTTTATCCTCATAATAAATACGTGAAGCAACTTCTAATTTTTTATATATATCCGCTGGGGCTTTACGATAAAATAAATCATTATCTGCTACTGGCCCTGAAAAAGTATCCATTGTATAAGAGTCAAGGAGAAATCCATTTCCTTCTTGGCTATTCTCATCGTAATTCGTTATCCACTCAATAGGCCCAGCGCCACGAAGCGCTATATTTACCCCTCCATTTAATCCTGTTCTTTGATCAGAAGTTCCGCAGGCTTCTTCAAGTGGGCGTGGCATATTAACACAAATATCAGCACCTATTGCTTGCATTTTTAAAAGCCTTGCGTCTGAGTTAGTAATGTAGAGGAACCTTCCTTTTAATGCCGGCAATTCTTCCCATCTTTTAAATTCTTCTACCCAAAATCTCTCATACTCAGGGCCTCCTAAAACCACTTGCATGCCTAAGCCATTAATAATTTCTCTATTTAAAAATAGTTCATTAAGAATAGATTCTATTTTCCTATATAAATCGTGATTATATATTTTTCTCCACTCATTTTCGTTTATAAAAGGAATTATATCTCTATCCCAAATACTACGTAAATCCTCCCGGCTAAAAGTCCTCTCTCTTTCAGAACATAAAATATGAACTATAAACCTTAGTACAGGATACTGGCTCTTATATTCAACTATTCTCCTGACTGCCCACAAAGTCAATTTGTTTAACTCAAGTATGGCTCCTGAACGCCTATTTATCTCCTCAAATGCTTCTTTTTTACCTATCTCATGAGCTGCCGATAATTCATCTTTTCTAGCAGCTAAATTCCCAAGCTCTATTTCCCGAAGTGCTGTATTCTTCCATGTCTTGCCTGATCCATTTAACACACCTACAACTTGGACTTCAAACCTGCCTCCGTACATCCTTCTAAACAAATTCTTAGTAGCTATAGCATGCTCTTCGCTTACAGCATTTATAACATCAGCTAAATGTATCGCTGCATAACAAAAATCAACCACTCCGTCTTCGCGTAAAAATTTTGAACGAAACTCTAAGTGTTGATTTTCGGGTATGCCAATCTGATAAATCATTCTATTTTTATCTGTATTAAGTGCACTTGCATAAAACATTTCTAAACCAGCAGGAACTATAGTATGATTGGTATATACAATAGCTGTCTTATTAAACATAGCATCTGCCCTTAATTGAGCAGCTGCGACTACCGTATGGGCCTCATTAAGATGTAATATATCAGGATTAATATTCAAAGTTTTCAATAACCAATAAACAGCTTTACCAAAAACAATCTCCTGAGTAAAACGATGAACCCTGTTTTCAGTATATAAAACGTCAAAAACATCTTTTGAAAATAATAAATAAAGCCAAGTTCCTCCGCGATTAACCCGATATACTTCAATTTCAACAACAGGATTAAGGTGAGGATTATTAATGTCTTGCTCATCCCAAGCATGAACATGCAATTTTAACGGGTCACCATTTTGATCAAAGACCTTATGTAAAATACCTATTCTTAAAAGCTCATCATAATCTACGTTTAAAATTTCTCCTTTTTTAATAACCTTAGAATACATAGGCTGAATGCCATATGCTGTTATCCCAATATCAAACAAACCCTCTAGCTTATCACCCATATAAGCGCCTAACCCGCCCCTAGTATTTGCATTTTGAGCATCATGCCCCTCAAACTCCGGTATGTTCCCCTCCATAGAAATAGAAACCACAGCCTTGCCATCTAAATAACTTAACTCTTCATTAAGGCAGAAAAATGAATTTGAGTCTCTTAAGGCTTCATTTTCATTTCGTATCTCCTTTGTTAAATGAGATACTAACTCATGATAAATAATTACTAATTGTTTAGAATTAGGTAAGTTGAAAAAATAAGGGTGCAGAAAAATATCATTGGCTTCTATTTGGGAAGCTGCGACAAAGATCTCGTTAGATTTTTTATCTTTTAATAGTCCTTCTTTAGTAGTAATAAATATCCTACCCGAAGACATAACTTGCTTAAGCCTAGAGGTTAACTCCGGTGGCCCACGGACAGTAATACTCTTTAACAATTCTTCCATCCTAGTGCTTAAAATATCCAAATATGCTTTACTAAAACCATCGGGGATCTTCTCTAACCCAATAGAAGATAAAATTACTCCTTGAGATATAAAATTCTTCCCATATTCAGCTTGCGCTTCTACAGCTGATTTTTTCGGCACTTTAAGAGGGAACATAAAATTCTCAAATCCCGGAGCGAAGTTATCCGATTCTACTTTTCTTTTAACGTCTTGAATAAAAGTATTACTCTTAAGCCTTATCTCGCTTTTTATATTTTCCCAAAGAAGCGGGCTATTTACCATAGCCTGCTTTAAAGCGTAAAAAGTTTTATTATATTCATATAATAAACACACCGGAGGAGATATTGTATAAAGCCCCTCTCTATTTATAAAATCTATAACTTCTCTCCTCTTTTGGCTTTGCCATATAGTATCTAAAGAATGTTTTAATATATTCCCTATCACTAACCTAGGCTCTAAGGCAAGCTCTACGCAGTGATACATAGAACCATCGGGAGTTATAAAACTTACCCATCCGCACGCTATACATTCGCCAAATGGCTTACAAGGATTATTTGAACCCTTAAACCTATCATAAGGTATAGATACTTGCACTTTGGTATCTTGCAATACAGGCTTAACCTCTCCTTCTAATATATCTAAGGCTTCATCTAGAAATTCTTGCGGGAATTGTTTATTCTTGTAAAAAAAGTCGCGATAAGCTTCATAATGCCTCTTTAAACGCGTGTTATTCTTAACATACTCTATAGCTAAATCAGTACTTGGGGTAAACTGGCAACCACCCTCATATCTTACAGTAGGGCGATATGCCAAAGAATTAACCGTCCCGGGGAACTCTGAGTCTATCTCTTTTATCCTTAAAGCGATTTCCGCTAAATCATCTATATTTAGCGGATTAACAATAACACCAACCCCTAACCCCATTCTACTTCCACTCTCTATTTTTAACCTCGCTAAGATACGTAAATTCTCTAAAACTTTATGAAAAACTTTTTCAGAATTGATGCCATGGAAAAGCCTATGAATCACAGGCGTTCCGGCATTCAAACTGATCCGGATAAAATTAACCCCATTTCTAATTATTTCTTTTGCTATGGACTCATTTAATAAACTACCATTTGTAAATATGCCCACACTCAATCCTAATTCCCTTGCATATACTATAGCTTCTATAACAACTTCTCGATTAACAAAAGGTTCGCCTCCGCCTGTAATAGTAATTGCTTTTACTCCCCCCTCCTTAAGCCTTTTAAGTATAATGCGCATGTCTTCAGAAGTCATTAAAAGCCCTTTTCTATCTATAAATTTTTTGTCTTTTAATCTCCTCATTTCATCTTTTGACTTTCCATAGCTACAACTAGGGCATCTATAATCACATAAAAGAGACGGGACAACCTGAACAGTAACCGGAAGAACCCCATAGAAATCACCACTTAACACCTTCTCTATTCTATCAGGGTGAGCGAGCCACTTATCAGTTGTCATCACGCCATATTGTTTAGTATTTAAAGCGCTAGATAGAATATCGCTATCATTAAGAAAACGCTTTCTTACTTCCGATAAAAAATAAGCCAAGGATAACAACTCATCCTTAGCCTTATCAATTTTTGTTTCAAAAGTAACTAATAATTTAGTTTTTACTCCTTCTCTTATACGTAATTGAAAGATGTAGCGAATAATTTCCCTTATCATCTGGTTAGCCTCAGAGTCAATATCTGCTGAAAAGGGCAGGTGCTTGTCTAACCAGCGCCCTACGGTAGGGTTATACCCTGGAACAGAAATATGTAATTCTTTTATAGTATCTATATTGCTTTCATCAATCAAATTTCTAACATAATCCATGTAATCAGCAAAACCTAAATTCTTAGCGCTGACTAAAGCATGAGCAACATCAAAGATCATCCCTAGCCCGCTTTTCGAGATTATTTCCCTAATAAACTCCGGATTACAAATATGCTCATAAGCTCCTGTAGGATTATAATCAAGGTTTTCTAAAAGATACTCGCCATTAAAACCAGACTTTTCTAAAGCATCTATAATGCTAATTACCCCTTTAAGTATTCCATTAATGGTTTCTTCCTTATTTAAACTTCTCCCAACTACTAATAACTGATCAGTTGCATCAGAAACTACTTCTTCAGCAGAACAACCTATATGAAAAGAAATAAATTGAGGTTCTATCCTTTTGGCCAATTCAAATAAAGGTAAACCGGGCTGTTCCACCAAACTAACCAATTCCTTACTCGATAGATTTAAATTACGTCCCGGAATAATGAACTTAGGATGGACTGTAAACTTCGCCTTATTATAAAAATCTTTAAGTTCCTGCTGAATATTAATAGGAAGTTCTTTGATCTCGAGATTAAAGTTTCCTTCCCCACATATAGAACAAAAATCTTTTAACTGCTGCGTAACGCCTTCCTTGGGCCTTCTAACAGCAAAAGACGGAATAATATTTAAATCATCTGCCAGCGCTCTTATTCTCAAAATATTTAATAATTCAGAGACGAGCTCTTTATCAGTAAATAAATCTAACCCTAAAGAAGCATATTCGCCTTCTGGTTTTTGATTATTCGCCTGCCACCTCTCCCACCTTTCTATCTCATCATTAATATTAACCCATTCAAGCTTAGATATCTTCTTTGTATCAGGATTAATATATTGTAACTCCTCCTCCCGGATAAAATAAAGATAAAGGCTCCCTATCTCTTTATCTTCTCCATGCACAACTCTTAATAAACCCTCTTTACCTACCAACACAGCCCTTGAAGGGTCGAGTTTTACCCCTAAGCTAAATAACTTCTTCTCTGCTGCCCTTAACCCTGCCTCTTTATAATCTTTGATTAACCCGAGATTAGTAGCAGCAGAGACATCGCGGGATAAAGGCATCTTTTCTTTAGCGCCCCTTATATTAATTAAAACATCTCCTTTTGAATTAACAAACAGGATAAAAACTGTCCTATGCCAAGTTCCATCCTTATGACATAAATCACGCGGACGAATTTCATAATTGCCTCGGGAGTCTTTTAAATAATTACCCTGTTCATCTGTCACCAAAAGATACTCAGTGCCATATTCATGCTGGCTATCCTTAAATGTAGATAACTGGGCCAATGTTCTTTCTTCCCCTAAAACCCTCCTGAATTCTTCCTGCCAATTAAGTAATGCTTCATGAGTTTTTTGTAAATCACCGCCGTAGTATTCAGCAATTACAGAGAAATCCTTGCCATAAGTAGTAATCAAAGCACCGAGATTCATTACTTTATCAGAATGCGAATTATTTTCAGAAGCCGTATTATAAGCAAGTATAACCGGTATATAAGAAACAGGGTATAGCGTATCCACAAAATCATAATTTGTTTTTATTAAATTATATAGTTGTGCATCATACCTTACTAATTTCTTCTCTTCTTCAGCATATTGTAATATAGGCACAGGATTTGTGTGGCCTAACTCATGGAACAATCTTACGGCAACAAGATAGGGCGCAACAGGCATTTCAGCAAGGAGTCTATTTACAAAATCTATACTTAAGATGATTTCAGACAGGCTAGTAGCAGGATTAACAACTCTACATACTTCATTAGGTAATGTAGAAGAGGTACGAATGTAAACTGAAGATCCCCTATTATCCGGACGATTAATAAGCTCCTGATAATAAATATTAAGCTCATGATCCTGTGCTACTAGGCCCTCTAAACAAATTAATCCCTTATTTAATGTTTGCGTTAAGGAAATTGAATTTTTACCTAATGGGCTGAACCTTAGGCCTTGGGGTAAAGTTAAATCTAAGATACACTCTAAACTATCGTCAAAACTACTTTCTAATTCAGAGTAGCTTATAGGATAAGCAGGAGAACCCACGGACGCAAAAGGTTGAACCATATTTAAGTTAAACAACCCGGCTTTCTCTCTTGCCCATTTATACGTATTAATATACTGCTTTACCGGGCCCCTCCAACTCCAATCATCTCCTGATGCATTATTAACTACCCTCTCCCAATGTTCGGGAATACGAAAAGTATCAATCGCTCTCCAGAAAGCCGCACGCAAATCATCTTCATTCATATTCTCAAAGAGCCAGCCATTGCCTTTACCGGTAAACCATTCGTATTCACGGAAATTATCCGCAAGCCCTCCGATTTTTCTTACTACACCGGGAGTGCCATTAATTAAAGCAACTATTGGCTTAGTCCCAAAAGGCTCAAACTCTGAAGGGTAAGTAAATATATCCAACGCGTTAAATACCGCAATCTGCTCTTCTGTGCTATACTTACCTATATATCTTACATTTTGCGGCCAACGTGACTGCAAACCTTCCAGCTCAGCCTTAGCTTCCCAATAGTAGGGATCCTTTTGATTCCCCTTGCCCAAATATACAAATTGAATGCCTCCTGCAGTCTCAAACAATATCCTCTCTATAGCCCTAATAACATTCTTTACCCCTTTCTGCTGGGCAATCCTTGCTACCATGCCAATAAGAGGAATATTGCTATCTACAACAAACCCGCACTTTGCCTGCAAAAGCGATTTCTTCAATGGCTTTTCTTCTTTAGAAACAGGCTGCCACTTAGAATAATCAGTGCCATTGCCTATCCCAAGAAAATCGCTTATTCGTGCTCTATAATCTTCGCACAATTCTCCGCCATGTTCGTAGCTAAACATCTCGTCTCGGTTTGTCTTTGAAACTGCATTTATCTTATCTGCATGGAAGACTGCCCCACGCATCGGGCAAAAATAATCAGGGCTATTTTTCATCGCCAAACCAAACCAATGCCTACCTTCAATCCCTAAATTATAGAACCTATCTCTATGGACTATCTCACCAATATGTTTAGGGTTATGAATAGAAAAGACTACTGCTGTCTCTTTAAATAAAGGATGGTTCTTGTATTTAGTCTTTAAGAAGACCGGCACAAGGGCAGTAGGCCAATCATTGGCATGCAAAACCTGCGGTTTTTGCATTAAGCCTGCCTTAACTAACGCCTCAATAGCCTTAAATGTTCCTTCCGATAAACCAACCGTGTAATTAAACTTATCCCCAGCATATTCAACTCCGAATAAATCAGCTATCTTAAGAAAATAATAAGTAACTTTGCCGTTTTGCGCTGTGTATATCTTTGTCGGCAAGCTACGGTTATCAATTTCTACCAAACACCCTATTCCGGTATCAGTCATTATAGATGCGTCCATAGAATCATACTTAAAGGTAATCACAGTTGTATTCACCCCAAAATTACTTAAAGCAGTAGCCAACTCTTCCATAACATCGCCTAAGCCTCCTGTCTTAAAGAAAGGGCCTGATTCAGAAGTAACCAATACCACATCTTTAATACCTTGGGGCTCAAGTGAATTAATAATACGAAAAGAAATATCCTTAGCATGAGTAGCCTTATCACTTCCTATAGGATGGTACTCTTTGATACTTTTTTCTATCAGAGAAACATTTGATGCAATTTCTTTATCGCCTAATACTTCTTTTATCCCGGCAAATTTCCCGTTAGAGAACCTTATATTTTTTAGCAATTTTTCAATACTAACAAATTCAACTCCTGATATCTCATCGGTATTTAAGCTAATCGTAGCCGGCTCCGGCAATATATAAGCAAAAGCATAGGTAAAGGTATTCTCCCGGAACCTAATGCCGGGGAAGTTCCTTCTTATCCTTACCCAATTATTATTAGCTAAGGCTATCAAATCCGCCTCTTGAACATCAAGCCCTAATTCAGTTTTTAATCTGAAGATTGCTGCTTGCCGCGGAGTTTGGCCTATTAAAATATGCCCGCTGGCTGAAGCTTCTTTACGTAGAGGATACATTTCTTTAGACTCCGCGCGAGTCTGCAACAAAACCTTCCCCTTAGTATTAAAGACAAACACGTAAACATCGCTATGCCATTCTCCATCCTGATGAATCTGCTTTTTAGGCATAACAAATCCGGTTTCTCTACCGTTTTCATCTAAAATCCCAACAAATTTCTCTCCTCCAACAACCCCATGCACAAGCACTTCATAATCCCTATTCAATCTATCAAGTATATGCTTTGGAAATTCCCCCTTAAATATAAATGAGCTAACACTATCAAACTCAATTCCTTCTTTAAAGCGGCTATATACATCCTCAGGAATATTCCCTTCAACAAGATCTACTGCGCTTCCTTTTATAGACGCTATATCCTTCATGCCTAATGCTTTTAATATAGCTAAAGTAAAGGCCGCTTCCATAACTTTCTCAGGCTCAAAGGAGCGTAAGATAGACCGGACAACCTCTCTATTAAGCCCTTGGCTATTAATCACCCGGTCTCTTTGGTGCTTCCTTCTTAATATTACCCGATTTTGGTTTTCTTCTTCACAGTTCTCTCCGTACTTGCCGGAAGGAAAGCCCATCACTACACCTGAGTTTTCATCAAGGATAGGCGGTTTATTATGCACACCTTCTGACGGCCGAATAACTTCAATAACAAAAAATACTAGCTTTAAGCCCTTTACTTTAGAGATATTTTTAATTGTAAAGCTATTTATATCCCCATTACCTATGGAATTATCTAAAATTACCGTATCTCCACCCTCATATTCTTTTGTCGCAATAACCCTATTATCTTTGTCATAAACAGTTACTTCTGCCTTTATAAAAGAATGGTCAATATACCCTTTGTTTTTAAAACCCTCTATCTCCTCTATATGCTGTTTAGTTATCTCCTTATTCCCTTTATGAGCTATTTTTTCTATATGCGGAAATGATTCTTGCTCAACATCATCAAAATCAAGGAACCATTTTTTAGGCAGCCTTCTTGGATAAGGTAAAATATGAATATATTGGGTTTTTTCTTCAGGGTAAAGGGAAACAAACTTGAAATTATCAGTAACCGCCCCCGGGCCAACAACTATAAGATTATTAAAAACCTGAGCGGGATCATACATATAAGGAATCGGTTGCCCTCTTCCTCCAAAAGTCATAAACATCTCTCCGGTGTCTTGATTAATTAAAAGACGTGAATTATACTGCCCGTAACTCCTGCGGTAAATTGTTATCCCTTTCTTAGGGTGTGTAGGCCGTAAATCTTCTTCGCCCACATTAAGTTGCGGGACATTGCAGCCTTTAAGCCCTTCCTCCTTATCAGGATTATCAGCAGGATCAAGCTCTTTAATAATTTGGGTTATCGGATCTTTTATTGTAAAATCTACGCTACGGCATTCCAAGTCATCCGTAAATAAAGAATGCCAGAGTTCAGCAGGCACCAGACTAACATCGCCAAAAGCAGGATTAATATATATACCCTTTAATTTAATATAATCAAAGGCCTCCTTCTGTTTTTTATTCTTAAGTAAGCTCTTTATCTCCTCTACTACTTGTAAGTCAGAGCTAAAATATAACCCTTTATTATCGCTAAGATATGCAGTCCGTTCTAAAGTCGGATGTTTATGCATGCCTTGCACAAACCCGGGTTTATCTTCAGCAAAAGTCACACCTATGCCATCTGAAAAACGCCTACTTTTGCTAAAACCGAAATATTGCCGCTTCCAATCTGCTTCCCACGGACAAGGTATGCGGGGATTTTTAAGATGCCTAAAAGGAGCCTTCCCAAGCGCTTCTTTATTCAAGAAAAAGAACGCTTCGCGTCCAGCAGCTATACCGCGGTAACCAAGAACAGTTAAATACATCCCTAAGAAAGTTTTTTCTTCTATTAATTTCCGCGAAGACTTCCATAGTTCTCCAAAGCATTTTTTTATCTTATTTTCAATATTTTCATTTTTATTTATCTGATCAAGCGCCGATTTAACAAAAATTAACTCATCTGAATCAGGATTAAAAACAAATTTACGCCACGAATCATTATTCTCAAAAGCTTTTAATACGTTTTTCCGGGTTAACACGCGCGCATCTCTTATTTTTACTATAAGCGAACCGGCAAAATCAGCATCCGCCACCTCAAAAGCAGATTGAATACGCGCCCTACGGACAGCAAGCACATCTTCATCTTCAAGATTAAACTTATTCTTATTCAGGTAAATCTCATTTAATTCATCTTCCATCTTCTCAATAGAGGTTAAGACTGTATCAAAATCCGCTATAACTTGAGGGTTGGAAGCAAAATCTTTTAATACGACTAAGTATTCCACAGGATAAACCTTATTAGAAACCTTAGGGTATTTTTGGTTAAGAACAACGTAAAGCTGTATGTCTTGTTTTATTAACTCGTATTCTTCCTTGTAATACTGGTATTGGCTTATAAACCTTGTATGCCCTAATTCGTGGAATAAACGTATGGCTAGAGCTAAAGATGCCTCTTCTTGCGGAAGGGAGAGTATCTTTTGTATAAATGAGCTGTTAAATATAATTATGCTACCTTTTGATACAGGGTTATAATATCTTGCGGCTTCGTTAGCAAGCTTTGAGGAAATCCTTATTGCTAAAGGAGGAGCGCGGTTATCTACTCTCTCTAAAATAAGCCTTAGGTATTCTTTTAAAGCTTCGTTGTTACTGGTTGAAGCTAACTCATTTAAGTCAAGTAAAGCGCTATTAAAAAGGGTTACTAACTTATCCGAATCTTTACCCTTACCGGTAAAAGCACTCTTTGAGGATGAGGTTAAATCAAAGACACATTCTAATTCATCCTCAAAACTATCTGTTAAATCAGAGTAAAGCTGGGCCTGTATAGAGGGGGAGTTAAAGCTTTGGACTTTTGCGTCATAGTTATTTAAATTTATGCTTCTTATTAAATACCTGAAATACTTGCTACAAAACTCCTCTGCAACTTCATTCATCCTCGCCTGAATTTCTTGCTCGCTACCGTTCCAGATAAAAGAATTAACCACAATTGCCCCGCGGCCTGAGCGCTCGTATTCTTTCATTAGCATAATTTGAGCGACTCCTTCAATCACACGGTTAAACATATCTTCAGACTTATCAAATTTTGCTGCCTTTTCTTTTTCGCGAGCAGGAACCTTTAACTCAAAAGAAGTATCCCCTCTCTTTACATCGCGGGCAAGTTTCATCTGGACTTCATAGGCGATAGCGCAGGCTAAAGCTCTATTTTCAGCAATAACCCTAAAAGTAGGATGCTTAAAATAATTTATTAAAAGATGGTTTAATTCTTCTACAAATAAATTAGATTCAATCAGCAAGGAATTTGCCTTTAACGCAGATATCTTATCTGCTTCATTCCTGCCAAGCGCTAAAACAGCCTCTCTTTCTGTTTCTAAATTGATGTCTTTGGTATTGTATTTACTTAACCATCCGGCTACTCTTTTCTTTAATTCACTTAACGTCTCTTCTTGCCTTAAATCTAATTCTTCTTTGTTTTTATCCTTACGCATTATATTCAAGAGAGAATACGCCAAGAACCTCTCAAATGGTAAAATAAATTCGTTGTTAATTATGCCTTGGTTAACCCCTCTTAATTCAACCTGAGCAGGAGTAAAAGGAGAAAGGAATATGGTATATATTCCGTCTTTATCTTCGCTTATCGCCTTAAACCAGCTGTATCCGCCCTCAAGAAAGGTTAGCTTTTTATCCTTAAATGCAGCCGCTAACCCTCTAATTTGACGGTTAACTTTAATATAATCTGCTGTCTCTTCTATAATCTGATCACCAGGCAACAAAATCTCAACAGGAACATCTTTCTTATGTAAGATAACCTCTTCTATAAAATCATCCTTTGCTAATCCTTGGCACTGTTTATTTATATAAGCGATATAAATCTTGCCTTGGGCGCCCAATACTAATAGCCTGTTTTGATCCTGCTCGCCTACATCATGAAAACCAAAATGGTAAGTCTTCCCGTCTATTTCCCCTATCCGAGCATTCCTACTATGATGCAATATCAACTTCTGAAACAAATCCCCATAGGGGGCACCCTTCCCGATAAAGGCTATCTTCATAATTTCACCCTTACCTGAGCCGGGAGCAGCTGAATAAACAAGCTTCTTAGCCTCTAATTCAAAATCTTGAAGAGGCAAAAGGCGTATAAGATCAGCCAAGGCCTTAGCATCTAATAAATCTATCTCTGCCTCAGTTAATTCTCCGTTAAGGGCTTTCTTTGATAATTCCTGGCTAAGACGATACCGCCTAATGGCTTCGGTATCAATCCACTTAAATATTTCAGGATTATCAAAGGCCATTTTAACTGAGCGGGCAAATTTTTGAGGCTCAGAATTTAGGATTCTCTGCCATTCTGCTAACGGTAAAATACGGCACTCTTCTACTCCATCACTCTTATTAGGAGCTAAAACCCGTAACTCTTCTTCTGAGATAATGTAAACAAATACTTCAAAATGGCTCCGGTTAATTGCATGATTAGTGCCAAAAACCTCATCTTTAAACCTGCCTATCCTAAATAACCTCTCAAGGCCTAAAGAAGAGAGCCCTATCTCTTCTTTAAATTCGCGTATAACTGTAGCCAGATAATTTTCTCCCAGAGAAATATGCCCTCCTACGCCTTCTCCGTAACAACTAGGCTCTATATCCTTTTTGCTATCGCGCCACTGCAAGAGCATCTCGCCTTTTTCATTAATTATTAATATCCGCGCATCCCTATGCCAATCTCCATCATAATGGACAAGTTTACGCGGTTTAACCCTTCCTAAAAATTTCCCATCTTCATTGGTAAGCTCAAAGAACTCCTCTTTAATTAAATCTTTTAAGGAGATGTTTTTGCTAAGTTTAAGGCTATACTCCTCCTGCCATGCCTTAAGCTCTTTAGCTAGTCTTGTTATAACAACTGTCCGGTCATCGGATTTAAATCTCTTATCATACTTAATAACTTCCTTTGCCTGCTTAGATAGTAAAGCTTCTAAGAGATTTTCAACCTCATTGCCTGCTATAACAATTAAATCCCTAAACGAGCTCTCGCGGTTGGTGTTTACTTCATGGCTATTATTGAATTTATAGGTAGTGCCAATCTCATGGATTAAAGATGCAGCACGCTCAAAAATGCTTTCATAAGAAGGATAGAATGTACTTAAGGCAATACCTTCCTTGCCTTCGGAGTCAGTATAAGTAGAGGCTAAAAACCCTTTAAATGGCCCAGCCCTGATAAGCCCGGCTTTAGCTAAATACTCTAAATAATTAGCCATATCTTCTCTGCCAATAACCATCAAGTACTGCTTAGCAATGGTTATTTCTTTTGCCTCAGCTGGCAATGCGTTAACCTTATCGCTATCCCAACCTACTTGATTTATAACCCTACCAACCTCCTCCCTAGAAGGGCTTGGTTGCCCAGGCAAATGGCGAGAGGTATCATGAGTAACGAAATTAACCTCATAGCGCTCCTCATCGGTAATGGGGTTAGTGCGCTTAAGGCACTTAAGTTCAATTTGGGAGATATATTTTCTAAGTTTTTTGCCATCTTCATCTGTAACTTTAAACTGCTCAATTAATTTATCTGCATCCGGACGCGCTGAAGGTTCAGTACTTAAATAAAAGGCCATCGCCTCAAATAAAGGCTTATCCTTTGGCTCTAACTTAGCAAACCTTCTCCCCTTGCCTTCTTTGTTTCTGTTATAATCGGCATAAAGTAAAAACTTACGGAAAAGTTCCGGATACATCTCTTTACAGGCATTCCACATCTCACCCTTTCCGCCTGCTGAAGGCCCGGAGAATAACACAAACTTTGTCCTACTTTCATAACCTTCATTAATGAGTTTAAGCGCTATCTGAGCAACCCTATCCATAGCTGTCTTTGCTTTATCATAATCTTGAGACTCCATATCTTTTAAAATCTCATCAACATCTATATCCGCAGAAATTTTGCCTTCCTGCTTTGCTTGGCGTAGAAAATCTCCGAAAACAAAGCTAAAGAATTTAGCTTTTGCAAACTTAAGCTTCTCTATACCCCATTCATTAACTACGAAATATTTATAATCCGGTTGGCCCATAAACTCTTTTAATGAATTGGCAACGCGCGTAATCACATCATTATCCTTGCCTTCTTTATTCTTACGGTCTAAAAGCAGTTTTTTATTCTCCTTTAACTGGCGGTCACGGAAACGCTTTATCATCTCAAAATATAAAACCTCAGCAAATATCAATAATACCCTTAGCTCTTTAGGATTGATCTCACTAAATACTCTTAAGGCTTTCTCTCTTCCTCCCGGAATAGCGCTTATCTCTTTATCGCTTGCGGCAATCCTTTCGACTGCCTCCTTAAGGTCATTAATCTCTTGTGAATTTAGCCCCTCAATATTATTTAAAGATACAAATCCGAGTTTTTCCTGAATAATTAGACGCACTCTCGCTGAATCATATTTCGCAAATGCCTTAGCAATACCTATTGCCTTCATTTCAAATAAAGCTGCTCTAAGTTCTTCATCAGAAGTTATCTCTAAATCATCTCCATAAGCTTCTTTTATTTGAGTAAAAAAGTCTTCAGCAAAGAATTGATTTTTAGTACTAACGGCAAGTGTCTCCCAAGAAAGCGGCATTATAAAGATAGTCGTGGATTCAGGGTAAAGTTTCTTAATATGCTCAAACCAAATACGGTCTCCTTCGAGTACCGCGATAAATTTAAATCTCGGGTTAAATACACCCTCAACTTCTTCAAGGCCTAAACCCTGATTATATTTGTTATGGATAGACTCTACGATAAACCTCTCACTACGGTTTGAGGTTAACTCTTCGGGAGAGACAAAGCGATAGTCAACTTCTTCAAATTCGTTGTAAATCTTAATATCGGTAATATTAGAAGATTCTGCTGGGGTTACTACCGGAGGCGCTTGAGAACGGGCAGATTCATTTACAGAAGACGGTAACTTCGGCAATTCTTCGTCGCTAAACGGAGAGATAAATATACTCATCAACTGATCGCCATACTGCTCATGCAACGCTTCAAACCAAGCAAGCCCGCATTCAAGAACCACAATCTTGCTACCCTTAAATACTGCATCCAATCCAAAAACTTCAGCTACACCCTCATGCCTTTGTTCAGACTGAGGATCTATATACAAATACCGGTCATCAAAAGATTTAATTGCCAATCCCTGCAACTGCTTGTTAACCTCTGCGGTAATAATCTTACCTTCTTCTTTAAGTTTTAATAAATACTCAGGATTTCTATAATGATAATTAACCCCCATACTCTCACCATCCCGGATATTTCTTGTATGGAATAACACAAATCTATCAATTAAGTCACCATAAAGATTGATAAATTCATCCCATACAGCCCCTTTGCCTCCTCCCGGTGGCCCGGAGTAAATGGCAAATTTAGCATTAGTATCATATTTTGATAAGTCTAAGCCTCTTATGATATCCGCTAATTCTTTTGCGCTTGCTCCTTGGTCAAAAGGTACCTTTATATCAGATAGAAGATTACGGAATATATTTAAGGCAAATTCTTCGGTTAATTTGGAAATTAGCGCGGTATACTCTTCCGGAGAATTAGCCCACTTATTAACCAATACTTGCCTATATTCATGGCGGCGCATTACCTGGACAACAGCTTCCCCTATACGATGAACAAATTCCTTCTGCTTTGTAGGTTCAAAAAACTTCTCTACCTCTTTACCCTCGCTTTGCATCTTGCTGCCTTTTTCTTCAAGCTTTTTCGCCTCCTTCCCTTCCCTGGCGTGTATTCTCTTTGCAATCTCAAGACCAACCATGCTAGAGAAAGTTGCTTCTGGATTATTAGAAGCCTGCGCTAAAGAATCTTCAGTAAACGGAGAAATAAATATACTCATAAGATCATCCCCGTATTTTGCATGCAATGCCTCAAACCAAGCAAGGCCGCATTCAAGAACTACGATTTTACTTCCGGTAAATACCGCATCAAGCCCAAAAACCTCTGCGCGGCCAATGTGTGTTTCCTCGCTCTTAGGGTCAATATATTTGTAATCTTCCTCAAATGTCTTAAGCGCTAAACCCTGCAACTGGCCATTAACCTCAGCAGTAATTATATTTCCTTCTCTTTCGCTATTTTTTAGATGAGGGGGATTACGATAATGATAATTAACACCCATTCTTTCATTTGGACGAATCTCCCTGACATGGAAGAGGACAAATCTGTCAATTAAGTCACCATAAAGACTGATAAATTCATCCCATACAGCCCCTTTGCCTCCTCCCGGTGGCCCGG
>JBASUY010000013.1:0-3604 GCA_049275655.1 Candidatus Omnitrophota bacterium | reverse complement strand
CATTATTCTTTGAGTTCAGGCGGGACTGGCGGTGAAGCTATACCGACAGCCGATGATTGGCTAATCATCGACCAGAATTCTTTTACACAGCCTGGACAACACATAATGTTTCCGATGGAAATATTTAAAGCTCTTATCGCTCCTAACCTGATGTCGCAAACAGGAGAATCTGCATTGTTAGGTGTTGTTGCAGAACCGCCAATAACTATGACACCTTTTGATTTAACTGTAGGTGACGGTTTTGATGACCCTGTGTATGTATTTGCTCCTTCTCCTGAAACTCCGTCAATGGTTCTTGCTCCACAGTGCACAATATCTTGTCCTGCCGAACCCGCTGTTGTGACGTTAGCGAGTCATGGATTTATAGATGACGACCCTGTTTATTTTGTAGTCAATTCAGGGCAGATATCGAATGAAATAAAAACGAACACAATTTACTATGTGATAAGAATTAACGAAAATACGTTTAATATAAAAGATGGCAATGGTATAACGATGAATTCAACAGGCTCGCAGACAGCTACAAGGATAAATGTTTATAAGGTAGTGATATAAATGGAATTGCAAGGAATATCAATAAATCCTTTATACAGAATTACAATGATTGGTGAAGGCGGTAACCAATGGGCTTTGGTTGTGCCTCAAGGACAAGTTCTTGCCAGAAATACAATTCTCATAGGAAGTTCAGCGACAGGCGGTGCAGATTTCTTTGCTGATGAAACTTGTTATGATGGTGGCGGGAATGATGGCTGGATATTTATACACTCTCCAAATGTCATAACGAATAATCCTAGCGGTATCACTTCAAATAGAATAACAGCCCATTCTACCTATACGTTAGTTGACTCTGAAGTGTTTGTTACGAGAAGAGGATTCTGTTGGGTGAAAGGCTATGGCTTGCCTACGGTTCTTGATTCTGTTGTTTACACAGAAGGGGCATATGCTTCTGGAAACTACTCACTAAATCTTATTTCTTTAGACCAAGGAGAAGCTTACACAATCCGAGCCTATGTCGTTATTGGCGGGGCTGTTTATTATGGTAATGCTATAACAGCATATACATTACCGATTCCGCCGATGGAAATTGAAGTAGAAGATAATGAAGGCACTGCTACTATAAAATGGGAACCCGTTGAAAGAGCACATTATTATACTTTATACTATTCAACAACAGCAGGCGTAACAAAAGAGAGCACAAGATACGTTGGGGTTGTGAGTCCGTTTATTCATCCGAACTTAATTCCGGGCAGGACTTATCACTACAGAATGACAACAACTACCAACGGTTTTGAGTCGGAACTTTCGATTGAAGTTTCTGTATTGATTACTGGTGAAATTACTCTACCAGAATTTTCACCTGCTAACTATCTGCCTTCTTCTGAGTATGTTAAATTGTTAACATCAGAATATCAGTTGGCAGAAAATTATAAAACTTGGCTAAAACATACTGTTGATTATTGTGCTGATATTACAAATATAGCTGTTCTACTTCATGAACATTTTGATTTGGATTTCGCAGTAGGAAAACAGTTAGATATAATTGGAAGTATAGTTGGCATTAGTAGGGTATTACCCTTTCAGCCGTCCGATGATTCTAATCCTATACTGGATGACGAAGTGTATAGGAAACTTATAAAAGCAACTATAGTAAGAAATCATTGGGATGGTCAGTTAAAAACAATTGAAGAGAAGTGGAGAGAGATATTTCCGGGTACACAGCTTACAATTAAAGATAATCAAGATATGAGTATCGATGTGGGTTTATCTGGTGATATTTCATTTTTACTTCAAGACTTGATTATACATGATATGATATTGCCAAGACCACAAGCGGTTCAAGTCAATTATGCATGGGCTCCTAGAAAATTAAAAAGGTTTGCGTATGATTTATCAACTAATGAATTTGGAGGATACAATGAAGCTGCTTGGGTTGCAGGTTCATAAAATAAGGAGGATATGATGACTAACTTTTTACAGTTTGACCCAATCAAAAATAATATGTTGTCTGACATGGTTTATCAGGCAAGTTCGTTCAGACAGCAAGGAGCGATGACAGGAATTGCTTCAGCATCAGCTCACAATAAATTATTTTATCAATTGTCAACGATGGTAGCGGCTTTAGCGCAGATGATGGAAAATAAAGGCTACAATATTGAGGATACGTCTATCGCTACTTTGGTGACTGAGTTATCTAACATAATGACAAGAGCAGATATGGCTGCTTATGCCCCTAGGACTTTGTTAGATAGCTATGTTGCTAAAGCTCCGGTTCTTATTAAGACTACCACATCTTCAATCGCTACTCATGAATTTTATAGAACGATTGAAGGGAATTCTGCGACGGATATAACTTTTACATTGCCGACAATTGGGAGTGTCGCTAATGGTGCTTGGGTAAAAATCAAGAATATAGGAAAAGGAGTAATAACTCTTGCCCCAAATGTAGACGACAAATTTGTGGCTCTTTCTGAATGGGACGAAATAACTGTTTATAGCGATGGGACAGATAAGTATAAGGGTAAGGTAATTTCTACTTTAGATGCTTCTGCAGGAGAACAGTATCTGTCAAAAAATGGTTATCAGAAATTTGAAAGCGGGTTGCTTTTACAATGGGGTGTATATGAGTCAACTATATCTGGAGAACAATCTATTAAAATTCCTTTTGTATATGCATTTCCAAAAGCGGAAAATTGTTTTAATGTGATAGCAATTGGAAGAAATGTTACTGGGGCAGCTGTACACGTGGATTTATATCCGCAAGTTCAGTCATTTACAGCGTCTCATGTGACATTCTTTTTAAATAGAGAGACAGTCTATGCTCCACAAGTCGTTCATGGGTTTTATTGGCAAGCTATTGGTTCTTGGTTAGAATGATGATTAAAAGGCTACTTATAGTAGGGGCTGCTTCAAATGCAAAGGATGATATCGATGATTTTAAAAGATATGGCGTTTCTTATGATACGATGCTGATAGGGGTTGATTCGTATGGTCTTGGGAAAATGGACGCAAAATACTTTGCATCGTATCACCCAGACGATTTGGTTAAGTTACAGACAAGACCATTTATAGTAATTTCGCACAGGCAGTTTAGAGACATGGTTGATATAATAAAGCCAATAGATTTACTGAAAGAGAAATCAGGGTCAAGTGCTATGCTAGGGGTTCTTGTTGGGATTGATGAGGGATATGATAAGATTGTTCTTTGTGGCTGTCCGATGATTGGTAAGAATAAAAATGATTATAGTTATAGCAACTTTCACAAAGGCTGGTATCAGAATTATAATCACATTAAAGATAAGGTAAGGTCAATGTCCGGTTGGACGAAAGAATTATTGGGAATGCCTGATATGGAGTGGCTGAATGGAAAATAGTTGGAATTCATATATTATGCTGGCACCCGATTGGTGCAATGTTTCTGGAGGAGGGGCTTTACTTCATTCATGGGCTTCAAGGATGTATAGACTTGGAGCAGATATTTACATCAACACAAAAATTCAGAATCCAAAGTGGGACAGAATTCCTACGATGGATAAATTCAAAGGCGATTTGAAAAAGACAATAGGAATATATCCTGAAGTCACTTATGGCAATCCATTTAACTGTG
>JBASUY010000012.1:0-8216 GCA_049275655.1 Candidatus Omnitrophota bacterium | reverse complement strand
GAATACTAATGTGGTTGTAGGTGGACAATGGCAATTTTTAAGAGTAGGGAAAGTGAAGATTGGCGGCTACATTGAGGCACAATCTCATTTAGGAGATGATAGTAAATTATATGCTGTTGGTGGTGTCTTGGTTACTTTTTGATGAGAGGTGGATGATGGCTTGTTGGTGGTGTCCTATTTTTTGGTGGTATTCTGTATTCGGTATTGAAACAGAGGAAGGGGCAAGAAGGCAGCAGAGACACAATGCAGTTTTACGATGTGAGAATGAGCTATTAAGAAGGAAGTTATTAAATAACGGAATACAATTTTAATTTGGAGGTAAGGAAAAATGGCAAAAATTATTAAAAAGAAGTTGGTGTTTGATGCTCCTGAAGTGATGGACGATGTTAAGTCATTTAATATCTACTATGATTTGGGAGATGGCGGTGTTGATTATGATTCAGACAAAATCAACATTCCGGCTGTTGAAGGGCAAGAGGAGTACAGCATAGATATTGATGGAACTACAATTCCGATTGATGATGGTATGTATTCAATTGGTGTTTCCTCTGTCGATGAATATGGCAACGAATCTGATATAGAATCGGTGACCTATTTTTTCGACCTAGTGCCCCCTCCGGCTCCGATGAACGTCCGAATCGTATGAAGAGGTGGGTTTGGATTGTAGTAGTTGCTATTGCTTTACTTGTAATAGGTCTAGCAAGTCTTGCAGTATATAAAGCTTTTGCTCAGGAGCAAAATGTTCCTTTAGGTGTGTGTACACACGCTTTTGATGAGGGGCAAGAAATTACACTGACTGCTACGCCAAAGGCTGGTCATGTATTTGTTAGGTGGGAGGGCGACTTCTGTGATGGGTCTTCCGAACCCACTTGCACATTCATAATGCCAGCGAAAGAAGTAAATATGAAGGCAGTCTTTAAACCACTGCCTGAGAAACCAAGAAACGTAAGGATTGAAGATGGCTGAACTTTTAATCTTGGCAAGAGACGCAGAGGCAGTCAAAGACAAGCATAAGGATAACGGCTGGACACGTGGAGATGTCGTAGCCGTTATGCCTGATGGTCATAGGTGGGGCAAGCGGGAGTGCCCTCCTAGATTCTATATTGTCAAGGTGCCTGGTGCTGATGTTAAAGAGTTTGCTGATTATGCGACTGGAAGGGTGATTGATACAGGGCTTGTCGAGCCTGATGGTAAGACTCCGATATTGCGTATGGTAGCCCCAAGAAATTTTAAGATGGACATTGACGAGCTGCCGGGCGATGCGAAAGGCTCGCTTGATAGAGCTGGTACTGCAGAGCTTAACGAGCGTGCAGCAAAAGGAACAATAAAAGAGAAAACGGTGAAAGACGATGGCAGACGAGAGATTGGTAACGGTTAAATCTTCCGGCGGTGATTACACTAGCCTTGCCGCCGCCATAGCAGGCGAGGCGGGCGACCTTGTAGCTGCTGACGAGTGGCTACACGTTGAATGTTATGCAATGCAGGATACTTCGCAAGTGGCTGTAACAGGTTATACGACAAATGCAAGTTGTTACATAAAAATAGACACACCTTTGTCCGAAAGGCATCAAGGAGTGTGGGACACAAATAAATATTGCATAAATAGAGATACATACTCGACTAATTTAACGATTTCTGTCGCCAATGTTTTGGTTGAGGGATTACAGAGTAGGAATTTAGTTGATGAAGCTTTCCGTTTATATGGCAGTATAGCTAATGTTCGCTTGAGCAAGTGCATTGGAATATCTGATAGTTACATTGCGTTTTTTATTATTGGTGCTCCTGCCACCGTGACGAATTGTTTAAGCGTCGGGAGTGACCGAGGTTTTTATATCCGTGGAGCAAATTCAGCTTATAATTGCACGGCAGTAAATACTGGCAGGTATGGGTTTTATACAGCATATGTTACGACTTCAATTTATAATTGTCTGTCGTATAATAGCGGGATGGCAGACTTTGCTATTGACGCAGGGACTCCAGTATTTACGCTTAATAACTGTGCTTCAAGCGATGGGACAGCTGATGACTTTGCAGGTGGCAATAACCGAGTCAACCAGACATTCTCTTTCAGAGATGCGGCGCATGGTGACTACCACCTAGCAGAAAATGATACAGGAGCAAGAGGCTATGGTGCAGTAAATCCAGGCAGCGGCTTATATCTTGATGACGTAGATGGACAGTTGCGAGGTGCTTCTTGGGATATAGGCTTTGACCAATATGTTTCTTCTGGGCCTGAACCAGAAGGAAAAATGCAGAAATGGTATTATCACACACAGACAATGAGAGGTTAAGGGAATGTATGAATTAAAGACAAACACAGCGGTTAGAATTGCTGTCGGCCCGCTTGTTAGTCCTGATGATGGCTTCACTGCTGAAACATCTATTGATGTGACAGATTTATCAGTGCAGATAATCAGGATAAATCAAGATGGTAGTGGTGTCTCACGAACAGCTTTCACACCAACAGCAAGCGGCGGCAACAATGACATGGTTCATGTAGCCAGTGATGATGCTGGCATGTATGACCTTGAGCTGACAGCAGCACAACTAAATTTCTTGGGCGCAGCACGTATTACATTTTATGCAGAAGATGTTTGCTTGCCTCATTGGATAGACATAAATGTTTTGTCCGCAGCATATTATGACTTTAAATATGGCTCGACAGCACCAGGTGTCAATCTAACTCATATCGGAGGAAGTGCGGTTAATACGAGTTCCGCGCAACTCGGCGTGAACGTGGTTCAGGCGGCAGGGACTGCGTGGGGTAGCGGTGCGATAACAGCCGGGTCAATAGCAAGCAACGCAATCACGGACGCAAAGATAAACAATGGTGCGATAACCGCAGACAAGATTGCAAATAACGCCATAGCAAATGCAAAGATTGCAGATAATGCAATCACCGCCGGGAAGATTGCGAGTGATGCGATAACGGCGGCGAAAATTGCAAACAATGCAATCACAGCCGACAAGATTGCCTCAAATGCCATTACCGATGCAAAGATAAACAACGGTGCAATCACGGCGGATAAGATTGCTAACAATGCTCTTGCAAATGCAAAGTTTGCGGACGGAGCAATCAGCGTGGGCAAGATTGCAGACAACGCCATTACTGCGGCGAAGATTGCGGCAGATGCAATCGGTGCTTCTGAATTGGCGGCAGATGCGGCAAGCGAGATTGCAACGGCTGTATGGGGCGCGGCTACGCGACAGTTGACGAACGCACAAACATTTAACCTGACGGGCAATATTACGGGGAATCTAAGTGGTTCAGTAGGTTCTGTAACAGGTGCTGTTGGCTCAGTAACTAATGGTGTGACTGTTTCTACGAACAATGACAAAACCGGTTACTCTTTAGCGACTGCCCCACCAACCGCTGTTGCAATCAGACAGGAGATTGATAGCAACAGCACAGCGCTTGCAGCCATCAAGGGTGTCACAGATAAACTTGATGATACTCTTGAAGATGATGAGGGCACTTACCGCTTCACTGAAGCGGCTCTTGCGGAAGCACCTACTGGTGGTTCTGCTCCGACAGCAGTAGCCATTCGTCAGGAGATTGATAGCAACAGCACAGTTCTTGCCACAATAAAAGGTGTAACTGATAAGCTCGATGACACATTGGAAGATGATGGCGATGGTACTTACCGCTTTACTGAAGAATCGCTCGCTGAGGCTCCTGTGACATCGGCGGCAGATGTGTGGACGAATGTTACGAGGACACTTACAGGGACTCAATCATTTAATTTAACTGGTAACATAACAGGTAATCTCAGTGGCTCTGTTGGTTCGGTTACTGGCGCAGTTGGTTCTGTAACAGGTGGAGTAACAGTCTCAACAAATAATGACAAGACAGGTTACTCACTTACGACAGCTCCGCCGACTGCTGTACAAATCAGAACGGAGATGGATAGCAACTCAACTAAACTTGCTAACTTAGATGCTGCTGTTTCAACACGGTTAGCTGCAGGAAGTTATATTGAACCAGCAAACAGCAATATTGCTGCTATTAAAGAAGTGACTGATAAACTTGATGATACGCTTGAGGACGATGGAGATGGAACATATCGATTTACTGAAGGTGCGCTTGCTAATGCTCCTGTGACTACGATAGAATTTGGTGTAGATGATATTGTTGATGGTGTTCTTGATGCAGCATTGTCTGACCACGAAGAATCTGGTTCTGTTGCAGCAGGTATTGCAGCGGCAAGCAATGCTGGAGACCCGTGGGCAACTGAATTGCCTGGAAGTTATGGTTCTGGAACAGCAGGTAAAATAATTGGAGATTACGTTGATGCTTCTATAAGTAGTAGATTGGCAGGAGCAAGCTATTCAGCCCCACCTACTGCTTCCCAAATCTGGAGTAATGAAACCAGAACACTAACAGGTTCTGTAACTGTAGGAACAAATAATGATAAAACAGGTTATTCATTATCAAATTCACAGACATTTAATTTGACAGGAAATATCACAGGTAATTTAAGTGGCTCTGTAGGCTCTGTTACAAATGGTGTAACAGTTTCTACAAATAATGATAAAACAGGATATTCATTATCTACTGCACCTCCTACTGTTACTCAGATTAGACAAGAGATTGAAGGCGGTAGTTATATGCTTGCGGCTGTCAAGGAAGTAACAGATAAAATCGACACGATGCTTGAAGAAGGCGAAGATGAAGATTATGTATTCACAGAAGCCTCTCTCGTTAATGCTCCAACAGGCAGCGGAGGAGGTGTTGGCTTTAACTTGCAAGATATTATCGATGGAGTCCTTGACGAGAAACTTTCTGACCATGAAGAAGTTGGCTCTGTTGCAGCAGGCATTGCGGCAGCCAGTAGTGCAGGAGACCCGTGGGCGACGGAACTTCCGGGGAGCTATGGCTCAGGAACAGCTGGCAAGATAATCGGCGATAATATTGATGCTGCTATTACAAGCAGACTTTCAAGTGCAGGTTATACTGCTCCACCTACTACAGCCCAAATCTGGAGTAATGAAACCAGAACGCTCACAGCAGCAAGTGATTCAAGTGGAGTAATAACGTTGCTCAGCAGGGTTGGTGAATCTTTAAGCTTTAGTTCTGGAAATGTGAACGTCCATGTTAAGGCAAAAGACAACATCGATTTTGGTGCTCTTGAAAAAGCAAGCTTGAATGCCGCTACTCCTTCTGTGACGGTCTCTGATAAGACAGGGTTCAGTCTTGCTACAGCTCCGCCTACTGCAGTAGAAGTACGACAAGAGATGGATTCTAATTCTACAAGACTTGCAAATCTTGATGCAACTATTTCGTCAAGAATGGCTGAGACAAGTTATGTCGCTCCGCCTTCAGTAACAGCAATTAGACAAGAGATGGATGCTAGTAGTTTAAAGCTTGCTAACCTTGACGCCACGGTATCAAGTAGATTGGCAGCGGATGCTTATACCACTCCACCTACTGCGACTTCTATTAGACAAGAGATGGATTCGAATTCTACAAAGCTTGCTAACCTTGACACCACGGTATCAAGTAGATTGGCGTCTAGTTCTTATACAACTCCGCCTACTGTTACTGCAATAAGACAAGAGATTGATGCTAATAGTTCTAAACTTGATGTTGCTATAAGCACAAGGCTGGCAGGAGACGCTTATGTTGAACCTGATAATCAAGCGATTGCCGATATAAAAGAGATTACAGACATCCTTGATTCAATGATTGAAGATTCTTCAGGTAATAGGTTCACTACAAAAGCTCTTGAACAAACACCGGTAACAGAACTTACTGTTCAAGAAATTATTGATGGTGTGCTTGATGAAGCTTTACTTAGTCATCAAATTGGGGGTTCTGTTGGAGCCGGAATTAGTGCGGCAGGTTCAGCAGGCGACCCATGGTCAACTATCCTACCTGGAGCTTATCCAATAGGCACGGCAGGATATGTGATGGGTACTAACCTATTGAATCCCGGGACTGGTTCAAACGTCTGGCTATATAGATTGGTTGAAGAGACTACCCAGGAACCAATCGTAGGGGCTTTGGTATTGGCTAGTTCTGATATTGCAGGTTCGATAGTTATGGCAACAGCGGTAACAGATTCAAGAGGTATTGTAAGATTTAATTTGAATTCTGGAACATACTATTTGTGGAGAAGCCATGTTAACTTTGAATTTGATGACCCCGATACTGAGGTTGTCCCGTGAATAGATTTGGTACAGGAAGATTAAAATCAGATATTGTTGTGAATGCAACAGGGACAGGTGTTCGTATTGAGCCTGTCCCTATAACAAAAACAGGAAGGCGAATTGAAGAGTCTGAGTCTATAACAAAAACAGGAAGGCGAATAGGTTCAATTGTCATACCGATGCTTTTTACTTTGTCACCTGATGAAATATTAAACTCATCATTTATAGCTAATGCAGAGATAGTAAGTCTCGGCGGTGAATTCGCTACACAAAGAGGATTCTGTTTTGTTGAAGGGCAATTAGAAATTCCTTCAATAGACGACAGTGTGATTTATGATGATGGCTCTTTTACTTTAGGTGAATTTTCAAAACTTGTATTTGGTCTTGCAGTAGGTAGGGAATTTTCTGTAAGGTCATTTGCTGTTAATTCCGCCGGAGTTGGTTACGGTGATATAATTCTTGTTCGTCTGCAGGATTATTATATCACAGTAGTTATTCGTGATCAGATAATTGTTCGAAAGATAAAAGAGCTTTTATTGCTCGCTAAAAGCAAAGAAGTGGTAGGTAAAAGAAAAACCAGAGATGTGATAGGTTTGCCCGTATATAATTACAAGGAGAAGATTATGTATCAATTTAGTGAGAAACAACCGTACGAAGAATATTTTGTATCATTTAATTTTACCAGAGTTATAACTCCAAATACAGTCATAACAAGTTCAACAGTTATTGCTCATGATGAAGATGATAATGATGTCACTGCTACAATAACAGACCAAGCCCAGCAGTCAAATACAGACACAAAGGTTTATGTAAAAGTGCGAGGCGGTACATCAGGAGTTACTTACAAAATTACTTGCAGGATTGTGACTAGCAACGGAGAAAGGTTTGAAATGGATGGAGAACTTCCAGTTAGAGAGGTATGAGCTTCTGGTTTGTGGTTGCCAGAGGTTGGTAGCACCGTGAGGTTTTCCCTCCTTTCCCTCTCGGTGCTATCTTTATTTGTAAGATAAATAATTGAGTATAGAGTCGTATTTATATACAGGAGGGAATTATAATGAAAGTAGAAGATTTTAAAGATAGTGAACTCCAGATGATGCGACTTGCGGTCAAAAAGGTAGAGAGGTTAGCTCTTTATTTTGAAGGATCTGTGAAAGAAACAATGAATTATATAAGAAATGTCACGCTAGCTCCCGTTTCTTATATTAGAGGTCAAAGTTTGGGGAAGTTAGTTACTCTGGTTTTAGAAGAAGGCTATCCAAAAGCTGCTAAGAGACTAGGGGTATCGGAGGCCTTTTTGAAAGGAGAAATTAAAACTAGATCAAAAACGGAAGAAATAGTGATAGAGCCATTAGAACTTCTTTCGAAAAAAGAAGTAGAAGATTTGATACAAAGAGTGCCATTTATAACTCTTTTAGAGGCGATAACTGGATGGAAGAAATTTGATATTAAGAGGCAGTTTAAATTATTGCGTCTTGAAACAAAAAGCAATTTAAATACTTCTAGGGGTAGAAGGGCGGAACTTATTTATAAAGATTTTAGAGGAGATAAAATAAAGAGAGACCTTAATGAGACAGTAGCTCAGTCAGAATATGATTTTGACGATACAGAATATGGTAGAGTGAATGTGAAATCCGCTAAAATGACGTTGACAAAAAAGGGTGGGAGATGGTACTTTCCTTTGAGAAGGGACAGTAAGAGTGACAATTACGCATTAGTGTGTTATGATGAATTTGGGGAAATCGTATTAAGATTGTATATGGTTAACATGTCTCAAGTAGGAGACAAATCATTTATAGTAAAGGAGGATGGGGGAGATGAGGTGGGAATCCTTCTCTGGAAGAGAGCCGAAGAAGGTGGTATTGATAGACACTGCATGGATTTTGCATAAAAATTATAATGCAATGAAGTTAACTACTGAAGTTGATGGGGAGACAAAACCTACAGGCAACACCTGTACTGCCACTTCCCATAAACGGGTCAAATACTGTACCTTGTATTTTTGAATACTGAATAATTGCTTCTAAAGCCGCCACAGGTTTTTGACTTTTATGTCCATAAAACTTTTC
>JBASUY010000011.1:0-1631 GCA_049275655.1 Candidatus Omnitrophota bacterium | reverse complement strand
CTCCACTCCCAGACCAGTCATGCCCGCATCCAGAACTGCAGCTATTCTGCCATGCAGATCTTCTTTTACATCCTCAGCACATACCGGACTGGGCCGTCCTGATAAATTGGCACTGGTGGCTGCCAATGGTCCGCAATAATCTATTAATACCTGCGCTACCCGATGCTCAGGCATTCTTAACCCTACAGTGGGTTTGCCGGCTCGGACAATTTCTGGTATTTCCAATCTTGCAGGTAAGATAATGGATAATGGCCCTGGCCAGAAATGCTGCATCAATAGGCGAGCTTGCTCCGGTACCTCTTCTACTAATTGCTGTACATGTTCAAACTGGCTGATATGAACCAATAGGGGATTAAGTGGCGGACGGTCTTTGGCAATATATATTTTTTCTACGGCTTTAGTGGAAAATGCACTGGCACCCACACCGTAAACGGTTTCAGTCGGAAAAGCTACCAGTTCTTCCTTCATTATCAACCCGGCTGCCTGGGCAATTATGTTTTTATCCGGATTATGCTTGTCTATCTGCCAGTAAAGCGTTTGCACTGTCTTACCCCTTTCTTCCCAAAAGTAAACGATCATGTCCGGCATAATCCTGTATTAATTCAACCTGAACAAACCCGGTCAACATTTCTTGCGCAGCCCTGCCCTGTCCGGCACCAATTTCAAACAGTATATAACCCTTCGGTTTCAAATGATTACCGACGGCTGAAATCAATCGACGATATGGATCTAAACCATCTTCTCCGCCCAACAAAGCCAGTTGGGGTTCAAACTGCTTTACTTCCGGAGATAATGACTGGTATTCCGCCTCACTGATATATGGTAGATTAGCCACAATCAAATCAAAGGTCTCATCCTCAAACGGTTCCAGTAAATCTCCCTGGAAAAAATCAATATTTACTCCATGCCGATCAGCATTTTGATGAGCAATTTCCAGAGCTTTTTCAGAAATATCAACTGCTTTTACATCAGCAAAAGGAGCGTAATAAGCTAAACTAACCGCAATGGCACCTGACCCGGTACCTATATCACATACCTGGGCTGTTCCCCATAACGATAAAATCTCTAAAGCTTTTTCCACCAGCAGTTCAGTTTCCGGGCGCGGAATAAGTACTGCCGGAGAGACTATAAATTCCAATGACATAAATTCTTTTACTCCTAATATATATGCCACTGGTTCACCTTTAACCCGACGCTTTATTAATTCCCGGTACTGGTCGCGCTCCTGCTGATTAACCGGAGCCTCATAATGAGTATACAAATAAACCCGGTCCTTATGCAGAACTCGGGTTAAGAGAAGTTCGGCTTCCAACCGGGGCTCTTCGATTCCCTTTTCTGAAAAGTACCGGGTGGTCCAATCCAATAACTCTTTTATATTCCAGACTTGTGCCACTTAATCCACCTGCTTTAATCTCTCTGCCTGGTCATGGGTAATAAGTGCATCTAAAATCTGATTAAGCTGCCCATCCAAAATCAAATCCAGCTTATGCAGGGTTAGATTAATTCTATGGTCACTTACGCGGCCCTGGGGAAAATTGTAAGTACGAATTCGTTCACTGCGATCGCCGCTGCCTACCTGATTCTTACGGGTTCCAGCCAGCTCGGCATTCTTCTCTTCTTCCATTATCTCT
>JBASUY010000010.1:0-1626 GCA_049275655.1 Candidatus Omnitrophota bacterium | reverse complement strand
AGTGTGGCGTTCCCAAGTCCCGAAGTACTCACAATGCGCCACAGCGAGACACATTCAATAACCAGGAGGTAAAAATGAGCAGATACAAAAAAATAAAAAACCCAACAGCGAAGAAGGACGGGCCCGTCGTCAGCGTTACCCCGGTGAAAGTCGCGAAGGGCTTCTTCGAAAGCAACCTGAACTTCCTCAGGCAGCGCGATCCCGCGCTCGCGCAGCGCGTGGAGACCCACGCCCTTTCCGGGCAATACCGTGTGATGAGCACCGGAAACCCGCCACGCCTCAACCTCTTGCTCCCGGACGGGAAGAGCTTCTTCTACGCCGCCTCCGACCCGGAACAAGACACCCGAAACGAGCTCGAAAAACTCAACCTCAAAAACACACAAGCGGCGCTCTTCCTCGGGATCGGCTTAGGATACGAGCTCGACCTCTTCCTGCGCGACCACGTGAAAAAGGCCGGGACCACGCACCTCATCATCATCGAGAAAGAGATGGACATCTTCTATATGACGCTGAAGACCCTCGACTACGCGTCGATCGCGAAAGCCTTCAGCCTACACTTCGCCGTGGGCGAGAAAGAAGACGACCTCTTCCTCAGGCTTCAAGAAAAGTTCGCCGCGGACCAGAAGCTGCTCGTCCTGTTGAAAGCGATGCGCCCGATCTTCCACTCGAGCTCGATGCGACTAGGAAAGGAATACTACTTGCGCGCGCTACGCGCCTTCCGTGAAGCGGGCGCGTATCAATTGAACAACTTCGGGAACAGCATCGAAGACTCGCTGATCGGCGTGCGCAACATGCTCGAAAACATCAACGAAATCATCTACAACCCGGGAATCAACTTGCTCTACAATCAGTTCAAAGGAAAACCCGGCATCGTCGTCTCCACCGGACCCTCTTTGAACAAAAACAAACACCTCTTGAAAGGGTTGGATGACAAGGCGGTGATCGTTTCTCCCGACGCTTCCTTAAGGATACTGGTAGACATGGGTGTGAAACCCCATTTGATCACGTCGCTTGAGCGAGTGCTGGAGCTGGCAAAACTCGTCGATGGCTTCACCGTCGAGCAAGTAGAAAACGTTTACTTCGCTGCCTGCCCTGTGGTATTCAACGAAGCCTATCAAACCTACCCCGGCCCGCGAATCATAGTGTATAGAAACTTCGACCACTTCAAGTGGTTGAGAGTCGACCGAGGTATTCTCGACATCAAGCAATCCTCAGGGAATATGGCGTTCAAAATACTGGACGCGCTGGGTTGCGACCCGATAATTCTGATAGGCCAAGACCTCGCGTATAGTCGTGAAGGGACAACGCACGCATCCGGGTCGACCTTTGGCGAAAAACAGACGACCCATAATGTACCCACTTTTAACGTTATGGGGAACGATGGGCAGCCCATACTCACGAACACGATTTGGAATGGGTTTAGGAAGTCCTATGAAATCGATGTCGCCGAATACAAAGGCCAGTGCATCAACGCCACCGAAGGCGGCGCTTTCATAAAAGGAACAACCGTGATGACCTTTCAGGAGGCGATCGATAAGTATATTTCCGAGCCGTTCTCGCCGTTGGACAAAATTAAAACCTTGGTTTCGGGATTTTCGAAAGAGGAAGCCGATCGCGATGCAGAAA
>JBASUY010000009.1:0-1912 GCA_049275655.1 Candidatus Omnitrophota bacterium | reverse complement strand
CTATGGTTCCTGCCCTCATTGCATTTGCACGTGCCTCGGTGATCTCTGTAAGAACCCCGCGTTCATGCTGCATGTAGCCCTTTACTGTTTCAACCAGCTGCGGAATCATGTCATGACGCTGCTTCAGCTGTACATCAACATCGGCAAATGACTGTTCCCTGGTGTTTCTCAGACGGATAAGACGGTTATAAAGGGAAACGCCCCAGATTATGAGGAGTACTATAATTCCCAGAATTACAAGAAAAATCATGTTAATGCTTATTAAGTTACTGATCGGGATTACTGAAAAATAAATATACATGAAAAATCTCGATTGACACACAGACGAATAAAAATCCAGTCCGTGTTTTGAAGCTCTTTCGTGTTCGAGACACATTCGTATATTAGAGCAAATAAATTTCAATATTATGTACAAAACATGCGGACTGGACGTACACAAAGATACAGTTTTTTGTGGCATTTTTGATGGCAAGCGGCATCAGGTAGTAAAAGAATATTCCACTTTGACATCATCAATTACTTCTCTTGGCAATTATTTGAGAAGCGAAGGAGTGGAGGATGTTGCTTTAGAGAGTACCGGGATGTACTGGATCCCGGTCTGGAACATTCTGGAAGAAATGGGCTTTAAGCTGACCCTTGTTAACCCTTATCTGATAAAGCAGATGCCTGGAAGAAAAAGCGATGTAAAAGATGCTCAGTGGATAGCCACCCTGTTGCACAAAGGGTTGGTTCGAAGCAGTTTGATTCCGTGTAAAGAGATACGTGAGTTAAGGGTCTATAGTCGTAAATACATTAAGCTTCAGCAGCGATTAACATCAATATTACAGGAAATGGCAAGAAACCTGGAGATGTGCGGGATCCGTATCACCAGTTTTGTCAGCAACACATCGGGCAAAAGTGTCATGAGGGTTATTCATGCCCTTATTGAAGGTGAGAATGATCCCGGGGTTCTTGCCGGCTATATTCATGGACGGATAGTCAATAAGCACAAAAGAGAAACAATAGTAGAATCGTTAAGGGGGCATATAACTGCACAGCATCGTTTTCAGTTAGAGCTCTCTATGGAGGAATACGAGTTACTTTGCAGACAGAGTGATCGCTGTAAAGAAGAGATGTCTAGACTCTGCTGTCAGCATTATCCCGGGGAATTAGCCTTGTTGCAGACAATCCCCGGTATCAGTCTTTTGTCAGCCATGATTGTAATTGCAGAAACAGGAGCAGATATGAAAGCCTTTGAAAACAGTGGGAAGTTTGCCGGCTGGACGGGATTGCGTCCAAGGAATGATGAAAGTGCCGGAAAATATAAAAGTACCGCTACCACCAAAGGCAATCGTTACCTGCGTGCAATACTGGTACAAATAGCCTGGGCAGCATCCCGTACAAAAGGGTCATTCTTTAAAGAGAAATTTACCAGGTTATGCCTGAGAAAAAACAGAAAAAAGGCTTTGACAGCTATAGCCCGTAAGATGTCTGTTCTGATCTGGAATGTCCTTAATTATCAGCAAGTGTACGATCCTCAGAAACTTATCGTGTATGAACCGGGAAAAGTTCAGGCAAAAATGAATTATCATCAGAAGGAGTTCAGACGTCTGGAAAACCTGTTGAAAAACTAATGCGTAAAGGTCGGCTATCTTTATGGTGGATGAAACCCCGTTTTTAAATTGACCAATGCTACTTGTCCTGAAAAGGACTTTAAGAACACAGACATGAGTTAATGTTCAGCATATAAGTCTGAACCAAACTCGAAGGAGAAACTCGCAACCCCAAAGGCGCTATAATTTGGGATGGATTTATAGGAGAAAGGTTAGAAAATCAAAACGTTTTTCAAACTGCTGGCGATATCGCTGTTCTTTATATTTTCCATATCTTGCAAGCTGTAAGAAATTAATTCTTCCACGTATAGACAAAAACA
>JBASUY010000008.1:0-6167 GCA_049275655.1 Candidatus Omnitrophota bacterium | reverse complement strand
GGGTAGTTAAAAATAAGGTAGCCCCTCCGTTCCGTGAGGCGGTATTTGATATCCTGCATAATGAGGGGATAGGCAAGGCAGGGTCTATACTGGATGCTGGAGTAACTTTAGAAGTGGTTACTAAATCCGGGGCTTGGTTATCCTTTAACGGAGAGAAGATCGGTCAAGGGAGGGACTCTGCGATAAGGGCGATGAAAGAGAATCAGAAGCTTTCAGATGCAATAGAAAAAGAGGTAAGAAAGAAGATTAACCTTGCCTGATGAAAGAATAAAAGAATACGCTTTTCTCCTCCTTAAGTATAGGTTACGCAGCGAAAAGGAGTTGTATTTTCGCCTTAAACGCAAGAAGTTTCCGGAAGTCCAGATAGAGAGGGTCTTAAACTTTCTTAAGGAGAAAAAATTCTTAGATGATACTGCTTTTACAAAGGCGTGGATAAGGTCGCGCGTAGGCAGTTCTTTTGGTTTTAATAGAATCAGCCGGGAGCTAAAACTTAAAGGGGTATCAAAAGATACCCTTGAAAAAGAGATAGGAGAGGCTAAAAAAAACTACTCCGAGGAGGAGGTAATTGAAGGGTTAGCAAGGGCTAAACTGGATAAGTTTAAAGGCATTGACCTTCTTAAAGCCAGAAACCGCATTTACGCATATCTTATCCGCCGCGGATTTACTTCTGAAAAGGTTATAAACATTTTAAATCAAATATGCAAGCAGACCAATTAAGGGAGAGGTTTTTAGAGTTTTTTAAATCTAAGGGACATAAGATCATAGAGAGCGATTCGCTCATACCTTTTGACGATCCGACTGTCTTATTTACTCCTGCGGGAATGAACCAGTTTAAAAAGGAGTTTTTAGGGTTTGACTCGGGGTTTAAGCGCGCAGTTACTTCTCAGCGCTGTTTGCGCACTGATGATTTAGAGAAGGTAGGCAGGACCTTTAGCCATCACACCTTCTTTGAGATGTTGGGCAACTTCTCTTTTGGAGACTATTTCAAAGAAGAGGCTATTCTTTGGGCTTGGGAGTTTTTAAGGGAAGAATTAAAGATAAAAGAGGATAAGCTTTGGGTCTCTGTTTATAAGGATGACCTTGAGGCTTATAATATCTGGAAAGATAAGATAGGCGTAGCAAAAGAGAAGATAGTAAGGCTTGGGGATAAGGATAACTTTTGGCCCGCAGAGGCAAAGACAAAAGGCCCTAATGGTCCTTGCGGGCCTTGCTCTGAAATCTTCTTTGATTTTGGAGGCAGCGTAGGGTGTGGCAAGAAAGATTGTTCTCCTGCTTGTAATTGTGGTAGGTTTGTTGAGATATGGAACCTTGTATTTACTCAGTTTAACCGTAAGCCTAACGGAGATTTAGAGCCTTTACCTAATAAGAATATTGATACGGGGATGGGATTAGAGAGGCTTACAGCGGTGATCCAGGGGAAAGAAAATAATTTTGAGACTGAGTTATTTCAACCGCTCATCAAAGAGATTAAAAAAGAAACTTCCTTAAAAGAGGATGTTTCTAGTAAGCAGTTATTTTACTCTATTGCCGACCATATAAGAGCGGTAGTATTTTCCATCTATGATGGAGTGATGCCTTCTAATGAGGGGCGTGGGTATGTGATTAGAAAGATTATACGTAAAAGCATGCTTAACTTAAAATCCTTAGGGATAGATAAACCTTTTCTGAATCGGCTTGTGCCTTTAGTTGCTCAGGTTATGCATAAGCCTTATCCGGAATTAAGGGAGAGGCAAGAGGATATTGCCTTGGTAATTTTAAATGAGGAGAAGAACTTTATTAATACCCTTCAGTCAACGGATACTTTATTTAAAGATAAGTTTTCTACTTTAAAGAATAGGGATGATGCTCTTAGCGCAGCAGAGATAGCCTTTATGCTCTATGATACTTATGGTGTCCCTTTAGATTTAACTAAAAATTGGCTTGCATCAGAGGGGATAAGTTTTGATGAAAAAGCGTTTCAGTATAACCTTGAAGCTCAAAAAGAGCGTTCAAGGGTTAAAAGCTCAATGAAGGGGGATGTTTTTGAAGATAAGGGGCTTGGCTTAAGATTAAACGAGACTGAGTTTGTTGGTTATAGTAACGATAGTGTAGAGGCAAGGATAGAAGCTATCTTAAAATCAAAAAAAGAGGTTAAGGAGGCTTTTAAGGGAGAAGAATTGGAGATAATACTTAATAGAAGCCCTTTTTATCCTGAGTCCGGGGGGCAGGTAGGGGATACGGGGGAATTGGTAAGCGCGGATAATGTTTTTCAGGTGTTGGATACTAAAAAAATTGCAAATCTTATCCTGCATATCGGGAGAGTAGAATCAGGGAGTTTTAAGGTAAAAGATAACGTAACCGCTAAAATTAATATTAAGCGTAGGTTAAACATCTCGCGTAATCATACCGCAACCCATATACTTCAGTCTGCATTAAGAAAGGTTTTAGGTTCTCATGTTCAACAGCAGGGGTCTTTGGTAAATGAAGAGAAATTCCGTTTTGATTTTACTCATTTTAAGGCTTTGACTAAAGAGGAGATTGAGCAGGTAGAGAGGCTTGCTAATGAATACGCCTGCAAAGGTTTTTTTGTTGAGGCAAAAGAGATGCCCCTAAAAGAGGCGAAAAAGACAAAGGCATTGGCTTTCTTTGGGGAGAAGTATGGTGAAAAGGTGCGTGTGGTATCGGTAGGAGATCTATCTATGGAGTTTTGCGGCGGAGCGCACCTTACTAATACAAAAGATATTGATTTAATAAAGATAACTCAGGAGTCTTCTGTTGCCAGCGGTATAAGGAGGATTGAAGGGGTAACTGCTGAATACGCTAAGAAATTTATCGAAGAAGAAGAGGCAAGGCTTGCTGAAGAAGAAAAAAAGAAAGAGAAACTAATTAAGTTTAAGGAGGCGCAAAAGCAGGAGGAAGAGATTATTGCAGGAAGGCTTAAGCTTCTATCTTCTGAGATAATAGATAGCCCCGAGAGGATAAAGGATATTAATTTATTTTTTTGCCAAGAGGATGGCTTGAATATTAATTCTTTACGTAGGCTTATGGATTTAGTTAAGCCTAAGGTAAGCTCTTCGGTTATACTTTTAGCCTCAGAGGATAAGAATAAGGCTTTTATGGTGTTAGGGGTGACATCTGATTTAGCCAAGCGGGGATTTGACGCGGTAGATTTAATCCGTAAAGTTGTTCCGATTATCGGAGGAAGCGGCGGAGGTAGGAGTGATTTTGCTCAAGCAGGAGGGAAAGATCCAAAAAATTTTAAGTTGGTTTTTGAGAAACTTAAGAGTATAATTATAAGTTTGGGAGAGAGTAGCTAGTAGTCAGTAGTTAGTAGTTAGGAGTAAGATGAAGATAATTAGGGGAACGAGTAATCAGCTAAATAAAATCTGCAACCGTTCAAATTATAAAACCCGGCGTGTAGAAGAAAAGGTGCGCAGGATTATTGATGAGGTGCGTTTATACGGGGATGAAGCGCTCTTAAAATATACCCGTAAGTTTGATAAGGTAAAATTATTGTTGCGTCAGTTAAGGGTGCCCGCTATAGAGATAAGCGGAGCCTACCAAAATATATCCCCTAATTTCGTCTCTACCTTAAAGGTAATAATAGAAAATGTTAACCGTTTTTACCGTAAGGCGCTTAAGAAATCTTGGAGGATTAAGGATGCGGATGGAGCCATCTTAGGGAAGAATTATGTCCCCTTAGAAAGGGTAGGTATATATATCCCGGCAGGGACCGCTCCTCTGGTCTCTACAGTTTATATGACGGTCTTGCCGGCAAAGATCGCCGGGGTAAAAAGAATAGCCTTAATATCTCCTCCTGATAAAAACGGATTTATAAATCCGCATATACTTGTAGTCGCTAATTTATTAAAGGTAGATGAGATATATCGCGTAGGAGGCGCACAGGGTATCGCTGCCTTAGCCTATGGGACTAAGACTATCCCTGCGGTTGATAAGATAATCGGGCCAGGGAATATTTATGTAAGCGAAGCTAAACGTCAGGTATTCGGTAAGGTGGATATAGATATGATAGCCGGGCCTACGGAATTAGTTATCATCGCAAACCGCTTTAGCAATCCTAAATTTATTATTGCCGATTTATCTGCTCAGGCAGAGCACGCCAAAGGGTTGGCAGTTCTGATAACAAACTCTAAAGCACTTGCCCTAGAGGTAAAATCAAAACTTTCAGGGGTAGACGGTTTTATTATTATTACTAAGAACCTTCAAGAAGCAGTTGAAATTAGCAATAGGATAGCCCCTGAGCATTTAGAGATTTTAGTAAATAATCCAAAGAGCCTCTTAAGGGGTATTAAAAATTGTGGGGCGGTATTTTTAGGCCCTTATAGCCCGGCAGCAGTAGGCGATTATGTAGCTGGTCCAAGCCATGTCTTGCCTACCGGGGGGAGTGCTAGGTTTTTCTCCGGGTTATCTGTTTCAGATTTTTTAAAAAGCATACATGTAGTAAATTATTCCAAAAAGGCGCTTGAAAAGGTAAGAGAGCCGTTAGAAAAAATCGCCGGCATAGAAGGGTTAGTTAAGCATTTAGACTCGGTTAAGGCGAGGTTCCTTTAATTTTAGGAGATATCATGAAAAGAATATCTAGAAAAGTAAGAAAAACCAATGAAACAGAGATAATCGTTAATTTAAATATTGATGGTACAGAAGAACGAAAGATTAATACAGGTATAGGTTTCTTAGATCATATGCTTGATTTACTTGCTTATTGGGGGCATTTTGATTTAGAGCTTATTGTCAAAAAAAACGATTTTAATATTGATATCCACCATACAAACGAAGATGTTGGTATAGTTTTAGGCGATGCCTTTAAAGAGGCCTTGGGTGATAAGAAAGGGATTAAGAGGTTTGGTTTTAGTTCGGTTCCAATGGAAGATACGGTTGCCTCGGTAGCTTTAGATATTAGCGGAAGAGGTTTTTTTAGCGGGATAAAAACCCCCTTGAATCAAGAGATGCCCCTTAAAGAGCAAGAGGGTTATTCCTTTGAATATGCCAATCATTTCTTTGAAGCATTCTCTAAGAGGATGGGGATGAATTTAGATATCAGCCTTTTAGGGGTAAAACCGGATTTACATACCAACTTAGAACCTATCTTTAAGGGTTTAGGCATAGCCTTGGATTTAGCCACCCAGATTGACCCTAGGAGAAGAGGCGTTCCTTCTACAAAAGGGGTTATTGACTAAATATGTTGATAATCCCTGCGATAGACTTAAAAGACGGTTTAGTTGTAAGGCTTGTTCAAGGTAGATTTAAGAAAAAGGTTTATTCTCAAGACCCGGTTAGTGTCGCCTGCCTGTGGGAAGAATTAGGGGCAAAGTTTTTGCATATCGTGGATTTAGACGGAGCATTTACCGGCAGCCCTAAAAATATTAAAAAATTAAAAGAGATTATTAGAGGCGTAACTATTCCCCTAGAGTTTGGGGGCGGGGTTCGAAGCTTAAAGGCAATAGAAAAGATACTTAATCTTGGTGTAAGAAGGGTTATTCTTGGCACTAAGGCAGTAGAGGATAGCGGTTTCTTAAAAAAAGCGTTTTTAAACTTTAAGGATAGGATTATTGTCGGAGTAGATGCAAAAGACCAGAGGGTTATGGTTAAAGGGTGGAAGGCAGGTTCTAAATATGCCAATTCTTTAGAGTTTTGCTTTTACCTAAAGTCCTTAGGTTTTAAGGAATTGATTTATACCGATATATTAAAAGACGGGACCCTTACAGGACCTAATATAAAAGGGATAAAAAAAATATTAAACAAAGTGAAGATAAAGGTTATCGCCTCAGGAGGGGTTTCTAATTTAAAAGATTTAAGTAAATTAAAAAAATTAGAAAAAGAAGGCTTAAGCGGAGTGATTATCGGAAAGGCTCTATACGAGGGAAGGTTCTCTCTTAAAGAAGCTTTAAGGTTTTCTTAAAAAAAGAAAGGGGGAGGTATGGCGGGGAGGTTTTTGGGGAGGGTAATGGCAATAATATTTTTGTTTTCGGTTAGTGGGTGCGCTACTGCTGGGAAAAAGAAGGATTTAGAGATGCAGGGATTAAGGAGCCAGATTTTAGCTTTAGAGTCGCAATTGCAGAATAAGGAGCAAGAGATTTTAATCTTAAGGGATGATTTAGACAGGGCAATGCAAGAGAGGGCAATCCCTATACAGGAGGAGGCAGTTGAAGCAAAATCAAGGCCGAATG
>JBASUY010000007.1:0-2575 GCA_049275655.1 Candidatus Omnitrophota bacterium | reverse complement strand
ATGCTGATATAGCTTTTCAGTGCTTCTTCCGCAGCTTCAATACTGACATTAAGTATTTTGTCGGGTATCTCACCGGCAATGCAGGCTGAACATGCTATCAGGCCCTCACTGTATTCAGCGAGCAGTTCCTTGTCAATCCGCGGGGTGTAATAAAATCCCTTTATCCATGAAAGGGAGATGAGTTTTATCAGATTCCTGTAACCCTTCAGGTTCTTTGCCAGCAGGATGAGATGATCTCCCGAACGGTCTTCCTTTCCGGGTGTTTCAGATATGGACCGCCTGGCCACATAGACCTCGCATCCGATAATGGGCTTGATGCCTTTCCTGCTGGCTGCATTGTGAAACTCCTTCACCCCGAACATATTTCCATGATCTGTTATTGCAACCGCTTCCATTCCCAGGGATTTCACCCTGTCGACAAGCAGGGGAATGCTTGAGGCTCCGTCAAGGATGGAATACTGGGTATGTACGTGTAAATGAGAGAAGATTGCCATAACAACAGAAATTAGGGATGACCGGCTGACGTACAAAAATATTTAAAAATGAATAAAGGCAGGTAAATAAACATGATTGTTAATAAAAAAATTTATATTTGCACCCACAATTTTTTAAACAGGTAAAAAAGCGTTTGTAATAAATGGCAGTTAAAATCAGATTGGCCAGGAAAGGACGTAAGAAACTGGCCCACTACCACATAGTGGTAGCAGACAGCAGGTCGCCACGGGATGGCAGATATATTGAAAAGATCGGAAGCTACAACCCGATCACTAACCCCGCCACGATCGAACTCGATTTCGATAAGGCTCTTGGTTGGCTGCAAAAAGGCGCATTACCTACTGAAACATGCAGGGCTATCCTTTCCTACAAGGGTGTTCTTATCCGGAAACACCTTCTTGAAGGCGTCAGAAAGGGTGCATTTGACGAGGCCGAAGCTGACAGGAGGTTTGAAGAGTGGATGAAGCAGAATGAGGCAAAGATAGATGCAAAAAAATCCGGCCTTGAAAAAACGAAAGAAACAGAAATAGCGAAGAAGCTGGCAGCCGAAAAGCGGATTAATGAGGCCAGGGCTGCAAAACTGGCAAAGAAACAGGCTGAACTGGCGGCAAAAGCCAGGGCGGAAAGCCAGGCAGAAGATGCACCTGAAGCACCTGCCGCAGAGGCCGCACCGGAAGCACCTGCTGCTGAAACAGCCGTTGAGGCTCCCGCCGCAGAAGATGCACCTGAAGTACCTGCTGCAGAGGCAGCACCGGAAGCTTCTTCCGGCGAAACAGCACCGGATACCACTTCAGACGAAAAACCCGCGGAAGGATAAGTATTCCGGATCCCAGATCCGATGACTTTCAGTGACAAAATACTACTTGGGAAAATCACCAGGCCTTTTGGCTTTGATGGTGCCGTCACTGTCAAAATTGAGAAAATCTTCCATGATAAAATACCGGAATTTAAGGCAGTATTCCTTGAAATTGAAGGCAAGGCTGTCCCTTTTATTGTTTCTTCGGCTGAAAAACCTGCCAGCACTCTGCTCAGACTTGTTTTTGAAGGTTATGAAACCCTTGAGAAGATCCGTGAATTCATCGGTTGCAGGATTTTTCTGCCTTCTGTCCGGACCAGGGCTAAGGAAGGAGCGGATCTTTCAGGGCTTACAGGCTATAAAATCACTGACACAGCCGGCGGTCCGCCGGGAACCATTCAGGAAATAATTGAAAATCCGGGACAAATACTTCTTGGTGTTCAGCCGGATGAGGGCAAATATTTCTATGTGCCTTTCCATGAAGACCTTATAGTAAAGATCGACAACAGGAAAAAAATAATCATAATGGATCTTCCTGAGGGATTGCGGGAGATCAATGATCCCGTAAGCTGATAGCCGCTGTTCATCCTGAAACGGCTGCAGGAATGCTGTCCCTGAAATATGAAATCACCGGCTGAGCTAATCCCTGATGATGCTGATTACACCACTGAGTTCCACCCTGATCAGGGATGAAGGCCTGTATTGCTTCCTGTCATCCTGCCGGTATCTCACAACGTAGTCGGCTTTTTTCAGGAGAGCCGGGTCAATCTCTTCAAAATTTGAGGGAAAGGGTTTGGTGCTGAAATTTGCCGAAGTGGATACCAGTGGTTTCCGGAATCTGTCAATCAGCACATTTACAAAGGGTTCTTTGCAGATTCTTATGGCAACGGAATTATCCCCGGCATATATTCCTGCGGCAAGGTTTCTTCCTTCGGGATAAATGATTGTGAGAGGCCTGTCCGACACTTCCAGGAGTTCATACGCTATCTCCGGAATCTCCCTTACATATCTCTCAAGCATGGGAAGCCCGCTTACAAGAACAATCAGGCTTTTCTTCCCGTTTCTCAATTTTATCCCTTGCAGCTTATTCACTGCATCGTCACGTGTTGCATCACAGCCAATGCCCCAGACCGTATCGGTGGGATAGACAATGACCCCGCCATTTTTCAGAACGGCCAGTGATTTTTGTATATCTTCCTCAAAAGTGCCCGCTGTTTGTTTTCTTTGCATCTCTGTTCAATTGCAACAGTTTGATATATTTCAGATAGCTGGCCTGGGCTGAGA
>JBASUY010000006.1:0-2943 GCA_049275655.1 Candidatus Omnitrophota bacterium | reverse complement strand
AATGATAATGGATGTGGCTATAAATGGGAAGCTGAGGGGGGCGGCAGTAATAGCGGTTTAGGGAATTGGAACATGTACCAGTTGGTGACCTGTTTTAATGGAGAGCTGCAGACCTTTAGTGAACCGGGCAAGGGTACTGTAATCAGGTGTACTATACCGAAATTAAATATAAACGAAAAACAGATAAAGGAGACGGTTTAATAATGAAACTGGTAATTATAGATGATCATCCCTTGGTATTACAGGGAATTGGGTCAGTCATACAATATCAGGAAGATATGCAGTTGGTCGGCACTGCCAGTTGTGGCGATGAGGGCATCAAAGTGGTGGAAAACGTTCAGCCTGACATTGTGATAGTAGATCTTAGACTTCCCGGTGAATACGGGTTGGATATCATAAAAAGAATCAGAAACAAGGTTGATGGATGCCGCTTTATTATCCTGACTTCTTTTTGTGACCGGTCGGATATAAAGCGAGCTATGGCAGAAAAGATAGAGGGATATATTCTGAAAGAAGCCATGCCGGAAGAGATAATAAATGCCATCCGCCTGGTTTATAAGGGTAGAACTTATATAGATCCGGTTATAGTTCAGATGCTGCTCAGCGATAAGGATGATCCTATTGAACAGCTTACCCCCCGGGAATTAGAGGTGCTGGAGTATCTGGCCAAGGGCATGGCCAATCGGGATATAGCTGACTCACTTTTTGTGACGGAATATACCGTTAAAAAGCATGTCAGTCAAATTTTAGAGAAGCTGGATTTTACCGACCGTACGCAGGCAGCTTTATATGCTTTTTCCCATGGATTGGGAAAAAACAACACTTGCACCGCATTTTAAGCGGTATATGGTACCAAAGTATAATGGTGAATTATCCTATGTGAGAAACCAGAAATAGACCTTGGAATGTAGGGGTTAAGGCGGAAGTAAATTATAGTTTATGGCAGAGAGCGCTGCCATAACCCTGACCAAATATTTTTAGGTAAAGGGATTAACCTGGGAAAGGAAGGTGAATACAAAATTAAGAGGTTCAGCAGGAACAAGAAAATAGGTGGCGCAGGGTATTTTTTACTGGTAGGAATAGCTCTGATACTGGGGATAAGTTTAATCGGACCAGCCATGGCTGTCTGGAACGAAGGACTTTCGATAAAGGAAAACGTTGAAACTGGTGAGCTGACTGAAAAAATCTTCTTTACTGAGGTTTATCCTGGCGGGGATACCTTATTTGCGGGTAATGATTGGGGTAGCATCTATGCCTGCATGGAAAATGATTGTGGGATAGAAAACCATAAAATATCGATTGAAATTGACCGCATAAAGGATAAAAGCAGCTGGACATTAAACTTCGGATTGAAGAATAAGGGAACTATACCGGTAAGATGTTTGCCCTCAACAGTATTTGCGGATGGTGGACTACTGGTAGAATGTGATTTGCCTGATCAGATTGTTAATCCCGATGAGTCAGTCAAAGGACAGATAAAGATTCTTTGTACTGAAGAGCCAGGGACATATTCATTTCAGATGGATATCAAATGTATTCAGTGGAATGCCTATGACGATGGCCCGGGCTGGTGGACGGATACAATGCGTGTATATGGTATCGTAGTAGTCCATGAACCACCGGAAGAGATTTGTGAGGGGGCAGCGGAAGGGTTGACGGCGGAGTCATCCCCAGGGATAGTGACGGAATCAGCTTCACCTTCAGCAGCATCCTCGGAGGCACCATAATACTACTGGGCTAATTGAAAACTTAAGGAGGAAAAGATAAATGAAAAAAATTAAAGTTTTGATACTGGTTTTAGCATTTGCTTTTGCAGCTATGGGCGGAGCATATGCAATGTGGTTTGACACCCTGACCATAAGTGAAGCTGCCAGCACCGGATGTCTGGATCTAAAATGGGATAAGATTCATGTGGTAGACCCCAGCCCGAACTACACCGGTTATAATGGCAATGTTCTTGGTACCGATAGCGATCGTGATGGTCTTGATACCATGGATTTAGACAATCCCAATGAAAACCTGAATATTGGAAGTTTGGACGGGAAAATTGAAGAAGTAGCAGGAGCAGGAGCAACAACTAGTTGCGTTATAGGTGGAGATCAGGATAAAGTCTCCAAGGCGGATAAGTTAACCATTACTTTGAAAAATGGTTATCCTGGTTACCAGGAATACATCGATGTTGACATCGTTAATGTAGGCACGGTACCTGCGAAATTTGAAGTCAGCGGTTTATGTGGAGTTCCCTGTTGGCTGTTGGTAGAGATACAGGATAGAACTACAGGTGAAAAGCTTGATTTGGAAGGTGTTCGCATTGATCCCGGCAAGAGTATTCCGGTAAGAATTGTAAACCGCGTAATTGAAACCTTGGACTGTGGGCAAATAGCTCCGCAGAATGCCGAAGCATGTTTTACTATTTCGCTTAAGGGTATTCAGTGGAATGAGTATAATTACACCTTAAAAGACGAGATTCAGTTCCCCAGAAAGGATAACTTCCCTTATCCACCTACTACACCCTGCAACTAATAATACCTGAGCCTATTGTAATAAAATAATCTACAATGGGGGAAGAGCAATCTTCCCCCATTATGCTGCAATCTCCTCTATACCCCAAGACTATAGTCGGAAATTAGATATATATTTCTGGTAAAAAATTACTTATTATAATATAATATACATATTATGGTAATTATAGTTTGCAACCGGTGGAGGGGTATTTTTTGTTTGATGCAGATAAACTATTAAACGGCAGGAATTCGCAGTATACATTCTGGTTAGTTATTATGCTATTGCTGGCGCTTATTTTGGATAACATGGTCTTTGGTCCCAGGATTGGTGGTTTAACCGGTAATTATATACTGCCAACGATTATGTGGGGGTTTATAATCCTGGCCCTGTCAAAATTCCCGGGAACCAGGGCGGCAGGTAAACTACGCTTACATAAGC
>JBASUY010000005.1:0-6136 GCA_049275655.1 Candidatus Omnitrophota bacterium | reverse complement strand
TCATTAATAAGGACTTTACGCAACGGAATACCTGCATCTTTTTGCAGTTCAAGAGCTTTTTTTAACTGCTGGTCATTGATATGGCCGTTTTTAACTAATATTTCAATTATTTTATCTTTAAGTGCCTGCATTTTATTCAGGGTAAATTATTCATCCGGGGCTGTAACCCTTAAGATCTCTTCAAGGGTAGTCTTTCCGTCAAATACCTGCAAAAGCCCATCCTCTCTTAAGGTTATCATCCCTTCCTGCCTTGCCCTCTCTTTAATAATATGTTCCTGCACCCGCGATAATATTAACTCTCTTATAGCCGGGGTAAGCATAAGGACCTCGGCTATGCCCGTCCTTCCGATATAACCAGTATTAAAACAATTAGGGCATCCCTTGCCACGGAAGAACTTCGCATTCCCCCTGTCTTTTATCTTTAAGCTCTCCAATACCTCTTTTTTTACAGCATACTCTTCTTTACAATGGACGCAAATCTTACGTACCAGCCTCTGAGCCATTACACAGACTAAAGAAGAGTTTATAAGATAAGGCTCCACCCCCATATTTATTAACCTCACTACTGCCCCCGGAGCAGTAGTAGTATGAAGAGTTGATAAGACTAAGTGCCCGGTAAGGGCTGATTTTATCGCAATATCCACAGTCTCATAATCGCGAATCTCTCCAATCATAATTATATTCGGGTCCTGTCTTAATATGGAGCGCAAAGAAGAGGCAAAGGTAAGCCCTATATCAGGCCTTACCGTAACCTGATTTATCCCTTCAAGCTGAAACTCAACCGGGTCTTCTACGGTAACAATATTCTTATCCGGGCTATCTGTTAATTTTAGTATTGAATACAAACTGGTGGTCTTGCCTGAACCGGTAGGCCCACATACAAGCATCATCCCATGGGGAAGTTTAGCAACCTTAGTTAAGGCTTCAACTATCTTTTTACTAAAACCAAGCCTTTCTATATTCAACTTAGCCTGAGACTTATCCAATACGCGTATAGCAACTTTCTCCCCGAAGCTAGAAGGCAATATAGAAACCCTAAAGTCTATCTCTTTTCTTGAAATCTTAATTTTAAACCTTCCGTCCTGCGGCAACCTATGCTCTGCGATATTCAAGTCAGACATAACCTTAATCCTTGAGACTATTGAAGAATGAAAATTTTTAGGGGGAGGCTTCTCCTCGTGTAAGATGCCGTCAATACGGTAGCGTATCCTTAGTTTTTTGCTAAACGGCTCAATAAGGATATCTGAGCTTTTCTTTCTTACTGCGTTTTCTAAAATCATATTTGTAATCTGTATTACCGGGGCTTGACGGATTATCAGGTTTAACTCCTGGTCCGAAGGAAGAATCTCCCGCTCCTCACGGATAAACTCTATTGAAGAGGTAGAAAGCTCTCTTACTAAATCGTCAATAATGCCTTTGGTGGAATCAGGGTAAACTAAATCTATTGTTTGGGATATATCCTGGCTAGTTGAAAGAATCGGATTTATCTTAAAACCGGTTAAGGATGCTACATGGTCTATGGCAAATATATTTAAAGGGTCTGCCGTAGCAAGGGTAATGGTGTCGCCTATCTTAGAGAGAGGGATTATCTGGTAATGCCGAGCGACATCTACGGGGATAATTTTAACTACCTCAGGATCAATCTTAAAGCGTTTTAAATCCATAAGCGGCAAGCCTAACCCTTCGCTTAAGGTAGTTGCTAATTCATTTTCTTTGATAAATTTCAAGGCGATTATAATATCGCTAAGCCTCCCGCCTTTCTCCTTCTGCACCGAAAGCGCTTGATTAAGCTGAGATTCGGTGATCAGTTTATTATTAATTAAAATCTCGGTTAAACGGTCCTTTAAAGATACCATTTACTCCTAATCCTTATCCTTATAATATTTTTCTATCGCCCGCTTTATATCCGAGGAAGTAGAAACAAAGGTCTGGACGCTACATCCGGTTAAAAGCTCAACATCCTCTATCGCTTGAACATTTAAAGGATTGGACATAGAAAGGGTGAGGTTGTTCCCTATCTTATCAACCGGCATCAAAAGGTATTGACGAGCTACCCTCTTCGGGACAATATTGATTATTTCAGGATTAATATCATAATTTCCTAAAGGCAGGTAAGGAAAACCGTATTGGGCGGTTAAAGATTGAGCGATTTCCTCTTCTTTGACATACCCTAAATCAACTAAAATCTCTCCAATCAGCCCACCCTTTTCTTTTTGTAGATGCAAGGCTTTCTCAAGCTGTTGATCATTGATTATCCCGCGTTCAATAAGCAATTCGCCGAGTTGTTTATTTAAAATCTTTCTTGCTACCATTTATTTTTTAACGCTCCCTAAAAATAACTACGCGGTTTTTGCCGCTCTCTTTAGCAACTAATAATAACTCTTCCGCTTTTTTAATTAACTCATCGGAAGTGATGCCGTCTATAGGATTCTCGCTAACAGCAACACTAACAGTAATCCTCTTTTCTGCCTCAGGATGTTCGCTATAAGCAAACTCTACCTTCTTCCTTATATTTTCGGCAATCTCTTGGGCCTGGCGCTTATTCTTTTCCGGTAGTATAACCGCAAAATCATCATCCCCTATCCTGCCTACGCGATCAATCTCGCTTACCGAATCATTAATCAAGGTAGCTACCCTTTTAATGGCTGTCTCTGCCTGAAGAGAGCCAAAGGTTTGGGCATACTTCTTAAAATTGTCAATATCCACTAAGACATAAGCACACGGCCTCCTATAAACAATAGCCCTTTTAATCTCTTCCCGTAAGCGACTACGTATAAAAATAAGGTTATATAGGCCGGTAAGGGTATCTTTAACCTCAAGCTTCTTGACATTGCGCAAAAGAATATCATTCTCTACTGCAATAGCTATTTGTTTGGCAAAGACATCCAATAATTCAATATCTTCTTTATTATAAGAGAAATTATCATGATTATTTCCGATTCCTAACAATGCAACTACCTTTTTACGCAGATATACCGGAAGGATTAGCATATTCTCTGCCTTAAACTTCCGACGCAAAGAAGAGGATAACTCTTTTGATAGCAACCCTTGTTTATCTAATACCAAAACCTTATTTGAATTTACTATATCATAAAAGAGGTCGTCGGTAGGGCTGATCTTAAAATTCTCAAAATACTCTAAATTAGCCCCTTCAACTGCCTTTAATAAAAAGTCGGACTCTTCCTCTTCTCTAAAAAAAAGATACGCTATCTCAGAGTTAGCCAAAAGCTTAGCCTTCTCTACTACCACCTTCAAAATATCTTCAAGTTTTTCAGATTGCGATATTTGGGAGCTTATCTGCAAAATACTAGAAAGGACAATAACCCTCTTTTGAATCCCTAAGTTAATCTCTGTCGTCCTCTCGCTATAAGTCTTAAGCTCCTCCATATTGCTACGAATGCGCTCAGTCAACCTATTAAGCGCATCGCCTAAATCTCCGATTTCATCATCACCGGATAAAGAGGGCCTGCATGATAAGTCTCCTGCAGCAAGCATCTTAGCATCAGAAGCAACCATAAGCACCCGGTCAAAGACCTCTTTTATAACAAAAAACCCGATTACCGCAATAATAGCACTAATAAAAAGGGAGAGTAGTATATCTATTTTAAGCCCTATGCGAGGTAAAATATGCGAAGAGACAAGATAAGCGGTAACGAGTAAAGGCAAGACCGACATCAAAGCGCTAGAGACCATTAACTTATGCTTAAGCCCGCGCGAAGATAAAGACATTAGGTTGTTCTTCTTCGCCATCTTCTACCTCCCTATGTTATTAACTGATAAATAATTAATTTTTGCCATAAGATTATACCCCTTATCTTATCATATAGCAATAGTTTTGTTAAACTCATCAACTAAATAACCTCGGCTTATACCGGTATCAATAAAATCCCAAGGAAGTAAATCAGATATATTCTTTGCCTGTAAGTAAAAATCCGGAGGTATCCCACACTCCTCAAAAGAGCCCTGCCATATAGAATAATTAAAGCGGTTCCCCCACGCATCAAACCTAGCGCCCTTTTTAAAAGCAGTCAAGATTACCTCAGACAGCCTCCTATCCCCGCGGGATAAGGCGCCTTCTATAATACTCATCTGCGCAGGGTGGTAATTAAATTTAAGCTTTCTGCGTTTAGCCGCCCTGCTTCTTAAGTAACCCTGCTTATATCTTATACCTTCTAAATCCAACATAGCAGACCATTGCAAAGGAGTGTGCGGCTTAGGGATTAAGGTATTAACGCTGATATTAACTGACGCCGCAGGCTTGCCTATTTCTTTTCTTGCTTCTGAGACTAAGGTTGAAAAGTTAAGAATCTCATCTAAATCTGTGTCTGCTTCTTTTGGAATACCAATCATAAAATAAAGTTTTAAATGCTGATACCCGCAAGAGTAAGCCTCCCTTAGCGCCTTAAAAAAATCATCAACCTTAAAATCCTTCGCCAATAAATCCCTTAATCTTTGCGACCCTGCCTCAGGCGCAAAGGTAAGTCCGGTCTTCTTGAATTTAGCAATTAATGATGATACCGCGCCCATTATAAGCCGGGCCTTTACTGACGGCAGAGAGATACTTACCCCCTTAGCCCTTAAAGAAGTTGATAAGTCATTTAACAAACCGGTTAAAAACGGATAATCGCTTACAGAAAGCCCGGATAAAGAAAACTCTTCATAACCTGTATTTTTATAAATAGCATCTGCTAAGCTTAAAACATTCTCCGGCCGGCGGTAACGTAAAGGATAATACTGCGTTCTTGCTTGGCAAAAACGGCAATGGTTAGGGCAACCGCGCATAATCTCAAGCGTAGCCCTATCGTGGATGACCTGCGTATAAGGGATGAGCCAGTCCTTAGGGTAATAGGCGGTATTTAAATCTTTTACAAACCTTTTTTTTATAATTGTAGGCGCTTCTTTATTATTGGGCTTAAACTCCTTAAGAACCCCATCCGCATCATAAACTACATCATAAAATGAAGGGACATAGACGCCTTCAATTTTGGATAAAAGCGTAAGAAGCTCTGTCTTGATTATACGCTTAGACTTATAAGCTAATTTATGTTTACGATACTCCTCTATAACCTCAGAGATCACCGGTTCCCCTTCTCCAATTACAAAAAAATCAAAGAACTCATGCATCGGTTCAGGGTTAAGCGCACAAGGCCCGCCACCTGCAACCAAAGGATAATCAGCCCCTCTCTGATTAGCCCTTAAAGGTATTCCTGCCAAATCCAATATACCTAAGACATTTGTATAGCATAGCTCTGAGCCCAAGGAGAATCCTACCAAATCAAAATCAACTAATCTTTTGCGCGATTCTAAAGATAGTATCTCTCTTCCCTTGGCACGCAATTGGCTCTCCATATCGCTATCCACGCTAAAAAACCTCTCGCATAAGGCATGAGGCATATTATTAATCATACCGTAAATAATGCGCACCCCTAAGTTGCTCATCCCTACTTCATAAAGGTCAGGAAAGGATAATGCAACCTTTATATAATCATCGTTAAAGTCCTTCTTAGGCACATTCCACTCCCCCCCCATATACTGTCCCGGGCGCCTTATATCCAATAATATATCATCATACATATCAAAACACCGCCCTACTCTTATCTATATTCACTAATATGCCTAAGGCAATAAAGGTAACAAATATAGACGATCCTCCATAACTCATCAAGGGCAGAGGTATCCCGACTATCGGAGCTAACCCCATGGTCATGGCTATATTTACAACTACCTGAATTCCAAGTAAAATCGATATACCATAGGCTAAAAGCCTTCCAAATTGGTCATTGGTCCTTTGGGCAATAGCAAAGCCTTTACGGATTAAAAGAAAATAGAGGATAATAAGCGTAATCCCCCCTAAGAGCCCCCACTCTTCGGAAAAAGAGGCGAATATAAAATCGGTATGCGCCTCAGGAAGAAAACGTAGTTGGCTCTGCGTCCCGGAGAGCCATCCCCTACCAAAAAACCCTCCTGAGCCAATGGCTATCTTTGACTGTATTATCGTGTACCCTGCGCCTAAAGGGTCAATATTCGGGTTTAAAAAAACCATAAGCCTATCTTTTTGGTATCCCCTCAATAAGTTCCAAACAAAAGGAAAAGAGAGTAAAGCCGTAGCCAAGAGGGATAAGATATACTTTAATCT
>JBASUY010000004.1:0-48291 GCA_049275655.1 Candidatus Omnitrophota bacterium | reverse complement strand
CCCCTCTTAAGGAGCGACTAGCGTAAGCTAGGAGCGACGAGTTCGAGTCTCGGGAGGCTCATAAGTTTTTTAAGCGGCAAGAGGGGATAGGGCGGATGGCGGAATTGGCATACGCGATAGCCTTAGGAGCTATTGGGGTGACCCTTGGAGGTTCAAATCCTCTTCCGCCCATATTTAGCTCTTAAGATACTATGCGGGAGTGGCTCAGTTGGTAGAGCGTAACCTTGCCAAGGTTAATGTCGCGGGTTCGAATCCCGTCTCCCGCTTTTTTTAAAAGTATAACCTTGAAAGGAGAAGCTGATGCAGATTATGGATTTTTTATCTAAAAAGGCGATCATCACCGATATAAAGGCAACTAAAAAAGAAGATGTTATAAAAGAATTAGTAGATGCCTTGATTGAAGCCGGTGATGTTGAGAAACGCGCCCGCAATAAATTGATAGAATCTTTGATGAGCCGGGAAGCTTTAGGTTCAACCGCAATAGGACAAGGCATAGCCATACCCCATGCTAAGTCTGACTCTATAAGTAAATTAGTTGCAGCTTTCGGGCTTTCTGTTAAGGGAGTAGATTTTGATTCCTTAGACGGAGAACCGGCGTATATATTCTTTCTTTTAGTAGCCCCTCAAGATTCTGCCGGGCCGCACCTAAAGGCATTGGCACGCATTTCAAGACTCCTTAAAGATAAGTACTTTCGTGATACCTTGCGCACCTGCGAGGACGACAAGGCGATTATCAGGATAATAACTCAGGAAGACGAAAAAAAAGTTTAAGGAGGGTTTTGTTATGCCACAGAGAATCAAAACTCTGCTTAAATGGTTTTACCCAGGGATAGGTATTAAGCGCTGGGTTACGTTAAGCATCTTTGGAATTGCCTTGCTTATTTTTTCTTCGGGGAGATTGCGTATAGATGAATTTTTATTTTTTAAGGTTCTTGATGCGGTAATCTTATTTTCAGGCATAATCATTCTTATCCTCGGAGTTAAAAGAATCCTGCGTTCATTATTAGCAGTCTTTGTTCCTGTTTCAAGGGGAGTAGATATTTTAGATATAATTTATCAGAGTAAGCAGATTACCCGTGGGCCAAAAATTGCGGTTATAGGGGGGGGTACGGGGTTATCGGTTCTTTTATCAGGGCTTAAGCAGTTTACTTCAAATATATCCGCGATAGTTACTGTTGCCGATGACGGAGGTTCTTCGGGCAGGATAAGGGAAGAGTTTGATATCTTGCCTCCGGGAGATATCCGCAATTGCCTTGTTGCCTTGGCTGATGCTCCGGCTTTGATGAGGGATTTATTCCAATTTAGGTTTGATACAACTTCAAATCTTTCAGGGCATAGTTTTGGAAACCTTTTTATTACAGTAATGACCCGGCTTACCGGAGATTTTGAGAAAGCTATTAAAGAGACAAGCAAAGTTTTGGCTTTACGTGGGCAGGTAATGCCCTCTACTTTAGATAGGGTAGTTTTAGTCGCCGAGCATAAAGACGGGACGACCACAATTGGCGAGAATAATATTCCTCAAACCCATCGTTTGATAGAAAGGGTTTATCTTAAGCCTCAAAAGCCTCAGGCTACCCCGGATGCATTAAAGGCGATAAAAGAGGCTCAGGTAGTTGTTTTAGGCCCGGGGTCTTTGTATACCAGCATCATACCGAATCTTTTAATTGATGAAATTACTGAGGCTATAGTTAAGTCTGATGCGCTTAAGGTCTATGTATGTAATGTCATGACTCAACCCGGAGAAACCGACGGATATAGCGCCTCAGATCATTTAGGCGCGCTTTTGGCTCATTCTCATCCTAAGGTAGTAGATTACGCTATCCTTAATACTGCAACGGTCCCTAAGGGTATTTTAAGCCGTTATTCCCAGCAGGGTTCCCATCTTGTTTTAAATGATAGGAAAAAGATAGAGGGGATGGGTTATCGCGTCATTGAAGATGATTTTGTTTTTGTTGAAGATATGTTAGTCAGGCACGACCACTTAAAGTTAGCAAAGATTATCTTTGGGTTTATAGAGGAGATATAGTCTCATGCCAAGGCTAAGAAAAGAGTTAGTAGTAAAAAATAAGCAGGGGCTACATGCCCGTCCGGCAGCTATTTTTGTACAGATAGCCAATAAATTTGATTCCCGTATTACCGTTAAATGCGATGATGAAGAGGTTAACGGAAAGTCAATTATGGGGATTCTGATGCTTGGTGCTGAAAGGGGAAGTAATATTGTTATAGAGGCAGAAGGCGACGACGCCCAGTCGGCGTTAGCGGAATTAGAAAAGATTATTCTTACAGAGGAAGATTTATGATTAAACTTAAAGGCATAGCCGCAGCGCATGGCATAAGCATAGGGATTGCCTATAAGCTTGGCAAAGAGGAGATTATTGTTCCGCGCTTAGACATCGCTGAGTCGGATATACCTCTACAGATACAGCTATTTGAGGAGGCGTTGATTAAGACACGCCGCCAAATAATAGAGCTTCAGAAGAGGATAAGTTCCGGCATGGGGAAAGATGAGGCTCAGATATTTGACGCGCATCTATTGGTTTTGGAAGACCGTATGCTTATTGAAGAGGTTATTATGCGGCTTAAGAAAGATAAGCTCAATGTTGCCTTTATCTTTCAAGAGGTATTAAAGAAATACGTATCCGTATTTTCAAAGATAGAAGATGAGTATCTTAAGGAGAGGATAAGCGATATTAATGACGTCGGCAAGAGGATACTAAGGAATATATTAGGCAAAGAAAACAAAGGATTAGATGGGCTTAAAGAGAAAGCGATAATCGTTGCGCATGATTTATCTCCCTCGGATACCGCTGCTATGTACAAGAGGAATGTAGCAGCCTTTGTTACTGATGTAGGAGGCAAGACCTCTCATACTGCGATTATGGCTAAATCACTAGAGATTCCGGCGGTAGTGGGCGTAGAAGGGGCTACTGCTATCATTAATTCAGGGGATATGCTGATAGTTGACGGTTCTTTGGGAACTATTATTGTTAACCCCGATAAAGAGGCTTTAGGCGCATATCGTAAAGAGGAAGAAAAGCTTAAAGATATTGCCCAAAGGTTTCTTTCGGTAAAGGATCTGCCTGCTGTAACTTCTGACGGCCTAAAGGTTAAGATAGTTGCGAATATAGAGTTTCCCGATGAGGTTTCGGCTTTAAAATTGCAAGGCGCAGAAGGGATAGGCCTTTACCGGACAGAGTTTTTCTATATGAATAGAAGCGACTCTCCTTCGGAAGATGAGCATTATTTGGCTTATAAGTATGTGGCAGAAGAGATGATGCCGTACTCGGTTACGATACGCACGTTGGATTTAGGGGGAGACAAATATTTGTCGCAGTTTAAGATCCCCCAAGAGATGCAGCCGTTTTTAGGTTGGAGAGCCATACGTTTTTGCCTTGCCCGTCCTGAGATATTTAAGCTTCAGCTAAGGGCCATTTTAAGGGCCTCTACTCACGGTAATTTAAGGCTTATGTATCCGATGATATCTGGTATTGAAGAGCTGGAGCAAGCCAATAAGTTGTTGGATGAAGCAAAGGATGAGCTAAGAAAGGGCAATATACCTTTTAATGAAGATATACAGGTTGGCGTGATGATTGAGGTCCCGTCAGCTGCGCTTACATCTGATATATTAGCACAAAAAGCCGACTTTTTTAGTATTGGAAGTAATGACCTGATTCAATATTCTTTGGCTGTTGACCGCGCTAATGAGAAGGTCGCCTATCTTTATGACCCCGCACACCCGGCGGTATTAAGGCTTATAAAGAGTATAATTGATTCTGCCCATAAAAAAGGAATAAAGGTTGGCATGTGCGGAGAGATGGCAGGAGAGGCTGACTTAGCGCTTATACTCTTAGGCCTTGGGCTTGACGAATTCAGCGTGCCTCCGCGCATAATCCCGGAGTTAAAATATTTAATCCGTTCTATAACTTTAAGTAAAGCTAAACAGATAGCTCAAAAGGCTTTAGGGTTTTTTACGGGTAAGGAGGTGGAGAAATACCTTCAAATAGAATTAAAGGAGATATTAAAATAAAGGCATTAATTTTAGCTGCAGGTTATGCCACGAGGCTTTATCCTCTTACAAGAGATTATCCTAAGCCGTTATTAAAGGTAAGGGGAAAACCGGTTATTGATTATATAGTAGATAGCTTAAGTAAGTCCAAAGCTATAGAAGAGATAATCGTTGTAACGAACAGCAAGTTTATCGGGAAGTTTAAGGCTTGGAGGAGGGGCTTAAAACTTTCTAAGAGAATATCCCTCGTAGATGATTGCACTAAGAGCAATAAAGATAGGCTCGGGGCTATAGGCGATATAGGTTTTGTCTTAAAAAATAAAAGGATAAAAGAGGACCTTTTGGTCGTCGGGGGGGATAATCTTTTTAGCGGAAGCATAAGAGAGTTTATCTCAGCGGCATTAAAGAATAAGCCGAATATGACAATAGCAGCCTATCGGCTTAAAGACAAAAAAGACGCGAATAAATACGGGGTATTGAAGGTTGGTAGAGGCAATCGGGTTATTGATTTTCAAGAGAAGCCTGCAAATCCTAAGACTAACTTAGTAGCTATGTGTTTATACTATATCCCAAAAGAACAACTCTCTTTAATCAGCCTTTACCTAAAGCCTAAAAAAAGTAAAGCAGATGCTACCGGCAAATATATTGATTGGCTTAGGAAGAGAGTGGATATCTATTGCCATCTTTTTAAGGGTATCTGGTATGATATCGGAGATTATAAATATTTAAACAAGGCAGAAAAAAGTTTTAAATAAAAAAAGGAGATAAGTTATGAAGCAGAATAAGTTTCTTTTTACTTCTGAGTCTGTAGGCGAAGGGCATCCGGATAAGTTGTGCGATCAAATTTCAGATGCGGTATTGGATAAGATATTAAAAGAAGACAAAACCCCTGAATCTGCCAGGGTAGCTTGTGAGACCTATGTTACTATGGGGCTTTTGGTAGTCGGAGGCGAAATTACTACCAGCGCTTACATAGATATACAAAAGTTAGGCAGAGAGGTAGTGCGGGAGGTAGGCTATACCCACCCAAAGTACGGATTTGATTTTAATACCTGTGCAATCGTTAATACTATTAACCGCCAGTCGCCGGATATCGCCCAAGGCGTAAATATAGGAGGCGCAGGAGACCAGGGGATAATGTTCGGGTATGCTTGCAATGAAACAAAGGAGTATATGCCCCTGCCGATTACCTTAGCGCATAAATTAGTAAAGCGTATGGCAGATGTACGTAGGGAGAATATATTAAAATACCTTGGCCCGGACTGTAAATCCCAGGTTAGTGTTGAGTATCAAGACGGTAAACCTAAGCGCGTAGATTCTGTTGTTATTGCTTGTCAACATACCGAGGATATACTTGACTGTTCAGGCAAAAGGATTACTTCTAAGGCAAGGGAAGAGATGATTAGGGTTATAGCTAACCCTATATTAAAGGGTTTAACAGATAAAAAGACAAGATATTTTGTAAATCAGACGGGTAAATTTATAATAGGCGGCCCGCAGTCAGATACCGGCATGACCGGTAGAAAAATAATCGTAGATACATACGGAGGTACCATAGCCCACGGAGGAGGGGCTTTTTCAGGGAAGGATCCGACTAAGGTTGACCGTTCTGCAGCGTATATGAGCCGTTATATCGCTAAGAATATCGTCGCCTCCGGTTTAGCAGATAAGTTTATGGTTCAGCTCTCTTATGTTATCGGGCATGCTAACCCTCTTTCAATATATGTAGATACCTATGGGACAGGTAGGATCTCTGATGAAAAGTTGATAAAATTGATACGTCAAAACTTTGAGTTGACCCCTAGGGGAATAATTAAGTCTTTATCTTTGCTTAGGCCGGTATATAGGCAGACTGCCTGTTACGGACATTTTGGCAGGGATTCATTTTCTTGGGAGAAGATAGATAAAGCCGAAAGTTTAAAGAGGCAGGCTTCTAGAATATAAAGCAATAATCAACAAACAGCTTAGTATATAGGAGAAGAGATGAAATACGATATTAAGAGTATTAAATTAGCGGATAAAGGCAGATTACGGATTGAATGGGCGGGAAAAAATATGCCTGTATTAGGGTTGATAAAAGAAAGGTTCTCAAAAGAGAGGCCCTTAAAAGGATTAAAAATCGCAGCCTGTTTACACGTAACCACCGAGACAGGCGTGTTAGCAGGCGTGCTTAAAGCAGGGGGAGCTGAAGTCTTTGTCTGCGCGTCTAATCCTCTATCTACGCAGGATGATGTTGCCGCCTCTTTAGTAAAAGACCTTAAAATCTCTGTATTTGCAATTAAGGGAGAAGATACTAAGACTTACTACAACCATATAAAGTCAGTACTTATGGTAAAACCAGGCCTTACTATGGATGATGGCGCTGATTTGGTTAGTACTATACATCAACGCCCGCGTTCAATGCATAGTAATATTATCGGAGGGACTGAGGAGACGACTACCGGGGTTATAAGGTTAAAGGCATTGGCTAAAGAGGGTAAGCTTTGTTATCCTATTATTGCGGTTAATGACGCTTTAACCAAACATTTATTTGATAACCGTTATGGGACTGGGCAATCTACGATTGACGGTATTATTCGCGCTACGAATAAATTGATAGCCGGGAGCAATTTTGTGGTTTCTGGTTATGGTTGGTGCGGCAAGGGTGTGGCTATGAGGGCCTCAGGAATGGGGGCTAAGGTAATTGTTGTTGAGGTTGACCCTTTGCGCGCCTTAGAGGCGGTTATGGACGGCTTTGAGGTGATGCCGATTATGCAAGCTGCAAGAGTAGGGGATATTTTTGTAACCGTTACCGGAGATATAAATGTAATACGCCGGGAGCATTTTAAGGTTATGAAGGACGGGGTGATAGTTTCAAATTCCGGGCATTTTAATGTAGAATTAGATATTGAAGGGTTAAAGAGTATCTCTATTAAGAAAAGGTTAATACGCGATTTTACTGAGGAGTATACACTTAAGAACAAGCGCAAGGTGTATCTTTTAGGCCAAGGAAGGCTGATAAACTTAGCTGCTGCTGAAGGCCATCCAGCCTCGGTTATGGATATGTCTTTTGCTAATCAAGCGCTTTGCGCTGAGTATATCTTTAAAAATTACAAGAGGCTTAAAGAGGATGTTTATTGCGTCCCTGAAGATATTGATAAAAATATCGCTAGGCTTAAATTAAAGGCCTTAGGCGTAAGTATAGATACGTTAACTGTTGAACAAAAGAAATACCTTTCAAGTTGGCAGATGGGGACTTAGAGGCAGTAGCTAGTAGCTAGGGAAAACCAAGGAGGGAAGATGATTAAGAATAAAAACTTTTTTCTTTTGCTTCTTTTGGCAATTTTTATCTTCAAGCCTGCTTTAGCGCAGGAGATACAGGTTGATTCTAAGATAAGCGCGGTTACTATTTATTCAGGGGATGCGCTTATAAAAAGAGTAGCGCAGGTTAAGTTGCCGCAGGGAGAGAGTAAGGTTGTCTTTAGCGGGATAATCCCTGAAATTGACGAGAACTCTATCCGCGCAGGCGCAGAGGGAGATACGAGCGCTAAGATACTTGGTGCATCCGTAAAAAAAGAGTTTTTAAAAGAAGAGCCAACAGAAAAGATAAGAGGGATTTATGGAGAGATTCAGAAGCTACAGGATAGTATTCGTAAGCTTGAAGATACTAAAAAGAGGCTTGCTGATGAAAAGTTGTTCTTAAATTCTATAAGGTTTTTCTCAAAAGAGCAGTTGCCTAAAGAGTTAGCTACTAAGATGCCGGCAGTAAAGGAATTAAGCGATTTATTATCTTTTTTAGATGCAAAATTTAAAGATAACTATTCTCAGGTAGTAGAATCAGAGTTAGGCATTAGAGAGGTAAGAAAGCAGATTGAGCTTTTGCAAAGAGAGCTTGCTGAAATATCCGCGCCTACTAAAAGGATGAAGCGCTCTATTATAATAGAGCTTGAAGCACTACGCCCGGGAAATTTAACCCTTGAGGTATCCTATAGGGTAAAAGGGGCATATTGGTATCCTATATATGATGCAAGGGTTAACTTTGCCAAACAAGAGACCGAGCTTGTCTCTTTTGCCGCGGTAAAGCAGAATACAGGAGAGGATTGGAAGGATGTTGAAGTAACCTTATCTACTGCCAGAGTAGATGTCTCAGGCGCATTACCGCAGATAGAGCCCTGGTTTTTAAGGCCCTATCAACCTAAAAGGCAGGCTAAGGTTTTTCGTCCTCAAGCCCAATTATTCGCTTCAAGGGCAGTCGGCTATGAAGATGCTAACATAAGTTATGAACCAGCTATGATGAGTGAGGCTTATGTAGAGCAAGCTGAGTATAGTTATGCACAGCAAGAGGAGAAGGGTATATCTTTAGTATATAAGATTACAAAGAGGCCAACTATAAAATCAGGCGAAGAAGATTATAAACTTCCGGTATCTTCGCAACTACTCGCCTCTTCTTTTGCTTATTCTGCCTATCCCCGGATTTCAACCTTTGCTTACCTTGGAAGCAAGGTGGTTAATGCAATAGATTTACAGCTTTTAAGCGGCAAGGTCAATGTATTTTTAGACGGAGATTTTGTCGGGTCTTCCCAAATAGAGAATATCGCGCCCGGGGAAGAGTTTGACCTTTATCTTGGGGTTGATGAGAATGTAAAGGTAAAAAGAGAGCTTCTTGAAAAGAAGGTAGATGAAACGCTTATCGCCGGTATCCCCGCAACTACTAAGAAGACATTATACAGGTATAAGGTGACTATAGAGAATTACAAACAAAAGGCTGTAAGTATTAAGGTATTTGAGGCTATCCCTGTTTCAGCTGATGATAGGATAAAGGTTAAGGTTGATAAGGTTAGTTTAGAGCCGTCATTAAAAGATTATAAGGATAAGAAGGGTATTTGGGTTTGGGAGTTTGATTTAAACCCTCAGGAGAAAAAAGAGATATACTATAATTACATTATAGAGCATCCCCGTGAAATGGAGATAGAAGGTTTATGAAGAATATAGCAGTATTAACTACGGGAGGAGATGCCCCGGGGATGAACCCGGCAATACGTTCTGTAGTGCGATTTGGCATCTTAAAGGGCCTAAAGGTATATGGGGTGATGCGTGGGTGGCAGGGCTTGATTAATGAGGAGTTAAAAGAGCTTGGGCATCACTCAGTATCCGGCATTATAAGCCAAGGCGGGACAATGCTTAAAACAGGGCGTTGTCCTGAGTTTTCAAAGAGAGAGTACCAGGAGCGCGCCTTTAATACCTTAAAGAAATATTCTATTGAGGGGATGATTGTTATAGGGGGAAATGGTAGTTTTACTGCCGCGCATAACTTTGGGACTACTTATAATGTCCCCTGTATAGGCATACCTGCCTCCATTGATAATGATATAAACGGGATTGACTTGACCATAGGCTCTGATACTGCTATTAACACTGCGCTTGATGCAATTGATAATATACGCGATACCGCAACCAGTATGGAGAGGATATTTGTGATTGAGGTTATGGGTAGAGACTCAGGGTTTATAGCTCTCTCTGTTGCCTTAGCCGGGGGGTGCGAAGATGTTATTATTCCGGAGTTAAAACCTAATTGGGAGAGGATCTGTGAAGATATAGTCCAAGGGAATATCCGCGGAAAGGTAAGCTGGATTATCGTTGTAGCAGAGGGTGCTGGGAGTGCAGGTCAGATAGCTAAAAAGATAACCGAAAAGACTTCCTTAGAGACGCGCCCGGTAGTATTAGGTCATGTGCAAAGAGGTGGAAGGCCAACTGCCTTTAGCCGTGATTTAGCCTTAAGGCTTGGGGAATCTGCGGTCTTAGCCTTATTAGAAGGAAAAAAAGATTTGGCTGTTGGATTGTGCTGTGGTAGGATAAGTGAAGTTAAATTTGAAGAGGCGATAAAGAAAAAAGAGATAAAGGCAGAATACTGGTATAATTTAATCAAGTCTCTTACTTAAAAGAGAACGAAAGGAGTAGTTAACAAAGATGGGAAGAAAGCCTTTAAGTATTGATAAGCTTGCGCTGGAGTTAATTTTTAGCGATGAGGCATCGTTAAAAAAGAAGTTATCCAAGAAGATATTAAATCTAGCCTATAAAAAAGGTATTTATCCTGCGAGTATACATCAGTTGTATGTAGCATTTGGAAAGAAAGAGGTATCCGGCTTTACTGTCCCAGCGATAAACTTAAGAAGCATGACCTATGATTTAGCGCGGGCAATATTTAGGACGGCAAAAAAGAATAACAGCGCGGCGTTTATCTTTGAAATCGCAAAGTCTGAGATGGGTTATACTGCGCAGCCTCCGGTAGAGTTTACCGGGGTTATCTTGGCAGCGGCGATAAGAGAAGAGTGGCAGGGCCCGGTATTTATTCAGGCAGACCATACGCAGGTAAACTTAAAAAAATACAAAGAGGACGCAAAAAAGGAACTTGAGGTTTTACAGGATTTAATCGCGGATGCAGTTGAAAATGGCTTCTATAATATTGATATAGATTCTTCTACTTTGGTGGATTTATCTAAGGAGGATATTAAGAAGCAGCAGAAGGATAATTACGAGGCGTGCGCTAAACTTACGCAATTTATCCGTAGGATAGAACCAAGAGGGATTACTATTTCAGTCGGAGGAGAGATAGGCGAGGTAGGGCACTCTAACTCTACCCCTGAAGAGTTGCGCGCTTTTATGCAAGGGTTTAATGAAAGGTTGCGCAAGGGGTTAATCGGCATCAGTAAGATTTCAATTCAAACCGGTACTTCCCACGGAGGGGTTGTGATGGCTGACGGGAGTATCGCTGAAGTAAACTTAGATTTTGATACCTTAAAAAGAATATCTAATATAGCCAAAGAAGAGTTTGGTTTAGGCGGAGCAGTCCAGCATGGCGCTTCTACCTTGCCGGAAGATATGTTCCATAAGTTCCCGCAGAATGATACATTAGAGGTACATTTAGCAACAGGGTTTCAAAATATGATGTTTGAGAGTAAGCACTTTCCTGTAGAGCTTAAAAATAGAATTTATGATTGGCTTAAGGTTAATGCTACTTCTGAAAGAAAAGAAGGCGAGACAGACGAGCAGTTTTTCTACAAGACGCGTAAAAAGGCCCTAGGCCCTTTTAAAAAGGAGATTATGGGGTTATCAGAAGAGACGCGCGATGCAATTGCAGCTGAGATTGAGGAGAGGTTTGATTTTCTCTTTAAGCAACTTGATACGGTTAATAACAAGGATACGGTGGATAAATATATTACATTAAAACGCGTTATTCTGCGTAAAAGAAGCGTAAAAGAGATAGTCCACGACGGAGAAGGAGCGGATTAATATGCGTTCGGATAAAGTTAAAAAAGGTTTAGAGAGGGCGCCGCATAGGGCGTTATTGCATGGAACAGGACTTTCAAGAAAGAGTTTAGAGAGGCCTTTTATAGGAGTAGCTACTTCTTTTACTGACCTTATTCCCGGACATGTGGGGATGCGCGATTTAGAGAGGTTTATTGAGCGCGGTATATGTTATGGCGCAGGGACTCCTTTCTTTTTTGGCGTTCCTGGTATATGCGATGGCATTGCCATGGGGCATCTTGGGATGTGTTATCCTATGGCCTTGCGTGAAATAGTAGCTGATACAATTGAGACTGTTTGCAATGCGCACCAGTTAGACGGTATCGTCTGTTTGACTAATTGCGATAAGATTACTCCAGGGATGCTTATGGGGGTTGCGCGGCTTAATATCCCGGCAATAATTGTCACAGCCGGGCCAATGGTCTCAGGAAGGTTTAATAAGAGAAAGCTCGCCTTTGTTCACGATACCTATGAAGGTATGGCCAGGGCTAAGAAAGGTGATATCTCAATGAAGGAGTTATCCTGTATTGAGCTTGAGGCTTGTCCGGGGCAAGGATCTTGCCAGGGCCTATATACCGCAAATACAATGGCTTGCCTTACTGAGACTATGGGTATGTCCATACCTGGTTGCGGAACTGCCCTTGCTATATCCGCTAAAAAAAGAAGAATTGCAGAGGCTAGCGGAGAAAGAATAGTAGAATTAGTAAGAAAAGATATTCGTCCAAGGGATATTATCACCAAAAAATCCATAGAGAATGCCATTGTAGTAGATATGGGGTTAGGGGGTTCTACTAATACGGTCTTGCATCTTATGGCAATAGCGCATGAGGCAGGTATTGACCTTGACCTTAAGACCTTTGATAGGATAAGTAAAAGTGTCCCGCACATCGCTAATATTGAGCCTGCAGGAACGTATTTTATGGAGGATGTTGAGTATGCAGGAGGGATTCCGGCAGTATTAAAGAGATTAAAATCAAAACTTAATAATACTCTGAATGTAAGCGGAGATAAGGCCTTTGATATCGCTGATAGAGCGATAATCTTTGACGAGGATGTTATCAGGCCATTAAATAAAGCTTATCATAAGCAAGGGGGTATAGCAGTCCTCTATGGAAATATTGCCCCTAAGGGAGCGGTAGTAAAACAATCAGGGGTAAGTGATAAGATGATGAAGTTTACCGGGCGTTGCCGTGTCTTTAACCGCGAAGAAGAGGCGATGAAGGCGATTATGAATAGAAAGATTAAGGCAGGGGATTGCGTTGTTATCCGTTACGAAGGCCCTGCAGGGGGTCCTGGGATGCGCGAGATGCTTGCGCCGACTGCTTCAATAGTAGGGTTAGGATTAGCCGACTCCGTAGCCTTAATCACCGACGGAAGATTCTCCGGGGGGACAAAAGGGCCTTGTATAGGGCATATTTCTCCTGAGGCTTCAGCAGCCGGGCCAATAGCAATATTAAGGGATGGCGACATAGTAGAGATAGATATACCTAATCGTAAACTTAATGCTAAATTAAGCAAGCAAGAGATAGAAAAGAGGTTTAAGGGTTGGAAGCCGGTTACGCCTAAGATTAAATCAGGGTACCTCTGGCGATATTTAAGGCTAGTTACTTCCGCAGACAAAGGAGCGGTCTTAGAATAATTAAGTATATATGAAGATGAAGGGCGCTAATATACTATTAGAGTCTTTAAAGAAAGCTAATGTAGAAGTTATCTTTGGATATCCGGGAGGGGCAGTTCTGCCTATCTTTGATGTCCTCTATGATTTTGATATAAGGTTTATACTTACCCGTCATGAACAAGGGGCTGCACATGCTGCCGATGGATACGCGCGCGCAACCGGTAAAACCGGGGTATGCCTTGCCACCTCAGGCCCCGGTGCAACTAATTTAATCACCGGCATAGCTAATGCATATATGGATTCTGTGCCTTTAGTTGCCTTAACCGGGCAGGTAGGCACGCACCTAATCGGCAATGACGCTTTTCAGGAGGCAGATGTAACAGGTATTTCCAGGCCGATAACAAAACATAATTTCTTAGTAAAAGATGTAAAGGATTTAGCGCGCACTATTGCCGAGGCTTTTTATATTGCCTCAAGTGGAAGGCCCGGGCCAGTTCTTGTTGATATCCCGTTAGATATTCAAAGGGCAGAGGCGGATTTTATCTGGCCTGAACAGGTTAAACTCCGCAGCTATCAACCGACTTATTTTGGGCATCCGGGACAGATTAAAAAAGCAGCCAAACTCCTCTCTTTAGCTAAAAAACCGATTATTTATGCCGGAGGCGGGGTTATCTCTTCAGGGGCGAGCATGGCTTTAAGGGATTTAGCAGAAAAGACGCAGGTTCCGGTAACAACTACTTTTATGGGGTTAGGGTCTTTTCCGGCGACAAATAATCTTTCTTTAGGCATGCTCGGTATGCACGGGACAGCTTATGCAAACCATGCGGTTATGGAGTCGGATTTGATTATTGCCATAGGTGCCCGTTTTGATGACCGGGTAACAGGTAGGTTAGACCATTTTGCGCCTCATGCAAAGATCATACATATAGATATTGATCCCTCTTCAATCAGTAAAAATGTTAAGGTTGATGTCCCGATAGTCGGAGATGCTAAGAATATATTAGAGGAGTTTTTAGGGGATATTAAGAAGCTTCCGGATACAACTACTTGGCTTAAAACAATTGATGCCTGGAAGAAGAAGTATCCGTTAACTTATAAGAAAGAGGGTAGCCGGATTAAGCCGCAGTATATATTAGAAGAGCTTTGGCAGATAACCAAAGGAGACGCTATACTCTGCACTGAAGTAGGCCAAAGCCAGATGTGGGCGTGCCAGTGGTATAACCATTTAACCCCGCGCACCTGGATTTCAAGCGGCGGCTTAGGGACTATGGGATTTGGCCTTCCTGCGGCTATGGGCGCAAAGTTAGGGGTCCCACAAAAGGAGGTATTTAATATTGCCGGAGACGGCTCAATACAGATGAATATTCAGGAGTTGGCTACCTGCGTTGAGAATAAGTTAAATGTAAAAACACTAATCTTTAATAACGGGTATTTAGGCATGGTAAGGCAGTGGCAGGAGTTATTTTACAAAAAACGTTACTCCTATACTCCTATCACTAGCCCGGATTTTGTAAAATTAGCAGAGAGTTATGGCGCAGTAGGGATGCGCGTTACTAAAAAAGAAGAGGTAAGGGAATCTATTCTAAAGTCAATAGAGATAGATAATACTGTCTTTGTTGAGTTTATTATAGAGCCTGAGGAGAATGTTTTGCCTATGGTCCCTGCGGGACAGGCGATTAATAATATGATTGATGGTTTAGCATAATCTTATGAAACATACGATTTCACTTTTAGTTGAGAATAAGTTTGGAGTCTTAGCTCGTATCGCAGGGCTCTTTAGCGCGCGCGGGTATAATATTATATCTTTGGCTGTCTCTGAAACTTTGGATCCGACGATTTCGTATATGACTTTAGTTGTTGATGCGAAGGATGCAAAGATATTAGAGCAGATAAAGAAGCAGTTAAATAAATTAATAGACGTTATCACCGTAACTGATTTTACTAAGAAAGAGCATATAGACCGGGAGCTTATCTTGGTAAAGGTAAAATATAAGCCGCAAGATAAGGAGAGGTTAGGGTCTATCTTTCGTAAATACGTTGGCAAGGTTATACTTTACAAAGATGACACAGCGATAATAGAGGCAGTAGGTGCTCAGGCGCAGATAAAATCGCTCCTTGAGGAATTAGATAGGTTTGGGATTAAGGAGTTAATTAGGACAGGAAAATTAGCGATAAGCAATTAATAAAAGAAAAGGAGGAGTTAAAAGATGGCTAAAATTTATTATGACAATGACGCAGACCTTAATTTATTAAATGATAAGACCATTGCGATTATTGGTTACGGGACACAGGGCAGAGGGCAGTCTTTGTGTTTGCGTGATTCAGGAGTAAGGGTGATTGTCTCTGAGATGGAGGGTACCCCTAATTTTGAGCAGGCAAAGATAGACGGGTTTACCCCTCTCTTAGCTTCCGATGCTGCAAAGGGAGCGGATATAATCCAGATATTAACGCAAGACCACGTGCAGGCAAAGGTTTACAATGAAGCGATAAAACCTAATTTAAAGAAAGGCAAAGCGCTCTGTTTCTCCCACGGGTTTAATATTCGTTATAAACAGATCAAACCCCCTAAGAATGTTGATGTCTTTATGGTTGCTCCTAAGGGCCCCGGGGCTTTGGTAAGAAAGATGTATGAAGAGGGTAAGGGTGTTCCGTCTTTGATTGCCATATATCAAGATGCAACGGGTGAGGCTAAGCAGTTAGCGCTTGCCTATGCTAAAGCGATTAAGGCGACAACTGCCGGCGTTATTGAGACAACCTTTGAAGAGGAGACTGAGACAGACCTCTTTGGCGAGCAGGCAGTCCTCTGCGGAGGAGTAAGTGAGCTTATTAAGGCAGGATTTGATACTTTAATAGAAGCAGGTTATCAGGCAGAGATTGCTTATTTTGAAGTTTTACATGAGTTAAAATTAATTACCGATTTGATTCAGGAACGCGGTATAACCGGGATGCGCAGGGGTGTCTCTAATACCGCCTGCTACGGTGATATAACCCGTGGGCCAAGGATAATTACTCCTAAAACCAGAAAAGAGATGAAGAAGATATTGAAAGAGATAAAGAGCGGGAAGTTTGCCAAGGAATGGATTAAGGAGAATGAGGAGGGTAGGCCTAATTACAATAAACTCCTCTCTGAAGGGGATAATCATTTAATTGAAAAGATAGGCAGAGAGCTTAGAGAGATGATGCCTTGGATGAAAAAGCAGTAGTCAGTAGTTAGTAGCTAGTAGTTAGGGTAATAAGTAAGGTGGGAAGTCTAAAATGAATAAGATAATTATATTTGATACTACTTTAAGGGATGGCGAGCAGGCGCCGGGAGGGTCTTTAACTGACCAAGAGAAGTTAGAGGCGGCTTTTCAACTTGAAAGGCTTGGGGTTGATGTTATTGAAGCTGGCTTTCCCATTGCCTCACCTGGAGACTTTAAGGGGGTATTAAATATATCTAAATCCATTAAGAGATGCGGGGTCTGCGCTTTGGCGCGTTGTTTAAAGCCGGATATTGAAGCGGCGTGTAAGGCAATTAAGCCGGCGCGAAGGCCGCGCCTGCATATCTTTATGGCGACATCCAAAATTCACCTTAAATATAAATTCAAAAAGGCAGAGGATGAGATATTAAAGATTGCCTTAAAGGCTACTAAATTAGGAAGAAGGCTTTGTTCTGATATAGAGTTTTCTCCCGAAGATGCTACCCGGTCAGAGAGGGGTTTCTTATACAGGATTATAGAGGAAGTTATTAAAGAAGGGGCACAGACGATAAATATTCCGGATACTACCGGATACACCTATCCTCAGGAGATTTATTCTTTGATTGAAGATATTAAGAATAATGTGCCTAATATTAATAAAGCGGTTATATCCGTGCATTGCCATGATGATTTAGGCATGGCTGTTGCAAATTCTCTTTCAGGCGTATTAGCCGGGGCGCGCCAAGTGCATTGTACTGTTAACGGCATAGGCGAGCGTGCAGGGAATGCCTCTTTGGAAGAGATAGTCATGGCGATAAAGACCCGCAGGGATGTCTTTGCCCCCCTTTATACGGATATAAAAACAAAAGAGATATTCAAGTCTTCGCGGATGATAAGCAACCTTACGGATTTCATCGTTCCTCCTAATAAGGCGATAGTCGGTAGGAACGCCTTTTCTCATGAGTCAGGGATTCATCAGGACGCGGTATTAAAAAAGCGCATAACCTATGAAATTATGGACCCTAAGGACGTCGGGATAACCTCTAACCGGTTAATTTTGGGGAAACATTCAGGCAGGCATGCTTTTAGGGATAGGTTAAAAGCGCTTGGTTATAACCTTAAAGAGGAGAAGTTAAATAAGGCCTTTGTGCGTTTTAAAGAGATTGCCGATAAGAAGAAGGATATTTTTGACGACGACCTAAGGGCAATTGCAGAAGACGAGATAAGGGTAATTAAGCCTTTATGGGAATTGGTAAGTTTTGAGGTTAATTCAGGGTCTAGGATTAAGCCTAAGGCTACAATCCATCTAAATAAAAAAGATAAACTACTGATGGGTTTTTCTTTTGGGGACGGACCGGTGGACGCAGTCTTCAAGGCGTTAGATAATATAATCGGCTACAACGCAAGGCTTACGGATTTTAGGCTTGAGGCAGTTACCTCAGGCAAAGACGCCCTAGGGCAAGTTAGCTTAAAGCTTAAGATTAAGGATAAGGTTTTAGTCGGGCGCGGAGCAAGTACTGATATTATTGAAGCGGCTATCAGGGCGTATTTGGATGCCGTCAATAGGTTAGAGCTTAAATGACTAAGGGAATTACCTTTGGCTTAATAGGAAACCCCTTAAAACATAGTTTGTCTGCTTTTATGCACAATGCCGCCTTTGTCAGCCTAAAGATAAAGGCAAAGTATAAACTCTTTCCCTTAAAAGAAGGCGAAGTTGACTCCTTCTTTTTAAATCTTACTAAAAACAATATTCGCGGGTTAAATATAACTATACCTTACAAGGAGAGGGTTTTACGGCTCCCTTGCGTAAGGTTAGATAGTGCGGTTAAATCTATAGGCGCGGCGAATACTCTTTTAGTGGATAAAGCAGGCAGGCTTAAATTTTTTAATACCGATTATTTAGGATTTTTAAGGCATTTAAAAGAATTAAAGCTTAAGCCTAAAAGGGTGGGGATATTAGGCGCCGGAGGGGCATCTAAGGCAGTATCCTTTGCTTTAGGGAAGAGTAGGGCAATAGAAGTAGTTATTTATGATATTGACCATTTCCGCTCTTTAAGCCTTATGAGAAGGTTTAACCGTATATTCCCTAAGACTAAGTTTATGGCAGTAGGAAGTATAGAGGAGTTAAGGTTAAAGGATAAGGATTTTTTAATTAACGCTTCTTCCGTAGGGATGAAAGCTACAGATCCTCTTTTAATCAACCCGAAAGATTTACATAGAGGCATCTTTGTTTATGATTTAATATATAATCCTAAAGAGACTAAACTTTTAAAAGTATCTAAGGAGACAGGGGTTTGTTATTCTAATGGCTTAAAGATGCTTCTCTACCAGGCGGTAGAGTCATTAAATATATGGTTAAGCCCAAAGAGGGCTCCGATTAAGGCTATGCAGGTGGCTTTAGAGAGAGCCGTTAAACGTATTTAAGAAAGAGGGGGGTTTTATGATTGCAAATATAGTCATTTTTATATTGGGGGCGATAGTAGGAAGTTTTTTAAATGTCTGCATACACCGGATGCCGAATTCAGAATCTGTTGTCTGGCCGCGCTCTCATTGCCCTAAGTGTAAAAAGCGCATACCTGCCTATGATAATATACCTTTTATAAGCTTCATCCTTTTAAGGGGTAGATGCCGCGTTTGCAAAGAAAGGATTCCTTTGCGTTATCCGTTGGTAGAGTTTTTGACGGCGTTGGTTTTTCTTCTTCTTTTTGCCCGTTTTGGGCTAGGGTATGATTTGTTCTTTTATTTTGTCCTTGCCTGCGCTTTAATTATAGCTACCTTTATAGATATACCGCATAGGATAATACCCGATGAGATAAGTTTAGGCGGGATTGTCGTAGGGTTTATTCTAAATACGGTAAGAGGCGTGAATTTAAAATATTTTGTTTTTAGTTTTAAGCCTATGGTTAATTCTCTGCTCGGCATAATAGTAGGCGCAGGCGTAATTTTTTTAACCGGTTGGCTCTTTGACCTGGTCTATTTTAAGCTCTTAAAGAAGCCTCCGATACAAGGAGAGACTGAATCCATGGGCGGAGGGGACGTAAAATTATTAGGGATGATTGGAGCTTTTTTGGGTTGGCATAGGGCGCTATTAACTTTCTTTTTGGCCCCTTTCTTTGGGGCGGTTATAGGCATATATATACTGATAAAAAAGAAGGACCATACTATACCTTACGGCCCATTTTTATCTTTGGCTGCGTTTTTTGCCATATTCTACTCAGATAAGATACTGCGCCTTTTATTTCCTTATTAAAAGAGGCCATGCCTAAACTTATACAAAATAAAGAGATTTTAAACCATAGGAGAGCGGGGGTGTTAATACCGCTCTTTTCTATTTATTCAAAGGATAGTTTTGGAATCGGCGACTTTAGGGACCTTAAATTAGCCGTTGATTGGGTTCAAAAAACAGGTAGTTCCATCCTGCAGCTTTTGCCGATGAATGAGATGGGGCCTGTTTTTTGCCCGTATGATTCTTTTAGCTCCTTTGCCTTAGAGCCTGTCTATATCTCTCTTTTAAGCCTGCCTCTGCCAAAAGATAAATCCATCCTTAGGCAGATAGAGAGCCTAAGGAAGTGCCTTCCTTTAACCGGAGATTATGTTGATTATAAAGTTAAAGAGGAAAAATTACACATATTGCGCCAGGTCTTTTTAATGCAAAGGGAAGATGAATTAAGGGGGTTGTCGGATTTTAAAAAGGAGAATGCGTATTGGCTTGATGACTTTGTATTATTTAAGGCGCTAAAAAAATACTATAATGGATTGGCTTGGTATGATTGGGCTGATGAGCACAAGAGCAGGGATATAGGGGCATTAGATAAGTTTTACCGGCAGCACGCCGAAGAGATAAACTTTGAAGAGTGGTTACAATGGCAATTAAATAAGCAATTTAAGGGCGTTAAAAGATACGCCCAAGAAAAAGGCATATTGTTAAAAGGGGATTTGCCTATCTTAGTTTCAAGGGATTCAAGCGATGTATGGGCGCATCCTGAGTTTTTTAAATTAGATTTTGCTTCGGGGGCACCCCCTGATATGTATTGCTCCTTAGGCCAACGTTGGGGGATGCCTACTTATAATTGGGATAATATAGAAAGCGACGGGTTTAGATACCTAAAAGAAAAGTTAAGGTACGCAGAGAATTTTTATGATATTTTACGTATAGACCATGTCGTTGGTCTTTTTAGGATATGGAGTATTCCCTATAATGAGCCACCGGAGAATAAAGGCTTAAACGGTTTTTTTGATCCTCAGAAGGAGCATCTTTGGGGGCCTCAGGGAAGAAAGATTTTAAAGGTCATGCAGGATAGTTGCAGGATGCTTCTGTGCGCCGAAGATTTAGGGGTTATTCCTAAAGTTTGTATTGATACTTTAAGGGAGTTGAATATCCCTGGTAATGATGTCCAGCGTTGGGTAAAAGATTGGCATAATAGGCATACATTTTTAGAGGCTAAAGAGTACCGGGAAGTTTCCGTTGCCATGCTCTCTACGCATGATACCACTAATTGGGCTGCTTGGTGGGAAAATGAGGCAGGGACGGTGGATGGAGAACTTTTTATGCGTAAGTGCTGTGACCACCGCGGGATTGGCTTTAATAGGGTAAAGGATGCGCTCTTTGATCCTCTTTTTAGCAGGCAGGGAAGGTTGCGTTGGCGTAATGAGATTGATTCCGTAGATAAATTATTAGGCATCTTGTCTTCAGGCAGGGGTATCCTAAGAGAGCATCTTTTAGATTTTATAGATATGTGGGAGAATACCTTTAAGGAGAAGGATAAGCTTTGGGGCATTTTAGGGCTGGTAGGGCCGATGAGGGAAGAGTGTGATGCTGAAATCTTCTCTGCAATCTTAAAATTTATCCTAAAAGCAAACTCCATCATCTCTATTAATAATCTCTTTGACATCCTCTATTACGGAGGGTTTTTAAAAGAAGATTCTTATAAATACAGGATTAATACCCCTGGTACCGTCTCTAAGGCTAACTGGTCCTTAAAATCCCCCATACCTCTTGAAGGTTTATTAAAAGATAGCTTTGCTTCTAATATCCGTAAATTAGTTTTAGAATCAGCAAGGGTATAGAGGCAGAAAAATACTATAATTATGCCGGTATTAAAGGGCCTAGAGTTGTATATATCTAAGCGCGTCGGACGGGCAATAACGGATTATAAGATGGTTGCCCCGGAGGATAGAATAGCGGTCGGAGTCTCGGGAGGCAAAGATAGTTTAGCGCTCCTGCAGGTGCTTTTAAGCCGTAGGAGGTTTGTTCCGGTTAATTATGATATTATTGCTCTGCACGTTGATTTAGGCTATCCTAAATCTATAGCCTCTTTTTTAGAAAAATATTTTAAGAAGATAAAAGTTAAATATCATATAGAGAAGGCAGGCATTTTAAAGGGTACTAAGAAAAAGGATATAAATTGTTTTTGGTGCGCATGGAATAGGAGGAAGGCTCTCTTTGAGGCATCAAATCGCCTTAAGTGCGATAAGCTTGCTTTAGGGCATCACAAGGATGATATAGCACAGACAATTATGCTGAATATGTTTTTTCAGGGAGAGATTTCAGCGATGTCTCCTAAGCAGAGCCTATTTAACGGGAAGATTACTATTATACGCCCTTTTGTTTATGTGGAGGAGCGCATGATTGCTTCTTATGCGCGCAAGGAGAATTTGCCCTTCCGTGCCCTTTATTGCCCTAATCAAGCTTCCTCTAACCGCGTTAGAATGGCTAAAATCATAAAAGAGTTGGAGAGGTTTTGTCCGGAAGTAAAAACTAACATCTTAAGGAGCGTAAAAAGGATAAAGAAGGAATATTTGCTTTGATAAGTAGGTAGCTATGGTATAATTACGGATAAGGAGCCTTTTATGCCGGGTATAATTTTAGGGGTTGCATTTTTTATTTTTGGCATCGGGGTATTATTTTTAATTTTTAAGGTTTCTTCCCAGGTTAACGGCCAGCTTAACCAGATGAACCGGATTTTACAAGAATCCAATAAAATAGTATCCCAAAACTTAGGAGATACTTTAAATGCTTTTGGCAATGTTAGGGAGCAGCTAGGCAAGCTTGAATCCACAAATAGGCAGATTATAGATATAAGCAAGGATATTTCAAGCCTTCAGGAGTTGTTGCGCGCTCCTAAACTTAGAGGGGCTATAGGAGAGACTTTATTAGAAAACCTTTTATCCGAAGTCTTGCCAAAAGAGCACTATTTACGTCAATACCGTTTTAAAACCGGAGATACCGTAGATGCGGTAATTAAGCTTGCGGATAAACTGGTTTCGGTTGACGCAAAATTTAGCTTAGAAAACTTTCAGAAGATGACGCAGGCACAGGAAGAAGCGTCTAAGTTGTCATACAGGAAGAAATTCATTCAGGACGTAAAAAACCGCATAGATGAAGTTGCGTCAAAATATATTCTCCCTCAGGAGAATACCTATGATTTTGCCCTTATGTATATCCCGGCAGAGAATATTTATTATGAGGTTGCTATAAAAGATGACCTCTTTTCATACGGATTAAGCAAAAAGGTTATCCCTGTTTCTCCGAATACATTCTACGCTTACTTACAGGTAATCTGTTTTGGTTTAAAGGGGCTTAAGGTTGAGGAGAATGTAAAAGCAATAATTAGCTCTTTAAGCGCTTTAGATATAGAGTTAAATAAGTTTAAAGAGGAGTTTGATATTTTAGGGGGGCATATAAATAACGCTAATACTAAGTATTTGGATGCTCAAAAGCGTTTAGGGAGATTCTCCGATAGATTATCGGATTTGCAGGATAGTAAGCAGATTGAAGGATAAAGAAGAGGCATATTTAAAGGTTAAGGTTGTCCCTAATTCCGGCAGGAGGCTGGTAAAAAAAGAAACATCCGGTATTTTAAAGGTTTATCTTGCGAAGCCGGCAATAGAAGGTAAAGCTAATAAAGAGCTGATAACCTTATTAGCAGAATACCTTGGGGTCAAAAAGAGCCTTATTGATATTGTTAAAGGGGCAAAAGCGAGGGAGAAGATTGTCAGGGTTTTCCGATGAGCCTAATCTTATAATCGCATTCTCCGGGCGTAAGCACGGAAATATGTCTTTGTATTACGGAGAAACATCAGAAGCCTTAAATAACCGTAGGGCCTTTTTAAGCAGTTTAGGCATTGATCACCGTGATTTAGTCTGCGCACGTCAGGTTCATGGGGATAATATAAGGTATGTTACTGAGGATGACAAAGGAGCCGGCGCAAGCGCATACGGCGGTTCTATAGCAGATACCGACGGCTTTATAACCGATAGAAAGAACCTGCCCATTGCAATCTTTACCGCAGATTGCCCGTCTATATTTATCTATGATCCTTCTCTTCCGGCGATAGGGCTCTTGCATTGCGGTTGGCGTAGCTCAAGGTTAAGGATAGCCTCAAAGGCAGTAAGGCTTATGCAGAAGGAGTTTAATAGCAACCCAAAGGATTTATACGCGGGGTTTGGTTCCGGTATTAGGGGGTGTTGTTATCGGGTATCAGAGGATTTTAGCGGTTATTTTACCGAAGGGTTAATTAGAAGGTCCGGGCAGTTGTACTTAGATTTAACGGAGGTTAATACTTGGGAGTTGCTTGCCTGCGGGGTAAAAAAAGAGAATATCTATCCGCCGCAGGCGTGCACCTTTTGTCATAACGACGAGTTTTTTTCTTTTCGGAAAGAGGGCCCTGCCTGCGGCAGGATGCTTTCGGTTATGATGATTAAATGAGTCTAACGAAAAAATACAAATTAGATTTTATATTACGCGTTTACGGGCTTTCTTTGCAGGATGTGAATAATTCTTTATCTGAATTCGGCGAGGGCTTATTAGTTCTTGATCCTTCTTGGGAAGAGAAGAGGATGAAGGATTTTACGGTTAGCATTAAAACCGAAGACCCGGAGTTGGTATTTGATGCCTGTTCGCAGTTAGGTAGGATAAGGTCGGTAAAGATTGGCCAAGAGGAGGGTTAATTTGTATAGCGTGGTCTTAGTAACCGCAAAAAACAAGAAGGAAGCTAAGGGTATTGCTAAGAGGTTAATTGAAAAGAGGCTTGCTGCTTGCGTAAATATTATAAATAATGTAGAATCTTTATTCCGTTGGCAGGGGAGGATTGAATCAGCCCTTGAAGTAGCGCTTATTATTAAGACTAAGAGGGTTAAAGTTCCTAAAATTATAAAAGAAGTAAAGGATATGCATAGCTATGATACCCCGGAGATAATAAGCCTGCCTATATCTTCCGGCTTTAAGCCATACTTAGACTGGATAAATGAATCTATCAGGTAGCCCGGCAGACTATATCTTTGCGTTCTTAGGGGGTGTGGCAGTTAGTTTTACCCCTTGCGTTTACCCTTTAGTTCCTATTACCGTAAGCTATATAGGGATAAACAGTACCTCTAGTTTTAAGGGGTTTATATTAAGTTTAATCTATGTAAGCGGCGTAGCGTTTATTTATTCGGCATTAGGGCTCTTAGCTGCTCTAAGCGGGAAATTTTTTGGCAGTATTAGTAGCCACCCGGTTACCTATATCTTAGTTGGCATTATAATAATTATCTTTGGATTGTCTCTCTTCGGCTTATTTAGTATTGTTTTTAAGGGTTTTAATTTTAGGCAAAGAAATTCACAAAGGGGTAGGTACCTCTCTGTTTTTTTATTAGGGTTATCTTCGGGGTTAGTCGTCTCTCCTTGCCTTACCCCTGTCTTAGGGGCAATACTCTCTTATTTAGCTACGGGTAAAAATATCTTTTACGGAGCAGGGCTTTTAGCCTCCTTTGCTTATGGTATGGGTTTAATTCTTATACTCTCAGGTTCTTTCAGCGGCTTCTTAAAGAATATCCCTAAAACAGGCAGATGGATGTTAATCTTTCAAAGGCTATCAGGGATAGTATTATTGATTATGGGGTTTTACTTTATTTATACCGGCATATCAAGGATAAGGTGATTTTATGAGAGTGTTAAGGCTTACTTGGTTTCTTATATTTTTAATTCTAATTTCAAGTTGTAACTCTAAATTAAGTTCTTATCCTTATAAAGCCGAATATTTAGAGGCGCAGGATTTCCGGTTAAAGAGTATTTACGGAAGAGAGGTATCTCTTGGTGAATACTTAGGGGAAAAACCGGTGCTCATACTCTTTTGGACTACGTGGTGCCCTTATTGTAGGTCTGCCTTAATTGATTTAAAGGAGAAGAGGGAGTATTTAAGCGATAAAGGGATTGAAGTTTTAGCTATAAATATCGGAGAATCTCCGCAAAAAGTAATAAACTTGGTGGAGAGGATAGGGTTTAATTTTGAAGTATTGCTGGACCGTGACTCTAAGGTTTCGGATAGTTACGGCCTTTTAGGCGTTCCGACTTGTATTATTATTAATAGGTTGGGTAGGATAGTTTTTAACGGAAACCGTTTTTCTATAGCAAAACTTAAGGAGCTAAATTTAGAGGAATAAAAAATTAGAAATAACCAAGGCTAGGGGTTTAATTATGCATAAATTAAAAGGGTTAGCTACCGGGATAGGCAGTTTGCCTTATGGTGAGGCTGAAAGCGCGTTAGGGCTTATATTTAAATATACCCCGGAGATTCCCTTTTGGCCGCAATTACCCAAGCGTAGCCTAAAGGAAGGCATGGTTGCTCAATTCAGCGAGAATATACCGTGCTTAAAATTAGGGGCAGAGGGGGTATTTTTTGACTCCCGGAGGATGGATGATGAATTAGAAGAGTTTTACGGTAGGGTTGTTTCTGTTGACCTTGATTATTTCAAGATAAGCCCTGATTATGCCCCCGGGGTTTATAAATTTTATGATATGTTAGCTTCCGGTTTTGGCATTTCAGAGGCGCAGGCCTTAAAGCTTCAAGTTACAGGCCCTTTTACTTTTGCTGCCGCGGTTAATGATGAAGATAAGGTACCTATTTTACATAATAAAGTTATGCTACAGGCGGTATCAAAAGCTTTAAGTATGAAAGCGCTTTGGCAGGCAGGTATGTTTAAGGCTTTAGGTAAACCGTTGGTGATGTTTATAGATGAGCCTTACCTGGGTTCCTTTGGTTCGGCTTATACGGCTTTAGACAGGCAGGATGTTGTTTTAGGATTAAGAGAGTTTAGTACAGGGCTTAAGCCTGTTTATGACTTATTAGGGGTGCATTGTTGCGGGAATACTGACTGGTCTATCTTTACCGAGTTAGAGGATATTGATATTATAAGTTTTGATGCCTTTGATTATTTGGAGAAGTTTCTCCTTTATGCTAAGGATATTAAGAGCTTTTTGGAGCGCAAAGGGTTTATTTGTTGGGGGATTGTGCCTACGCAGAGTTTTACCGGTAATGATAACTTAAGCCTTTTAACTGATAAGTTATATCTTGGGATAGAGGCATTGGTAAAAAAAGGGGTAAGTGAGAGCCTTTTAAGGGAGAGGCTGTTGATCTCTCCTTCTTGTGGCTTAGGGACATTTACGGTAGAAGAGGCAGAGAAGGTTTTTAGGATGCTTGCAAAGGTTTCGGATTTTATCAGGAAAAACTTCTGAGTAATTAAAGAGAGGGGGTAGATATGAGGCTTAGAATTATATTTATTTTAATTTTATTTACTTCAACTTTTTATTTAACTTTTGCCGAAGAAGAGACCGTAACTATTACCACTTATTATCCGTCGCCTCAAGGAAGTTATAATGAATTATCTGCTAATACGATAAATGTAGGAGTAGGCAATCAGTCCGGCTTGGTAACCTTTGTTGGAGGAAATAGTGACCCGGTTAACGCTCCAAATGGAAGTATCTATTATAATTCTAGTAGAGGACGGTTTAGATTTAAAGATGCTAGTGGGTGGCATGATTTAGGAGGAGGAGGATTAGAATGCAGAACTTTCTATAGACTTTATGGCGATTCACATTATCATGACTTGCGTGATTATACACAAGGTAATTATTCTTCAGGTTCAAACATAGATTTTTCCGGTAATCCTACTAATGTTTGCGCTACTTGCCCTAATGATTTTCCTAATATGATAAGCGGAGGTTGCTATTATTTTGAAGCTACTAAAAGTAGCGGCGTATCTTATTTACTACAGGGAAGCCTGCCTAGTTTTATTGCTTCAAGTCAAGCTTGGGACAAGTGGCATGGGTTTATATCCTTAAAACGGGCAGGTAATGAAAATACTTGGTGTTGCGCAGGAGGAGTGAAGTGTACTAGTACTAGTTCCAGTGTTAGTTGTGATATAAGTTATGCAAAACCTACTTTAGTTTTTGTGCGTTGCTGTAAGTAGATAAATTAGATAATGTAAAATAAATTGTACGCTTTTAAGATAAAAGCTCTTTGAAAAAGCAATAAAAATGGCATACCATTAATGGTTGTTATACAATAATCATTAACCATAACCATTAACCATCCGCTAATAGCGGATAGAAGGAGGTATGCCATGAGAAGCGTTAACTTCTCAAGTGACAATTTAGCAGTACAATGGCAGTATGTAAAGCGGAATTTAGGGCAGTTAGGTGTATTGTATCAGTTTGACGATTTTGAATGCCAAGCACGCAAAATTATTCAGAGGTTAATCCAAGACTGTGTAAATGAAGAATTCGCGCTTCAGATACGGGCTCAAAGGTATGAACATGCGCCTAACCGGCTTGACCAGCGTCAAGGCAGTTACGAGCGCAATCTTACGACAACTTTTGGGGCTTCTCGGATTAAGATACCGCGAGTTAGATTTAATAAGATAAAGGTCCATTATTCGCTCTTTGAGAAGTATCAACGCAGGCAGAAGAAGTTTGACCGAATGGTCTTGTTATCGATGCTTTTAGGTCACTCGGTACGTAAGCAATGAAGATTCTTCCGTGCTTTTATTGGAGATGCCGTCAGCCATACTACCGCCTCCCGGCTTATAAAGAGCCTTGAGGGGGATCTACAGCATTTTCGGACTAAGCCCATAGAGGATAACTATAAATATCTAATTATTGACGGCTTATGGGTTAAGGTATATGACGGTAGGCTTAAGGATATGGTAATCCTCTTTATCTTAGGGGTAACCTTAGATAATAAGAAGGAGATAATCGCCTTTAAACTTGCTAAGGGCGAGACCGAGGAAGAATGTACTGCTCTTCTTAACGACCTCTACCGCAGGGGCCTAGAGGGTAAGAACCTAAAGCTCATTGCTTCAGATGGGGCAAAAGGTATACGCGCAGCCATAAATATGGTCTATCCTTACGCTAAGTGGCAACTCTGTTATGTGCATAAGTTAAGGAACTTGATAAAACACATTCGTTATAAGCAACGGCACCGTAAAGGTATGCTGCGTCAGGCCGGGATCATTTACGATTCAAAGACAAGGCGGCAGGCAATTAAGCGATTTGATAAGTTTTGCGCAGAGTGGCAGGAATATGAGCCTTATGCAGTAAAGTGTTTTAGAAAAGGCTTTTTAGAGACATTGCATTACTTTGAATTTGCTGAGGATAAAAATATGATAAGCTCAACGAATCATCTTGAGCGTAACTTAGAAGAAGTGCGTAGACGTATTAAGATACAAGGTTATTTTAAATCAAGCAGAAGCGCAAATCTATGGGTTTATGGCATTATAAGCCAAGTTATGCAAGAAGAACAACCTGAGGTTATGCCTAAACATATAACTATTTTCAAGGAGCCCCAATACAAAAGCGTACAATTATCTTGACAATACTACCATTTTTAAGAACTTGACTTTCATAGAAGCGTAGGGTATAATTTATTGTATGAAAAAAATAACGTTTTTGGTTATTTTTTTGGTTTATTTCTCCTTGGTTATGGCTGATGACACCCTCACTATAACTACTTATTACCCATCTCCTTACGGAAGTTACCGGGAATTGGAATGGGGGAATATCCCTAATTCTCGAGGTAAACTTAAGGCAGACCAAGGTGCTTCATTAGAGTTGGGCGGTAGCGGAACTCCTTATATTGATTTTTCTAATGATATGTTTACTGATTATGATGCCAGGATTATTTTGCTTGGCGATAACGAGCTTTCCTTTCAAGGGATTACTAGATTGAATGTTTGTAAGTTGAAACCTTATGGCCTAGGAGTTACATATTGTGATTCTTGTCATTATACCAGTAGCTTTCAGGCAGCTTCGACAGGGTATATGGTATGTTGTATGGTAGAAAATCCTCCTCCGGGCTCAGGGTGTTAAATATGATTAAACACAAACTAATTAAAGATACGGTAGTGATTTCGATTAATCCTTCCCTTTATCCGTTAGGTGCTATTTACGGGGCAAGCTATGTATTTATAGACCGGGCTTATATTTTTCTTGACGGTGATGAAAAAAAAGTTATAAATATCCATATTAAAAGCAAGAAGAAGGTTTCATTAAGTGCTTTGAGATCTTTAGTAGGCGAATTTCAAAATGAACTTCTTAACTATTCTTTTAGGGATAAAATTAATAAATCTACTCGTAAGATAAGAGAGGCGATTATAGAAAGGGCCTTAGCCGTATTCGGGCCACAGGAGGATTTTAGCGAACAGGATTCCGGTGATTATTTAAAGGACCCCCTTGGTATTGCTATCCCCTGGGAAGAAAAGCATGTTAAGCCTAAAGTTAAGTAGAAGCCTTTATCATCTTCCGGCGATTAAGATGGCGATTAAGGCATACTGCCATCTGGCGGATATTTCCCTCATTAAACTAAAAAAACACTACCTGATAAAATTCAACTCCATTAATAATCAATTTAAGCTGATACTTAAAGATGAATTCTGTAACTATGTATTGGCTTTAGGTAAAAAATAGCAGCGAGCATAATAATGCCTACATTAGGAAGTTTTAGGTTTAAGAAAACTAAATCAGATTATCTGCTTACCAATGATGTTGGTGATTATGCCTTTGTTTCTTTTAAAGATTTTAATAATCTTGCTTCGGGCTTCCTTAGTGAAATTTCGCTTAAAGACGCAACTATCCTGAAAGACAGGGGTTTTATTAATTTAAACGCTGCCTCGCTTAAGCTTGAAAATAAGTATCGTTCTAAAAATAGTTTCCTGGGGATGGGGACAAACCTGCATATAATAGTCTCAACTTTACGCTGCGATCATAAATGTGTATATTGCCATGCTTCAGCTCAGGGTAGAGAAGGTAAAGCCACGGATATGGATGGGCAGACAGCAAAGGCGGTAGTTGACCGTATATTTGAATCTCCAAGTAAGGCCATCACCATAGAATTTCAAGGCGGTGAACCGTTATTGAATTTTGAGGTGTTAAAATTTGTCACCGAGTATGCGCATGATAAGAACAAGGTTGCGGGCAAAGACTTGCTTATTGCCGTAGTTACCAACTTAAGCCCGCTGAATGATGAGATTTTAAAGTTTCTAATAAAAAATAAAATATCCATATGTACTTCGATTGACGGTCCGCGTAACCTGCATAATAGGAACCGTGTCTCTTTCTGCGGGGATAGCTACACAAAGGTTGTGAAAAATTTTAAAAGATTACAGAAGGCTTATTCAAATAAAGTAAAATACCGCCCTAATGCCCTTGTTACGATAACCAGGGAGTCTTTAAGGTATCCAAAGGAAATTATCAAAGAGTATCTTAGGCTTAATTTGGATTCAATACATTTAAGGCCGTTAAATCCATTCGGATTTGCAATAAACCAGCAAAAGAAAATAGGGTATACTGCCGAGGAGTTTCTGTCTTTTTACAAAAAGGCGTTTGATTATATATTGAAGATAAATTCAAATGGAAAGGTATTTTATGAGAGGACAGCGAGAATATTTTTAATGAAGATTTTTAATGATGATGATCCCGGTTATTTCGAACTGCGTTCTCCTTGTGGGGCAGGAATCGGGCAGATGGCTTATAACTATAACGGGGATGTTTATACCTGCGACGAAGGAAGGATGGTAAGCAGGCTGGGCGATCACGCTTTTAGGCTAGGCAATGTGCGAGATGATAGCTATAATGACTTAATCGGCAAAGAGGCATTAAAGGCTGTTTGTATCTCTTCGCTTTTGGATATTTTACCTGGTTGTTCAGATTGCGTATATAAGCCTTATTGTGGAGTTTGCCCGATTTATAATTACGTTACATCCGGCACCCTTTTTGCTCAGGTTCCTAATAGCGACCGGTGTAAGATCAATGCCGGGATACTTGATTATTTATTTGATAAATTAAGGGTAGAGAAAAATAAAAAGATATTTAAGTCCTGGCTGGCTGCTCATCGCGGTTTAGAGACAGTATAAATAGGAGAGAATATGAAGAAAAAGTTTTGGGTTAAAATGGGGTGCATATTTCTGGGCCTTTTATTCTATTTTTCTTCCATCAATGGCTTCCCAGTCTCTGCTCAGGAATCAGCTTCCGAGGAGGATCAGTTAATTATTTGGCGTAATGAAACCAATGCTTCTATCAAAGAGCTGGAAAGCAGAAATGAGTTATCTAAACAGGAAGCGGATTCTTTACAATACCTTAAGAAAAGGAAAAAAGAATTGGATGAACGCATAGCAGAGTTGAGGATAGAGGATGTTAATCCTGCGTCCGCCAGTGCTATAAGACAAATAGAAGCAAAGCTGAACGCAGTGGCTAAGGCCAAGGCTGATAATCCTTCTTCTGATATTATAAAAGCCAAAGAAGCCCAGATCCAGAAAGAGAGCCTTATTATGGCTGAGAAAGAGGTAATTGCAATGTCTTTAACCTGTAAGGCTATAGTTGCTGATAATGTTAATATTTGTAGCGAGATTGAGGATAAAGAGAAGGCCGAATCCTGTAGAAGCGACTTTATGCTTTTATCTCTAATAGAAGAATTGGAAAAAGGCGGTGCGGTTTCTCAGAAAGCTTTAAGGCTTAGCGAAAATTTTTTTGAACAGGCTATTTCTTATACTTCTGCAGAAGACTTGTCCCGTAAAGCCGGTTTTATCTGTGAGGCCTATTTAAATCAAGATGGTAAGGGGATAGCCCCATTTCTCAAAAAAGAGGAAAAGGAGATGGTACTGGCTTTAGTTACCGGGAATATTCAGAATTGTCTTCCTTTGTATAGCAATAGGCAGGATGAGTGGGATGGGTGCGTTAATTTTGCAAACTTTTCTTTAACTGTAAAGTCACAGGATAAAGATGCCTGTGGTAAGTTAAAAGACTCAAGGTCTAGGTTATTGTGTATGCTGCATTTTAATAAAGACAAGAAAGTTTGTGACAACTTCCTGAAAGAAGAATTTAAAATAAGGGGGGTGGAAAAATGAAAAAAATAAAAAAGATTAAGGTATCTTTACCCGGGATAAAAAAGGATATAAAGAACTTCTTACTTAGCGAAGAAGGCAAGGTAAGCAAGAATAATATGATAAAGATAGGGATGGGTTTAGCTGTTTTGGGTTCTATGATGGGCCTTTCTTCTTCAACTGCATCAGCAGACCATAGTAGTGCGTTTTTTAATAACCCTGATCGGGGAGGGCATGCTTCCCACGGTTCACACGGTTCACACGGCTCTCACTCTTCCCATGGTTCACACGGTTCACACGGCTCTCACTCTTCCCACGGTTCACACGGTTCACACGGCTCTCACTCTTCCCACGGATCCCATGGCTCTCACGGCCAATGGTAGGATGTGTGCCGACTATTGTTAAGTGAAGGGTTAATTCTTAATATGTTTTATGTCGGTTAGCTTCTTTTTCTTGCCTAGGCCCAGTAGAAATAAATTAAATTATAGATATTTGAGAGCTTCTTATTATGAATAAAATAGAGAAATTTGTAATTATCTGTGGTTACCGTTGCAATAATAATTGTGTTTTTTGCGTTAACTCCGGGAAAAGGCAAATAAACGATAAGCCTACTGCTCAAATATTAAGGGAGATGATGGATGCCAGGAAGAGGGGTAAGGTTTATATAGAGTTTATTGGCGGCGAGATAACTATAAGGCCTGACGTGTTTGTACTTATACAGCAGGCTAAGGAGATGGGTTTTAACTCGGTGAATATGGCTACTAATGGCAGGATGCTTTCTTACCCAGATTTTGCGAAGAAATTAGTCGCTTCCGGTATTGACGAAATTATTTTTTCTATTCACGGGCATGAGCCATTATTGCATGATAGCTTAACCAGGGTTACGGGAAGTTTTAATGAGTTGGTGCAGGGGCTTAAGAATGTTAAAAAATTTGGCTTAAGGAAGATTGCTTCTAATACAACTATTGTAAAACAGAATTATATGTACTTACCTGATATCGGCAAGTTCCTATTAAATAATGGCATAACTAATTCTGAATTCATATTTGCTGATCCTACCTACGGCGGAGTTCATGATGATTTTTTTTTACTAATGCCTCGGATATCTAAGGCGGCCCCTTTTATTAGAAAATGCCTTTCATTTGCCAAGAAGAACAAAACTATCCGTCATTGGCATGTGCGTTATGTCCCTTTATGCTATTTTAGGGGGTATTTAAATAATATAAGCGAAATAGATGAGGTGAAGAATTTTCGTACGGAACACCTGGCTCCTGATTTTCGTAATCAAGATGTAGAGAACTCCCGAAAGGATATTAGTAGGGAAAAGCCACCTAAATGCCGAGGTTGTAAACTTTTTAACCTTTGTGAAGGGATATGGAAAGAATATTTATTGAAATATGGAAGCGGTGAATTAAAAAGTGTAAAGAACGGGGTTTATTAAATGCCGATAAAAAATATAGATTTTTGTTTTTGGAATGAGTGCAATAATCATTGCTTAATGTGTAGCAACCCCAATGATTCCTGGAGGCTGGTAAGGTATGATTATAACAATCTTGTATCCAGGCTTAAGGATCTTAAGGGAAAGGTAGGTTCTATTACTGTGACTGGAGGGGAGCCTACCATAAATCCTGATTTTATTCGGGCTTTTGATTTTATAAAAAATAAACTCCCGGAGGCCAGGGTGAGCCTGTTAACTAACGGCAGGAGATTTTACTACGCGGATTTTACTAAAAAATGCTGCGAGCTTAAGCATTTGAGCTTTGTCATCACTTTGCATGGTTATAATGAACAGACTCATGAAGAGATTACTCTGGTTAAGGGAAGTTTTAATCAAACCTGCAGGGGGCTGGATAATATACTAAAGTTCAAAAGTCCGGGACAAGCATTAGAGATCAGAGTTGTAATTACTAAAATTAATTTTAGTTTTTATACCAAAATCCTTTCTTTTATAAAAGAGAACTATCCGGGTGCAGATAGGATAGTCTTGCTTTTCCTTGAAATCGAAGGGGCTGCGCAAGAGAATATTAATCAGGTAGGGCTTACTTATTCAAAGCTTGGCAAGAGCTTGCCGGGATTAAAGAATATTATTCCTGCTTTTAGGGAATTTAGGCTTTATCATTTTCCCTTTTGTGTGATCAATAAATTTTTCTGGAAATATATTTGGGCAACTTTGCCTAAGGAAGAGGTTATTTTTCCTGCTGAATGTAAGAAATGTATTTATCAAGCTTCCTGCCCGGGAGTCCATAAAGGCTATATAGAAAATTACGGAGACCGTGAATTCAGAGCTTTCTTAAAGAGAGCAGGTTAAGGTGTATTTAATTAATCTTCTTTTTTTGCCAGTTATCCTATTTATCGGAGCTATAACAAGCTACGAAGATTTTACTATTTCTAAAATCAGGAATAAGTGGGTGGTTTTAGGTTTATTGTATCCTGTGTTTTGTTACTCCTTCCTTTACCTTTTAGTATTTGCTAAGTTGATTGATTATGGCGGCGTAAATCATGCCTATATAATTTCAATATTGATTAATACCGCTATCGGTATTGTTGTAGCCTATGGTATTTGGAAGTTTGGCGCCTGGTCAGCAGGAGATGCCAAACTTTTTATTGCTTATACTTTGCTGATCCCTTTAGATTTCTATTCAAAGGGTTATATTAAATTCTTCCCTTCGTTGGTCTTGCTATTTAATATTTACTTACCTTTGTTAATCGTTATTATCTTAATAGCATTATTTAAATTACTAAGTTTAGGTTTTCTAATCGTTAAGGACAAAGAAAAGAGGCTAGAATTAGTTAATTCGTTGATTAAGGCCTTAAAAAGTGCAAAGGCTAAGGCTCAAAAATCTTATTCTAAAGGAGGAATCTTAATTTTAGTTTATCTGGCTGTTTTTATGGCGCTTGAGTCTGCGGTTAGAACATTGAGTTTGCCTAAGATCATAATTGTCCCGATGCTTTTGCTTATTCAGCCTTTATCCGATTTAATCAGAAAGAACAAAACGCTCTTAATTTTATGCTCTGTAGGCGTAGTCTCCTATTTTCTTTTTAAGTTTTTGCATGGTTACACTCTGCCTAAATTCCTGCAGTTTTTTGAGAAAATGTTTAAGATTTTTAGTTTATTTGGCATAGTTAAGATTATTTTATCTTTATATATTAAGTGTACCCAAATAAGAAAGATTGAAGTGGAAAAGCTCAAAGCAGGAGACCTGATTACTGAAGATGCGTTAAGTGCCAATAATTCGCAGTTTGATAGGAAAGAATTTAAGGAAGGATTGGGGTCTTTATATCCTGAAGGATTAACCTGCGAGCAGGCTGAATTTATTCGGTCTTTTTGTCTTAATTCGGGAATTCGTTTAATTTCAATTTACAAAACATTCCCCTTTGCTATATGGATATTCATAGGAGTTATTATAACTCTTATTTTTAGGCAAAGCGTTATTAACGTATTTATAAGGCTATTCTCTTACTAAAATAACTAGGCATGAAAGATAAAATTCAAATCACAAAAGACAGAATTTAGATATCAGTATAAATCTATCCTCATATGAAGCAAGTCAACGAATCTTTACATATTAACCTTAATAATCATTGTAATAATAACTGTATTTTTTGTATGGAAAATAATCTGCAAAATCTTCCTATTTTTACAAAAGAAAAGCTTTATGCGCTGTTGAAAAGAGGTAGGGCAAAGACAGATGAGGTGCTTTTCACCGGGCCTGAGCCGACATCGAATGATTTTATTTTTGATTATATTCGTTTTGCTAAGAATATTGGTTACAAGAAGATTCGGCTAGTTACCAACGGACGCAGGTTAGCTTATTTAAAATATGCTGAAACTTTATTGTGTTCTGGTGTTAATGAAATAAGCGTTTCTCTTCATGGCCAGAATGCCAAGATACATGACGCTTTGACTAGGACTCCTGGTAGTTTTAAGCAGACTATACAAGGATGTAAAAATTTGGAAAAGCTAATTCATAAAAAGAGATTTAAATGGTATATAAATATTACCTTAACAAAAATTAATTCCCCCCAATTAGTTGGATTATTAAAAACTGTTTCTTCTTTTAAACATATTGAGGGAATTGTAATTAACGCTGTAATTCCGCAAGGGAGAGGTCAGATATTTTTTAATAGTTTGGTCCCCAACTATACCAACTTAGCAGGGACATTTAGAGCTGCTATAGCAGAATTAGAGCTAAATTATAAGTATAGAAAACTTAAACAACCAAGTATAACTTTATTAGGTATACCTTTTTGTCTTTTGAGGGGATACGAAGAATACGTTAAAAATTACGAACCGATTTTAATGAATTCAGGTAAAGTCTCGTTAAATATCCGTAAAAGAAAAAGATATAAAAGGCTATTTGGTGCAAAGTGTAAATATTGTAAATATTTTTGTATTTGCGAAGGTGTTTGGGCCAGCTATATTAAAAAACATGGTTGGGGTGAATTTATCCCGATTAAGGAATGAAATTGATGACTATCCTAAGTTAAGTAATGCATCGTTAAGTATACGAATAATATCAGGGTAATACAGGTATTTAGTCGGGGAGATAAAAAGATATTGTGCTTTACATTTAGGGCAAATAAGGCTATTATTATGTAATATGGAATTTTTTTGATAATGATAACGCTATTTTTTGTTAAGGATGGCTGGAGGATAATAAGAGGGCCTGATTAAGTTATTTGTTTTATCATTAGGTAACTCCCTACTCGCAATATTATTTGCTTTTTTGGGAGCTTTTTCAAAAATATTTTATTCGTTTTGCATTTCTTTTATTGACTATAATTATCTATGTTTGATATTAATGCATATTTACGTTTGTTTACCTGTGTTTAAAAAGAAAGAGAATCAAAATAACTTATAAAACTATACACCCTTAACGTTTTAAGTGAATACTCATTCTGCCTATTATTATATTCATGAAAAGCCCAAAAAACGGTATAGTTTTTGTCAATCCTTATAATCCCGACCCGCCTCCTAATTATTTCGGCCCTCCTTATGGTATTAGTTTAATAGCAGCATCTATGATTTCTGCCGGTATAAAAATACCCATAACCGCATACGATTTTGACCTCCAGGAGCGCGATTTCATGCTGCATTCCGTAGAGAAGATTTTAAGGAAGGAGGAGCCTGCTTATTTAGCTATAGCTACTCAGAGCTGTACAAGGGGTGGCGTATATGAGTTGATAGATTTGGCTAGGAGGATAAACCCTGGTATTAATATCATCCTAGGAGGGCCCTTTGCTACTTGTAAATACGATTTTCTGCTTAAGAACTTCAATGTTGATTATGTCGTGGTTGGTGATGGCGAGGAAACGATGGTTGAGCTTATAAATAATTTAAAAGAAGGGGTAGGGCCATTAGGAATCAAAGGTATTGCTTTTATGCGTAAGGGGAAGGTTTATTTCTCCGGGGAAAGAAAGAAGATTCTAAACTTAGATTTATTACCGTATCCGGCATTTCATTTATTCAAGGGGTTTGAGAAAAAGATTAATTCTGGCCGTAGCATAAATTTTACGTCCAACTTTATATTGGGGCGTAGATGTACAACCCTAAAGAATGCCCTTTTGATGCTTTCTTCGCGGGGGTGTATCTATAGTTGTAATTTTTGCCCTATGAGTAAAATAGATAAATACAAAGTTCGTTTTCATAGCCCTAAGTATTTTGTTGATATGGTTGCTTATTTTTACCACAGGTATGGAATAAGGGATTTTGTCTTTGGGGATAATTTTTTTACACTTTCCAAGAAAAGGGTAATGGAGATATGTAGGTTAATCCTTAAGAAGAGGCTAAAGATTAAATGGAGTTGTATGACTCGTTCAGACAGCGTGGATAAAGAAATGCTTAAGGCTATGTCGGCTGCAGGATGTTTTGAGATATCTTATGGCGTAGAAAGCGGCTCTGAAGAGATCCAGAATAGAATTGGTAAAAGGCTTGATTTACTTAAGACAAGGGAGGCGTTTGAGCAGACCAGAAAAGCAGGCATTAGAAGCATACTTATGCTGATGGTGGGTAATACCGGAGAAAGTGAATCTACGATAAGGCAAACTTTTTGCTATGTTAAGGGGCTTAACCCGGATAGCGTACTGGTTAAACGGGTGAAAGTTTATCCTGGCACGCTAATCCATGATTTATATGAAAAGCAGGGCTTGTTAAGGAAGAGTTACTATAAGGAATCAGAGTTTACTCCCCCCTCTTTTACTTGCGAACATTCTGAAGAAGAGTTGGATAGACTAAGTAGTATGTTGGGGGAAAGGCGGATTTTTATACAGGTTAATAATACCTGTAATAATAATTGTTATCCCTGCAGGTTAACCGGTAAGGCTTATAACAAACAAATTAAATTAACTAAGGAGAGCATTGTTTTGGCATCTTCGCGCTGTGAGGATATAGTTCTCTACGGAGGTGAGGTATTTTTAAGGAAGGATATATTTAAAATCCTGGAATTTGCTGAAAAAATACAAATACGCCATCTTAGCATATACGGAAATGGCAGGATATTCTTTTATTCTGGTTTTGCGGATAGAATAAAGAAATATCAATGTTTGGATTCATTTATTATTCCTTTCTTCGGTTTAACGCAGATGCATGATAATGAGGTAAGGGTAAAAGGCGCATTTGACCAAACCATGCAGGGAATCAAAAATCTTACCACAGCTTCCCGCTCTTTTAAGGTTAAGGCGGCTATATATATTACAGAATTAAACTGCGCTATGTTAGATAAGCTTATTAAGCGTCTTATAGAAAACAGAATCAAGAGTTTTCATTTTATTTTTTTGCGTGATTCTATAGGGCTGATTTCAATTCCTATTAATCGGCTTCCGCCTATAACTGATGCTGCAGAGAGCCTTAAGAGAGCGGCTAAATATCTCCAAGGCGAAGGATGTGAATTTTCCTTTGAAGGTTTTACGCCATGTCTTTTAAGAGGATATGTTCAGTATATGAGTGAGTTTCATTCGCCTTTTAATGAGAGAATAACGTATTCCGAGGGCTTAGAGGTTTGTAGTGATCTGAGGATTAAATATAAGGCTAAGGCTACAGGCTGTTGCAACTGCAAGGAAAATTCAATATGTGAAGGTATATGGAAAAGTTATCTAAATAAATACGGTGAATCTGAGTTTGTATTAATAAAGTGATAAACATAGTCTATAAGAATTATAACTTTGGCAGTATCTTTAAGTTAAGCCCGGGGCTTTATTTTACTAATAACCTACTTGGCGATTATGATTGTTTTGAAGGTTTTGGCAGGTGTGATAATAAGTGTGTTTTCTGTTGTGATTCCGATAGCTCTCAATACAGCAACGATTTATCAATAAAACTAAGTAGTTTATCCAACGGCAAGATTCTTCTTTGCTGCGGAGAGCCAACCGGTATTAAGGATATCGTTAAAACTGTCAAGGGCTTGAAGCATAAATATGCTACGGTTGCTATCTCAACTAACGGCAAAAAACTTGCTGATCTTAAATTTCTTCAGGCTTTGATTAGCGCTGGGGTTAATGAGTTATTTTTCTCTATCCATGGGCATAAGGCAGTGATTCATGATAGTATTACCGGGGTGAAGAACTCGTTTGCGCAATCAGTTAAAGGCTTAAGAAATGCGTTGAAGTTACAGTATCAGCAGGGCGGTTTTGAGGTTGCTGTGAATGCAGTTGTAACTGTAAAAAACCTATCTTATTTGAAGGCTTACTTGGATTTCTTGTATAAATTAGGCATTGAGACTGTTAATTTTGATTTACCTGTTCCTTTAGGTATAGCAGAAAAGTCTTATCGTAGGATTATGCCTCAATTTTCGCAAGTAGCTTTACGTATTGAAAAGACCGTTGAGAGCTTTCTTATGAGGAGGCTAAGGCTATTCGTTTCTAATTTACCTTTATGTGTATTAAATAGAATTAAGGGAATGAATTATAGCCTTATTCTTATTGAGAACCGGGAGTTCGTACCGTTACGTTGTAACAAGAGTAGTATTAACTGTGCCGATTGCATTAATAATAGAGTTTGTATTGGAGCATTAAAAAAATATGTTGATATTTATGGGGATAGAGAATTTAAGGGGAGAATGAAATGGCCAGCCGAAAGGGCTTTATCCTGAAGGATGATATTGATAATCTGGCGGTAGTAATTACATGTAAGTGCCAGTTAGGTTGTATTTATTGTCATCAGGACCAAGGGCGCCCTGACCTTTCCCAAAAGGAGCTCTATGATTCTATAGACCTGCTTTTTACTTCTCCTTTGAATGAAGTTGAGCTTCAATTTTTCGGTGGGGAGCCGTTGCTTAGGCCGGATTTAATTAAAAAAGGTATTGAATATGCACAGAAAAAGAAAAAAGAGGTTAATAAGAATATCCGCTATCTTATAACTACAAACGGGTTACTTTTAGAAAAAGATTTGCTCCTGTTTTTTAAAAAATATAATGTAACTATTATGCTTAGCGTAGATGGGAACTGCCATACGCATTTAAAGAACCGGCCCTTTAAGGCAAATAGGCCTGTTAATTATTTTACCCGCATTTCTAAGGCATTGCGGCTTATTAGGGAGACAGGAAACAGTTATTTTATTAATATGGTATTTTTGCCTCAAGATATAAAATATTTAGATTTAAATTTAAGCTATTTAATAAAAGAAGGAGTTAGGGATGTGCAGGTTGCTTATGCGGTCGGAGCTATGTTTAGAAAGAGTGATATATTCTCTTGCGTAAAAGCATTCAATAGATTAAAGGAGATTGCACTTAGGTCAAAGGTTAACCTGCGCAATATTTATACCGATAATGAGCCGGTTTTTGCTTCTCCTCAGATAATGGTTACCGCAGGAGGCGATATTTATGTCGGGTGTGGCATTCTATTAGAGAAGCTTTTTCCCAATTTTAGCCGGATTTTTTATTCCGGTAATTTGCGTAAGATTACAAACATAGCTTTCTTGAAGCGTTCAAGGCAGGAACAATTAGCTCTTATTGTAAGAAATGCTCATGTTTTATCCCCCGAATTGTTGAGTAATCTTTATTTAGGAATTGCCTTATCTCTTTATTCTTTAACTAATAGGTTGGTTATTGATTATACTTTGTTGGCTTCCGGTAAACCTAAGCCGGCCGGAAATTATCTTTACAGGGATAAGATGCTTTTGATGCTTACCTATCAGTGCCAGATGGGCTGTTCTTATTGTCGGATGGACCGCAGCCATCCTGAAATGCCCGTGGAAACGCTTTATAAGGCAATAGACCTTCTTTTAACTTCTTCTGAAGCGGAGGTAGAGCTTCAATTTTTCGGCGGAGAACCATTATTACGTTTTGATCTTATAAAGAAAGGCATAAGCTATGCCGAGAAAAAAAGAAGGAAGATTAATAAAAAAGTAAGGTACTTGATTACTACTAACGGACTGCTTATTGATAAAAACAAGCTAAATTTTCTATCCGAATATAATGTATCTTTTTTATTAAGTATAGATGGAGATAAAAGAACGCAGGTAGCTAACCGTCCGCTTATCGTGCCTAAGGCAGCCTCTTATCCTTTTGCTCAGTTAAAAAGTAAAATTGTTATGCTTTCAAGGGCAAAATGTAATTACTTTATAAATTTTGTAATCAGGCCGCAAAATGTTGATTCTCTTGTAGAAAATGTACATTTTTTTCTAAAGAATGGAGCCAGAAATTTAAGGTTTTCATATGAATTAGGGACGTTTTGGGGCCAGGAGATGGTTTTTAAATATTTTATTAACGTCTTTAAGGCACTTTTGAAATTTTCTGATAAATTTAACTGTTCCATAATTAACATGGGGGCGGATGATGAGCCGTTTTTAATATCTCCAGCTTTAACTATGGATTATGACGGCAAGATTTATTCGGGGTGTACCTTAACCTTAGAGGGAAAATTCCCGGGTTTAAAGAAGATAAACCTAGTAGGGGCAATTAAAGGAACAAGTTCGATCTCTGAGATACGCAAGAGTAAGAACGAAAGTATTTACGATATTGTTAATTTCTATCCACCGAAATCAACGCTTAATAGGATTATCCTTAACAATCTATTTATGGGGGAGATTTCAAATAGTTTCTTTAGCAGTTTTTTAAATTTAAGCGCTGCTGATAAAGCAAAGCAGGGGGGCATAAAGTAGTATGGGTCATTGTATGGTCGATAGCCTTATGGTGATGTGTACTTATTCTTGTCAGTTAGATTGCGCTTATTGTTATGTGCAGAGGAAAGGCTCTTCTATGCCGAAAGAAATCCTCTATAAAGCAATAAGGCTGCTTTTAACTACGGCAAGCTCCAATTGCCAACTGAGGTTTTGGGGCGGAGAGCCACTTTTGCGATGGGAGCTTGTAAAGGATGGCATAAAATATGCGCAGGTTATATCAGCTAGAAAGAACAAAAAAATTAAGTTTATGATTACTACCAATGGCTTGCTTTTAAATGAAAGCAAATTGAGGTTTTTGAAGAATTTTCCTGTGGAGGTAATGTTTTCTTTGGATGGAGCTGAGAAATTTAATTCAACGCTTAGGGTATTAAAATCCGGTAGAAAGTATTATAAAGGCCTGTTTATTAACTTGGAGGCGTTGCGTGATTCCGGGGTGCCTTATTTTGTAAATATGGTGGTAACTCCCAAAACGGCTTTAGGTTTATCAAGAAACTTGAGGTTTTTATACGAAAATAGGATCAAGAGAGTCCAACTTGGGTATCAAAACGGAATTTTTTGGCCGGCTCATTTAAGGAAGGTTGTGATTGAGGAGATTGAAAAATTTATGGCTACGGGAGTTAATAGTGATTTCTTGATGAATTTTGTAAATGAATGTGAACCCACCATTCTTAGCCCCGAAATTATTACTGATATTGACGGAAAGATATATTATGATGCGGCTATTTTTATGGAGAAGGTTTTTCCGGGTTTAAGAAATCATTATTATGCTAATACGCTGGATGGGTGTAAATCTATTGACTCGCTTTATTGCTGCCGGGATGAACTTCTTGCGAAATTTCAGCAATCTTGTTCTACGGTTACGCAGAAAAAGATCCTTTTTAATAATATTGATTTTGGTTTGGAGTTAGAAAATTTATTTAAAAAACTTTCAGCTGATTCATTAGATTCAAATGAGCACCCGCTTTTAATACCGATAGTAAGGGGGGATTTTACTAAACAAAACGATATCCTACCCGGATTAGGGATAGATTCTTTATTTTTATACGTGGAGGGGCCTTGTTTAAATGATTGTATTTTTTGCAAACAAAAAAAAGATTTTAGGTATAGCGATATTTTTAAGCTTCAGGCGCAGCTTCAATCTAATCTTAAATTAAAGGCCTCACGCCTTTGCATTATCGGAAACGAACCTTTAGCCCATCCAGGCATATTAAGCATTGTCTCTTTGGCTGTTAAGTATGGATTCCTTAAGATAGAGATAATGACCTCAGGGGAGGCCCTCTTTGACCGAAAATTTGTTTTAGAATTAATCAAGAGTGGCGTTTCATCTTTTTCCCTTCCGATATTTTCTGACAAGGCGGCTTTGCATGATATGATTGTGGGGCGAAGAGGAAGCTTTTTTAAAATAATGCAAGGTATAAAAAATGCTAAAACTCTGGGGGCGAAGGTATTCGTACATTCTAATCTGATTAAGCAGAATATTAATTCCGTTAAGGCCCTTGAGAGGCTGGTAAGAAGGGGGCTTAATTTACCCTTTGTTATTTTGCCTATCAGGCCAAAAAGCGCTAATCTGCCTTATAAAGACTTAATGCCATCCTATAAGGATATTTTGACTAAACTCTCCGGGATCGACTCTTTGATGGGTTTTCCGGTATGCGTAACCGCCAAAGTCCAGAAAAAGGCTTTAAAGGGTAAAGAGGTTATCTCTGATTCTATGAAACTCTATGTACTGGACCAAAGATTTACAAAAATAAACATTTGCAAAGGCTGCTACTATAAAAATAACTGCTTGGGATTATTCAAGGAATACATAGATATTTACGGGGTTAAAGAAATATCCGCTATTGTTAAGGATGAATGGTTTAAGGGTAAATAAGAAGCTACTTTACGCTGCGTTGCATAAGGCAGGCATAAATAATCCTCTGCAAAGCAATATGCTCGGGGAAGTCTATTTTATGCTTTCGTTAAGGTGTAATTTACGTTGTAAGGTATGTGCCTGGTGGGGTAGAAGTGGCCCTTGCCGCGATAAGGATTTCTTAAGAAAGTATGCGCCGGTTTTAACAATGAAAGATTTAATGAATTTTGCCGAACAGATTTTATCTTATAACCCGCAGCGTGTTACTTTTTCTGGAGGAGAACCATTACTCAATAAAAAGTGGTATTATCTGGCAAGATTCTTTAAAAAAAACTTAGTCAAGGTTTCTTTAACTACAAACGGCGTTTTCCTCTTTAGAGAATTTGAGCGGGTTATTAATGTAGTTGATGAGGTTAATCTTTCTTTAGGCGGGCCGCCATCGATTTTGCCTCTTATAAGAGAAAACCGGGCCCAGCATTTTAAGTCAATAATGCAGGGGCTTGCTAAACTGAGTTCTTTTAGGAGAAAAAATAATAATAAGCCCGGACTGAGGATTCTTTATACTATTTCCGATTTAAGTTATAGGTATATGAATGAGCTTGTAGAATTTATGGAAAATAGCGATATAGCAATTGACCGTTACCATTTTCAGCATCTTATGTTTATCGATGAGCCTACTTTTCATAAACAAAAAGAGGCCTTATCTAAAGAATTTAATATTAAGCACTGCGATTTATGGAGAGGATATGTGTTTTCTCCCATGAATCTCGATTTTGATCTTTTCAAGAAAGAGATAATGAGGCTTAAGGAAATGGGAAATGTGTCTTTTAGCCCTAATCTTAAAGCCGAAGAGTTGGTATCATATTATATGTTAAATCGTGGGGTCTTACGTTATAATAAATACTGTACTGCGCCTTGGCATCAAATAGATATTATGCCTAACGGAGATATTTATACTTGTCATGATTTGTTCATAGGGAACTTGCGGGAAAACTGTTTTGAGGATATATGGAATGGGGATATTTCCCGTAGGCTCAGGTTACGTCTTACGCAGAAATTATTTCCCGGTTGTAAAGGGTGTTTTTACCATTATTCCGAAAGGAACCGTTAAATGAAGCTCACAGTTGAAAGATTAAATCTATACAGGTTTATCGCTTTAAAGCTGGCAGATGATGATCTTTATCCTCATTACCGCTGCGGCGAGAATTTTACGCTTGATGAAATAAAGCATTTCTGGCGCCGCACAGTAAAAATGATTTTAGATAAGAAGGCGCCCAAGAAATTAGGCCTGTATATCCACATTCCTTTTTGTCGTCAGAAATGTAATTACTGTATGTGTGATTCCTATGTCCCTTCTTCTTATAGTCAGGTTAGCGAATATCTTACTCTTCTAAAGAAAGAAATAGGTTATTTTTCGGGTATTTTTAAAGGTGTTGCTTTTACCTCCATTTATTTCGGAGGAGGAAGTCCTTCTTTCTTGCGCCTTGCCGATCTGGATGTTTTTTTTAAGTATATTTACGGTAGTTTTTCTTTTTCTTACGATTGTCAGGTTATTTTTGAGGGGACACCTAGTGATTTAAATGAAAAATACATAGATCTTCTAATGCGCCATGGGGTGAACCGCTTTACAATTGGAGTCCAAAGCCTTGATCCTAAGGTAATAAGAAATATCAAGAGGCCTCAGACCAGGGAGAAATTTGTGCGGATCTTTAAATACCTAAAAAAAATAGGGGCTTCTTGGATAAATGTAGATTTAATTGCGGGATTAGAAGGGCAAACCAAAGAATCATTTATTTCTGACGTTAAACTGATGTTGGATTTGGGGGTAGATATGGTTCATGCCAGTGGTTTTTCTCCTTTACCGCACACTCCTTTTGTCCGCCAAGGAAAGAAATTTACCATTGAAAACGAAAAAATACGCGATGAGATGATAGAGGTTTTTGAAAAGATAACTAAAAATAACACGGTGGCGAATGTTTTGGAAGATGGCGCAGGATATAAGGACGGAGCTGAAAACCAACAGGAAACCGACCTGCGTAAAGAAAATTCTTCTCTTTTAGGAATAGGCTATAGTGCTCAGTCTCACGCTTTTGCGCAAGCCTGGTATGAACATCCTCTCCTGACTCTTTTAAAGAAAAGACCGTCTTTTAATAGGTTGCCTTTATTCAGAGGCGTAAGGAGCAGCTTAAGAGAAGAAATGGTAAAATTTATTTATAATAATTTACAAAGTGGTTTCTCCAGAAGGTTATTTCGTTCGCTATTTGGCATGGAGGTAACCAAGGTTTTTAAGCGCGAGTTTTCTCTTTTAAGTGAATTAGGTAAGATTGATATAAAAGGGGATAGGGTGATACCGCATGTAGGGCCTGAATACCGTGTTTATTCCAAAATCTTTTACAGTAAGAAAAGGCTGAGGAGTATTATCAAGATTCATGGCCACAGTTTTGATAAAAATAAAGATTACCGTAAGGAGTTAGAGAGGTTCTATCCTGAAATGCATTTTGCCAGGTGAGTATATAATGAGTAAGGTGCTATTAGATACCTTGATATTGATGCTGACTTACAGGTGTAATCTTAGCTGCAGCTATTGCCCGGTTATAAAATCAAATAGATCTATGCCTTTTGATTTAGCCCGTAAGGCTTTGAATATTTTTGTTTCGCGCAATCCTTATTTAAAGAAGATAAGGTTTTTTGGCGGAGAACCATTATTAAGGTTTGGCGTCATCAAACAGATTGTTAAAGCTTGTAAGAATTTGGGGAATAGCCGTATCTCCTTTGATTTAACCACTAATGGTACGTTGCTTGCCGGGAAAATATTGAAGTTCTTAGCGGATAACCCAAGGATTGAGCTTGTTCTCAGTCTTGATGGAGATCCAAAGACCCAAGCCCTAAATAAGGTATCATCTAACCCCGGGATTTCGCCCTACTATATTTTGTTGGAAAAGTTGCCATTTTTACTTAAGCTTCCCTTGGTTACGGTTAATATGGTAGCTGCGCCTAATCAGGTTAACGAGTTTTTTAATAACTTCAACCATATTTTATCCCTTGGTTTCAGGCGTTTTAATTTTTTGCCAGCCTATTATGTTCCATGGAAGAAAACGGAACTTAAGGTTTTAGAGAACGAATTTAATAAGATCGCAAAGTTGATTGTGGATAATAAAGATATATATGTTAAAAACTTAAATCTTTACAGTGAGACTGCGCTTTTTAATAATGCAGTGGTTGTAGATTGCAACGGAGATATTTTCCCAAACAACATTGTTTTATCCAGGGATTTTGTTGGATTACGCAATAGAATGAAATTGGGAAATGTTAATGATTTCCGAAGGAATGATTTAAAGAATAGTAAGAGTTTAAACGCCCTTATAGGAGATGGAGTTTATAAAAGAATAATGAATGCCGTAGAAGCTCCGGATAAGATTCTTACCAATTTTGTAGAAAAACTAAAGCATGAAAAGAGTTGACGTTAAAACTAATTTTAATTGTAATAACCAGTGCCGGTTTTGTGTGCAGGGCAATAAGCGCAACCTTTACCCTCCTAAAACCACAAAAGAGATAAAAAATATACTTAAGCAATCGCGTAAGACGCATGAAGGCGTAGTTTTTACCGGAGGGGAAGTTACTATAAGAGAAGATATAATCGAGCTGGTAGAATTTGCCCGCTTGCTTGATTACCGATTAATACAGATTCAAAGCAACGGAAGAATGTTCTGTTATGAGAAATTCTGCGATAAGATAATTGCTGCCGGTGCAAATCAGTTTTCTCCGGCTTTGCATGGGCATATCCCCGCTCTTCATGATTTTCTTACCCGATCGAAAGGAAGTTTTCTTCAGACTTTAACCGGCATAAAGAATCTTAAAAAGAGAAAACAGGAGGTTATAATTAATTGTGTAGTTACTAAGCCTAATTACCGTAATTTGCCTGATATTGCCCGGCTTTTGGTGCAATGTAAGGTTGATCAGTATCAATTCGCTTTTGTCCATGCAGGAGGCAGGGCAGGAGAGAATTTTGATTCGATTGTTCCCAGAAAATCATTAGCAGTTCCTTTTATAAAGAAGGGTTTAGATATAGGAATAAAAGCAGGAGTAAGGGTTATGGTTGAAGC
>JBASUY010000003.1:0-101563 GCA_049275655.1 Candidatus Omnitrophota bacterium | reverse complement strand
CGCCAGGACTGTCCTATCTGCCCTGCCTTTGCGTATTTGGAAAAACGCAGTTTTAATAAAAAAATAGGTTATCTTTGCGCCGTAGCAAAGAAGAAAAAGAAGTTTAAGGAAAACTGGCGGAGAATGCATAGGCGTTACTACAAAATCGCTGACCTTACTATTCAGGTGGATTCAGACCTGCCTATAAATAATAATACCTTTAACATTAAGTTTAAACAATTTGAAGTCAGCGTGCCCGAAGAAGATATTATAAAAATAAGGCATCATTTTATGCCGTTAGATAATAAATGCAAAGACTTAGGTAAAGTGGTTTACTATAAATATCCCTGGAAGATCTATAAAAAAGATACTGCTTGGATTTATTCGTTGGTTGCTAAAGTGGGTGATGATGATAAGCCTTCTCAAATAGCTATTTTTAATCAAGATTATAGCTATGCTAGGATTTTGAATAACTCTAAGAATGGTTTCTTGAGGGGCAACTTGAATTCTCTTACTCTTTTCCAGACTGACCAAATACTTTTAGCTCAAGTATTAGCAGACAGGCAAGGGGTTTATCTTCATTCCTGCGGGGTTATCCTTAATGGGGAAGGTTTACTTTTTGTGGGGCATTCTGGTTCAGGGAAATCAACCATAGCAGGATTGTTAAGGAGGCAATCGGAGCTACTTTGCGATGATAGGATAATAGTAAGAAAAAAGGGAGGTGTGCTTAGAATCTACGGTACATGGAGTAATGGCGATATATTGGATGTATCGGCAAATTCTGCACCCTTAAAAGCAATACTATTTTTGAATAAGTCAAAAACGAATTATATAGATAGACTCCAAGATAAAAAAATTATAGCAAAGAAGCTTCTTTCGTGTTTAATAAGGCCGTTTGTTACCATTGCTTGGTGGGATAAATCTCTGGTGCTATTGGAGAATGTTATCTCTACAATTCCATGTTATGAGCTTTATTTTAATAAGAACGGGGGTATAGTTGATTTGTTGGAAAAATTATAATTTATAAATGCCTAAGCAAAGCTATGTAATAACTAAAGAGATTAACAGGTTTTTTAAAGGATCAGCTAAGCTTTCACTTCTTGGAAATCTGGATATTGAGCTTACTGAGCGATGTAATAATGATTGTGTCCATTGCTATATTAATCTTCCTGCGTTTGATACTAGCGCCAGTAAGAGGGAGCTTACCTGTGAAGAGATAAAAAAGATCCTTAAAGAAGCTGAATCTTTAGGTTGCCGCAGTGTACGATTTACCGGAGGAGAGCCGTTTTTAAGAAAAGATTTCGAAGAACTTTATATATTTTCTAGGAAGTTGGGCCTGACTGTTTCAATTCTTACCAATGCTACTTTAATCACGCCGCGGCTTGCGAATTTATTTGTACGCATTCCTCCGTTAGAAAAAATTCAAATTACTGTTTATGGGATGAAAAAGAGTTCCTATGAAGGAGTAACCCGTACGAGCGGCTCATTTAAATTATTTCAGAGAGGGGTAAAGCTGCTTTTAGAAAATAAAATCCCCTTTTTAGTTAAGGCAGCATTATTGCCTCAGAACAGGGAAGAGATAGGCATAGTTAGGAGATGGGCCATGGCTATCCCCGGAATGGATAGGCCGCCGTTATTCTCTATGTTCTTTAATCTAAGGTGTCGTAGGGAGATAAGTAAGAATATGCAAATAAAAAAGCTTCGCCTATCAGGGGACGAGGCTTTTAAAGTTTTGTTGCTGAACAAAAAAGAGTATATTAAAGAAGTGAAGGAATTTGCTTCTAAATTTATGTATCCAACCGGGGATAAGCTTTTTCCTTGCGGTGCGGGCAGAGGAGGCGGATGTGTGGATGCCTATGGGAGGTTTCAACCTTGTATGATGCTTAGAAGCCCTGAATGTTCCTATAATCTTAAGGCAGGCTCTTTAAAGGATGCTTTGGAGAATTTTTTCCCAAAGCTAAGAAAGAAAAAAGCATTAAATTCGGAATATCTGAAACGATGCGCGAATTGTTTTTTAAAGAGCTTCTGTGAACAATGCCCGGCAAGGTCGTGGGAGGAGTATGGGACTTTAGATACCCCGGTAGAGTATTGTTGTGAGGTTACCCATGCATTGGCAAAATCATTAGGGTTACTTAAAAGTGAAGAGAAGGGATGGGAGGTAAGGGATTATAGAAGAAGAATAAAAGAGTTTGTTAATAGCGATTTTCAATAGGAGGCAGGGTTGGTAAAATGAAGTTTTCTTTGGGGTATAATCACGATCTTAAACTACTGGATCTTTTGGATAAGTATAGAGAGAATATAGAGTCTTTTTATTTTCCGATGCCCTATCGATATTTAGGTTCGGGTAGGTTTATCCCCCAAGGAGAAGGTTATTGTCAAGAGATTAAAAAAATAATTAAAAAATGCAATACCTTGAAAATAAGGCCGCAAGTACTCCTTAATGCAACTAATGACGGTAGTTTGGGGTTAGAGGCAAAGTTCTTTGTGAGGATTTTAAATTATCTTAAAGAATTGCAGGACTTGGGGTTAAAAAGCGCGATAGTTGTTAACCCTATTTACATTTCAGAGATAAGAAAACAAATAAAGGGGATTGAAATAGAATCTTCGGTCAATTGTTATGTAAAAACAGTTGAGCATGCCTTGTATCTTAAGGATTTGGGGGTAGATGTTATAACTATTGATAGAGATATAAACAGGGTTACCTCGTTGATAAAGAATATTAGAGTGAAGACCGGCTTAAAAATAAAGGTAATGCTTAATGAGGGATGTCTTAGGAATTGCCCTTTTCGCAACATGCATTATAATTTCATTTCTCTAAATGTAAAACCAAAAAAACCGCTTGGTAATGTTTCTTTGGACATGCTATGTTCAAAAGTATACTTTAGCCATCCTGAAAAAGTATTCAGTATCCCGTTTATACCTCCGGATGCAGTGTCCCTTTATGCCTCAATTGCAGATTACTATAAGTTATCGACTAGAGTATTTTCTACCCAAAGGATAGAGCTTTGTTTAAATGCTTATATAAAACAAGATTTTAACGGAGATTTATTAGAGATTTTAGACTGTCCCGGATTAGCATACTTTAATTATATTGATTACTCGGTGCTTAAAAAAAATGATTTTTTTGCGAAGATGAGTAAGTGTAGCAATAATTGTAAAAAATGTAATTATTGCAACAAGTTGTTTAAGCGCGCGGTTATTATTAATTCAGATTATCTAAGTGGCGATGCAAAGGATAAGGAAGATAAGAAAGCAGTAAAGATATACAGTAGGGTTTTGAAAGCGTCTCCGAGCGAAACCTCTGTTTACCTAAAACTAAGTAAGGTTTACCTTGGCCTTAAGGAAGGAAGAATGGCGCTTAAGTGTATGAATAAAGCACTAAGTTTAAATCCGAAGGCAATCGGGATTTATTTAATCCTCGGAGCTTATTATGAAAGAATTAGTAACGTTATTAAGGCTTTTGTGATATACAAAAAAGCCTTGCGATTGTTTCCTCATGCAGGGGAAATTTATTTCTTTTTAGGAAGAGGCTGCGCTCGTCATAAAAAGTATAAAGAAGCAATTAAGAGCTTAAGTAAGGCTTTAGGATTAAATTATAGGAGCCCTGAGGCCTATCTACTTTTGGGTTATTGTTACGAAAAATGCGGGCAGTATAAGCAAGCAATAAATGAGCTTCGAAGGGGAGAAACAATTTATCCGTGTGAAGCTAAGATTAATTTTTTGCTTGCTAAGTGTTATAAAAAGATGGGGCAAAGAGGAAGAGCCGACAGAGAATTGGACAACGGTTTCAGTAAAATTATGAAAAAAAGGAGGACGGATAGTGAAGAAAATTAAATTGGAATCAGTGTATGTACCCTCAGAAGATGTAGTCTCGCGTGAGTTAGAAGGCGAATTTATAATAATACCTATAGTTTCGGGTATAGGAGATTCGGATAACGATTTTTTTTCTCTTAATGAAACCGGTAGGGCAATTTGGAGTAAAATGAACGGAAAGATGAATTTAAAGAAAATTGCACAGGAGCTTGCCAAGGAATTTGATGCTCCCGTAGAAACAATAGAAAAAGACGTAGTAGGGTTAGTAGGGGAGTTGTTGAAGAAGAAAATGCTTAGGGAGATTTATGCGAAGTGATTTGTGGGAACGCAGAATATCAAGAATTTTGCGGTAGATTTTATGAATTTATGCCCTTTTGTAAGTCGGCAGGCGAAGACAATCTATTTTTTTGTCCCCTGCCTTTTTTTAATCATCATGAAGCCGGCTTAGTCATGCAAGCCTTTGAGTTATCACGGTTGTTTTTGGAGAAGGGCGCGGTAAGTTTTTACTCCGATGGGTTTTGTATGTATCCCTGCATTAAGCCGAAGGACCTTTTGCATATAGAGCCTAGAAACGTCACCCAGATAGAAGTGGGTGAGATTGTTGTTTACCGAAGGTTCCGCCGTCTTTTTGCCCATCGGACAGTTAGCAAGGGTAGAAAAAATGGTAAAAATTATATTATTACCCGTGCGGATAGGTTTAAATTTGGCAATGATGGAGAGATCTTTGATAGGGATATTCTGGGCGTAGTTACCCGTATCAGGAGGAAAGGCAAGGAAGTAAAAATAAGCCGGGCAGAAATTTCCTTATTAAATCAGTGCCTTCTAAAGATCGAGGCCTTCTTTTATCGGATGAAGATGTATTTTTGGCGCTACCTGATATATCTTTTTATTTATTTACAACAACAAAAACTATTCCGGGCTTTAATCAAATCTCTTTTTACAAATTCGAAAATTGAATTTTCTTTTCAGGTCCCTCTAGCCCAAAAATCTAATGGCAGGTTTTTTAGACAAGCTTCCTTTAATGAGTTAGAAAATTATCTAAAAAGCGATTATGGCCTAAGAAAGTGGTTGGTTTGCGCTAAAGTGGGATCTAATTTAATTGGGCGTTGGGGTTTTGTTTTAAGGCCGGATAGCTGCCCGTTTAGCGGTTGGTGGTTATACGAAGCTTACTTTAAGATCAGATATAGAGGAACAAATATTGAAGAGAAGTTTATAAGGGAGATAGATAGTTTGCTAAAAAAGCTTAGAATAAAAGATATATCAGTGAGTATATTTGAAAAGATGATTTTAAAAGAGGGATTTTTCAAAAATTTTGGTTTTAAAAAAGTATCTTCTTGCGAGAAGAACTTTTTAAGCGGGGAAAACAGCCTTGGAAGGCGGCGTATAATAATGAAAAAGGTAATATATGAGTAAATCATATTTAAGAAAGGTACTCTTGCCTCAATTTTGTTTATGGGAGAAAATGAAAGCCAAAAGGAAACTTATTTCTTTTGACTTTGAGATCACTGCCCGCTGCAATAATAACTGCAGCCATTGTTATATTAATGTTTCCGCTAATGACAGCGCGGCAAGAAAGAAAGAATTATCTTTAAGCCAGATAGAGGGTATATCTAAAGAGGCTGTAAGCTTAGGCGCTTTATGGTGTTTGCTTACCGGAGGGGAGCCTCTATTAAGAAAAGACTTTCCTGATATTTACCTTTCCTTGATAAAACAAGGTCTTCTTGTTTCAGTTTTTACAAATGCCACTTTAGTAAATAAAGGCATAGTTAGGCTTTTTAAAGAGTACCCGCCGCGCGATATTGAAGTGACGGTATATGGGGTTACTAAAGAGACATACGAATCGGTTACTAGGAGGCGCGGTTCTTTTCAGGCGTTTATTAAAGGTATTAATCTTTTACTCGATAATAAGATAAAGGTTCGTTTTAAGGCTATGGCCTTACGTTCCAATTTAAAAGAATTACCAAAAATTGCCAAATTTTGCCGCAAAAAAACAAAAGACTATTTTCGTTTTGACCCCTTTTTAAACTTACGTTTTGACGGAAACTTATCGAGAAACCAAGAGATAATATCCCAGCGCCTTTCTCCCGAAGAAATAGTAGCCGTGGAAAAAGCAGATTGTAAGCGGTTTAGCCTTTTAAAGAAGATCTGCGAGAAATTTGTAGCACCGGAGTTTGATCTGAATAAACATAGGTATATTTTTTGTTGTGGGGCCGGCAATAGTAGTTTTAGCGTAAGCCCCGAGGGATATTTTAAACTATGTTCATTATTATGTCAGCCAGATTGCGTATATGATTTAAAGAAAGGCAGCCTTAAAGAAGCATGGAATAAATTTGTCCCTGCTGTCCGAAGCATGCGCTTGCCCGATGAGAAATCTTTAATTAAATGCCATAAGTGTCCGATAATAGATTTATGTATGTGGTGCCCCGCTCAATCGTATCTTGAAACAGGGAAAATGAACAGCTTGGTTGAATATTTTTGCAAAATAGCGCACCAGAGGAGCGCATTGTTGTTAGATGATGAAAAATAATAAGCTCTATTATATGTTTTTTTCATATTGGAAAAAAGAGTTGCTAATTCTAATTACAGCTGGTTTGTCTATGTTGCTTGGCCTTACCACTCCTTATTTGGCCAAGATAATTATAGATGAGGCTTATAGGAATAAGGATTTAAAGCTGCTTGTTATTCTTACTACTATTGGATTTATTGCCTTTGTTCTAGCCGCAAGCTTAAACAGCCTTAATGATTATTTAAGAAGTTTTATAAGAATACAGATGAATTTTAAATTAAGCCGCATAGTTTTCCGTAAGCTTCAAACCCTTTCTTTTAAATTTTTCCAGGATAGGGCTACCGGAGGGATTTTATACAGGCTTAGCCATGATATAGAAGAATTAACCCATTACATAGTTGAGGTTTTGCCGCAGTTCATTGCTATTCTCTTAAGGTCTCTGCTCATCTTAGGGGTTATTTTTTATCTGCAGCCTAAAATAGCCTTGTTATATTTGGTATTGGTGCCGTTTTTGTACCTTCCTTCGCTTTATTTTACTAAAAAATCGAAAAAAGCTTTTATCGTTTGGGTGGAAAAAACGCAGGCAATCTTTAATAGGCTTCAAGAAGTTCTGTCGCGAATATATTTAGTAAAAGTATTCGGTAAAGGAAGATCCGAGGAATTTATTTATACGAAAAGCATAATAGATAACCTACGTTTTGGCCTTCAAAGAGCCAGGTTAGAAGCGGCAAGAAATTTTGTAAATAACTTAGTAGGCAAGTTAATCTTAGGGTTCGTTATTTTTTACGGAGGTTACCAAATAATTGAAGGGAGAATGAGTTTAGGGGATTTAAGCGCCGTTACTATCTATTTAAGCCAACTATCCGGCTTGCACGGTTCTTGGGGGAGTTTTTTTCAACAGGTTTCTTTCGGGGGGGTCTCCTATGCCCGGTTAAAAGATATTTTAGAGGCTGAGCCCAGGCAAGGGAAAACCTTACCCGGAATGAAAACTATAATTACTAATGGAAGTATAAAATTTACAGATGTTAGCTTTGGTTATAATAACACCGGGTTGATTTTTGATAACCTTAATTTTTTTATTCCTACGGGTTCTCGTATCGCTTTAGTAGGTCCTTCTGGCTGCGGGAAAACTACAATTGTAAATCTCCTTTTAGGGCTTTATAGCCCCTTAAAAGGGAAAATAGTTATTGGAGGAGAAGAGGTCAGGGGAGGGGAACCAAAATTTTTATATCAATCTATAAGCGTAGCTCCTCAGGAGCCATTTTTGTGGAATGATTCAGTGGAGGGGAATATCAGGTATGGTAAAGAAAAAGCTACGGCTGAAGAAATAATTGAGGCTTCAAAGATTGCTTGTGCCGATGAATTTATATCCGGCCTTTCCAAGGGATATCAGACTATTATTGGAGAAAACGCCTGTAGGTTATCTGAGGGGCAGAAGCAGAGAGTGTCCGTAGCTCGCGCAGTTATAAAAAGGCCTAAGATATTGATTTTAGATGAGGCGCTTTCTTCAGTTGAGGAAGAGGTAGAAGACAGAATTCTTAGTAATATAAGTAACTTTTTGCATAATAGTACGATAATAGTTATAACTCATCGTTTCTCCGCAATAAGAAAGATGGATATGGTATATTTTTTAAATAGCCGCGGAAGAATTCAGATTAGGCACGTAGAATGAGGTAAATCATCTAAAAATGGATAGCAGTGTTTGTGATTTGCTCAAGTTAGTATTTATCTTTTCAAGCGAAGAAAAAAAATCCGGGGCTTCCTTCTCCCGTAGCCTGAATACCGCATGGAGGAGGTCTTATGCTTTTCTTATCCGTAACAAAATAGCTTTACCTGTTTGGAGCATTTTAAGGGAGAAATTTTCTCATTCGATAAACGGTGCGGAAGCCTTTAACGATATAAAAAAGGAATATAAGCTTAGCCTTATATTAAATTCGAGATATCAAGAAGAGGCCTTTTTGATATTAAGCTCATTTATGCGTGAGGGCATCGATGTTATCCCGCTGAAAAGTTTTTTTCTGGCTGAAAAATTATATCAAAATATAGCTGCCCGGGGGATAAGCGTGGATTTGGATTTTTTGATTAAAGAGAAGGATAGGGTTAAAGCCAAGGCGGCACTTGAAAATATTGGTTATAAACGCTCTCCTATTGTTGAGCCTAATGCATTAGAATGGGCAGATAGTTATTTTAAAGAAAAGTTTCCGCTTGTTGACCTTCATTGGGATATTACTATGGGGGGCAGGAATACCGGCCGTATAGAAGGCTTATGGAGCGGTACTCAACTGTTGGATAGAAATGGGGTAGTCTATTATGAATTTATGCCGGAAGAGCTTTTATTGTATTTGACTACTAATCTTTCTAATAGCATAACATCCAGGCAGCTTAGGTATCTTTGTGATATTTTAAGAATGATTTCAATTACCAAAGACTCTATAGATTGGGAGAGGCTGTTAGCCAAAATGAAACAATGGAGGCTTACCGGATCTTTTTACGCTTTTTTAAATCTAGCGCTTAGCTTGGATTTAATAAATTTCCCAAGTTCAATTACCAAAAGGATATCTTTGCCGCTAAGGAAAAAGTTTCTTATTAATATGCTGGTTAATAAACGGCATATTTTTAATCCTACCTTATCTACCCATATAATTGATCGTTTTTTTTCTAATTTTATATTTGAATTTATTGTTTCGGAAACTATCCGGGATTATCTAAACTTTCTAAAAAGATTATTTTATCCATCTCTAAACTTCAGTCGATTCTTATTAATTAAAAGAATAGGAAGAGGGATAATTAAGGTTTCTGGGTTTATTTTTCATGATCGATTTACTAGTATTAAAGCCCACAAATAAGTATTGCAAGTATAGACATTTTAGAATACAATTAACCTAAAAAGATATGGGAAAAACTATTAGGATATTTGCTTATTTTATCTTCTATTTAATACTATTTGTTTGTCCCGGTTTTGGCCAAGGCAATGAGTGGCAAAGAATTAGGCCAAGTACCCTTGAGGGCACCATTAGGGGAGAAGATTCGGTTATTCAGGCTCAGTCAACTGCGATTGAATATTTTATCTCCGCAGGAGATGTTATGGATGTTTTTGTCTGGCAGAATCCGGATTTAAGCAAAGAGGTAATTGTAGGCCCTGATGGCTATATATCCTATCCTTTGGTGGGTAGGCTTAAGGCCGTTGGGTTAACCCTGGATAAGTTGGAGGACAAATTCAAAGAAGAGCTTGCTGAATATATAAAGTTTCCCCAGGTTTCGATTATGATAAAGAAGTTTTCAGGGGAGAAGATAATCGTGCTGGGGGAAGTATTATATCCGGGGATATATTCTTATCAGGGCAGGATTAATCTTATAGATGCTATAGCCTTAGCAGGGGATTTTACTAAAGAGGCGCATCAGAGGAGCGTTCTTTTGGTACGCGGAGGCTTCTCCGGGGAGTCGCAGGTAAAAAGAATAGATATGGTTGAGGTAATTACCCGTGGCATAACCAGGACTGATATAACACTGCAGGCTAACGACGTGGTATACGTACCCAGGACCTTTGTGGCTAACCTGAATAAGGCAATGACAGATCTTAACGCGGTTTTGAATAATGCTACGACGGCTTTAGATCTTAGGACTAAATTCAGGCAGTCAACCGGACATCAAAGATAAACACTCTTATGGAACAAGGTTATGATTTAAACCTACGCGATTTTTGGGGTATTTTACTCAAGCGAAAGGCTGAAATATTTGTCTCTTTAATTGCTATTTTTGCTGTTGTCGTTATTTATACCAATATTCAAACTCCTGTTTATCAAGCCCAATCATTAATCCGAATTGATTCTAGCACCCAGCTTTCTAAGATTATTTTTCCGGGAAGCGGAGCCTATGGTTTTAGTTGGAGAGACTTAGAGTATGAGCGCTCTGCCTATTCCAAGCAGATTATTTCTATTCCCATTGTTGAAAAAGCGGCAACCGAATTAGGATTGTTGAATCCTAAGCTAACCCAGAAAGAAAAAGATCAGATAATCGGCGAAATACAGAGTAATATATCTGCGGCAGAAATCCAGCAGACCTATATGATTAGGCTTTATGCTAATTTTGAAGACCCTCAAAAAGCTGCAGATATCGCAAATAAGATTACGGATGTTTTCATCAGGGCTAATGCTGAGCGTAAGAGTGAGCAGGCCCGTAATGTGCGTATATTTATAGAGAACGCGCTGCAGGATGTCTCTTCTAAAATGAAAATTCAGGAAGAGAGGGCTAGGGCTTTAACTACTCAGGGAGTTGTGGGTTCGGGAGTAGATATTGTACAGCGTATTACTGAAGCTGAGAAGAAATTGTCTGAGCTTTCAGTAAAGTATACTGATTCTTACCCTAGTATTATAGCTTTGAAAGAGGATATCGTCCGGCTGAAGGCACAGCTTAGGGGACTTCCTCAGGAAGAATTTGAATACGGTATATTAAAAAGAGACTTAGCGGTTAATGAGGCACTTTATTCTTCACTACAACAGCAATTGCAGGAAGCGCAGATAAAGGAAGCTGAGAAGATTAATGATTTAGTTGTGGTAAACCCCGCGCTTGTACCTAAGAAGCCTTTCTATCCGAACAAGCCCAGGAATTATATGATAGGAATTGTTTTAGGGATTATATTCGGAATGGGCCTTGCCTTTATCATTGAACATTTGGACACTTCTATCGGCAGAGTTGATGATATTGAAAATTTTATAAAAGTAAATGTCTTGGGGATAATCCCATATTATAATTTTAGGCGCAAAGGAGAGAGTAAAAGAGGTTCCGGTAAACGAAAGTTTTGGTTTAAATTTAAAAAAAGAGACGATGAGGATACGCAAGTAAAGAGTGTCCTTGAGATTGAGAAATCAGAAGATTCGTCCTTATTTTTTGAGGCCTTGCGTATCCTGGGGGTTAATCTGCAGATGATTTTTGGCAACGAAGGTTCTAAAATAAAGAATAAGATTATTATGATTACTAGCTGTAAACCTGATGAAGGTAAGTCTACAATTGCCTCGGCCTTAAGTATTGTTTTAGCGCAGATGGGGCATCGTGTCTTGGTTTTGGATACTGATGTCCGCAGGGCGCATCTACATACTAATTTTGGAATAATGGATAAGAAGAGCGGTTTTACAGATATACTGACTGAAAAAGTTTCTGTGCAAGAGGCGGTCAAGACCGCTACCGACATAATGTTAGGCTCGGTTAATGTGGATAAGTTATTTGATAATCCTTGGATTAATAATATAAATATTATTACTGCAGGCTCTACTTCTTCTAACGTCATTAATCTTTTTAATAGTGAAAAGCTCGATAAACTTTTGAACTATTGTAAGAATAATTACGATGTAGTTTTAGTGGATACCTCTCCGATCTTGGCAGTCAGCGAGCCCTCTATTCTTTTGAATAAGGTTGAAGGCGTGCTGTTGGTTTACAGGGTAGGCTTTGCCTCCAGGATTGCCTTGCGCCGGGCGAAAATTCAGATTGAGAATATCCGCGGGATAGGTTCTTTATCCGGCGTAGTTTTAAATAACGTTACTCCCGAGATAAGCATGACAGATAGTTATTATTACCAGAGAAAATATTATAAGCTTGAAGACAGGAAAGTAAATAATCCGCAGAAGGATATAGCCGAAGGTAAAAATGTATAAGCAATTCTGGGGGTTAAATGAAAAGCCTTTTGAAAATACCCCTGATCCTAAATTTATATATTACTCCAGGCAGCACGAAGAGGCATTGGCCAGAATGCTCTATGCAATAAAGGAGGGGAAGGGAGCGGCAATGCTTACCGGTGAATACGGTTGCGGTAAAACAATTTTAAGCAGGATAGTGATAGATGATTTGATTAAGAGCGATAATTTTGAGGTTGCGTTAGTGATACACCCTCGTTTAACCCCGGTAGAGTTTATGGAGGAGATAATCTACCAGCTTAAAAATGAACATGTCAAAGGTTCGAAGCCCGAGCTCCTACATGCCTTGCAGGAGGTAATTTATGAGTATTATCGCCAGAATAAGAGAACAGTAATTATTATAGATGAGGCCCAGCTTATAGACGGCGAAGAAGCTTTTGAGGAGTTGAGGCTTTTGCTTAATTTTCAGCTTAATGACCGCTTTCTGGTAACTTTAGTTCTTATAGGGCAACCGGAGTTATTGCCCAAAGTCTCTTCTATCCCGCAGTTTGACCAGAGGATTGGGGTTAAATATCATTTGTCTGCATTAGATGAAGAAGAGTCAAAGAATTATATACAATACCGTATGGAAGTTGCCGGCGCAACTCGCCCTATATTTACTCCTGAGGCAATCCATGCAGTTTACTGTGCTTCTCAAGGGGTTCCCAGAAGAATTAACAATATTTGTGATACTTGCCTTTTGGTTGGCTTTGGGCAGGGAGTCAAAGAAGTGGATAATAATTTAGTCGGTAAAGTTGCTTTAGAATTTAACTAAAAAAAGGTTAATCCTATGCCAAGGATGTTTGATATTTTACGCGGGCAAGGTCCCGATGATAAAAATAGCAATAAGGGGAAAGAGGCAGAAAAAAATATCCCGTTAGCTTACCCTAAGGCTGCCTCCCAAAATAATAAGGCGCTATCCTCTCTGGATGATTATACCTTAGCTTCGCGTAAATTAATTGATGCAGTGAGAAAAAACGGAATTGATAATTCTGAAGCTGCAAAGAAGGTTTATGATGATGCGGTTTATGTTATTTCCGGGTTGCTGAGTGCCTCCAAGAGCCAAGAAGATTTAAGCGCTTTCGCAGAGAGTGTCATGGATACAATCGATAGTGTTTATCAACAGCTCCTCTTAGGAGATAAAATATTAGTTAATATCTATAAGCCTAAGCCGAGTGAATATTACCTGCCTTATCATATTGTTAATATATTGATCTTATCCGTAGCAACGGGCTTAAGTATGAAGTTTAATAAGTCTCGTATTGATGGTTTGGCGCTGGCGGCTATTTTCTCTGATACCGGGATAGAAGAGGTTAAAGATATTGTCATTAAGCCACGTAAACTTACCGAAGAGGAAAAGTGTTGGGTTGAGGCACATGTGTCTAAGAGTTTGAAGTTTGCGGAGAGAGTCCTGCCGCTAAATGACAATGTTAAAGAAGCTATTCAAATGCACCATGAGCGCGTTAATGGCAAAGGTTATCCCCGCGGATTAAAGCAGGACGCCATTGCCCCTTACGCTAAGATTATCGGTTTGATTGATACCTACGAGGCCATGACCCATAAGCGTAATTATTTAGAAGAGTTGGGCGCTCATAAAGCAATTAGGCTGCTTATTAGTTCTCTGCGGGATGCCTTTGATACCCATGTTTTGAGAGTATTTATAAATAAGATGTCTCTTTATCCTATTGGAAGCCTGGTTGCTCTTGATTCAAATGAGATTGCCAGGGTTGTCAGCGCTCATCCCGGTTCACCCCTAAGGCCGATAGTACAAATAATCCGCGATACCGCGGGCAATTCCTTAGAAGATGGAGCAATAATAGACTTATCCATTCAGGGCTTTCCAGCTATTCAGGATTCTTTTTAGGTCGTTTAAATAATAATAAACATGAATAGAAATCAAATATTAATTTACATAGCAATACTCCTTTGCGCAGTTTTTGTTAGCCTTTTTGTCATTCGTTTTGACTTTAATCTTAAAAGTATAGGCTTATTAGTTTTCCCGTTGGTTTTCCTGCTTACTCTCATTAAACCCAATATAGGTTTAGTAGTTATTATTATATCGATGCTGTTCTCTCCGGATATAGTGCTTGCCAAGACAGCATCGCGGGATATCTTTGTAAGGATTGATGATGTTTTTTTACTCTTGGTTATTATGGCTTGGTTGATAAGAAGCGCTTTTACAAAGGATCTCTCAAAAACAATCAAGACTCCTCTTTTTCCGTTATTCTTTGCTTATATCATGATATGTTTGTTTTCCTCCTTGGTTTCAGTCACCTTTGGAAAGGTTAACCTTACTATAAGCCTCCTGAGCACTTTCAAATATGCACAATATTTTATGATTTTTCTTATGGTAAGAGAGAACTTAAAGACTTTAAGCCAGGCGAAATTTTTTGTTATTGTTTTTTTATTCGTAGCTTTTGTGGTTTCTTTGCATGCGAATCTTTTTATTCAGCAGCAGATAAGCTCAGGAGTTACTTTTTTCAGGGTTTCTCCCCCGATTGAATCAAGGGGAGGTAGTGAGGCCAATACTATGGGCGGGTATCTCTTATTTATGCTGATTATCGCCTCAGGGCTAATTTTGTATATAAAGAATATTTCAGTCAGGATAACTCTTTTTATCTTAATTTTAACTATGTTTCGGGCATTTATATATACTCTTTCAAGAGGCTCGTATATTGCTCTTATTCCGGCTGTTCTGGCTTTGGTATTTATTTCCAGAAAGGTAAAGCTTGCTTATTTGGTGTTGGTTATATTTATATCCTCTTTTTTCTTTTTACCCGGTATGGTTAAGAATAGGCTCTCGCAAACCTTTATTACTAAGGAGGCTATTTCCGGGAAATATCTGGATATTGAGGATTCCCCCAAAGAAAGATTGGATGGTTGGAAAAGGACTTTGTTTGAAGATTTACCAAACAGCCCTATAATTGGGCATGGCGTGTCGCGCCGTTTTGTTGATGGGCAGGCTTTTACGATACTCTTGGAAACTGGGTTGTTAGGTTTATTTCTCTTTTTTTGGATACTTGCCAGGCTTTTTCGTTATTTAAGGCAGGCATATTGCAGTATTTTTTCTACAAAAGATAATTTCTCTTTAGGCCTCTGTGCCGGGTTTATCTCCGGTTTTATCGGTTTAATCTTTCATTCCTTAAGTAGCAATACCTTTATAATTATAAGAATCGTTGAGGTGTTCTGGTTTCTGGCTGCCATCGTACTCTCCCTTCCCAGCCTAATAACTGAAAAAATATCCGATGAAGCTTAAGCTTATTGATTATTTCCGGATGCATTTATCTGAATTAATCGGTAATTCTTCGCGTCTCTTTCTTAGCGAACTCTTTAGTCAGATAATTGCCTTTCTACAGGTAATTATGATTGTAAGGTTTTTGGGAGCGGCAAGCTACGGGTTGTTTGCCTTAGTTATTGTTTATGTAACCGTAGTAAACCAGCTGATTGATTTTCGTATTAAAGAGGCAGTAGTTAAATACCTCTCGGAATTCTTAATAAAAAAGGACCGGTCAAGGTTTTGGGCTTCTTTAAAACTATGCTATCTGTTAGATTTTATTACGGGGGTGGTAGCGTTTTTAATTGCTTTTTTTACCGCCGGTTTGGTTGCTACCTTTATAATACATGATACGCAGGCTATCTGCCTAATCCAGCTTTTTGCTTTTATGTTACTTATCTCAACGCTTGATAATTCTTGTAGCGGGGTTTTGATAGTCTTTGAGAAATTTACGCTCATTTCTGTTTACGTAATAGCCTCTGCCGGTTTACGTTTTATTTTTGTTGCAGCTATCTTGTTATCAGGATTTGGCATAAAAGGAGTACTTTTAGGATATATAATAGCGGCTTTACTCAGCAGTACGGCGGTTATACTCTTTTCTCTGAGAACGATTAAGAGAGCGGTTTGGTTCCCGGGTATTGCAGGAGGGATGCTTTTACTCAAGGATAGGTGGCGGGAAATAGCCGCTTTCCTGATTAACATAAATTTTAATGAGGCCATTACCTTGGTTTCTAAAAATATTGATGTTTTGATCTTGGGTTATTTCAGAGCTCCGGCAGAGGTAGGGTTTTACCGCTTGGCTAAGAACTTTACCGAGATGCTTTCTTTATTAAGCAACTCAGTATATACGGCTATTTACCCTCAATTCTCAAGGCTTTGGGCGGATAAAAGAAAAGAAGAATTTAAGGCCCTTATCAAAAGAATTACTATATTTATGGGAGGGATAACTTTGCCTTTAACTATAGGTTTATTCTTGGTTATTCCTTGGATGATTCGTATTTTTGTGGGAGAGATTTTTCTTCCTGTAGCCTCTTTAGTTAAAATAATGGTATGGGGGATTACTGTGGCAGTGGTATCCTTATGGGTTAGGCCTGTTTTTCTCTCTATGGGCCGGCCGGGTGTATTAACGATAATTAATATGTGTAATGCCTTAATCTTGATTATTTTTTCTTTAATTTTTGTCCCGAGGTTCGGGTATTTTGCCAGCGCAATCATTTATACGTATCCTTATATCGCAGGGCATCTCTCGGCAACTTTTATTGCCTGGAGGTTATTAAAACGCCGCTAATCTAATGGTAAATAAATTTGATGATTAATTTTATCTGCGTATCCGTGAATAATTGGGAGAAGCGAAGGGCCCGTAAACAGCAATTTATGTTACATCTATCTTTGGTTAATGATGTCGGCAGGGTGCTTTATGTGGAGCCGCCCTTAAATTTTGCCAGGCTTATTTTATTCCCTTTTAAGGAACTGAGAGATTGCCAAAACCGGCAGCGCTGGCTTAGGGCTATTTTGTTTAAACCGTATCATATTTCCGGCAAGTTATCAATTTTTACTCCACTTTTCTTGATACCCTTTTCCTTTAGGGCTCAGGCTTTATATAATTTTAATTTATTTATCCTGCATTTTTTATTGAAGTGGTTATCCCGCAGGCTTAAGCTTGATAACCCGGTTCTCTGGCTTTATCACCCCTTAGATGTAGCTCTTTTAAAGTGGTTAAAAGATATAAAATGTTCTTGTTTTGACTGGGCAGAGGATTGGCCTAACTATTTTAGCGAGCTTTCTTTTAAAAGAAGGCAATCTATCTTAAGAAAGGAAATTGAAATAATAAAGAAATCAGATATAGTTTTTACGGTTTCCCGGGCATTGTTTTCCCGGGCAAGGGAGATTAACCCAAATTCTTACCATTTGCTTGACGGCACTCTCCCTGAGTTGTTTGATGCTTCGGTTAAGGTTTTGCCTGTAGATATGCGGGATATCCCCAAGCCGGTGATTGGTTACTCCGGGACAGTTTCTTTCCGTATAGATGTAAAGCTTTTATTAGAGAGCTGCCGCGCATTAGCGGATTGTTCTTTTGTCTTTGTTGGTGAGGTATTAAAGATTAACCCTACAGTAATATCTATTCTTAAGGCCCAACCTAATATTTATTTCTTAGGCGCAAAAGAATACAGCCATACTCCTTCTTACCTGATGAATTTTGATCTATGTATAATTCCGTATCTAAAGAGCATTACTGTAGCTACACCTACTAAAATTTTTGATTATCTGGCAACTGGGTTACCTGTAGTTTCAACGCCTTTTCCCGGTTCGGGATTGTTTCAGGGGCTTATTTATACTGCTTCCACCCCTAGCGAATTTATTTCTATGATAAAAAAAGCACTTACTGAAAGAGATATAAACCTTTCTAAAAAAAGGATAGATATGGCTTTAATGAATACTTGGGCTAAACGCGCAGAGGAAATTATGGGCGTAGTAAGGCAAAGGTAAGATGAAGAGAATATTAGTTATTCCGCATAGCGCCGATAAGCAGGTGAGGATAAGGCTTTTGGAGATTGGGCGAGTGTTAAGCAGAAGGCATAAAGTTTTTTGTTTAGATTGGCAGGAGCCTTTAAATTATTCTTTTTCTTCCAGGTTGAAAGCCGCCTCATTTAATGCCTTTACTCCTTTAAAGATTTTAGATTATAAGGGGATAAGTTTAGTCAATATTCCTTTTCTGCACAGGCCCCTTTCGCTGGCGTGCCGGTTTAATCAATATCAAATCTTGCGCTTTGTCAATAGCTACAAGATTGATGTTTTATTACATGGCCTAAACTATTTCTTTCCTGCTCCTGAAAAGGCTTTATATAAGGATAGAAGTTGTATTAATATATTCGACTTTAATGACCTGCCGGTTGAAGAGATGAAAACGCGTAAGGATAAATTTGTATACTCTTTTGCCGCAAAGGAATCGCATAAAGCCGACTATATAACTGTCTGTTCGTATAGTTTAAGAGATTATGTGAAAGCCAATTTTTCAAAGGATGCTATCTATGCCCCAAACGGGGCGGATTTTAACACGTTTAGGTCTGTTAGCCGCTCAGAGGTAAGGGAAATCCGGAAAAAGCATTCTAGCGAGGGAAAATTTGTGATAGGGTATATCGGTAATTTAGGGGAGTGGGTGGATATAGAATTGCTTATTAAGTCATACTTGATTTTCAAGAAGAAGTTTAAGCCCGCTTCTTTATGGATAGTAGGGGGTGGGTACTGTTTAGATAAAATTAAGAGACGTTTTTCCCAAGAAGATATAGTCTTTACCCGGGCAGTACCCAGCGAAGAGATTGCTTCGTATTTTTGCGCTCTGAACATAGGGGTAAATCCTAGCAAAAAAAGCATATTTCAAGATAAGGCGTTCCATATAAAATTAGTGGAATATGCAGCTGCGCGGAAAATAGCCATAAGTACTCCTTTAGAGGAATTAGGGCATTCAAAATTCCCCCATGTATTGCTTAGGGAGCCGCTTCCGGAGGTTTGGGCAGAGGCGTTTATGCATGCTAAGGAATTAGTATGGGATGAAGAATGGAATAATCTATCGAGGATTTATGATTGGGAAAGAATTGCAGAAGGATTCTTTGGTTTAATTGAGGGATGATATGCGAAGATATATAAAGGCATTATTTAGAGTTTTATTTCTAATGCGCCTAGCTTGTAAGGCAAGGAAGTTATATTATCGGGTTTTTGATTTGATTGTAGGTAAGCTCATTTTTCCTGTATTTCTATTTATTAATAGGAAGCCTTTACCTGCGCCTGCAGGGGAGATTAATAAAATATTAGTAATCCGTCTGGATAGAATCGGCGATATCGTTCTTTCTACCCCTGCTATACGCGCACTTAGGAGGTTATTTCCTAAGGCAACCATTCATTTTATGGCTACTAGATATACAAAAGATATTCTTTTCGGGAACCCAAACATTAACCAAGTGCTTATCTATGAAGAGGGATTTTACCCGCAAGTTTATGATGCTGCTATAGCCTTACATCCGGGGATACTTCAGAATTACCTTGTTTTTGCCAGCGGTGCGCGCATCCGTATCGGCTTTAGTGGTTTTGGGGGGAGTTTCTTTCTTACCCACATAATCCCTGATCCCCGGAGAGAGCCAATATGCCATGAAGTCGAAGTTGCTCTTAAGGCGGTTAAGGAACTTGGTTGTTCGCAGGACGAACAGTCTCTTGAGATATTTAAAAATGTAGACTCGGAAAACTTCGTGCAGCATTATTTGCAAGGCTTAGGTATCTCTGAGGGTGATTTTATCGCCGTTATTCACCCCGGGTCTCGCCAGGAATATCTGCGCTGGGATAAAGAGAAGTTTGCCCATATCGCCTTGCGTCTTATGCGCGATAAGAAAGCGCGGGTTATTATTATTGGTTCATCAAAAGAAGAGAATTTAGTTAAGGGTGTTGCTTTTTTGATGGAGGATAAGCCGTTTTGTTGTACCGGCCTAAGCTTGGGCCAATTGATTTCACTTTTGAGCAGGGCTAAGCTTTTTGTCGGTAATAGCACCGGGCCTATGCATATTGCCGCGGCATTAAATATCCCGGTGGTAGCAATTTTTGGCCCCAAGCATCAAAACGATAGTTATTTGAGGTGGGGCCCGTGGTCTAAAAATAGTGTTGTGGTTAGAAAAGAACAAAACTGTAAAGATTGCCTTCCTTCTCAATGTTTTGGTTTTAAATGTATAAAGTCTATTTCTGAAGAAGAAGTTTGGAGAGGGATAGAAAAGGTTTTAAATGAATGAATTAATCAAGTCGGTAAAAGCTATCAATAAAATATTGATTGTGAACTTAGGCGGAATGGGAGATTTTTTGCTTTCCCTGCCGGCACTTGCGGCAATAAAAGGTAAATACCCGCAATCCTATATAACAGTACTTATTTCTGATAAGGCGTTAGGCATTGTAAAGAGGCTAGATTTTATCGATAGAATCATTGTTCTTTACCCGCGCTCTTTGTGGAGAATTATTTTCCAGGGATTGGGCCCGGTATTTTCTCTTAGGAAAGAAAAATTTGATTTAGCAATTAATATGCGTTCCATCTCTTCGTCCTTAAGCGCGTTAAAAATAAAGGCGCTTTTTGCCATTATTAATCCGAAGATAAGCGCAGGACGCGATACTCAGGGGCGCGCCGAGTTCTTTGATATAAAAATATCTGAAGAAGACTACGGTTCAATCCACGAAAGAGATTATGACCTTGAATTAGCAGGTGCCCTGGGGGCTACCATAAACGATAGAGAGGTAAGGTTTGCGGTTACCGGCCTAGATACAAAGAGAGTAGATGAATTATTAAAGAGAGCAAAAATTAAAGATAGCGATATCCTGGTTGGTTTACACCCCGGAGGAGAATATTTAAGGCGTTGGCCGCTTAAGAATTATCGCCTTCTTTTAAAGTCCCTCTCCTTAGATCAAAGATTAATATTCCTGGTGACGGGTAACTTAAGAGAGAGCAGGTTAGCAAGTCGGCTGATAAAAGGTTTTGGTAAGGTAGCACTTAATCTTGCCGGAGAGCTTAGCCTGGGAGAGTTGGCGGCATTAATGCAAAGATGCAGCCTTTATATAACCAATGATACCGGTAATATGCATTTAGCCGCAGCGCTAAAAGTTAACTTTTTAGCCTTATTCGGAGGGGCACCCCTTAAGCGCTTTGACCCGCGTGTTCTAAACCCCAACGGGTGCCTGTTATACAAAAAGGTCTCTTGTGCTCCATGTATAAAAAAGTTTTGTTATAGTAAAATATGCTTGAAATTGATTACTCCTGAAGAGGCAGCAAAGAAAGCCAAAGAAATCCTGGCTAAGATAGGAAAAAATGCTCAAGGGTATTTATAAACTAATCTATAATTTGTTTTCTTGTCATGATGAAAAGGGACAGCCTAATAGCGGTTATTTTCAGGGGATAATCCGACGTAGGATAGTTAAACTCTGCCGGTTACGTAAGGGACGGTTATTGGAGATAGGCCAGGGCGTAGGTTTATTATTAGAAAAAATCATTAAAAATAATATAGCCCTAAAGGTTTACGGGATAGATAGAAACTTAGATTTTTGCATTAGGGCAAATACAAGGTTAAAATCTTCTGCCTCCTCTAACTTTTCTATTCTGCTTGCAGATGCCTATAAGCCGGCCTTTAAAGAAAACTCATTTGATATCGTTATCTGCGTTAATTTTATACTTAATATTAGTTCTCTATCTAAGATTAGAGAATTACTTGCAGAATTGAAATACCTCTGCAAGCCTTCCGGGAGGATAATATTTGAGTTTCGTAATTACGAAAACTTTTTGTTTCGTTTTATATACAGATTATCCGGATATTATGATTCTACTCTAGAGGGATTAACGACAAACTGCCATAAACTGAAGGATATTGAGCATTTACTTGATAGTCTTAGCCTTAAGGTTATTCGCAGGGAGTGGGTAGGAATACCTCTTCTGGGTAAACTTGCTCCGATTATTATTCTTGAGGTGGGGAAGATATGATCTTTAAGGTGCCAATCATAGGGTCTTCAATAAGGCCATCGGACATTATTGATTTATTCTCAAATATTTCCGATGCAGCCGCATTGCCTGCATTTGTAGAGTCGTTAAGCAAATTCTACTGCGGCCGGGAGATCTTCCTGTTGGATTCCGGGGTATCTTGCCTGGAAGTTATCTTAAGGTGCTTAAAAGAAGATGGGGGCAGGAATGAGGTAATCGTCCCTGCCTATGCTCCGATGGTTATTATTGATACTGTGCTTAGGTGCGGGCTTAAGCCGGTGCTTTGCGATATTTCTATTAATACCTTTAATAGTGATTATAACTTGTTACTTAAAAATGTTTCCGAAAAAACACTTTTGGTCTTGGCTGTGCATATGTTCGGAATAACAATCAAGGGGATTGATAAGCTGCGCGCTGCTTTGCCTGTGGATGTTTACTTGGTTGAAGATTGCGCCCAGTCTATGGGAAGCTGCTTTAACGGCAGGCAGTCAGGAACTTTCTCTGATATTAGTTTTTTCAGTTTCGGCCGCGGTAAAAATATCTCTCTTTGCGCAGGAGGGTTTATAGCCTTAGGCAATAAAAACTTGTCAGCCAAAATAAAAAAATATCTCTCTTCTGTAAGGGTTACTGGAGGATTAAAACAGTTACTCTGGTTTATAAGTGCTTTGTCAGTTACTATTGTGGTTAATCCGAGAGTTTACGGGATTATGCATAGTTTTGTCAAAAGGTTTAAGGAGAAAAAGCATAGCGGTTTCTGCGAATGTTTAAGATTTACTCCTACCCAATCACATTTAGGACTACGGATATTTTTAAGGCGCGAAGAGATATTCTTAAGCCGCTATAAAAATGGGATATTTTTATTAAAAAACCTTGAGTCAACTCAAGGGATAGTTACTCCGGTTATAGAAGAAGGGTCTTATCCGGTTTTTAACCGGTTGCCGGTTGTTCTTGAAGATCCAGATAAATTAAGTTTTATTAAATCAAGGTTATGGGATGCAGGAATAGAGTCTTCCAGTTTATATGATCTGCCGTTGCACCATATCTTCAGTTTAGGATATAATAGGGAAGATTTTCCCGCGGCCTGTTTTCTTGCCAGGGGGTTATTAACTTTGCCGGTTTACCCCGACATAAAGATTGAATATTTAATTAAAGCTATCGAGGTTATTAAAAAATATGCCGTTTCAAAATAAATTACGCAGGTTTTCTTATAAATTCCTTAAACAGCCCGGATATGCCCTAAATGTTTTAAGGCGCCGAGGCTTAGGCTATCTTTCTTACTATTTTGGCAGAGGCAGAAGCTTTCTCCCTGAATCCCTGACTATATTCTTAACCCAGCGCTGCAATTTACATTGCCATATGTGCGGTCAGTGGGGAAGGCATGGGGTCAGCCTGAAAGCAGAGAACGCCTCCTTACAGGAGGAGCTATCTTTTGAAGAGTTAAGCGCCATTATAAAAGAGGTGTCATCTTTTAAGCCGAATATAACGCTTTTCGGAGGAGAGCCGCTTCTTTACAAAGACGGATGCATAAGGCTGATAGATTATATTAAGAAGAATAAGTTGCACTGCTTAATGATAACCAATGGTTCTCTCCTGAAAGAAAATGCCGAGAGTCTGGTTTTGTCCGGGTTAGATGAATTGAATATTTCTTTAGACGGTCCCGCAGGGTTGCATGATAAGATCCGTGGCCAGGAGGGTTTATTTAAGAAGATAGTATCTGGGGTTGAAAGAATAAATTATTTTAAGATGAAGTATTCTCGCAGGGCCCCTCTGGTAGGGTTGCAGTCTACTTTGAATTCCGATAATTATAGATACTTGGATAAGCTGTTACCGGTGGCAAGAGAGTTAAAAGTTGACTCCTTGACTTTTCATAACCTGATTTTTATAAATGAAGAGATGCTTAAGGAACAAAAGAGGCAGGATTTATTATTAAAAACCGATTCCAAGGGGTGGGAGGGTTTTTTATTTAACCCCGGAATCGACATAGCCATTCTTCAGGAGAAGCTTAATGATGTCTTTGCCTCGGCAAAAGGGCTTAATATAGATTTATACCCTAATTTATCACCTTTGTCCCTGAAGGAATATTATGATAATCCGCAAAGGGTGCCTACGGGTTTTTTAGCTAGATGTATAAGCCCGTGGATAGTTGCGTATATTCTTTGCGATGGCCAAGTAAAGCCGTGCCTTAATTTCAGTTATTCCTTCGGAAATATTAAGGAAGCTTCTTTTGTCGATATATGGAATTCTGAGCCTGCAATAAATTTCCGTAAGCAGCTTAAGGCAAATAAGATTTTTTCTGTTTGTCCTAAGTGTACGGAGTTATACAGGTACTAATAAGATTATGAAGAAAACAAAAATTGTACATGTTATTACGCGCATGGATTGGGGCGGTTCCCCTGATATACTAAGGCAGATTTTTATTTCTCTCAGGCAAGAGCCTTTTGATCTCTACCTGGTTTTTGGCTTAACTAAGAATTCTACCCGGCAGACAAAAGATTTTCTGAAGGATTTTAAGGGCCAGTCGGTTTATATCCCTTCTTTAAGAAGAGAGATTAATCCGTTTATGGACCTTATTGCATTCTTAAAGCTTTGTTGTATATTCTATCGGCTTGACCCTGACATTGTTACTACTCATACCGCTAAGGCAGGTGTTTTAGGGAGGTTGGCGGCATTTTGTTTAGGGAAAAGAAAGGTAATTCATTTTCCCCATGGAAATATATTTTTCGGGTATTTTAATAAAACAGTTTCTTTGTTTATTTTAAAATTAGAACAGCTCCTTTCTTTTATAACGCATAGGATTATAGTTTTTACTGAATCCGAGAAAGAAATATTATTGAAACTAAGGTTAACTAGGAGGGATAAAATTATGGTCCTTACTGCAGGGATAGATCCTTTTCCTCCTGTTGATAAAAATTGGATTAAAAAAGAGAAGTTGTCTTTAGGGATTAAAGAGGACAATTTTATCGTAGGAATGGTTTCAAGGCTTGAGCCGGTTAAAGGAGCTGATTATTTTATGCTTGCCGCCCTTAAAATATTGGAAAGCCGCAATGACGTATATTTTTTAGTTGTGGGAGAGGGCAGCCTGAGCGCTAAGCTAAAGCTTTGGGCATCTAATCACAAAAAAAATGACAAAATAATATTTACCGGTTGGCGTGAGGATGCAGGGGCTTTAATTGGGGTAATGGATATCTTGGTCCAGCCATCACTTAATGAAGCCTTAGGAAGGGTTCTATTACAAGCGCAAGGGCTTGGAGTCGCTGTTATCGCTACGCAGGTAGGGGGTATCCCCGATATTGTATCTAATGGAGTAACCGGTATACTTATCCCTCCGGCAGAAACTGAAACGCTTGCTCGGGAGATTATCATCCTCTTAAACGACAGAGACAAAAGAGAGGCCCTTGCTAAAAGAGGGATAGAGTTAGTTAAAAGCAATTTCTCCTTAGAAATAATGGCTAAGGGGATTAGGCAGCTATATAAAGAAGAGGTATATAAATGATACTTTCTTTGCATCAGCCACAATACCTGGCTTGGATAGGTTATTTCCATAAAATATTAAAAAGCGATATATTTGTATTCCTGGATAATGTTCAATATAAAAAGCGTGAATATCAAAACCGCAACCGCATAAGGACAAAAAGCGGAGTGCAATGGCTTACTGTACCGGTAGTGCATTCTTCGGATAGATTTATTAGAATTAAGGATGTATTGATAGATAATTATCAAGATTGGCCTGCCAAACACTGGAAGGCAATCTATCTGAATTACAGCCGTAGCCCTTATTTTAAGGAATATTCGGATTTCTTCCATGATCTATATACTAGGCAATGGGAACGGCTCGTGGATTTAAATATCTATATAATCAAAGGGATTAACGCCTTTCTTAATATAAATACGGATATTTACCTGGAATCAGAACTGGGGATTAATAATAAAAAGACCTCTAGGATAATTGATATCTGCAGGCGATTAGAGGCGGATACCTATTTATCCGGTATAGGGGGTAAGGCATATTTAGAGGAAGGCCTTTTTATAGATGTGGGCATAAAGCTAAAATACCAAAAATTTTCTTTATCGCAATATCCCCAAAGGTATAGGCCCTTTATTCCTAATTTATCTATTCTTGATTTGTTGTTTAATTGTGGCAAGGAATCATTCAAAATCCTTAAGGAATGTTAGCTGGGTAATTTTAATTATTTAAAGAATATTATGGTATAATTGGCCCGTAGATTGGCTAAGGAGGTTGTATGAATATTTTAGCTGTTGGTTCTCATCCTGATGATATTGAGTTTGGTTGCGGGGGGACTTTATTAAAATACAGCCGGTTAGGGCACAATGTAAGCCTGATGGTTATTACCGATGGAAGTTGTGGTGTTGATGGCCATTTACGCATAGAAGAACAGGAGGAATCAGCCAGGTTTATAGGTGCAAAGAATATTATTTGGGGAGGCTTAACTGATACGCAGGTGATAGACAACCATGATCTTATCTTGAAAATTGAAGACGCAGTTAAAAAAACTTCCCCGGATATTGTTTTTCTTAATTATTTTGACGATGTTCACCAAGACCACAGGGCAGTAGCCCGGTCAGGTTTGTCTGCTACGCGTTATATCAAGGAAGTGCTGTTTTACGAAGTTCCTACGACTATGCATTTCGAGCCGGATATTTTTGTGGATATTCATGATGTATTGGAGGATAAGGTTAAACTTTTAAGTATTCATGCATCCCAAATCCACAGGACTAAGGTGAATAATTTGTCTATACTGGAGAGTGTCCAGGCTTGCGCTACTTTCCGCGGGTACCAAGGGAGGATAAGGTCTGCAGAAGGCTTTAAGGCTTTGCGTGTTTTAAGGAGCATTGTTTAATGGTTACTTTCTTTACATCTGCCGTTGCTTTTTTAATCAGTTTTTGTTCTATGCCGTTTTTGCGTAGGTTCGCCTGGCGTATTAACCTGCTTGATTTTCCCGGAGGAAGAAAAAATCATAAAGATCCTACCCCTTTAATCGGCGGGGTGGCGATCTATCTTGGGTTATGTGTTGCAATATTTTTTAATTTCCCGGGTTTCTCCAAGATTTTCCCCATTCTTTTAGGGGCTACCCTAATCTTTGTTTTGGGTTTGATCAACGATCTCAAAGAGATTAAAGCCCAGGCACGGTTTATATGCCAGGTATTTATATCCCTGCTTGTTATAAGTATGGGATTAAGGGTCAGCTTTTTCCCCCCGGGTATTGTAGGGGATGGCCTGGAGGTGCTTATTAGCATAGTGTGGCTTGTGGGTTTAGCCAATGCCTTTAATTACCTTGATGGCTTAGACGGTTTAGCAGCAGGCTCGGGAATTATTAATTTGTTTTTTCTGGCGGTTATCCTCAATAATACAGCTCAGTACCCGCTTAAGCTCTTTGCGCTTGTATTTGCTTTTGCTATCCTGGGGTTTTTACCATACAACCTAGGCAATAAAAAAATATTCCTGGGGGAGTCTGGTTCTACCCTGATTGGATTTACGCTTGCCTGTGTTTCTTTGGCTGGTTATTGGGGGAGTGATAGCATTGTAAAGATTTCTATTCCTGTCTTAATACTGGGAGTTCCTATATTCGATATGGTTTTTACCACCATTGTACGGTTAAGCGAAGGGAAGGTGAAGGGGATAATAGAATGGATGCAGTATGGGGGCAGGGATCATTTCCATCACCGGCTGGTGGATCTTGGTTTTAAGCCCTATGGCGCAGTTCTTTTTATTTATTTTATAACCTGCGCCTTAGGGATTAGCGCCATAATCATTAATGATAACCCTCCTTTTATTGCAATAATGAGCTTGATTCAGGCAGTTATGATCTTCGCTATTATTGCGGCGTTAATTATAGTAGGTAAAGGTAGAGCATCGGTTTAAGATAAGAAGATTTATGTTTTATCTGTTTGTGTCATTATTTTTTGTTTTGTCTTTATTGTCTCCTTGCGCAGAAGCAGCTCTTACTCCTATTGAGATATCTGAGGCAAAAGAGGTAATTACTTCTTCTGAAGAGCGGTCAAATAATTTTATTAAATACAGGGAAGTCTTGGCTGATAAATACGGCACAGAACTTGCCTTTTTGTTTAACTATACTCAGCAGGCAATTTTAAGGGCAAGTCATGATCAAGGAAAAAGCCGGGGTGTAGGTTATTTAAACCTTGAGGTTAAACAGAATCTTTGGTCGGGAGGCGCGGTATTTTTAGAGGTTGAGACTGATAATGGGATGGGCGTAGATAAATTAATCCCTACTTACTCTCAGTTTAATAATAATTTCGGCGAAAGGATACCTATATATATTCCTGAGCTATATTTAGAACAGAGTCTATTTTCAGGCAAGGTACTGCTTGTTACCGGAAAGATTGGTTTATCCGATTGGTTTGATGCTAATAATGCCGCAGAATCCGCAGATACGCAGTTTTTATCCAGCGCATTAGTGAATAATTTGGCCATACCTTTTCCCTCAAAGGGGTTAGGAGGATTAATTACTTTTGCGCCTTACGAGTGGGTTTATCTTCAATCCGGCGTAGGGACTGCCCGGGCTACTTCTACTAAAACAGGCTTAAGCGACGGATTTAACAGCTCTTTATTTATAAATGAACTCGGCTTCTCTTTTAAGACAAAAGAGCTTGAAGGTAATTACCGGTTGATTTTTTATCTCAATCATGAAAGGCTCGAGCGCATTGATGGTGAAGGGGAGAAGAAGGATACTTTAGGTTATGCCTTAAGTTTTGACCAAGAGATAACCAAGAAGGTTACCTTATTTTTGCGTTATGGATGTGCTGATGAGAAGATATGGGATATAAAGCGTTTCTGGTCATTTGGCGCGCAGGTTAATGAGCCTTTTTTAGGGCGCAAGGATGATTATTTTGCTATTGGTGTTGCACGCTCAATTATGGGGAATGATTTTCGTAGCCTAAACGAAGATACTGCCGCAAGGAGAGAGACTATATATGAAATTTATTATAGTTGTAGCTTAAATAGCTTTGTCACCTTAACTCCGAGCCTTCAGTTAGTAACTCATCCTAACGCTGATAAGGATTCTAAGGCTGCTTTAGTTATCGGTTGTAGGTTTTTGTTGAGTTTTTAATTTTAACGTTATATAATATTTAAAATTTAGATACAGCGCGGGTGGTGGAATGGCAGACACGCTACTTTGAGGGGGTAGTGGGGCAACCTGTGAGGGTTCAACTCCCTCCCCGCGCAAAATACACTAATCTATTTGCGGTGGTCTTTAACATAATTGCTTCTTTCAAGGCTTTTAGCGTAAGCCTTTAATTCTGCCCCTACCTCTCCGATTTGCGCAACGTGGGTTATGCTGCGGTGTTCATTTGTTACTACCCCGATAGATATTGAAATAAGCGGGACCTTTTGTTCTTTTCCCTTTCTATCCTTGGCGAGTATAAATCCGCTTTTTTTATCCTTTTCATTGTAGAAAGAGGGGACGAGCTCTTCAAAGTTGACAATTACCTTTTGGCATAGAAGGTCTGCTTTTTCTAAGGTTGTTACAATGACAAAGTCATCCCCTCCTATATGCCCGATAAAATCATCAGGGTTTCCAAATTCTTTTATTATCTTAATTAAAAGCCGGGCAGTCTCCCGGATTACTTCGTCTCCGTGTTCAAACCCGTATTTGTCGTTGTAAGATTTAAATTTATCTAAATCAAGATAACATACGGCAAAGTAGGACTTTTCTTCTAACCTGCGGGAAAGCTCCTTTAATATAGAGACATTTCCCGGCAGTCGTGTTAACGGGTTTGCCTCAAGGTCGCGCTCAGTATGCCTTAAGATCATGCGTATGCGCGCTAAAAGTTCTTTTGGCTCAAAGGGCTTAACCACATAATCATCTGCTCCGGCGTCAATCCCGCCGATCTTATCATTGATGTCCCCTTTTCCGGTGACCATTATTATCGGAAGGTGTCTTAATAGAATATCTTTTTTTACTCTTCTGCATACTTCTCGTCCGTCAATTTTCGGAATTTTATAATCTAAGAGTATAAGGTCAGGCTGATTTTCGTGTATAGTTTTTAGCGCTGTTTCTCCGTCTCCAGCCTCTAATATTTCATAATTCTCTTCGGATAGCGTTAATTTTAATACATCGCGTATATCCGGGTCATCATCAACAATAAGTATTTTTATTGCCATCTTTTTTTATGGTTAAGTTGCCCCTTGTAAGGTAAAGCTAAAGGTTGAACCGTAACCAACTTTGCTCTTAACCCATATCTTGCCTTGATGTGCTTCAATTATGTGTTTTACTAATGCCAGGCCTAAACCCGTCCCTTTAACCTCTTGATTAATAGAATTTTCTACCCTAAAAAACTCTTCAAATATCGTCTCAAGCGAGCCCTCGGGTATACCGCAACCAGTATCAGATACATCAACTTGTACGGTATTATTTTGTTTATTAGCATAGATGCTAATTTTCCCTCCAGCAGGAGTAAATTTCATTGCATTCCCTATTAAATTTATAAATACCCTATTTATCTGAGTAGAATCAACTAAAACCTTAAGTTCTTTTGGGTTAATTTTTGTTTCAAGGTTAATTCCTTTCTCTTTAAGTTGCCCGGATAAAAGGTCTGCTACTTTATTGACGATATCTTTTAAGCCGTGTGATTCAAGATTCATAGAGACTTTACCTGATTCTATGCGCGAAATATCCAAAAGGTCGTTGACTATGCTACCTAATTCATCGCTATGCCGGTTCATCTTTTCTAAGCGTTCCTTAGCTTCCGGGGGGATATTCCCAAGTTTTCCGGTAAGCAGAATCGCAGTATAGCCTTTTATAGAGGTCAGTGGAGTCCTTAATTCATGTGAAACGCTGGAGACAAAATCAGTTTTGCGCCGGCTTATCTTTTTTACCTCTTCAAGGGCTTTTGTTAATTCTAATGTCCTTTCTTTAACTTTTTTTTCAAGGTCTAGTTGAGTATTCCAAGTTTTTTCAAAAAGATGGGCGTTCTCTAAGGCTTGGCTTAATTGAGTAGCGAGTATTTTGATTAATTCCTCATCCCCATCAGTAATAACAATATCTGTATTTGTTGTGCCCGTAAAAATAAACCCGCGGTTTTCGTTTTTAGGCAGGATAGAAGAGAATATAAAGTATTCTGATTTGAATATGTTGCGCAAGTCTTCCTGGGTAGTAAAATTATTAATGCTTGAGACAGAGGATATTGTTTTATCTGTGATAACAAGGCTTAAAATCCGGTCTTTATTTGAATTGATATAAGAGGCTATTGATTGGGCCTCTTCTTCTAAGTACCCTAAGCTAGCTTTTAAGGCGAATTCTTTTCTTGCAATGTCCCAGTTAAAGATAACAACTTTCTCAAATCCTAATTCTTTAAAGAGGATAGGATTTAAGTTTTTAAAAATCTCTTCTTCTATTCTAGTACTACTTATGCTATGAGATAATTTCTGTAAGGCATATAGGCCCATTATCTTTTTGTCCAATTCTTCTTGTATGCGGTTTAGTTCTAAATCCGCGCGGACAATTAGCCTAGCCTGCTCGTCCATAACTTCTAATGATTGTGTAAGTTTTTCTATATCTGCTTGCATCTGCCTGATACTTTGCATTTTAGTTAATAACATGGAGCTTAGAATTACTATTATTAATGTTGCAAGGAGTATTAAGGTTATATTTGCGTAAAACATCTGTTTATCCTGTCATGGTTAGTATGACTATTGAGTTATTATAGAAATACGAAACTCCTAAAAGCCCGGCATTATTTAAGGGAGCGTATTCTGCGTTTGTGTATATGCCTGCTATTGGGGTATCTTTTCCGCATACTTCTTTTATAATTTCAATCTCTTCAGCTGCCTTAATTCCTAACAGTGATAATCTTGCTGATGAATTTAGTATAAGGAGAAGTTTTATTTTTTGCCCCTTAAGGGCATCTTTGGCTAATTCAGCTGCTTCTCTTGTGCTTTGCAAGCAAGATTCTTTCGAAGATATCATTAACTGTATTTCACTTCCTTTAGGGATATTACCGTTAAAGATAAGGGTATTATTTGTTTCTATATCTGATAAGCTGCGCAAGAGGTATTCTTTTTTTCCTGTGATATCTATACCTATAGGATAGTATTTAGATATGCGCTTTAATTCTTTTTTTATTCCGGCATTATCTTTGTCTAAATAATCTTTATATAAAGATGCCGCAGGTTTGCCGTCTATCTCTATAATAGCATTATTAGAAGATAAGGTTACTTTCCGAGGTTTTCCAAGCGGCCTCCAACCGTGTTTTACCCCTAATCCAAATAAGAGTTTTCCTCCAAAAAGAACTCCAGACACAGAATGGTTTAAGGAAGCGTTGTTAAAATAAATACCATCTTGCAAAGATGCGCTTATTATAGGAAAACTTTTGCCCACCCTTTCTTGTAAGCCAAGAAATATATTTTGTCCCTCAGGGCCTAAACAGCTTGAGAAGATTAAGTTTAAGTTTCTCCGGTTGCCCTTGCATCCATATAATAGCTTTTCTCCAAGATTCCTTCCCATAGAGAGGGCATTATTTTTGTTTACTTCTTCCACACAAGATGTATTAAAATATGTTTTCTCTGGGAAACTAAAAAGCAGAAGAACTATGCCTTTGTTTATAGGGCCTTTTGCGCATATTATCTCTGTAGAGCTTGCCCCAAGCAAGGGTATTTCTCCTAATGTTTTTAAGATGCTTTTAAGGGCTAAGGGATGGTTAAATTCTTTTGTGGTAAAAAGAATCGCTAAGTCAGCTGTTTGTTTACCTAAAGAGGAGTAGGCGCTATTAACGGCCTCTTGGGTTGTTTGTAAATAATCTTCTTTTACGCTAAATCCTACGCCTACCTGCATAGATTAATTATATAACATTTTTTTATATACCGGTCAATAAAATTATTGACCAAAATATAAAATATGGTATTATTATTTGACAAAAACTTATAAATTATTGCCCCCATCGTCTAGCCTGGTCTAGGACGTCAGGTTCTCAGCCTGTAAACACCGGTTCAAATCCGGTTGGGGGTAAAATAGAATATTTCTCTTGCATTTTATCAGCGCTTATGTTAAAAAAGAAAATAGAAGCATTATTATCCTTATCTTAATTAATGAGAGGGAAAGGGGATGTAGGGTATTTAAGTATTTTAAGAGGGCCTAATGTAGCAATAAAAGTGCTTGGCAGGCCCTAATTCTTTTTATAAAAAGAATAATTTTAAAAAGGAGGATAGCGTGAAAGGAAAGATAATATTTGTTGCATTCTTCTGTTTTTTATTTTTAGGTTTTTTAGGCTGTGATAAAGTAAAAGCCCTTGCCCCTAAGTCCTTGAATAATAAAACTACTTCTACCGATAAGGTAAATAAGCCTTATATAGTAAAGGGTAAGGTTATCGCAAAGGTAAATAATATACCTATTACTACGGAGGATATGGAAGAGGAGATAAATGCCTTTAATCTTTCAGTTCCTGTTGATAGGCCGGAGCTTAAAATCACTACCCGTGAGCAGAGATTAAATTACCTTAAAAATGAAATGGTCAGGAGAACATTGTTATATCAGGATGCAATGGATAAAGGGTTAGATAGAAGCCCCGAAGTATTAGAGGCATTAGATAAAACTAAAATGCAGCTTTTAGTTTTAGAGCTTATCAAGAAGGAGACAGAAAAGATAGACGTAACTTCTAAGGAGATAGAAGACTACTATAATAACTTTAAAGACCAGCTTAAAGAGCCTGAGGAGCGGCAGATACGCGAAATAGTAGTTGATAGGGAGCAGGATGCTAAAGAGATTTTAATCCAGCTTTTACAGGGAGCAGACTTTGCAACGATAGCAAAAGAAAAGTCAAAGGCTTCTACAAGTAGGCAGGGCGGTGATTTAGGGTTTATCTCTAAGGGGAATAAATTTGCTCAGTTTGATGAGATAGCTTTTTCTGATACCCTAGACATTGGAAGGAGTAGTAATATATTTAAAGGCCCAGATGGTTATTATATAATTAAGCTTGAGGCTAAAAAGGGCGGTAAGCAAAAGACGCTTTCTGATCTTTGGGAAGATATAAAAAGAGGGCTTACTTTCTTAAAACAGCAGCAGCAGATAGAGGATTTAATAGGTAAGCTTTCCCGCAATGCTAAAATTGAAGTTTATGAAGGGGAGATAAAATAATGCCGATAAAGTTAGAGAAACAGCATATAGTTTTAATTATCGGAGTGGCGTTAGCTTTAATTGCTATTGTTATGGTTAATAGTTATATTACCCAACAGCGCCAAGAAGCTCAAGAGCAGGCAAAAAAAGCGTTGTCCAATATACAGGCTAATCAGACAGCTGTTTTAGTGGCAAAACAGAATATTCCTAAGGGTGCAATGATTGATTCCTCGAAACTTGAGACAGCAATTATTCCTAATAAATATCTTCAGCCAAACGTAGCTACTTCTTTAGATAGGATTGCAGATATGGTTACGGTCGCAGATATTTCTAAAGGAGAGCAAATTACACTTACTAAGCTTAGCAATATACATAGTAAAGGCGGAGGCAATTTAGCAGGGCTTACGCCGATGGGGAAAAGAGCGATTACTATACCCGTAGATAATATCTCTTCTTTGGCAGGTATGATTAAGCCCGGGGATTACGTAGATGTTATTGCCATGGTACCTGTCCCTGTGCAAGGCCCTCAAGGTGAACAGATGAATCAATTAGCTGTATTGCCGTTATTTCAGAATATTTTAGTTTTAGCTGTAGGCCAAGATACCGGAGGCCTCCCTGTGCAAGGAGATAGCAGGTACGCCACCAAAGAAACAGGTATTTCTGGGCTTATAACTTTAGCCCTTGGGCCTCAAGAAGCAAATTTAGTTGCTTTTGTCCAGGAGCAGGGAAAATTACGCCTTACATTGCGTTCTCCAGCTGATGCTCAGGTTGGACCGATTCAGCCGGCAAGTTGGGAAGCCCTTTTTAGTTATATAATGCCCCAGCCGCATCCGGATGCAGCACTTAATGCCCAGGTTGCTATGGCTGATGAAGGAAATTATATAGAGGTATATAGGGGAATGCAGAAGGAGAAGATGCCTTTATCTAAATGAGGAGAAAAATGAAAAAAATATCTTTGGCTCTTTTTTTAATATTGTGTTTTTCTTTTGCCTTTTCTTTAAAAGGGCATGCTTTAATTAATGGTAATGAAGAGCTTAGGCTTTATATGGGTGAGGTTAAGGTTATATCAGTAAGAAATCCTACGCGCGTGGCAATAGGGAATCCCGGTGTAGCGGATATAACCGCAGTTAGCAAAGTCGATCTTACCTTAACCCCTAAATCCGCAGGTTCAACTACGCTAGTGGTATGGGATAATTATGGCGAGCAGTCTTATAATGTTAAAGTCTTTACTGAGGATATGAGCAAGATTAAGGCGCGTGTTGATAATATCTTAGGACAGTTAGGCGCTCAGGGGGTTTTTTCTCAGGCTCAGGATGAGGAGGGGAAGGTTTTTCTTTTAGGTAAGGCTAAGAATGAGGCAGAAAAAAATAAGGTTATATCTGCTTTAGGAACATTAAAGGACAAAATCGTAGATTTAATATCGGTTAGAGACGAAGAAGCTGTTATAGAGATAGATGTTCAGATTTTTGAGATTAATAGAGGAGCAGAGAAGAGGTTAGGTTTTGAATGGCCTGAAACTATTAGCCTTTCTGAAGTAGCTGAATCCGTACCTGGTATATCTGCAGAAGGGGCAACGAGTTGGGCTAAATTGTTTAAATTAGGAAGTGTTACTAGGACCACTTATGATTTGACTTTTGATGCCCTGGTAAAAGAAGGTAATGCGCGACTTCTTTCCCGTCCGCGGCTTGCCTGTTTAAGCGGGAAGAGTGCGAAGCTTGTAGTTGGTGGAGAGGTTCCTATTTTAAGCGGGTCAGTTACTCCCGGAACTTCTGGGGCAGGCACCACAGGTGCTACTACCGGAGGAAGTGTAGAGTATAAAGATTATGGTATTGTCTTAAATATTAATCCCGCAGTAAATGATCAGGGGAATATAAACCTTAAATTAAATGTAGAGGTTAGCGAGTTAGGAGCTCAGGTAAAAACAGATTATGCTTTGGCTTATACTTTTTTTAAGCGTTCTGCTGATACTGAAATTATCCTTGAGGATGGACAGGTTATGGCTATTGGCGGATTGATTAAACAAAAGACAATTGAAGAGATGCAAAAGTTTCCTTGGCTTGGAGACATTCCAATTTTAGGTATGTTTTTTAGGCATAAGGTTACTGCTAAAGGAGGCGCTCTTGCTACCTCTGATGGTTCGCCTTCTTCTCCAGCGTCAAGCCGGGAAGATGTAGAGCTTTTTATTACCCTTACCCCAAGAATAGTAAATCAAGAAGGAGCAGCCAAGAGGGATAAAAAAACAGTTGCATCAAAGCCCCAAATTGAAAGAGAAGGGGTAAAAGATCCGGTATATCGCTATTCTCAATTAATACAAGTAAGGATACTAGAAGGGTTAATTTACCCTCCTGCGGCAAAAGGTTCAGGTTTTCAAGGGATAACTACCTTGAGCCTTAAACTTTCTTACAAAGGAGATTTATTAGAGTCAAAGATACAAAGTTCTTCAGGGTATAAAGTTCTTGATGATAATGCGTTAAGGGCCGCAAAAAGAGCTAGCCCTTATCCTCCTTTTCCTCCTGCGATAACAGAGAGGGAGCTTTGGGTGAATATTCCCATAGCCTATCAATTAGATTAATAATGTCAAAAAATATAGTCTTATTCAGTACAAAAGGTGGTGTAGGCAAAACTTTAATTGCCGCTAACCTTGCGGTTACGTTAGCGCAGGACCAAAGGAAAAGAGTCTGTCTTGTGGATTTGGATGTACAAGTCCCTGGAGATATGGCCCGTATGCTTAATGTTAGCCCGCAAAGGTCCATGGCAGATGCCGTAAATGTCCTTAAGAAACAACCCCAAGCATTTGTGAAATCACAATTTATAATTCAATCTACTTTAGGCGTAGATTTTTTCCCAGCAGTCTTAAGGCCACAACAGTCTTCTTATTTAGAACCGTCTCGGATCAAAGAGGTATTTTCATTTTTAGAAAAAGATTATGATTATATAGTGGTAGATGCGGGGAAGAGTTTTAGCGATATATTTATTGCTGCCTTAAATCAGGCGCATCTTTTTTTATTGGTAGTTACCCCTGACGTGATATCCATATACCAAACTAAATGGATATTAGATACTTTACAGTCATTAAGCTTTCCTTTGAGTATGATTAAAGGGGTATTAAATAGGGCAGAGTCTATTTCCGGTATAAGTTGGCAGGAAGTTAAGGTGAGCCTTCCGGTAGATATAATATCTTTGATTCCTTCAGAAGGCAAGGCGGTGGGGATAGCATTAAATCGCGGGGTTCCGATAGTAACAGAAAGCCCGCGTTCAAAGATTTCTATAGCAATAAAACAGTTAGGTGAGGATTTGGTAGCAAAGGATAGCCTTTTTGTTGAACATAGAGAGATAGGCCAGCTTAAGATAAAGGAATTATCCTCTGAGGAATCTGAGGATTTTTGGAAGAAAGAAGGGTTAAGCGAGGCTCCCTTAGAGATAGAAGAGGAGAGGGTAGATGAGATAGTGTATTTAAAGAGACGCATTCACGCCCGACTTATAGACCAGTTAAATATCAGAAGGTTAGACCTTAAGGTTTTTAGCGACCATAATAAAACTAAGGAGTTAAGGGGGAAGGCAGAGGTAATGGTGACTAACCTTTTAGCTGAAGAGGCGGGTAGTTTTATAAGTTCGGTAGAAATGCGCAAGAAGTTGGTTAAAGAGATTGTAGATGAGGCCTTGGGGCTTGGGCCCTTGGAGGATCTTTTGGCAGATAAAGATATAACTGATATTATGGTTAACAATAAAGATGAGATTTATGTGGAGAAATACGGGAAGTTAGAATTGGCGAGTAAGAAATTTATCTCTAATGAACAGGTTAAAACAATTATAGAGCGTATCATTGCCCCTATAGGTAGAAGGATAGATGAGTCTGTTCCGATGGTAGACGCCCGGCTTGCTGATGGCTCGCGCGTTAATGCTATTATTCCTCCTCTTGCCTTAACCGGCCCGAATATAACCATAAGGAAGTTCCGTAAAGAAAGGTTTAAGATAGAAGAGTTGGTTGGTTTTGGTTCTTTAAGCAATGATATGGCAGATTTTATCCGGGCTAGCGTATTGGCGCGTAAGAATATGATTGTCTCAGGCGGTACTGGTTCTGGGAAGACAACAGTTTTAAATATACTCTCTGCAGCCATACCTAATGATGAAAGGATCATTACTATTGAAGATGCTGCAGAATTAAAGTTAAGCCAAGAGCATTGGGTGAGGCTTGAGTCAAGGCCGCCGAATATAGAGGGAAAGGGAGCGATTACAATAAGGGACCTTTTTAGGAATACTTTAAGGATGCGTCCGGATAGGATTATTGTCGGAGAGTGCCGGGGGCTAGAGTCTTTGGATATGCTTCAGGCGATGAATACCGGGCATGACGGCTCAATGACTACAATACACGCAAATTCTACACAGGATGTTCTTTCGAGGCTTGACTCAATGATACTTATGTCCGGTATTGAGTTGCCGGTTAGGGCTATACGTGAGATGATCGCTTCAGCCGTAGATGTAATAGTACATACTGCTAGGCTATCTGATGGTTCACGCAAGGTTATGGCGATAGCCGAAGTCTGCGGAATGCAAGATGAGTTGCATATAGATATTCAGGATATATTTATATTTAAACAGACTGGGATAGGAGAAAAAAATAAAGTCTTAGGTAGCCATATGGCCACAGGCTATATTCCGACATTCTTTGAAGAGATAAAAATCAGAGGAATCTCCCTCTCCAAAGCCATCTTCCAAAAACCCTAGGGACACCCAACTTGCTAAAGCTACGGGTGTCCCCATTTTTACTTTATGAAGATAATAAACGAGACTAAAAACATTCTTTTGGCAGAAAATGCTATTTTAGCAGATACTATTTTTAAGAGAGTTAAAGGGCTTTTAGGGAAGAGATCCTTACAGGATAAAGAAGCCTTAATAATTAAACCATGTAATTCTATCCATACTTTTTTTATGCATTTTCCTATAGATGCGCTATTTATTGATAAAAATAATAAGGTAGTAAAGGTTATTTCTGGCTTACAACCATTTCGTTTAAGCCCTGTATGTATCTTTAGCGCATATGTTATAGAGCTTGCCTCAGGCACAGTTTCTCCTGATAAAGTCGAAGCAGGAGACCTCATTCTGATTCAATAGGGACACCCAACTTGCCAATCGGGAGGGTGTCCCCAAATTAATTTTTTTATGTAGAATTTGGAAGATCAAGCAAAGTAGTTTTGTTTCCACTTATCCTGTCCTTATAACTACTCCAAGCATAATCTATAGGCGAGGATGTTAATTTTGCCCTTATCGGATTAGACTCAATATAGTATATACAGTTTATAAAGTAGTTGTCTTTTTGGATAATCATACTTTTGAACCTTCCCTGCCAGAGATGCCCTACTTTTTTGTATTTTAAATTGAACCAAATATTTTAAATCCATATTTTTTCTTATAGTGCTTAAGCAGCCCTAAGTAAGTTAGGTAGTCAGTATCTTCCATAAAAATATTTTGTTTTTGGTTCCCACGGTTGATAATATGATAGCATGCATTATCTAAAAGTAATCTTGGTCCCCGTGCCATAATTTCACCTCCTATATTAATAGACGTAATAATTAGTAAAATCTAACTGAAGTTTTTTATGGGGACACCCGTAGCTTTAGCAGGTTGGGTGTCCCTAGTTTTGCTTGACAGGGGTGGTTGAGAAGGGTATATTTAGCTTAAGAAATGTCCAAACTGGAGTTTTTATGGGTGTTACGTATAAATTAAAAAAAGAAGTTAAAGAATTTATAATTGAAGAAAAAAGAGATAATCCGCAGATAAGTTGCCGCTTAATGAGCGAGCATGTTAAGGCGAAATTCGGAATTAGTTTATCTAAATCCAGCATAAACGCGCTTATAAAAGAAGCAGGATTAAGCGCTCCTATTGGTAGAAGGCCGAAGAAAAAAAAGCCGCATATTGTTATGCCTGTGCTGCCTACATTATTAGAATCCTCTTCTAAAGGTTTAGCAATAGTTCCAGAGGCTGAAGATAAAGAATTAAAAGATCAGCCCTCAAAAGCTGAGCAGGATAGGATAAATAAGGAGCAAGCAGACAAAGAGGCATTGGAGGAGGAGAAAGCAAGGATAGAAAAAGAGCAGCTGCGTATAATTGAGGAAGAGCAGATTAAAGAGTTTGAGCGTATAAAAGAAGAAGAGCGCCTTAAACAGGAAGAGTTAAAGAGGGTAAAAGAGGATGAAGAGTGTAGAGTAGCTGAAGAATTAGAGCGTAAAAAGCGAGAAGAGGAGGAAATTACCCGTCGAGCAGCTGAACAAAAAACCAAAGAAGAAAAGCGTAAGCAGGAAGAAGCTGAGGCATTAAGAATAGAAAAGGAAAAATGGGATAAAATTGCTCGGGAAGAGGCACAGATTAAGATAGAGCTTTTCCCTGAAATCGAAAACAGCGGTTTGGTTTTACTCGACGCGGCAGATTATCTTATTGGCGCAAGTGCTCAAATTGCAGCTTTATTAGGAGCCCTTCCGGGTAAGCCAAACCCTAACGAGTTGGCTAAGGTAAAAAACCTTATCTATTCATCTCTTTTCTCTTCCAGGCAAAAGGAGGGGCTGGATAGTGCGAGGCTATTTGAAGCCACAAAAATTACCAATAATTTATTAAGAGAATCCCGTTGCATTAGGATTACATTTTCAAACGGAACGCCTGCTTTCATCGATAGTTGTTTTTACGCGGTATGGTCCTCTTCCTATATACCCTATGGTTTTTCCAATACCATAAATAATGTCTCCTCTATTTTGAACAGTTATTTTTCTGAAAACCAGCCGGTTGTAATGTTTAATGCCGCAGGTTATGATATCCCCAGCCCGGAATTCCTCCGCTTCCTATCGGCGCTAAATAGCAATATAAACATGATTTCAAAGGTAACGCTTTTCAGCGGAAAGTTGGAGGAGATTGCAGACCTTCCGCTTCCGTCTTCTCAAAGAAGATTTTTTATCTTTGGGCTCTGGCCATGGCAATTTACCGGTTACCGGAAGGTTGATAAAATAGGAGAATTTAGACAGATCGTTGTAGAGGAACTTAAAAGGGATTTCTATGTTGCGGATATAGAGCTTAGATTATCTAATCCTGAAGTGCAGGGAGAAATCAGCTTAAGAGGGGTATCTCTTAAAACCAGCTTGAAAGAGAGGGTTCGGGTCGTTATATTGACTAACGCTGATGCGCAGTCTATTCCTGCAGAAGGTTTGGTTTTACAATATATTGCCCGGTGGCCTAATCTGGAAGAGGCATTTGAGGACTATAACCGTAAGATAGAATTATTTACTTATACTGCTAACTCGCAGAATTTTTTCTCTGCGCAGGTAAAGGGTGCAGATATAACCGGCCCGGTAGATTCGCAGGTGGTATTTGATAGCTATTTAAAAGCGCTCGATCTTTATATAAGAGAGCATTTTCTTCCTGTAGGGTATGAGGTAAATGATTTTTCGGAAATGAAATCAAGATTTTATGATCTTACAGTTGACAACAGCGAGAAAATTGGCAGTACGCGATATTTTTATTTTAAACCTAAAGCAGGATACCCTCATTTAAAAGCCTTAGACTATATCTTAAGAAGGTTTAATGAAAGAGGGATTAAATCTTACGATGGGCTAAGGGCTTATTTTACAATAGGTTAAAGAAAGCGTTTCCTTTTATGCTTTAAATAGCCTTGATTATGGTAATTTATAGTGTTATATTTTATTTGCAATACAGTTAATTAAAAGATGTCCTGTTATTGGAGGAATGCAGGATGTATAAGCCACGGGTATTTAAAAAATTTAATCGGGCGCAAAGCCTTGTTGAATATATTGTTATTTTTGCCATAGTTGTTGTAGCATCGGTAGCCCTTGCACAGAGGGCTCCTTCCATTTTTAGGGGGTATGTAAACAGCGCTACGGAGGCAATGCGATGAAGATTCTAGGTCATAAGAAGGGGCAAAGTGTTATAGAGTATACGATGTTAATTATAATCGTAGCTGCTGCCTTAATGGCTATGAGTACATATGTAATGCGTTCGATGAATGCACGGCTTAAACAAACGCAGGAAGAGTTGAATTATTATCGAAAAGAGTAAGTAAGGGAGGTGAGAGGATGAGAAAGAAAAAAGGCCAAAGTACATTGGAGTATGTAATTATATTAGCTGCAGTAGTTGGGGCAATAATTGCCGTGGGCGCTGCTCTTAAGCCAAAGCTTACAGGTACCTATGATACTCTTGGGGATAAAATGCAAAATAAGGTTAATGAAGTAAATTTCTAATTGACAGTTGAATGTTTATTTCTAAGGGAGGTGATATTATGTTAAGGTTATTGAGGAAGGGACAAAGTACTGCAGAATATGCTATTGTTATTGGGTTGGTAATAGGTGCGGCAGTAGCTATGCAGGTTTATGTTAAACGTGGATTACAAGCAAAAATGAAACAGGCAGTTGATTATAATGATCCTGCAGCCGGGCATATATTAGGCGGTCTTTCGCAGTATGAGCCGGATTATATGACCACGACTAATATGGTTGCGACGAGGGACGCTACTGAGAAAATTAAGACTACTGCGGGCGGGGGAATGGTGAGAAGCATAGAAGGAGAAGATATTTCCTCTAGGACGGGCACCCAAACAATTTTGGCTCCTACACCTTAAAATAGTAAGGAGGTGAATATGTTATCTAGAAGTAGAAAGGGGCAGAGTACCCTTGAGTATGTTATTCTTATTGGTTTTGTGGTTGCTGCATTGATTGCCATGGGTGTTTATATGAAAAGAGGCCTTCAAGGAAGGCTTCGGGAATCTACTGATCAGATAGGTCAGCAGTATTCAGCGGGCAATACTACAGGAGAATATACAATAACTACCGGTTTAACCCAGATTGAGGATATGGAGGCCGGTGGGCAAACTACTACGAACATCCAGAGAAATATACAGAAAAAGAGCGGGTCCGAGACGGTTAGTGATTTCTCGGTAGAGCGTTAATTAGGATACTTATGAAGAGAGGTAATACGACTTTAGAGTATCTTTGTTTGATTGCGTTTTCTGCCGCGGCTATTATAGCTATGGTTGTTTATATTGGCCGCGGTTTCCAGGGTAATTTACGTAATTCTGCCGATCAAATAGGGGCTGCTCAGTATGATCCTGGGAATACCGTTATATTTAATTCAGAGCGTAAGTTGACAAAGGATACTATAGTTTCTATTAGTAAGAGTAAAACAACCTACGGAAGCGCCGACGGCTCTACTCCTGGAGCTACTGATTCTTCTAGCGTGAGTCAAGGTTTGACAAATGAGAGCATAATAAGGGATACTAATGAACAATTGGGAGCTTTTCAGAATGATACTTGGCGTTAAAAAGACTATCCATTCGTTTAAGAAGGGACAGAACTTGACGGAGGTTGCTCTAATTATTGGAGTGGTAGGGTTAGTTCTTGTTGGGATGCAAACTTATGTTACTAGGGGGGTTCAGGGTAAGTTGAAAGGTATTACAGACCATATGATAGGCACAGAACAATCTGCCTATCAGCAGGATGTTTCGGGATATTCGGTAAATATCTCAGGATCAACTATATCTCAAGACTCCACTACTGTATTAACGCAGCAAAAAGGAGGCGGTAAAAGAACGGTTGGTACTGAAATTATTCTTAGTACCTCTGGATATGAATCAAAAGAGTAATTTTTCTAGGCGGGAGGTAAAATGTTATCAGGAAGGAAAGGTCAGTCGGCTACCGAATTTGTTGTTTTAGGGTCTTTAATTCTTATGGCCTTTTCTTTTCTCATTAATTATAGTGAAAGATTAAATCGTCAACAGTCTGTTATGCAGCAGAGTTTTCGTGCCGCCTTAAAAGAAGCGCGAAATGCAAATAATTCTGCTTCTTACACTAAGGTAGCTTTTAGGCGTATGCCTAATGTAATGAATCCTATGGAGTTAGGGCAAATACAGTCTTTTTCCGGAAGCGGTAATGTATTCTGGGGAGATGGTATGAATACTGATGAAGGAGTTTCAAAGTATCAGCTTAATGAAGGCGGGGCGATCGATATCCCCTCTCGGGAAACACCTGATGAAGGTAGTGTTGAGGAGAGCGAAAATATATTTGTCCATGACATATCTTCCGAGCTTACTACTACAAAACAGGAGAACTCAGGTAACATTATTACAACTAAATCTTTGGTTGCAAGAGACACCTTAAAGTCGAATATAGATATAAACGGAAGTTCATATTCATTTACGCATACATTAGGCGATGGGGGGAAATATTACCCTGGGGACCATGTATTAGAACGCTCCAGGAGTATGAGATGAAGAATAGGGCGCAGGCAACTTTGGAGTTTACTATAATTTTTATTATAATGGCGGCGTTGCTTCTAGGATTATTAACCATGTGGAAATGGTCAAGTAATAATATTATACAACGTCAAGTGCATTATAATGAAACGCGTCTTCGGGCTGGCTCTAGCACACCCGGAGAGCCAGCTGGAAGCGCAATGTTTGAAGCTGCTCCAATTAATATTTATTAGGTATATATATGTGTTGCAATAAAAAGGAGAAGTTTTGTTTTTTTCCTGGTTTATAGAAAACAGGCATTTTGAAAGAAATAAAAGTATTAAAGGGCAAATTGCGCCATTTTTAATTGTAATCTTGGTCATCTTACTTACGGCTTCTATCGTTACGATTAATATCGGTAGAATAAGTATTGATAAGACCTCTGCTAATAATAGTGCTGATGCCGGAGCTTTGGCTAGCGCTTCTGCGTATGCCGGTGCGTTTAATTCTTTAGCTTCAATGAACGAGACTATCCTTTGGCTTACATATCAGCAGAATCGTGTTGTTATGTACGATCTCTATAGCGAAGGGGATGATATTATAGATTTAGCTATTATTTATGCCGCTACTGCATTAGCTTTTTCTCTGGCGGGTTATTATACAGTTCAAGCTAGCGTGCCTCTTTGTCCACTTTCTTTCAATTATGGATATTTGGTAGCTTTCAATTATGGATATTTGGTAGCTATGGGATTTTATATTACAGCAGCCTCATTCTGTGTTTTGTCTGCGGCTGAAGTACAAAAATTTGGTGTTGTCTGTAGTTATATGCGTTCAATAGTCGATAATCATTATGAAAACCAGAAAGAATACTTTCAGATGATTTGTGAAAATATGCAAGAAGCCAGAACCGCTAGTAATAATACTGGCTATTATTTTAATTTTAGTAATGCTAATATTTCTAGTAAGCTCTCGGATGTGCAAGGGGATCAATTTTCAGCCTGGCTTTCTTCAGAAGGCTATACTTCTGGTAGTTATTCTTGGCCAGATAAAATATCACAGTCGCATACTGTAAACGCAAGTGTAAGTGTACCGGGAATAAGCTCTTATGAACTTATGAAGACTGTATATAGCTATACGCAAGAGGGCAACCTTATTGATCATATGATTTCTACGGCTAATACCGTAAATATAATTTTTAATGTAGAATCAATGCTCTTATGGATGGCAGCGGGTTGGCTTGCTGCGATGACGGTTGCTTCTCTTTTATCCGTTTCGCTTTATTATGCTGGTTTGGCCCTGCTTTCGCCCCCTACCACCGCAGCAGGTTTGGCTCTTATTGCTTTGGCAGTAAAAATATGTTTCGGTACTTTATGGCCGATGTGGACTTCTTGTGTAGCTGTAAGTATTGCGATTGTGGGTAATTTAATGCTTATTGTTGGTGCAGGTGCTAGCGCATTTCTGTATTTTTTGAAGTATTCTATTCTAAGGGCATATGAAGGTTTTTTTATGAATGGAATCTATTCTAGTTCAAGTTGTGGCGATGTAGATGATATTTTAATGGTTAAAATAGATAGTGTGACATTGCCTACTTGGCAGACAACTTCTTGTGCGGAGCAAATTCATCCGGGGACAAGCAGCGGAATATTAAACACTAGTTATCCGACATTAAGGAGCTGTGCCCGAGCTACTTTTGATAGTGCGGGGGTGGGGGGAGGGGCGATAGGTAGTTTTTCGCAGGTTTATGACGCAGAATTAACAAGTGCCTATTAAGGCCAGCGTTATTTAAAAAGGAGGCAGCATGAAGTTATTATTTAAGAGGATAACTAATCTTATCTGCATTTTTACCTTTTGTGTATTTATAGCTAATATTTTTGCAGATATAGAAATTCCTCTGCCTAACGGAGCTAGTTTAATCAAGGAGAATGACTTAGGGACAAAGCTGCAACAGGCCAAGGTTAGTGTTTATAAAATTTCTGCTCCGGCAGATAAAGTTAGCAATTTTTTCTCAAAAGAAATGAAAAGCGCTGGATGGGAAGGAGAGAAGCAAAGGGATGGTTCTTTAATGTTTAAGAGCGACCAGGAGATAGTTATGGTTGTAATTCTTCCTCCTCGTAAACCTGGTTTATCCACCACGTTTTCAGTTACCAGGAGTGCTAGAATTTCTAAAGACCAGTTGTATGCTTCTAAGAAAGATAATCCGGATAAGCTTTCTTTTATGCCGTTGTATCCAAAATCCCAGCAGCAGTTTCTTATGGATTTACCATTTAATGGAGTTTCAGCCAGTTATGTTACTACTGATAGTGTTAACGATGTTGTATTTTTTTATAAGGCTCAAATGCTAAATTACCGTTGGGTATTGACCTCAGAAACTCCGGTAATAGAGAAAGATATTGATTGTCCGGAATGCAAGAAGAATCAGGTGGTAAAAGATAAGGTATTTATGGGGCAGGAACCTAAGGGGAGAAGTAGTACTGCAAGTTTGACTTTTAGGAGAAGTTCTGGAGAATCATGTATAATTAGGATCTTTTCGTCAAGATTAAATAATGTTCTCCCTGAGGTACCCGGTTTAAATGATAGAAATACAATTATTTTGGTTACTTACAATGAAAAAGCGCCTAAAATCTAATAGCGCACAATCTATAATAGAGTATACAGTGGTATTAATTCTATTGATAGGCATCATGATTGTAGCCGGAGCTTATTATAAACGCAGCCTACAGGGTAGGTATCGTCAGGCCGGAGATATACTAGGCGGCGGCGAACAATACACTCCTTAAGCATTACTTCTTTCCTTGTATTTTACTCTTGCAAGTAAAAATATTCCCTGATATACTATTTTCTATGCTTGCAATAATAATCTTATTTATTTTATGTGCAGTTGTCCTCATTGCTTATAGCATACTTCCTCTTTTTCTCGATAAAATAAAAATCTGGCAGAATAAACAAGAGTTATTTATGGCTAAGGAGATGGATAGCATGTTTTATGACCAAAATCCTAAAAGCCTTAACCGCCTTTATTTTGTTTTACCTTTAGTGTTAGGTATTGTCAGCTATTTTATATTCCAGAATATTATATTCTCAATAATAGGCATATCTGTGGGTTTAGCTATACCTAACTTTATAATACGTATGCGAGTTGCCAAGCGCAAAGCTAAATTCGCCGATCAGTTATTAGATGCCATTAACCTTCTTTCAAGCTCTTTAAAGGGGGGGTTAAGCCTTTTACAGGCGCTTGAGGTTGTAGTTGAGGAGATGCCTCCTCCTGTTAGCCAGGAGTTTGGTTTAGTAATCAGAGAAAATAGAATGGGCGTAACTTTTGAGGAGAGCTTGGAACGTATTAAGAAAAGAATGGACATTGAAGAGCTAGGATTAATAGTGAATTCTATCTTGGTAGCTAGGGAAACCGGAGGGGATTTAACTAAGGTTTTTAGCCGGTTAACTGTTACTATAAGGGATAACCGTAAGTTAAAAGAGAATATTAAAACACTTACTCTGCAGGGCAGGATGCAAGGGGCTATTATGTCTTTTTTGCCAATAATTTTTGTTATGTGGGTTATTTCAGTCAATAAGAACCATTTTGATATTATGATGCAGCATGATTTGGGAAGGATGCTTTTGATTATAGCTGTAGTTTTACAGATAGTAGGAATGCTCCTAATTCGCAAATTCAGCACTATTAAGATGTAGATTATGGAAATAATAATTTTTGTGATTATAATTACTTCAATCTTGCTTGTTGGTCTAGGTTTGGTTATGTCTGGCAAACAGACCATTAAGATGGATAAACAATATGGCGACTTATCAGATACCCATAGCACTAACTTGTTACGCTCCAATAAGTTATCTGCAATATTCCCTTTTACTAGAAGTTTCCTGGAGAAGAGCGGCCTTGGTATTAAGTTAAAAATGAAGATTGATGCTGCTCATCTTAATATAGGGGTACAGGCTTTTTTTAATGTCAAACTCTTGATCATGTTGGTCGGGGCTATCGTTGTTGTAGTGTTAATGCAGAAGTTTGATCCGATAATCTTTATAGTAGTCTTGGGTTTAGGGTATTTCATCCCTGATCTATACTTAAAGAGTAAGATTACTAAGCGCAAGAAGGAAATTGTTAGGGTTTTACCTGAGACTATCGACCTTTTGGGGCTTTGTATCGAGGCAGGGCTTGATTTTACTAATGCTGTTAAATGGGTTGTTGAGAAGACTCCTTCGACCCCTTTAATGGAGGAATTGGTTTTTGTATTAGAAGAGATTAAGTGGGGCAAGCCCAGGATTCAGGCTTTAAAAGATATGTCTCGCCGGTTAGATATATCTGAAATTAGTTCTTTTGTCCAAACTATCATTCAGGCAGAAAGAATGGGTACTCCTGTTGCTGAGGCATTCACTATACTGTCAGAAGATGCCCGTGCGCAAAGGTTTCATCGCGGGGAGAGAATTGCTCTACAGGCACCCATCAAAATCCTCCTTCCTCTTATCTTTTTTATAATGCCTGTTATTGGCATAGTGATTGGCGGACCTATTCTGTTACAATTTATGACCGGCGGTCTTCTTTCCGGGATGAAATAGGAGTTGGCTCTTCTTTTTTATCCCCTTTACATGCCAACAAATTTTAATAGTATGTAAGTATTTTAATTAGATTACCTCTTTTTATCTCTGTTAAGGTAGCAGAAAGGAGGTTTTATTATACCCAAAACCTATAGAGTAGTTTTGGAGTACGGAACGTTGTATGTAATAAGTAGGGGGGGGGTAATAACAAACATAAAATTTTCTTGAGAGACTGAGTTTACAAACCCATTTTATATAAATGGTGAATATAAAGTATGTAGAATTTAATTCAGCTATATATTGTCCATTCTGGACATTAAAGTGATTATTAATGTCCAATGTAAATAATATGAATACTAAACTTTTACTTGTGGATAGTTTTGAGTATTTTAGCCTAAAAACTTAAAATTGTGCTTAGTTAACAAAGGTCCTATATAGTGGTTAAACAAAAAAAGTTATTTTATTTTTGATCTTGTGTTTTTGAAAAACCGGGCTTTACTTTAGAAGATGAGGGTAAAAAAAGGAGTTTCTTTTCCGGGAAGAAAGCGTTACCAAAAATAGTTGGTTTTTGGCTTGACAGCGTCGATATCTGTGTTATACTTGAGTAGTAATAGAAGCAAGCAACGAAAAGGCAAACCAAGAGTAATCTTGGGGCGCAAAGCCGCGGGTCCTAATTTAAGATAAAGTTTAACAGTAAGGATTGCCGGGCTGCCGAATTTCCGACGAGGGTTTTGACAGCGCGGATTTTTATTTAGAGGCTTAGTAAAAAGTTTTAAAAACACTTTAAGAAATATGAAAAAAACTCAAGCACAAACTAAAAAAGTGATGGGGGTAAGGGGGGAATTATTCTTTACCTTTCTGCTTATAGTAATAAAAATAAAATGTTAAAAATATTTAAGCCGCGGACAGATAACGGGAATGAATTAAAAGCAGAATCTAGGCCGGAATTTAAGTCTAGTTTTAAGGCTTGGATTCGTGTGGTTGCTTTTATAGTTGTGGCCATATTCTTACCTGAGCAGGTTGCCCATGCAGTTGAATTTGATTGGCGCGTACTATGGAATAAGCCTGCAATAGGAGTTTTAAATGTCTTTACTCCGAGTTATGTGAAAAATATTCATACTGTAGATATCCCCTTAACTGTTAAAAATATCCTTTTGGACATTTCTAAGCAACCCATTACTTCTGTAAGAGTTTCTGATAGGTTAACTATTGATTTAGATAAGCCTTTGATAATGTCCAAACAAAAGATAGAGGAGCTATATGAATGGTTAAAGGGTAAGCCTTGCGGTTCAAAGGCATTGCATGATTATTTATCTTATAAACAGGGACAGGTACCTGCGAAGCCAGTCCCTGTTTCTTTTATTCCCTCTGAAGAAGATATCGCTGTCATGGCCTTAACCATAGATATATTAAATGACGTAGTCAAGCCTGAAGGTAGCCCTGAGGTTATTAAGAACTCTCTTTATGCTTTGTCAAAGACTGCTGAGTTTTTTGGCCAGGAATTATACGCAGTTAAGGCAGATATTATCGCGCTAAAGGCTTTTGCTCCGTTTATAGCCCAGGTTGATGGGGAGCATTTTGTTTTAGTTACTAAAATAACTGAAGATAAAGTTTATTATACTGATAATCATAAAGAAGAATTCCTACCAGAATCACTCTTTTCTGAGGTCTTTACAGGTTATGCTCTCTTAGGTGTCTTGCCTACAGAGATTAAAGCTCTTGATGATATTGAAAGTAGGTCGGTAATGGGATCGAGGGATGATGGTTTTGATATGAATGCGGCAAGGGCCAATCCATCAGTTGCTTCTTATAGATCGCAAGTTATGTCTAGTTTACGTTCAGACTATAGAAATATAGAAAAAGCAGCTACTAAGTCCATAACAAATAGTCTTATTATGACCGGAGTTTCAGGTGTGATGGGGGGGCTTTCATCTGTAGGCGCATTTGGCAGTTGGTTAGGTTCAGGAACCTATATGGGTATGAATATGGCTACTCGTTGGGCGATTACCGGGGCAGCCGCAGGGTTCGCGTATAACGGAATTACTACAGGAAAGTGGTTTAACAGCAAGGCACTTCTTTATACCGCAGGTGGAGCAGTAGCCGGATATGGTCTTGGTTATTCAGTTACAAATATTCCTTGGGTTACTAATGCCTGGAATGGTATAGGGAATACAATAAGTTGGGCTACTAATTCTTCAACAGCCTGGAGTTGGGTTACTTATCCGACTATTGGGGCGGTTGGTGGGTATGCTTATGGAGGAATTACAACAGGAAGCTGGGGCGGAGAAGCTTTCAAATATGCACTTTATGGTGCGGGCTTAGGTTTAGGAATGCGTGCTATGGCTGGATTAGCTAATGCTTGGAATACTCCAGCTGGTACTAGTAGATGGGATGTATTTATCGGTTCTTCAGGTGTTACTCCAGCTGTTAGCCCGACTTTAGGTTTTTCCGCCAGCGGCATCAATTCGCTTAAAGGAACTGAGATTTTAAATATTAGCCGCGGGCTTTTAAATAGCCAGCTCGCCAGCGTTACATCATATATATTAACTAGTACTGGGGCTATGGGCCAAAACGATGCAGAGTTAGTCGCGGCTGCTGTAAGCGGAGGGTTACTTGGAGCTTTTGGTGGCTTGCCCAGTATGACCCAGGGGCTTGGTGTTTGGCAGAGTGCTACTTCTGGTGCCTTAACTAGCTTGGGCTCAACATTTGTTAAACAGCAGTTGGTTAATTCAGGCATCATAAAAAGCCCAGTTCTTGCAGCATATGTTGGTAATGTGGCTGGGTTAGCAGTAAACAGCGTAGTTAACGGCGCTTTTTATAGTTATAACGGTGGACAATCAATAGGCTTTACTGAGAATGGTTCCAGGGTCGTAGTCGGAACAGAGGAGTCTTTGAGGGGTCTTCCTGACATTAAGGATATCCAGAATGCTAATTCGTGGAATTATTTGACCGCGAATTTTATTGCAAATAAAGATGTTTTAATACGCGGGCTCATTTCTAATACTGTTGCAGAGATAGTGTATCGTAATCCGAGTTTTCTCGGGCTTACTAGAGAAGATATGGATACGATGCCTTATGCTTCAGCGATTGGCTCTATTGCGGGAGGATTTTATACTACAAAGGATTCAGGTTTAGTGCCAAGCGTTATGAATGGTTTATTATCGGCTGGCTTAACTATTGGTGCAGCAAAGATAGAGGCCTCTATATTGGAGAAGAATCCGGGGATGACTCCAATTACGGCTGCCTTTTTAGCTAATATCGGATCAGCAGCATTGAAGGGTCTTTTCACTTCGTTTTTACCACCGCAATTCTTAATTACTAAGGACAGCGCATCAAGTAATGCTGAAGGACAGTATGCTACATCTGCCGGGATATTTGCTAATGTTTCTTATCAATTAGGGAGAGACGGGATGAATGTTCTTAGTGCCGGATATCTCGGTAAGGGGGAAGGTTTATATAATGACATTTCATATATGAATACGCTTGTAAGTACCTTTAGGCCTCAGACTCCTGAACTTCTGCAGCAGCAGATGCAAAAGCAGTTGCGTGATGGCGTAGCAAGCGCAGATGGCATGACTGTAGATGTTACACTAAGTAATGGTACGGTAGCTACGCTGACGAGAGATGCAAATAGTAGCTATTATTATGATGACAATGGTAAGAAGTGGGCTATGTATAAAGATGGGAGGTATTATTTAGTTAGTGATGATATAGATACCAGTGCTTTTGGTAATTTTATGGCTGGATGGGGTCAGATCGCCCATGATATTTACCAGCAGAGTACGGTTAACAATATGATGGGTACTATTGCTACCTTTGGGCCAGAGGTTAGACAGTTTTTTGCTCTTCCGTTATCTTTTGTAACCAATGTTGACTATGGCGGTATGAAAAGAGCCCAAGAGATTATTATTGATACAAATAACCTTGCTAGAAACTCAGCAGGGGAGTATATGAATGCTACAAATTTTAAAATAGTAGATGTTTTTTCTAATGTTGTTACTTCCCAGACATTTTTGACTTTAGGACTAAGTACGGGAGGGCAGATCTCCAATGCTTATCTAGCGGTTTCTGGTAACTGGGATGCATCAAACGTTTGGAGATATACTAATTTGTTTACTAGTAAAGACGGCGAAAACATCTATGCATACAATAACGGTAATTTGGTAAATATGAGCCAGATTACGCTAAGCAGTATTGATGCTTTTCGTTCTGATATTCTTCAAGCTTCGGTTGGAGCAGGATTAAACCAATTCTATTCTCCTTTCTCTTCAGTAAGGAATAACCCTTTTGCTGATCAACCGGTAGAGTTTGTAATTATGGGGACTAGAGGAGTTGATGATATAGGAGGAGAAGTATTAGCTGATGTTGTTTTTGTCGGTGATGGGAAAGGCGGCTTAGGGGTTTCAGGAGGGTGGGCTTATGAGGGCACAATAAGGAATTACTCCGCCTCAATTAACACAAGTCTTGGCCGGAAGCTGGGGGATGATTTGTCCGGAGGAATTAACGAGTTTGGCTCATATAGAGGATATACAACTGGTGCGGATGATGAGTATTTTAATTTTGACCTGACTAGAGAGGGTGCGGCGGCAAAGATTAACCAGGATGGAATCGTAGTTTCCCGCGGTGATATGGTTTATGGGTACGCCGGAGATAGTATTACTAGGATTGGTCCTGAAGATAGATTGCAAAAGTGGGCAGTATCAAGTGGAGATTTTAATGGAGGTTATAATGTAACAATTGGCACTGATGGTCAGATGCTCTTAAATGTGGGGGCCCTTGATACAGGTAGTACTGTTATACAGAAGTATTTCGAGGGAACAACTATTACCGGAGGAATTCAGACAAAAACTCCAATAGACTTGGATGTTTCAAATCCAGATTTAGCGCGTAGTTCACAGAAGCTATATGCGTTGGGCAATAACACAAGCGTTACCGTTGATTTCGGTAGTGTGAGTGCTACAGGCGAGAGCGGTAGGCATTGGATGAGTATTAAAGCAAAGGACGGTAAAGCTACTTTCAGCGCAGCAGATGGGGAGCTTCTTAGGATAACCGATAGCAACGCCACAGGTACTTATGCTGAACTTTATAATACAGGCAACACTTTCAGCAATTACTTAGGAATTTCCGGTATCGGTAATGACAATTATGTAGCAGTAGGTGGAAATATTTCTGGTATGGCTTCAAGCGGCTTAACTACACAATCCATACAAGGTAATTTTGATGGAACAGTAGCATTCCTTACTGATGAAAAGAGCGGTACAACAATCTTTCCTGCGCAGAGAGCTGGGGTTGATGGGGGCCAAGCATCAGAACCCTTTGGCTCTTATGTTAATCTGCATGTTAGTGAATCTCAAAAGCTTATCGACTCTAATAATAATGTGGTTGACGCATTTAATATTGCCACGGGACAAAGACCGATTATACTTGCAACCGATCCAAATTCTGGAAATGTTATTGTAGATGTAGGGACTACTGATGCCGTGGTCTTTACTCCAGGAGCAAGATTATGGTCATCTGAAGCTACAACTGTAAGCCACGAAGAAATAGGGCTCGGACATTACAGAAGTAACCAGATTGCTTATCAGATAGGAAATGATAAGTTTGGTAATTCTACGCTTAGTACTTTGGGTTCGAATGTAGTTGATAGGCCAATTTCCATTGGTGATAAAGGCAGGATGGAAAATGCCACTATGTTACTCGAGACATATTACAAAAACGCACAGATCCAGCCAGAGAGGGTTGCCAGCAATGTCGATGGTTTAAACGCTAGTGTTGATAGGTTTCTTAATAAGCAAGTAGTAGCTTTTGATAGCCAATTGCAGGACCCAATAACAGGCGAATGGCAGTGGCAGATTGCTTCAGATTTTAGTTTTAATAATAGTGAATACGGCAAATTTTTTGGGATTCAAGAAAATGGTATTACCAAGTCGCTTACTTTCCAGAAAGCAAAAGATGAGCAGGTTTTCTATGGGTTTAGTGGCGTAGGCATTATTCCTCCCGGTCTGCAGTCAATAAGTACAGGAGAAGTTATCGATAATGGTCAAGAATTAGCCTTGCCTTTTGACTATAAATATACCAAGGTATCTAATGATGGAGGATTGATAAAAATAGAAGAGCCAACTCTTGTTTCTCTTCAGCCGACAGATGACGGAGGAGTTGGAATTAATGTTATAGCGCAAGCAGCTAATTTAACTTGGGCAAATGTTGCTACGCGGAATAGCGCAAACGAGGTTACTGATGATAACGCTTTACCATGGGGTTTATCAAAAAACGAAAGCGGGAATATTACTTTAACTTATCTTGGTGCAGATCAAGCAAACGAAAGTAACAGTTTTACTTTTAGGCAGGGTGGAGTTATTGAGAACGGAGGAATGATTTCAAAGACTTTCTTAAGTAGTGGAGGTTTTGAAACTTATCGTAGGGCGTTTACTTTTGATGGAGGAGAAATTGAAACTTATAACGATATGGTTGTTTCTTATCGTATTAATAACAATGGAACATGGGAGATGCCTGCGGAGACTCGTTTTGCTCAAGGACTTTTTGATATTTATCAAAGGAAGAATGGGGAATTAAGTTTTACAGCCAAACACGTTACTGCCCAGATAAACGGCGTACAGACAATAGGGGGTAATGGTATTGACCTTGGCTCAGGAGTTTATTTTGACGGGGTAAATTACAATGTGGGAGGGCAGAGCTTCTCGGATTATGAAAGTGCTATGGCTTATCAAATAGCCGATTCCATAAGAACAGAAAGGCCTTATTATTTAGTTTCCGGTATGAGTATAGTTGAACCAGGGAAAGAAGTAGTGGCTTCAGAGTTTGGGGTATCATCTCCAGGGGGAACTGTTGTTTTAGCCAATACTCATAATATAGGTAAAATGGATAACCAATTGGGAGTACTTACTGCTCAGGAAGCCGGAGAGGTTCCCGCGTCTATCAGTGAACAGGGGGTTAATCCTTTGGCAATGGCAGTAGGGTCTTCGTTTACTTACAATTCTAACGGCAATGTTAAATACGGTGATTTAAGTTTACAGGTTGGAACAGATAGAATAGTTACTGTTACCGATGGACAGATGCAGATTCAGGCAGATGAGTATCAAGGAGAAAAAACGCAGGGAGATTTAACAATAAAAGCAACATGGGCAATAACTGCTAATAGCAAAACCGGGGCAATGGATATTAATCCCGTTGAAGGTTCGGTAAAGTATTTTGATAAAGCAGGTAGCGAACTTAGATTTAGTAATTTTACTGAAGACCAGAATGCGGGGTTTGCAGTTGATGTAAATACCGGTAAGATTTGGGATATGCGTACAGGTACTTTAGCGGATATGAGTCAGCCTGGTGCTATAGCACAAGCTCAAGGTTACCAGAATTACTTAACAGAGAAAGCTAGAATTGAAGGAGAGAACGCACTTGTTATGCAGCGAAACTCTGAAATTGCAACACAGCTGCAAAATTTAGGTTATTTAAGTAAGGATTATGATATTAATGAGGATGCGCAGGGTGGTTTTAGTCAATTGCGTCAAGATGTTGAATTGGCGGAAGCAAATTTGGAGAGGGCGAACCAAGCCCGTAATACGCAACAGAGCATTTGGAAAAAGGTAACTTCATGGCTATCGGGTAATTCTGCTGCAAGTCAACAGAAAGATGCTGCGAATGCATTAATTAAAGCATACGAAAATTTATATAGATCAACCTCTACTTCTGTTTTGGGAGATCGTCTTGTTGAATTGGATAATCGGCCTGCAGCTTTTGTAATTGTTGATTCAATACAGCCTGAAACTGCGGAGATCGTAGCAATAAAAAATGTAATTAACGATAGAGCTAGGACTATTAATGAGCAAAAATCGCAAGTAGCAGCTATAGCTGAAGTTCTGTCAGGAAATGCTGCTTCTGGAGTAAATAACGTTCATGGGGTTACTGGATATATTCTGGTTGAGGATCAATTGATTGACCCGCAACAAAACCAGCAGGCAGAGGTAAGTTTTGCCTTGACCGATCCAGGTATAAAAAGCCTAAATACTATGATCGATGCCTATTTAGAGGATAGGTCAGGTTTGTCGCAGATGATAGATTCTAACTATATTAGTCAAAATTTATATATGATGAGTAGAGGAGAGATCGAGGATGCTTATAACATTGGAGTTAGAGCATCAAACGATCAAAAAACATTTATACAAAATTATGCTGTAGCTTTAACGAGTGATCCTTTGATTAGTCAAACCGCACTTATATATCTTAATAATGTAGATACTACACTTTCCAACATCTCTGATGCTAAGGGAATAGGATTCTTTAATAGGCCTGATTATTTGAAGAGTGATCTTAGGCAAATAGTTGAGTCTTTTCCCGGAGGAGTGGTTGAAGGGGGAGGTATAGCTATTGATCTTGCCAAGAGTGGAATTGTATGGGTTGGTACGCAAGCCATTGTTTCTGGAGTAGTAGGGACATATGACTATTTAGTAAAAGGTGAGAATAATTATAAAAATTATTGGGATGCTTCAAACCAAACGGCGTATGGAATTTTGACAGGCGAAACAGAGACAAAGAGCGGTTGGCAGGCTATTAAAACAGGGGTAATTGGATTGTCTGGTATTGTTTCTGGTGCTAAATATACAGAGATAGGAAGTGCGCTATTGGGAGTTGCCGGGGAAACATGGGAAGGCGCTTGGGATCCAGCTCAGGCTAATTATGATGCTGGCGGTTGGCAGAAATCTTTATACTATATTGGACATGTAAGTGAAATATTCCTGGAGACTGTAGTTGGAGCAAGAGTTTTAGGTATTGGTAATTTAGGAGGAAGTGCTGCAGGCTTTTTAGGAGCTAACGCTCCTTTTTGGAGTACTTTAGCTTGGACAGAAAGTACGGGTTTAGGGTTAACTGTTTTTAATGATTTACGCGGAAATTTTACCAGCTCTGAAGAATTAAGCGCCAATACTTGGGCAATGTTGATACCGTCTGGTGTTAGCTCAAAGTTAGCCGGAGGAACAGGTTTTTTAACTAAGACTTTAGTAGGCGGCCAAAATTGGGCAAGATTATTTATTGCAACTAATCAGGTTAATTCAGTGCTTGCTACTGGACATTTACAGAGTTTTAGTGATAACGTAGTATCTTTGGGGAAAGGATATGGAACTTACGGGGCTTTTCAGGCGTTGAGCCCTGTAATGAGTACTTTAGTGGGAGCAAAGGTAACTACCACGGGAGCAGCCATTGCTTATAATGTCGGTTCGGCCGCGGTTGGAGCCACGGGTGGATTAATATATAATAGAAATGTTACCGGAGAATGGTTTGGAAAAAATTGGGGTAGACATGTTGGTATAGGCGCTGCGGTAGGGTTGTTAGCTAGAAATGTTTTAGCCGCTAGTCTTCCTGCAGGAAGGGTCGCATTTGGGAATACTCCTACAGGAAGATTTATTAATACTGTGGTTAATCCTTTTGCCCCAAATACCTTAAAGTGGGCAAGCGGTTCTTTCTTAGCTAAGACAGGTGGCGTTATCTTGAGCTCAACTACGGTTGCTGGATTGGGTGTAGGTATAGCGCAGTTAGGGTCAAAAATAAATACCGGAAAATGGTTGACTCTACCGCAAACAGAAAGAGTGTTTGCAGCCTTGTTTTTAGCAAATACATTGAGAGTAGGAATCGGTAGCTTGACAAATACAGTAAACAATTCAACATTAATAAGCTCTCCTACTACTAAAGCTTCTGGGATATTAAAGGTAGCAGGAATTAATACCTTAAAAACAGGAGCTGTATTTTTAACAGCTCTTAATTATGGGGTACAATTTGGCACTGCCGGAGGAGGTTGGGGAGTTATAACCGATGCTTGGCGCACAGGCGCTGATAATACACAAGGGTTTAGGTACTATACAGGTAAGTTTTTAACTACAGGTTTTCATGATCCAAAAAATCCGTTTGGCTTAACTGCAGGGAAGATTGGGTTTATTTATGGATTGGGTGCAGGTATAAATACGATATTTCCTAATAGTGGGCTTGTTCAAGCCATTGGAAAATATTATTCTCCTACCAAGGCTATTAGCTATTTTACTTGGCCTATAACTGCTGGGGCGGCGAGGATGTATCTCGGAGCATTAAGTATGAACAATGGTAAGTCTTATTGGGAGAATTTAACAAGCGCGGAGAATATGAGTGGTGTATACGATGTAATGGTTTATGCGCTTTTCCTGCGTGGGTTAGCGGGTTCGAAATATCTTACGGGTAAGACTTCAATTTATGAGGGGTCAAGTTTTGCACGTAGGTCATTAGAAGGTATATTTAGGTATGGAGTATTGGCAGGTGGTTTAGGCGCAGGGGTAAATGTTGTTGCGCAAATAGGTAAGGGTTATATTGGCCATTTAATAGGCGGAGATTTTGGCAATGATTTTGCGGCAAGAGGTATTGATTTATCGCGCAGAGGAGAAGCGGGGTATAATATATTAGGTAGAACATTAGCTGCTGCTTTTAGAGGTTGGTTTTGGGGAGCTGTAGGAGCTTCTGCATTAGGTAAAATTGGTACACAAGCTACTCAGGTAAATAGTAAGTTTGGTTCGTTAACCCCAGGGGTAACAGCTAAGACGGCAGCAGGGTTTGATTCTTTAATGTTAAGCGGAGCAGAGAGGCTTTTTGCTTACTCTGCTACCAGTGGATTAAAATGGCTTTTAATAAGCGCGCAGTTCCCAGTATACTCAGGTTTTTATAGGTCTATAATTCATACGCTTGAGAATACTTCTAAAGAAGGATACTTTAGCGGAAAGTTTAATATGCCGCATGGCACGCTGTTAAACATATATTTACCCGGGTATTTCTTTAGTGATAACCCTAATCATGAAGTTAAGGATTTAGCGCGGATATTTGTTTCTTCTGATATTAGGAATTGGAAAACTACACGGTGGTTTAATGAAACAATAAGAGAAGCGCTTCTCTCTGCTCCGCAAACCGGTGTTTTGTTAGGACCGCTACTTGCCGGGGTAATGGTTAGTACTCCTAGGGAGGTAGGATTACGTAGTTATGCTTTTACTCAATATTTAACGGGTAATTCCGTATTAAAACACTTACTTTATGAACCCGTTTCTTTATCTTGGGTAGCGGCAAAGGTAAGCTTGATTGAATATGCTTTAGAGCTTGGCTCAACAAGAAGGGTTGGTTTGCCGGTTGTAACAAATCCGGACAGCATAGATCCTAATGCAGGTAAATCAGCATATTGGAAGCTTGCCAATGGGCAAGTTATATCTGCGCCTTCAGGGCTGAATATTAAAGAGATCCCGAATATTCCGGATGAATTTAAAGGTGCTGTAAAATTAGGAGAAGACTATTCTTTCCTTACAGTAAGGGAGCAGATTGCAACCGGTATGAGTCAGAAAGAGAGAATGATAGGTGGGTGGGCAGGGCTTTTTTATCTTATGCCGAGTATGCATAAGACGCTTAGCGAAAAAAACCAAGGTTATTATAATATGGTTTCAGGGTTGGGCTTAAATATTAATTTAATAACCGGTAAGGCAGATCCGGCGCGATTAAGTAGCGCCTATAATCAATTAGCACAATCTGTATTATCGAACCCGGGTGATTTTAATGCGGCTGCTAAGTTAAGCGAGGTTAATAAAGAATTCCGCAATTGGCAGGGGGCGAACAACAAAGATACGGTCTCTAGCGATTTACGTGCCAGAGAATTATCTGCTAGAGCTTCTGGAAATGAGCAATTAGCGCAAGATATACATACATTACGTTTGATTACAATTAGAGATAATGCAGCTAAACGTGCATTTGAATTAGGCAGGCAGTCTTTAAATGCCGGGAACGTTGATATGGCTAATAGGTATTTTAATCTAGCTGAGAAGCGCGCGGTTACTTCAAGAGCTGAGATAGTAAATCAAGCCATGGAAATGGGGAGAATATTTTATATAAATGCTGGCTATATGCAGAGCCCTGAACAAAGAGTACAAAGAGCAATGGAGCTTAAAAAGGCGCAGGCTTATTTTAACCTTGCTGTAAAACTTAATCCTTCAGCTTCAACTTATTTAAATCTCGGGCTTGCTCAGGCAGCAAGTGGGGCAGAAGCTCAAGTATGGCAAAATTCTTTTAGTGAAGCTTCTAAATTGGCTCGCCAGTCCGGGGATATGGTTCTTCAGGGAAAAATCTTCGAAGCGTATAACAATGCACTTAATCTTATTGCTAGAGGTGGATCATCAGGTAATGCAGAATTATCCACAATAGGGGAATACCGTTTACCTGTTTATTTCTCCGAAGGATTGGAAGCTCGTACAGGATTAAATTATCATTTATCTTTAGATAGAAATGGTAGCCGACAAGCTGTCTATATTGATGCGGAACTTAAAGGTGACGCTAAGAGTATTAATAACATACTTAATAGTATGTTAACCCCTGCTAATTCAGCTGGTGCATCAACAACTAATGCTTCTTTAGCTGCCCCTACTGGACAAACAGGGATTCCAGCACGCCCGGGTTTACTCGGAAGGTTTTTATCTAATTTTAGGGCAATTTCTGTAGCAACCATGCTACTAGGAGGAGGGTTAATGAGTTCTTTTACTGCAGCAAAAGCAGAGACTCTTAACATGCCGGTAGTTGAGCATGTTATAAACATGGGAGAAGCTAGTTCAGGAGTTTCTGTTAATCAATTTATTTCGGAACAGTCTGTGGTTCCGGCTACAGAAAACCAATCTTCTTCTAAATTACCCCCTCTTCTTTCTTTACAGACATTTAATAATTTACCTACTTCAACAGGAAGTTTTTCAGCTTATCAATCCGGAGCTGCTACTTCTCATCCGGGAGCAGTGATAGGGCAGGCATATCAATTTGGAGAAAAAGTTTTAACAGTTACGGGCATAAATCAGAGGGGAGTAGTTACAGAGGGCAAAATTGACGGACAGGTAGGTAAAGTTATGTTTAGCGGGGATACTGCACAATTTACTATTGAGTATTCTCTGCCTAAAATCCCATTAGTAAATGATATATATTATCAAAATTTAATAAATGCTTTAGGGTATAGAAGAGAAGGTGAAGATATGCCAATTAGCGCTTTATCTTTCGGAGCCTATTTAGTTCCTACTTTAGCAATACCCTTGATTCCGTTAAACCTAGCACGATCTATCGTAAATGGTGTTGCAAATTTAAGCAGTCATTATCAAGCGGCTAATCTAGTTTGGATGAATTTAGGAGGTAAAGGACTTTATAAGTATATACGTCATAAAGAAATTCCTCCGATTAGTGTATTAGGACTTAAAACCAAAGATGGGGCATCTGTACCTTCGGGTATATTCCATCGCGTTGTTCTTTATAGCCATAACCCATTTAAGTTTTCTGCAATACCAATTCCTAACCTTAGTATGCCGGTAAAAAGATTTGGACGAAATTTAATTTTATATAATGCGGCCCTACCAAGTAAAATAGGTGTTTCAGCAGAAACATTAGTTCGTTTAATGCGGACTGATTTTGAAAGTGCTTTATCAGGCATTAAATCCTTATTAGAGAGTAAAACTCCATCTAATTGGGTTAATCCTTTTAATCAATTAAACGTGGATAAATTAGGTAGAGTCGGAATTAATATTTCAGACCAAGGCCCAACAAGCACCTTGCGTCATAGTTGGATAAATTTTGTAATTTGGTTTAATGGTTTTGTTTTAGGGTTTGCTAAATTAAGAGGTTCTGTACAAAGAGGAAATGAAGCCTATTCTGTTTTCTCCATACCTCTATTAAGGATATTAACCGGTACCAGAGGCCATGCCGGAATCGGTAGTTATAATGGGCTGGGGCGTATTTATGTGGATTCCGATTCTTTCCGCCGCCAGGTGCAGCAGCTGCCCGGAATTTCTCTTGGTAGTATTCCTTTGGTATCACACGAAGCTGATGAGGTTAGTGCTTGGAGAGGGTTAGCGCATAGTTTAAACCAATCTCCTTTAGCTTTTCGCTCCGGGTACATCGTTCCTGTATTACAGCAAGGTGGGGCAGCAGCAGAAAAGCTTTTAAACTTTGCGCAACAGGCGCACTCGCAGGCATCTTTGCCGGATTTAGTATCGCCGTTAGAATTACCAGCTTTTTCAGGAAGATTAGCGCCTCAATTAACAGCAATTTCTAGTTTAGTTTCCGAGTATTCAGCGACAATGCCAAGAGCTCCGCCAGTTACCCAAAGAACAAGTACCCCTGTTTTTTTCGCCCCGGATTTATTAATTGCTGATAACGGACCACAAGCTAAGCAAGAATATAAACTTAATACAAGCGATAAAGATGTCAGTCGGGGTATGCGCCTTGAAAGGCAAGTAGCAGTAGATTTAGGATTTTCATTACCAGCAGAATCTCTGGCTCGCCAAGAAAGTCTCCTCACTCGTATTTCAGATAAAATTAACCCTAAAAAAATAATAATGAGAAAAGCCTTAGGTGAAGCTTTTCGGGTAGCAGGGGCTTACTATAGTGAAGGCCAAATAGCTACTACTGTGTTACAAACTATTTTAGGAAAGATTGGAACAATTCTTGCTTTAGGCCAGGGTAAGACAGCTGCTTCGATGGTTTCTATAGCTATGGAGCAGAAGATTAAATGGATAGGCCTATACAGTTTACTTTTTAAGGGCAAATTATCCGGTGAAGTTCATCTAGCTGAAGAGCAGTTAGCTAAAAATTATTTAGATGATGTTTTTGTTAAGCGTTTAATAGATAGAGGAGAGATTGATGTTCGGGTTTTACGCGCTCCTGATTCAGGATTAAGCGTAAATGACCAAAACAAGCATATTTATACTCCTCTTAAAGATGTTTCAGGGGAGTACGGGATAGTTAGAAATCCTAAGGCTAGAGTAAAAATAACCTTACTTGATGCTGCGGCGGTAAGTCACCGTGAGATGGGTCGTAAGTTTCAGTTTGCGGGTTATGAAGTAGATTGGCAACAGAGGATAGATACAGTACGCGTGGATGACTTTAATGCTTTATTAGGCAGGCCTTCTCATGAGATATCCGAATCGGGATTTTATGAGGCGATTCCGGAATTGCAGCCTAGATATGATGCTATAGTAGATTTCCTTATCACTTTAACCAAGAGATTAAGGGATGCAAAGTTAAAAATAACCAATGCCTTTGACCAAGAAGTACAGAAGGAAACGCCGTTCTCTTCTGTTGTAGACAAGTTAGCTTCAGGGCAGGCTTTAAGGAGTATATATGATAGCATAAAAGATACTCTTGCTTGGAAGGACATAGCTAAGGTTTTAAAAGATAGGTTTAATTTAGAAGGAATAGAGGCTTTCTATAAGTTTTCTGATGGGGTTATAGCTGAAGCAAGTCGTTATAAGTTTGGTAAGGACGTGCATAGTAAATACGATTCTACTACTCCGCAATCTTACGGTGGGCTTAATTATAATTTAGGCTCAGGCATGGATTCAAATACGCGTAATAAAGGCACTCATCATGGAGATCCTATGGTTTCTTTGGGGTTATCAATAAAGGCAGTATTGGAGTATGCAAGCAAGAATCACGACCGGATGCCGCAAAAATATCAAGCGGATATTATAAATGCCTTATTAAGTAAGTCTTCTCTACAGACATCTTATGTTGAAGCTTTAAAGCATATTATGGAAGGGAGCAAGATTGTGGTTCAAAGCGGTACTCCTAAGAAAGACGCGTTGGCGCTTAAGGAGTTAGGTATTGATTTAAAGATAGTAAGCGAACAGCCTTTATTAACAGTAAATGATTTAGATGTACGTTTTTCTTCTCCGGAAAACCACGGACGTGATATAGCCAAAGAAGCTTCGAGGTCTATAGATGGCCCTGTTGCTGTTTTTGGGCTTGATGGCGAGGTGCATAAAGAAACCGGATTGCCGCGCGTATCAGGAGAATCGCCTGAAAAATTACCAGACGGTTACGCTGCTTATAGAGATAAAGTTAAGCTAGGTGAATCTCCTAAAGAAGTTTTAGAAGGTAATCCTATAGGGCAGAATATATTTAAAAGAACTACAGAGAATGTAGGTAAAGTTGCTAGGGTTATTGTTACAGGCTTGCTTGACCTTACTAATTTAACTCAATGGGTATTACGAGCAGGTAGTGGAGGGAGGTTGCCTTTAGAGGAAGGCAAGGGAAGGTTAATAGTAAGCACCGAAGATAATTTATTTACAGAGAAACAAAAAGAGATTGCCCGTGGGTTACAAGACTCAGATCAGGTAAGAGATTTTGTTTTTCAAGTATTACAGGAACTTGATGTTTGGGCGGCAATACAGAGTTATAGGCAAGTTAGGGCTGCTAAATCCGGGCAAGCCTATGGGGATTTAAGAAATACTGTATGGCATTCAAGGCCGAGCAATAAAACTATTGCAGAAATAAGAAGGATGTTTGCCGAAATTGCTCCCGTAGTTTCAGAGGAAGTTTCTGTAGAAGCTAACAAGATAGTTTCCCGCAATGGTCAGTTATTAAGAGTTACCGAAATAGGCGAGCAGGGCAGCATCACCATTGATCTTACAAAAGACGTTTCGGTTTCAACATGGGAATTGCCCGGGGGGCATCATCTTATTCAAAACAGAGACGGAACTTTATCTTTAGAAGGAACAGTAGAGCCGATTGATTTAGATAAGGGGCCAGTTGTTGTTTCTATCCCCGGCGCAGAGAATAGCTATCGCTTGCAAAGAGCAGAGCAAGATAAGGATAAGATAGAGGTTGTGCTTATCGTTAAGAATGCTCCTTTAGAGCTTAATTTAGGCAAGAATGGCGAAAGAGTTATAGATATAGGTAATAAGAAGATTCGAGTTACTATCCAGGAAGAAGATAACGCTGGGGAGAAAGAACAGAAAATATATTTGGCTTTATTAGGTATATTGGGCGCTAGGGTAGTTGGTAGTATGAGCGTTGAAGAAGCGCGTAAAGGTAAAGCAATTTCGATCCCCCAATTAGGAAAAGGCAATCAAGAGGTTAGTTTAGAAGTAGTTTTGGATAAAGACAACAACCCGATAAGCCTTATTCCTGTAGTAATCGGTGAGCAGGTTTCAGTAAGTAAGGGGAGAAGCTTTGAAGTAAAATTAGATGAAAGTGGTAAAAAGTTGTTGATTTCTGAATCTGCTTTTAAAAAAGCGCAGGAATTAGAATTGGATAAACCGGTACGTTTGTTTACAAGAGGCGTTAACCAAGGATTTGATATTGGACTTACTGCGAGTGAGGGTGGTAAGATCGATGTCAGTATTCAGCCGTTTACTTTTAGTTTTGTTGATGAAACTTTGAGAAAGCAACAGGAAGAGGCTGTTAAGAGAATGGAGCTTTTGGAAGAATTCTTAAAGGAAACAGCCTCAGTACCTGCTCCTTCAGTAGCACGGCAGCCGATCATAGTGCCTGTTGGAGTAAATGATGATATAAATATAATGCAAGAACAGGATGTTTCTGGATATAAACTAAGAAAAATTCGCGTGAATAAGCAAGGAGAAACGATTTATGTGTTGGATAATGAAGAAGAAGCACGCTACACAAATGACCCAGCCGCGTTACATTTGCCTCGTCACGAAAAATTTATAGATGAGAGAGTTAGCCCATCTACAGCAGCAGAAATATCACCAGCTTCTGCGGCTTCGATCGTACCAGCTGCAATAGGCGAAAATACTGACGGAGATGGTGGAGTGTTGGTACATCAAGCGGAAGCAGAGCGCCAGAGGTTAGAGGAAGAGCAACACTTCATTACAGTTTATGATGAGGTCAAGGCTTCCATAGAAAGAGATTTGGCTCAACTCTCTTCTTTGTTGACCGCAGAACAAATTAACAGAGAAAGAGATAGGTTAATTTCTAAGGCTACTGATAAGGCTAATGGTTTTAGCATGCGGGCAGAAGCTGAATTAGTTGATCTAATTAACAGTAGAATAAACGAAGTGCTTTTAGAAAGGAAGCAAGTAGAAGAAACGCAGCGCAAGGCAGAAGAGCAGAGAATTACTGTATTAGCCAATGCGCTACGCGCGATACTGCAGGAGTTAGATGTAATTAGTAGAATAAGAGAGGGAGTTGATGAGTCAGAAGTAGCTAATCTTGTATCAAAGTTCGATGCTTTAGTTTCCGCTAACAGCGATATTAAAGGCCAGGCTTCGATAGTAAGCATCGTATCTAGTTTTAACGAGACCAGGGATAGGATTAAAGATAATATTGAAAGACGCGCCCAAGCAAATAGATTACTCGATGAAATTATGGATGATATTGATAATGCTCGTATTCCTAAGAGAAACATTCATAGGAAGATAAAAGAAAACAGGGCATTATTAGCTGAAGTTGTCTTTGATATGGATGCGCTTGTTAGGACAGTAGATGCACACTATGGCTTAAATAATCATAAGGGCAAGAATTTGCCAAAAGAAGAGTTATGGCGTCAAGAGCTTGAAACCCGGAAAAGGCAGATTGCCAGGCTTAATGCAGATAAAGACGTCCTTGAGCGCGCGCTATCAAAAGCAACGCCGGAACAAAAAGATGGAATATTAAGAAAGATTGCCAGTATTGTTAAATTGATAGAGGATACTAACTATAGAATTAAGGGGCTAGAAGAAGATCTGTTGAATTCTGTTTCTCATCAGCCTATGCAGGAGGGTAAGTCTGTTACTGATGAATTCTTGCAATTGATTGATCAAGGCCGCGTTGATATCAATGTTCTGGAAGATAGCGATATGGAGAGAAGTGAAGTATTAGCGCGCGCTCGTGATGATCTAAGGCCAAAAGTAAAGGCCAGTATTAATGGCACCACCTATTATATAAGCGGGCCATTCAACTCACCACAGTCAGGTAGGCCGTTCTTTGTAGTTTATGTTTTTAGGAGCAATAACGGTAGACAGGAGATGTTTGTACGCGTTGTTTATAAAGGTAATTCTGGAGCCGGATGGAGAGTTCCTGATAGGACATTCATGGGTTGGATTGGGAAAGGTGGTAAAGAACTCGAAGAGTTTAAGCAGCTTGAAATAGGCGAGCGTATGAGCGATATACCGATCGAAGTGTTTAGCGTATTCGAGTCTCTCTATAATCGTGTTGAATCAGATAATATGCCGGATAGCGATGCTTTCTATCGTCTATTAAAAGTTAATCCTAGTCCGGATAGAGAAGAACAAATGACCATGCTTCATAATCTTCCTCTGCGTGTACCTTCAATAGGGCGGTTTACCAGAACCGATAAAAAGACAGGGGTTCCTGTTCCGTCTTCATATAAGCTTAATGACGGTAATGAACCTGCCCGTATTGTAGAGGCCTTTGAAGGTGTAAGTACTCTTTATGGAGACCTTAATTATTACCGAGTTATTTCTGCAAACGGTAACCTTCAATATCTTTTTGCTGAGGATGTAAGAGGCCGTATTTGGATTGTTAGTATTCAAGGAACCGGTACGGCTATCAGCCGTTTTGGCACACGCGCCCAACAGGTAGAAGTAGATAAAGAACTGTTTATTCCGTTAGCAGAATACCGTCAACAGATTCCTGAAGGATACATTGGTAGACGCGTATATGGCCATTATTATGATGCTTCATCTTTTGTAAGCCAGATTCCTTTTATTAATAATTTCCGTGAAAACATCCTTGCGGAGTATAAGAGATCTCCAGAAGCACAGACAGGACAAAAGGCTCAAGCAGAAGAAGCGTTGCGTGAGGCTGAGGAAAGAAGCACAATAGTTTTATCTGAGGACAAGGTTCAAGATTTATCTGGCAGATTAATATCTGCTGCTAAAAAGATCTTGCCTCATGCCATTGCGGTTCCCGTAGTAATCTTAGTACCATTTTTTACCTTATTGTTTACTTTGGGTGTTAGGTTTGATTTTGCAGTAGGGGTAATGGGGGCAATCTCTAGTTTCTTTGTTACTGTTCCGATTGGTTTGAACGTAGGTAAGTGGGTACAGGAGAGGCTGTTTAATTATCTTACTAATACTAAGTATGTTTCGGCATATCGCGAAGGGGATAAAGTAACCTTGCATGTCACCAGCAATTTAAGGCAGTTAAGGAGAGAATCATCTCCGTACCAGGCCATTGTAGCCGATACCCTCAGGGCAGTCAGCCAAACACTTGAACTGATTAAGTCTAATCCTAGATTTAAAAATGTAACTACTATTGAAGCGGTATCTCCGTTACTGTGGGGAAGAAATAGCGCTAATCCGGTATTCGCCAGGGCGTTAAGAAAATTGGGTATTAATGCAATAACTTCTCGCGATACGGGCTTTCCTCTTAATTTTGTGGGCAGACTAGCGATGTTATTCATGAACGGGGCAAGCCGGATTTCCGTAGAAAGTATTTTAGAGGTTTTTTCTTTACGTCCATTAAGAGAAGGATTGCTGGTAATTGATATTTCGACTCCTGAGAAGAGGGCAGAATTAGAGAGTAAATTACAGTCTACTCCGGCAGAACCTGTTCAGCAGGTTTCTGTACCTGTACCTGAGGTATCAACGCAGGTTAACCCTGAGCCGGTTTCAGCACCAGCGCAGGCAGATGAAACTCCAGTACAGCCCAGGGCTCCTCCGAAAGATGCCCAGATAAAAGAAGTAGCCAAAATTATCCAACAGCTTTTAGATGCAAAATACCGCAGTGATTCCGCTTTCCAAGTTGCCCATCATGATACAGAAGTTAGCTCTATACTTTCTCGGTTAAATGAGGATATCGTAGCCGTTGAATCAGCCCTTGAGCAGCATAAGAGTTTTCCGGATACCAATCTTAAGAAAGCCGAGTTAACAGCAAGATTAAACGAATTAAGAGAGTTGGAGGCTCAGGCCTACCTTGCTTATTCAGGCAGCCATTTTGTCTCTGAATCATATCAGAGATGGCTTAAGGGCAATAGAAAGGCTACTACCGATCAAAAGGTTGCCAAGGTATTTGAGTTTGCCCAGGAAGATATGCTTAAGGCAATTGGCAGGGCGATGGAACTTGGGCAGCTGGATGCCTCTTTTATAGGTGGATTAGTTGATTTTGTAGTCCAGCAGATTACCAAAACCGATGGCGATACCCTTAAGAGAGATCAGATAGCCCAATTGCGTACAAAGGTAGAGGCAAGATTTAAAGCTATCGTTGAAGATCTGGCAAAAAATAACTCTCCTATGCGTCAGCGCATGTTTGATTCGTTAGGCGAGTTTGATTTAGGGATCATTTTAAATAATACAGTCCTTGAGGGCATAGATTTAGGAATTGGCAAGTCGGTATTTGATGCGTTTATCCAATCTCAGGGGATAAAACATAAGACTGCGCTTGTTGATCTTGCTAGCGCAAAGCTAAAATTAGCTTGGCTTCAATATCAGGCAGGCAAGGGAGGTGGTATTGTAACCAGGGCACAGTTACGTAAGTCCCAGCAGGAGGTTAGAGCTTCTCAAGGCGCATTAGAGGGGATCGAACAGCAAGTTTATGAAAAGATCATAGAATTAGCTCCGTCTTTAAAGGGTAAAGCAAGGTTAAGGTTTAATTGGGGAAAAACTTTAACCGCAGTCGTGTTATTAAGCCTGGTTGCCTTGCCGTTTATGGCAATAGAAGCATCAGCCGGACCGCAGGTATTAACCTCTTCCATACCGGCTTCTGGGCCTGCTTTAAGCGCGGTTACTCAGCCATCGAATATTCTTACTTCTACGGTAATTTCTATGGATACCTCTGCGCTTCAGATTCCTGATATAACCATTTCTGATGTAAGCATGCCGCAGATTCGCGGTGTTACTATTGATGAGGCCTTTACTGCCAGGGATATACCCGCGGCAGTTGCCTTAGGGGTTAAAGATCTAAGATCTTATCAGCCTATAACTGATGTAGCTTTGCTTGATGCTATTGCCCAGGCAGGCTTAACAGTAACAATCGGCATACCTTATGATGCTGGAAGCGGTTCAAGTATCCATATGTCTGATCTTGATGGTTTGCTCAGGTATATCAGTACCTACAAAAATCATCCGGCAATCAGGATGTGGGTATTAGGAAATGAATATAACTATCATCCGGAGTATTTTGGCGGAGATATAAATGTCTGGTATTCTGCGTTAGAACGCACTGCGCAAGCTATACGCAGAGTTGATTCGAATCATTACGTTGCTACAGTTCACGGAGAGCTTCCTACGGCTGAAATTGTACGTAGCGCTCCTTCAGTACAGGTTTGGGGAGTAAATATTTACCGCGGCGCAGATCTTTCAAGTTTCTTCGCGGACTTAGCCAGATTAAACAATGAATTAGGAAGGCCTCTGCCGGTATTCTTATCTGAAATCGGAGCTTCTTCAGTTGTAGGCGGAAGAGATAATACGCAAGCCCAGGCGGTTATTGTTAGGGCTTTGCTTGAGCAGGTAATTGCAAACCAGAATGTAAGCGGAGGTTTTGTATTCAGTTTCCGGGATAATCCTGCCAAGCCTGAGGTCTTTAAAGAAGGGCCATCTGAAAGAAGCTATGGGCTCTTACGCGTGGATGGAAGTGTTAAACCGGCAGGAAGAGCAGTCTCTGCAGTATTAGCTTCAAGAGAGGTTCCGGCAACTTTAAGGCAGGATGTTGAAGCCTTGCGTTTACAGGCTGTACAATCAGCAATTGCTGCACGCCAGCTGGATGTTGATCTGCATAGGGCAGTAAGGGATACGAGGCGTTTAGCAGAAGAAGCAGGAAACCTCTTTGGCTTTGTCGGTGTGGAAGTTGATCCTTCCAGGCACTTCGGTAATCTTGAGGAAGTGGAGCTTGGAGTTGCAGCCGGTACGGTAAATATTGCCCTTACTCAGGGTTATATCATAAAGACTACTGACCGCGATATTTTAGGAAGGTTGGATAGCCTTGAAAATGAGCAATTACGTTTCTTTGTATTTCGTAATAATAGGCCGGTAGTAGTTTCTGTTTCTGAGGCGCAATCTTTAGCAGATCAGGGTTCTCAGAAAGTATGGGTTGCAGATTTGAACCAGAAGCTTCCCAGAGATGAAGCAGAGGCTAATCGCCAGCGCTTCGGATATTTAAAGAATAACTTAAGCTTCGAAGAGTTTGTGTTCCTTACTACTTACCCTGTGTCGGGCCATAATCCTCAGAGTGAATTTTTCAGGTTTACGGATAATGCAGGCAGGGAGATTATTACTGATTGGCAGTTGTTACACAGCGGAAAGCTTGCTTTCTTTGACAGGGTAACCGGAAGTAGGGTTAGTAATCCGATAAGAGATTTAGATTATGCTATATTCTTTACCCCTACTGGAAATGATTCTTCTGTTAACACCCTTGAAGCCGCATCGCAGAGAAGCGATTGGCACGAGGTTGTCTTTACCTCGCATAAGAACAATGTTAGAGAGGCATATCTTCAGAGAGCAGAGCAGCTTGAGGCTAATAGATTACTTGGTTATCGCGGGCTTACCTTTGCTACTTTGGTAGATACCACAACCGGCCAGCCAATACTGCATTTCTTAACCCGCGAAGCACTGCAGCGCGCTGCGAATACTCCTGAAGTCGTTAATCTCCTGCAGTCAGGGAGAGCGCGTATTCAGTTAGGGGCTACCGCTAATCCGCAGATACCTTTTGCCTATAGGCATGAGAGCCTTTATCGGGATGTCGCCAGTTTATTCTCTTCGGATAATACTAAGTTGCCTTTTAGCGAATTTACTGATCAGATTGGGCTCTTGATTAATGCTCAAGGAGACATTGTTGATACAGTTGCTATCCCCGTAAGTTCAATTGAGGAGGGTTTAAGAAGGGCTCAGGAAGATGCGAGTATTCGCGGGTTTACTTTAATCAGCGGTGCGGATATTTACGCATTTTCAGTGGATAATCAGGGCAGGATTAAGCGCGTATTCCGCAATCAGGAAGAACTTGCAGATAGAGATTTAGTATTTAGGGTTGTCCTCTCCGGAGATTTTAACGCCACCCGCCAGAGAGGTGAATTTACCAGCGTTGTCCCGGTCGGTAAGACTATTGATGCCCAAACCGGAGAAGAGATAATAACCGGAAGTATTGAATTGCGTTTAAGATTAGAGCTTTCTATGGCATACCTGAAAGCTACTTTAGGCAGGCTTAATAGAGAGACCCGCGAGAGAATATTTGATAATTCCATACAGGGCCAGGAGATGACCGGGGAGCTAGTAGAACTGCGCCGTAGGTTTATCAAAGGAGATCTGGACCGCGAAGGCTTTTTAGGGTTAGCTGTTGGCATAGGAGTTTCTGTGCTTACCTCCCCAACCTTATTTAACTTTGATACCTTTACACTGCCTTGTCGTATTTTAGGGGTTCTGGCAAACCATCGTGCGCTGGAAGGTTATGGCGCAGAGAGGATGAGTTTTGACTTCTTTATGCCGCAGATCTACCATGATTTAATCGGCGGACCGCTTTACGGAGGGTATGTTAGTTTCTTCGGTGACAGGCAGTTACTTGGGGTGCCTGAAGAGATTACTACTCATAGGACTTCAATTGTATTAAGGCCATTTGACTGGACCTGGAATACTTTAAAGAATGCGGTATTTTATATTGCTCCTATTGGAAGCCCCAAGCCTTATGTCTCTGAGAGGGTTTCGCCCAAAGATAGTACTTTCAGAAGCCTGATATTTGGCAGCATGGCTAATGAAGAAGCTTTAATGAGGATTCTTGAACAACAGCAGAGGCTAATGCCTGAGATGGAAGGCAAAACCCAGGTATTTATTATCTCCGCGCGCGAGGGAGAGCCGGCAAGCGTTGTATTCGGCGCAGGAAGCGGCTCAGCTGTTGAGGTGATTGAAAGGGTAAGCAATGTTATTGCCGATACTAGCCGTTACCAGGTAATCGATGCTGATTCTTACGACGGCACCTTCGAGTACATTGACAGGCAGGATAATACTCATTACAAGATTATTGTTAAGTGGGGAAGAGAGGATCGTATTGAGCGCGTAAACAAGCTGGCTAAAGACAGGGCCTACATTGAGCATCTGCCGGAAGTTGGCGGATGGATTGTCGTGGATGCGCAAGGCAACTCTCAGGTTTATGCCAGAGGTAGTGATGATGCAGCTATTGCCCAAGTTAGGGATGAAATCGGCGCTGTAAGGCCAACCCAGGGAAATGATGTATTTAGGGTAAATGGCAGGACTTATATCAGGGTCTATTCTAACGCTGAAGTAGAGGCAGGGCTTAACCAGTTTGTAATCTCCGGAGTAACTGCTGCAGCTGACCCGGTTTATATTGCCACCGAAGCTGAATTCGCTCAGTTAGTAAGCCGCGGCCAGATTAATTTAATTAAAGGAATCAACCCTGATTCAGGCTTATCAGAATATCATTACAAGACAATCGATGGCCGTGACATACAGTTGCCGGTTTGGTTATTAAAGAGGGGAATTGCGTCACTGCAGGGCCAGGCAAGGTTTGATTCATCAAAGAACACTTGGTATTGGCAGTATGAAAATAATATATACGCTCAAATTGCGGGAGCACAGCCCACTTTAGTCAGTGAAATTCCTGCTTCTGCCTTACCTATAATAGGCATGGTAAATGCCACTGATGGTGGATTCTTATCTAGGCCTATTGTCAGTGCAGATGAATTGATGTCTTTAAGGTACCAGCAGGTTGATCTGAATAAATGGTATGTAGATGTTGATCGCAGCGGTTCATTTACTCCGGGAGTTGATACTATAGTTGAAGGGCCTAATGTTTTAGACCGCTCCTCAAGGGAGAGTGAAGATATGCTCTGGAAAGGGTTAAAGCCTCTCCTTAATTTGGTAGACGTATCTGGCAATACAGTTGAACTTTACCCGCAGGCACAAGGGGTACTTGAGGTAATTCGTGCAAATAATTTACTCTTAGCTAAGGCAGACAATACTTCAGAATGGATACCTAATGCTAGTATGAATGATGCGCAGGTACGCCAGCGGCTGTCAGAAGAGATTGCAAAAGGCGCCACGCTTATGCGCGTTGATGCATTAGGTAGGCCGGTATTCTTCTTCTATCCTAACAGGAATGCCGGTGAATCTTATGTTCTTAGCTTAGGCGAGAATGTCCAGGGCGGCGTACCGGTGTATGTTATGGGTGAGAATGCGCAGCCTAACAAGAATGCCCTTAGTCATTACTCAGGATATATCGGAACCAGGGAAGTTAAGATCGGCGGAGAGGTTTTGCAGAGATTTGCCCTTTCCCAACTCTTTAGGGTTTCTGCGAATGGCTCAAGAGAGATTATCGGTTATATAGGTTATGATGCCTGGGGTAAGGTTATTATCAATGCCCATATTGTTGATGGAGCCGTAACTAGCGTCAGGGCTAATTTAGGTGAGAGTGCATCAATCCTGGGAGCTGAGGCATTGAGTAATTTAGGATTAAATGGTAGCGAGAAGGTCGAGCGTTTATTTAATGATTTTGACCGTGATGCGGGTTCAGTTTATACTTTTAATCTTATTGCTCAATCCGGATGGGTTGTGAATCGTGGAGAACGCACCCTTTCGCTTCCCGATGGTTCAATACGTACTTTCGGGCTTATGCAGCAAATAGGTATGGATAATAAAGTTCAGCGTACTTTTGGAATTGACCGCGGTTTAAATGAAATACGCATGACTTTTGGCGAGTCGGTATTAGAATTGGTAGGAGACAATCAGAATGAAACGTATTTAGTGGAGAAGACTACCGACGGTAATTATACCGCAACCCAGAAGATCTCCGTATCTATAGGATCTTCATTCGCGCAGTTACCTTTGGCCTGGCAGAATGATATTACGGCAGCTATTGTCTCTATGCCTAGGTTGCTCCCAGGTATAGTAACTCCTGATGTCTCAAAACTTACCTGGGCGCATATTCAAAATCTTAATTCCGATGGTTCGGTAAGAAGCACTAGTTTCCAGGCTTTTAGCGGCAGCCATAATCCGGTTATTAAGATTGAGCCTGCAGTCAACGGAAATGCACTGGTTGATATCTTAGGGGAGTATAATGGCGCAGAAGTTGGGTTGCGCTATTCTTTAGGCAGTGGGTTAACTGCGCCGATAGTTGTTTCTTACGAGGTTTCTGAAGATACCGTAGCGGTTATAGATTTAATGAAAGGTAAGCTCTTCTTTGAACAGCGCGATGTGCAGGATAGGTATATTACCAGTAGGACTCACTTACGTCTGAATGGCATACCAGTTGACCTGTTTGACGCTGCTTCTATAAGAGAGAGCATAGATTTTATAGCGGAGACAAGGGTGGTCAACGGGCAGATTATAACTCCAAGGCATATCGCTATTGAGCGCATTGAGAGTTTTAATTATACCGATACCGAAATTATCTTTAATGGAAGCTCAAGGATGTTGCCCGGTGTTTATTTTGCCGTATCCGGAATACCTTCTGATTCGCAGACTAGATTTGTTGTTCCTAAGGCCGGTGAAGTATTAGTGGGTATAGGTCAAACCAGAGAGATCAACGAGGCCAAAGGTTATATAGATACCCATAATTCGGTTATGTTCTATGACCGCGAGCAGGGGCATGTAACCGGGAGGATCTCAAGGATTGTCCGCCGCGATTTCCAGGGCAACACCATATTACAGGTTGAACAGGGTAATGAAATCGTAAAGATATTTAATATTGATGAGTTTGGGGTAGGAGCGCTCTCATATTTTAGCGTACCCGTTGGCGGGATAGATTCTTTAGAGAGTGTTACCTTGAATATCGGTAGAGAGCCTGCTACCCGGTCATTCGCATTCCTGACCATAGGTGGCATATTTAACGGTGAACTGCATAGCGAAAAAGCCTTAAAGGATGGTAACGTTAATTTAAGGACTGTAAGGCACTTATCCCTGGCGTTTAAAGACGGGGAAGGCAGGTTAAGGATAGTATTAAGCGGTTACAGAGGAGATGTGTCAAGGCTGCAGGGCAGGGTGCATGAGCTACAGCAGAGGGTAAGTAATATGGGCTTACCTGCTCTCCTTGGGGACTTTGAAGAGATTACCTTCATCCACCAGGATAGGGATATAGAGAGTAGTTATGATGCCGGACCGATACACTTAGGGTATGGAAAAGATTCCGTAACGTACAATACATTAACCAGTGAATCAGGTGCGGTGGTATTAGATGAGGCTGTTTATGAAAATAGTCCTGTTGTTGCCAGGGTCCATGGCCTTGAAATTGTGCGTGCAGGCGGAACTGACGAGAATTCGGATATAAGGTTTAGATATCAAACCGAGGATACACGCCCAGGGCGTGATTTACAGCGCTCTCTTTCCTTAAACCATGCCGGAAGATTAGCAGAAGTAGTTAATGCTAATCCTAAGGTCCGTGTTGCTCTAGGTAGCCTTGGCAATGCCACTAAGGGAGAAGAGATAATTACTTACAACAATTTACAGGAACCGGTTGAAGCGCGCGACAGCGAGGGTAATGCAATCAAGCGGTGGGAAGGCGTAAGATACGGCGCTCATCCTAAGGGCGGTATTTTAGAGGAGCACACCATTGTTAAAGCGCGCGAATTAGCCCCGCAGCGTACCGACAGAACCAGGTTGACGCTACGTAACGGTAACTTTGAAAAAGAAACCCGTATAGGCGTTTTCGGTGATTGGCTGGCAGAGATTAAGAGCGGATGGGGTTATCTTATTGCTCCGATTGTTGCTTTCTTGGGTTTGTTTGGTTTAGGTAAGCTTTTTGAGCGTGCCCGCATACATTCTTCCGGTAGAGCTACTGCGGCTAAAGGAGCTATTACTCTTGCTTCTGTAACTTCTGCAACTACTGCAGTTGCTATGCAGCCAGAATCATTAGTTAAATCCGAGTATGGTTTTGATGATGCCGTAGTTGCTACCGCTAATCTTCAGTGGTCTGCGGTTGAGGAGCGCCTTGCGCGCGGAGAATCAGCAGAGTCAATAGCCGCCGAGTACTTCGTAGCTTACAATATATGGTTAGAGCAGGTTTTAGGCGAAACAAGGATTACTCCTACTCTTAATGACTTGTGGATCTTTTTCCTTGTCCAAGCAGGCGCGGGTTATTTCCATAATGATACTCCTGCATTCTTCTCCTATCTTCTTTATAACGCACTTCAGTTAAGGAATGATTCAGTAGGTACATTTGTCCGTGGTGAATATGAGCGCTGGTATAAGATTATTAACCTTACTCTAAGCACATATAAGGGTATTGCCGTATACGGAAAATTAAGCAATATTCTTCCGTATGAATATGTCTTTAATTTTGAAGATCTTGACGGAATGTTTAGGACCACCAAATTTGTTCGTCATTATAATGCACTCCCGGCTGAGGTAAAGGCGCAGGCTTATGCAGAGCTTGCCAAGAGGCTAGCAGAGGCTAACAAGCCTTTAGTCGATGAGATTTTAGCTTCGGAGAAGTTACGTTCAGGCGATAAGGTAGCTATGAAGAGGGATGTCCTAAGGTCAAAGGCATACAAGGCTTACGTGAAATTTATCACCGGTGAATGGAAATCAGCCCAGCCTTTATTCTATAAGACTTATTCTGACCGCGCAGGTTGGTTAGGTACGGTAAACAATTTCTACAATCCTTTAGCAATAAGCTTAGGCGTTATCTCTGCTTCGCTTTTGACAGCTTTGGTTATTAATGGAGGCCTTGCTGTAGGTGGGGCATTAGCAATATTTAGCGGGTTGTCTTTCATGCTCTTCCTTGGCCGTAAAATGCTTGATAATTTGGCCAATGTGGTTATGGCAGGGACAGTTAATAATAAATCATTTGGCAAGCCGGTACGCCCTGATGCAGGGCATGAGAAAGCAGAGATTTCATTTAGGATTAAGGCCTTCAGGATTGTTTATTGGGCTACCTTAGGTATTGCTAAGCTTGCATGGGATACCCTGGTATTCCACTATGCCCTGATTGCCCATAGTCAGCTTGCCGGAAGTGTTTGGCTTGCCGGAGCGCTCAATATCAACTTTGTATTGGTTGTAGGCTTGTGGTTGCCGTTTGTACTCTTCTTCTTCCTTGATACCTTCTCGCTTATGTACCTCTGGGAGGCTGGAACTGGATTTATCTATTCTAAGATCCACGGTTTAGGGACGATTAAGAGCGAGGCTAAGAAAGACCGCCTGAAGGGTAATATACTGGATATTATGGATGAGAAATTTATCTTTGAAGGGGCGGCCTTGAGCCCTCAAGAGAAGAATGTTGCCAAGGCCAGGTTGATCAACCTTATTCTTACTAACCTTCTGGCAGAAGATGCGATTACGTTGGATGAATATAATCGCAATTTAATAGATTTAAATGTTGCTGCTGCAGGATTGAATAATCTACCTTTATTCTCTAAATTAGATAATGCTAAAGTGCGCCAGCGTATCTTCCGCTTCTTAAGCCAGATGTTTGATAGGAGCATGCCTTCGTTGCCTAAGTGGGTTAATATACCTACTCTTACTACAATGATACCTGTGGGAGGCAATGAGAGTATAATCTATAGCTTTAAAGAGATAGATGAGGTATTAGATACCGGATATACCGTATTAACCTATCTTATCAATCATCACAATGATGAATGGGTTAATTTTATTGCCAGGATGCAGCGTGAAGGAAAGGCAACTGAGCCAGAGCTGCAGCGTATGAGAGACCTAAAATTTAGGGAGCAGTTAGGGCAAGTTAGCCCTGAGCTTGAGATGCAGATACGTTTGTGGGCTTCCTACAGGTTCCAACCTTTTGCTCGGACCTTAAACGGGTTGATGCATTATGTGCAGGCACTTCGTCTTTACGCTCAGATAGAGCATCCTGATTGGAGCGAGGATAAGATACGTGAAGAGATAAATAAGAAATATCAGCTTCTCTGGGGTGCTCAGGGTTACGGGGATCAGTTAGCTAATAATGATCCTAAGGCTGAAGAGACCAGATATCTTGCTGAGATAGCTTACAATCTTTACGGCTTTATTATAGATATAGCGTATATACAAAAGCGCGACGGAGTATTCTACAGCGTTCTTGCCCGTTACAATCCTGCAAGCGGCAGGATAGAAGATGTGATTTCTAATAAACTTACTTCAGAGTGGCCTCTGGCAAGCGAAGGCAAGCCGGGTAACCAGACGCATGCATTAAGATATGTCCGCGGTGAGAGGACTATGACCATAGATATTAATCAGGATTTTTATATAGAGCAGGCGTTGAAGATTCCTCATCTCTTATCAGTATTTAAGGATAAAGAGCTTGACCTGGTTGGCTACCCTGAGGATATATTTACCGAGGATTATTCCCTCATTGGTAAGTTCCATGCAATAGCAGACAGAACATTTAACTCGTTAGTCCAACCGGTATTATTCCTCCTTGGCGCGCGTTTCCACTATGGGCATCCGGATGTATGGCGTACTTCTGCTATACGCCAGATCGGCGGTGTGTCCCGTTCTTATCCTGTTAACGAGGATATTTTCGGCGGCTATGAGCTTACCTTACGCGGCAGGAAGATTGGGTATGTTATGTGGATTGAGGCGGGTAAAGCGCGCGAAGTTTCCTGGGCTACCACTGACGGCATATTTAGGAAATTCGGTATGGGTGCTACGCAGCAGTCGTATAACAGGTATTTGCATTATCTTAATTCATCAAAGAACTTTAATATACTCCAGCAGTTAGCCCATCTTTACGGCGGCATAGGTTATTATTTGCGTAAGCCCTGGGTTATCGCCGGGTTATTCGCTTACTTAGGCTTTATGCTTATAGGCGGAGTAAGTGGTTTTGCCGCATTCCCCGCAGAGTTGCTATTTGCGGTATTTGGCATAGTTCTCTTTGCGCAATCGATCACTTTTACCGGATACGCGCAGTATATTATTGATAATCCTACTATAAAGGGGACACTTGAGTTTTGGTTTAAGATATTCCCGTTAATGTCTCCTTTCTTTATGGCGCATGTCTTTACTAATGCCGTGGGCGTAGATTTAGCGCAGAAGGGCATAGCTACATATGTGGCTACGGGCCGCGGTTTTATGCTTAGCCATTTAGGAATTGATAAGATTTATAATAATTTCGGCAGGTCTCATGTTATCCCTGGGGCTATCGGGACAGCTATGGGAATTTACGGGATGTTATTATGGCAGAATATAACGCTTGCGTTCTCCTTGCCTTATGTAGCCATTGTGTTTTTTGCGATAGTTGTACCTATTATATCTAATCGCGGCTCTGCCCCGATCTTTAATGTAAAAATGAGTGATTACGGTAAGATCTTAAAGAAAGATGCTACTGAAGGATTAAGTAGGATTGTTTCTTCTTCATTCCATAGGGCGTTCCCGGCCAAGGCATCCTTTGTTAACCCTGTAAATTGGCTGCGTGCGGCAAGGGATACTGTAAATATAGCAATATTTGTTACTTCATGGGCCTTAATTACAGCCTTTGGTTTCGTTATAGGAGTTTTCGCTCTTCCGTTTAGAACAAGAGCTACCACTCAGAAACCTCAGCTTCCTAAAGCACCGGGTATGACAGTTGACTTTCTAGGTTTGAATAATATGTTTAACCGGCTTACCTATATTATTAATAGGTATGTTGTTTATCCTATAAGGCTTGCTAAATGGGAGCAGGCAAATAAGCCTTTAAGCAAGGTTCAAAGTAAGGCGAATACTGTTTCACAAGAGGCAGAAGAGATAGCCGTTCCAAGGATTAAGAGAGCCAAAAATGATTCGCTTATTTTTGAGCATGATAAGCCGCAAGCACATCGTGATTTAAATATTGAAGAACAATTGCAGCGTAATTGGTATGCTAATATAGGAAATATAATTGAGCAGGTTTCTGATGGTAGGATTTTAGTTAGGGATTTAAGTAAGTTCTATAGAGAACAGATTACAAGAAGAGTATCTGCAATAGAAGCAGAAGAACTTAAGAAAAATATTGAACAGGCAATCAGAAATTATATAACAAAGAATCCCGAGTTAAAATCAAAAGTTACTGATTTTAAGATTATTAGTATTATAGTTACAGGTAGTTATTTATACGGCTTAGACAATATACCTTCAAGCGATATGGATTTAATGGTAGTGGTAGATAATCCGTACCTTGATTTTGTTGAGCATGCTTTACCGGTAAGAGGTCCTCCAATCTTAAATAATACAATTAGAACAGGCGTTACTACCCTGGATATAAGTGTTAGGCCTTTAAGCTTCTTAGAAGGCAATAAATTAAGCAATAATCAAAAGCAGATTCGCGCGCGACTGGCTACTGTTCTTAAAGGAACAGGTGTTGTGGTTTGGGGTGATCATATAGCGCAAAGCCAGCCTATACCTATCAATTTGGCTTTCTTCAGCCAAGTCATGCTTCAGGAAGCGCATAAGTGGATGAATAGCGAATATTCAGACCAAAAAATACCTTTAACTCAGACAGAAAAAAATAAGAATTATACTAAGGCATTTAAGCGTTTATGGGAGGCTTATGTTGCCTTAGGCCAGGTTGTTGGCCCTAAGATATTTGATAGATATGGGTTTATATTAGAGAAGCTCTATGATTTTTATTCCGGAGAAACTACTTCCGAAGAAAATATTAGGAGTGTATTTAATGGGGCTGTTGAATACCTCGAATATTTATTACAACAGCAAGCTAAAGATATGGTAAATAAAGCCCAAGGTAAGGCGAATACCGCGCCGCAAGGGGCAGAACAGGCAACTCCGGCACAGATGCCGGTAAAATCGGGTGCTACAGAAGGCGTAGGCGCAAGAGTTTCTACTAGATTAAGCATAGAGAGGGCAGATTTAGGTGTGGATAGTGCGTCTGTGCTTCCAGAAGGTAGCCAAGGAGCACCTAGTCAACATGGAAAAATCTTATTAGATGGTATTGGTGTTGGTACAGTAACCGCACAAGGCCCGCCCGCTCGCCTCATCGCGAGAATTCTCTCAGTTCTTAGCGATGTATTACACACGAGAGGCAAATTAGGCGCAGTAGTTGTAACTGTAACAACAAGTAGTGTAGCACAGAAAGACCAAGATCTAAGTAATGTAGGCTCATCAACAGGTGAGCAAGCAAATGCCCAGAGTGTAACCTCCAGGAATGGAGAAAGAGGGCAGGGTGCGAAGAGTGCATCCGGTAATAGAGGTGAAACAGTCCAAAGGACTGTAAAAGATACAGATTCTAAAGATAGGCCTAGCACTATTATAGGTAGAGTAATTGCTAGGATCTCTGACAGAATCAGTGGTTCGGAAAGTGTAAGCGCCAAAGAAGCAAATAAAGTAGGCGTAGTTGTAGCAGGATTAACAAATGCCCAGAGTGCAACCTCCAGGAATGGAGAAAGAGGGCATAACAAGCCAAAAACGGCTGAAGATAAAGTATTAGCTGGAACCGCAGGTACGGCGAAAGATGGCCAAACCCAAGGTTCTATTCGTGCGTCTGGCATCCGTAGTGGGTTTAATAAAGTATTTATATTCTCTTTAGCTGTATTCCTCACTCCTTTAACCGCTCTTGCAGGCAATGGCCGTCAGTTTACCGGAGATTTTAAGGCCCTAATAACAGGTTTATTAGTAACTACAGCGGTTATACTCGCTAGGCCGCTATTTAACGCAAATTTTGTTAAATTAGCAAAGAGGGTGGCGGTATTAACTTTAGCCGGCGTCCTTTATCTTGGCGTGGCTTTTGTTCATGATGGCTCATTTGGATTGCGTTGTAGCATTGTAGAGGCTTCTTCTGTAGGTTATTCTCGCAATGCTACAACAGATTATATAAGCCCAGCAGGATATTTTAATGAATATGGCAAGCCAACAGCATTAATAATTAATAATGGTGAAACTCTCAATAATTTAAATTCCAAGGGTCGAGTTAAAGCAGGGGCTATGTTTATTCTAACTAAGGAAGGCAGGGCCTTTATAGTTAGAATGGCAGGAAATAAAAATGATGAAAATGATTTAGAGCTTACGCTTGGGTCTTTAGGAATAATGGTTAATGATATTAAAGTAGGCATACAATCCGGCCCCATGGCTGTAGAAGACGGAGTAATTACACAGAGCGCAAGAAACTATAGAGAAAAAGGCGCCAAGAATATAGTCTTTGTAGATGGAGATGGTAAGGTTGGTTTCTTGAGGCAAAAGAGCTGGACATTAGGTAAAAGAGGGGTTTCAGCAAAGAGGTTAGCTGAAGAAGCAGTAAAAAGAGGCGCAAAGTTTGCTATGTTTATAGATGGTGGAAGTACCGGAAGGATATTTAAGCCGGCAGCAGGCGTATTTACAAGAGAGCCTGTTGCTCCGCAATCTAACGCAGGTAAATCGAATACAGGATTTCCTTTGTCAAGTATGGCAGCAATACCTTTATTAGGCGTATTCGGTTTTGGCAAGCGTAAGAATGAAAATGCAGATAGGGCAACAGAAAGCAAGGCCAATAGCAGGAATGTTTCCGAGAAAGAGCTCGATGTTATAATTAACAAGTTTGATGCAGTTATAGCAGATATGGTTAAGGAGTTAGGTGCGGAAAGGCCCGCCCAGCGCAAGGCAGGGATGTTTATTACGGATTATTTGCTGCACGGTAAAATAGAGACCGATAACCAGGCGTTATTAGAATTAGCAAAAGATATCAGCGTCCTTTCTAACGAGGATCTAGCTAAGCTTTCTACTGATCCTGCTTTAGCATTTTTATCCTCAGTGTTAGCGGTCAAAGCAGAAACAAAGGCGGAAAAAGCAGAAACAAAGGCGGAAGAAAATAGGGATATATCGCTTGCGAAGCTTTCCATAGCCAAAGAAGCCTTAAAGTCTATGGGTTATAAGAATTGCGCTACTACTACTGCTGATATAAGAATAAGAGTGGCCCTTGAGAATGCCCGCCTAAATATGGGAGGGGCATGGACAACATCTGAATTTATTAAAATCCATAACAGATTAGCTGAAGAATATAATGCGAAACACGAAGATAGAGTTGAATCAATATCTCCTGCTTTAGTTACTGCTACCAGGTTAATAGAATTGATCGGGAGCTATATTTCAGTAAGGATTATAGAGAAACTTGAAAACGGCAACCTCCATGTAGTCCTTCCTTTAGATATAAACGTAGATAAAGCAACAGGAAAGATTTCTATTATAGCTGTTAATGGGAATGTTGAAGAGGCAAATACTACAAGAACAATTGATCTTGAGAGTTTAGATTTTACTGGTGAAGGAATAATAATATTAGTTCAAGAGATTAATTCTAGCAGCATAAAAGATACAGAAAAATTGTCCATTGAACAGATAGAGTTGTTGACCGAAGGTAGAAGTCTTCTTGGTAATTCTGGCTCTGGGATATCTAGCCAAGGTCAAGGCGGGGATGTAAATGGCGGTTCTGTAACAGGCGATGCGGGAGTGGGCGGAGGAGCACCGGTTAGTGGCAGTGCTAATGGTGTAAATGGTGGTGCTGTAGGTGGTAATAGCGTAAACGGAAGCAGCGCAGAGAATAGTGGAATAATTCCTGAAGCAAACTTAGATAGCGCAGTTATCAGCGCTACGGAGAGAGTGGCTATAGAAGGCGTATTTAGTAGATTGGATGCTTTATTAAGCGCGTTAAGCTCCCGTGGCCCTCCGCTTGGGAAGATAGATAGCATTGTTCAGTTTCTACGCTCAGCGTTTAACTGTTTATCTTCTGAATTAGGTGGGGTTAACGATAGCAGGATTACAGATTTTGCCGCGTTTATAAATAAAGTTGCACGTTCTCTTGAAGAGTTAGCTAATAGCTTAAGCTCAAGCGTTTCCAATAGCAGGGATGTATCTGGCAAATTTAATTCCGTGGTTCTTGCTGTTCTTGAGGCGTTAATTACATCTAATCAGGCTTCTCGGATTAGGCATAAAGAACCTCTTTACCGCCGCGAGGAAGAAAATTACACTACACTTCTTGAAAGAATCTTAAGGCAAATTACCCTTAGGAACCCTAATATCAGCCCTGATAGGCTATTGCAATATGCGCGTGTTATAGCGCGTAAGTTTGGATTATCATCTACAGCTGTAAGCGAGTTAGTGGCAACTCTTATCCTTCTTAACCATTTAGAGTTTAAAGTGCTCCTCTCTAAACTCTATTCTCCGAATGGAAGACTAAGCACAGATACTACATCTTCTACAAAGAATAACGATGCAGATACTTCTGTTAAGAAGCTTGCAGTAGTATTATTCCCTTCTAAGGCGTCAGATCATAATGGAGCTTTCTCTGATCTCCTTGATTTGGTAGAGGATCTTCAAGGTAGAGGATATGAGGTTAGGCATACTCGTGTAGATACTGTAGTTAATTTGGCTTCAGGATTATTACGCTATACTCAAGATAGGCCGGCAGATTTGGTTATAATCGGCGGACATGGTACTGCTGAAAGCATAAGTCTTTCAAACGACGGTGGTTTAAGGTACGGAAAATTAGGCATTGAAGATGTTGATGGGTTATCTATGCTTAATTTTGTCCTTGCTGATGGCGGAGTCATTATTATTGAAAGTTGTTCAACAGGTAAAGGCGGGGCAAGCGGAAATAATATAGCTAATGCATTTGCTAGGGCATTTCCGCAGGCAGGTAGGATATTAGCTCCGCATATACCTGCTGGCCCTAGAATTATCTTTGATGATAATAATAATCCTATAGATATAAGATATATAGGAAAAGAAGGGTCAATTTCTTCTGTTAATATGCGAACCGGAGAGACTAATCTTACAGTTTCTGGTTATAATGCAGCAGCGGTAGGGCAGAATCAGGATCCTATAGCGCCGGTTTCTACACAAGATGCACAGAAAACTGCACAAGGATTACCTGTCAATGAAGGCAGGGTGGCACCTTCGGGAGCATCTTTGGTTGCAGAAGCATCTTTGATTGTGAAGGCGTTTAGGGGATTAGTTGCGGGTTTAAGGAGTTTATTTGAAAGTGTGCGTGAGGCAATTAACAAGAATAGTGATTCAGTAAAACATAATAAAACCGAAGCGCTTGTTTCTTCTAATTGTTCTCCTCAGGCTCCTCCTGCTTCTGATACAAGTAGAGAGTCAGAGAGATCAATCAAAGGAGGAAGAAATGATGATACTAAGAGAAGAGATGATGGAAGAGATAAGAATGTTGGAGACAGAATATTTGATACAGGAGCTACACAGGAAAATAAACCGCGCAGTCCGCTTGGGCTTGGAGGATCAAGGGATGTTTCAGTCGAATCCAGCGCATTAGTAGGTGTTGTATCAGGGAAGAATAATATTAGTCCTAATAAGGCAAACGTTTTAGCGTATGAAGGACGTGCTCCTCCCTATATTTCTTATACCGCGAAAGTTATACTTACCGCAGTAATTCTGTACTTCGTATTGGCTTTATCCAAAGCTTTCGGTTTAGACAATCAAGCTATATTAAATTTAACCGAGCCGCATACTTCTACCGTGGCAGGAGAACTTGCGGCTAATGTTGTTAAAGGCGGCGCAGGAGCCCTCCTCCAGGGATTGACCCCTCTTGTTGCCGCCTTTACAACAAAATTAGTAAAATTAGGGACACCCAATCTGCCAATCGGCAGGGTGTCCCCAAATGGGGACAGCCGTAGCTTTAGCAGGCTGGGTGTCCCTAAAAAAGGAGGTGTGATATGTGTCCTATCAAGGTTGATGAAATCAGGATTGGCCACATCGTTGACTTCGTTAAGGAGAACACTACATTCGTTGCTGCAAGAGAAAATAGAAACAATTATCTTAGGTTATTCCTCGTTAATCACAACACTAGCACCGTTTATACCCGCAATGGCAGAGCAGATAGCTGGGAGGAGCTTGCCGGGGCAACCAGAGATACTATCATTGGCCACATTATCGATGCTCGGAGCAGTTGTCCAGTCTACCGGCTCAGCTCATAATATAGGGGACGCTTCTTTCGCCCAGAACTTAAATTCCACCAATCAGTTACAAGAACTAGATTTACCTTCGGCAACCTCTTTATTGCTGGACGTAAATACCGGAAGAAGCGTTAAAAAACAAGTTGTAAAGTTTTTAGTGGAAACTAAGTGTATGCGGGCGTTAGATGCGCTTTCTAAAGCGTTATGGCAGTATAAAGAAGATAAAGATTTAGCTTTGTACATAGCTAAGGCAATTCGTAGGGTAAAAGCTATTGGGCCGTTAAGCGCCCAGAATGTTAAGAACCACAGTATTATTGGGACAGTTTGGAGGGCGGTAGAGGAGTTTGGTTTAGATAGAGAGGCATTTGAGTTAGTAGTAGATAATCCCTATGATTCGCTTACTTTGAAATTTGCGTTTCCTACCGAAGCTCCGTTTTATAGGTTAGATGGGTTTATTGATAGTTTAGAGCAGTTGTTTAGCGAGAAGCGCGTTAGGGTGGATATTAAGTCAATTGTCAATCCTCAAAAAACCGAAGGAGCTATTTCTTTAAAGATGGAGATTAATATGTCTAATCTCACTGCCTTCTGGAATGCTTTGGGAGCTACTTATGATTTTCAGAAAAACTATTTTAACTTTTACCGGGCTTTTACCTATGAAGAGATGATTCAAAAACTGGAAGAAAGGGCTAAAACTTTTCTTGATGGGGTGCCTGATAAAAATTCGGATGAATATAGGAATTTTGCGCTTTATATTTTCGGGGACGGCACACCACAGAATCCGGGGTTAATAAATATACTAAGAAATTCAAAAGATTACGAAGCACTACAGTTTATAAAAGTAGAATCAAATAAATCAGTGTGTGGGCCTGTAGGCTTTAGAAGATGTGATAACCGGACTTCTTTAAAAGAGATTACGCGGCTGGGAGAATATAATCCATATTTTGACCATTATCTTACGGAAGGAGATATTCAGCGTTGGATATATCTGGCAAGAGCTGCAGGCAGTATTTTTACTACTGCTTTTATTAAGAGTTTAATGCGTGGCCAGAAAGATGGGTTGGATTATATGTTTTTTGTTTCCAAGGATACCTTGGGTTGTTCAATGGCTACGGATATTAATACCCAAATTTCTAAATTAACGGGTTTCTATCCTATAGTTGACCCTGAGCTTGGAGAAGAGGTTCTTTGTAAAGTAGCTAATTTTACTGCTTTAAAATTATATATGCTAAATTGGTTTCGAAGCAAGTATTACAAGCAAGTAAAAATAAGGTTTGCAGGGCAATATGGGTATGTAAAATTTAGAAAGGCCAAGGCCTGGAGAGATGAAAATTATAATCGTAGGGAGACTATTCCAATTTATGACCTGGCAGGTAAAGGAGGCAAGATAATCGGGGAGATTAGCAGGTTTAAGGCTAAAGGGGATTGGTCTTCTAAAATACACAGCGTTAAGCTTTTTAGCTATGATAAGACAGGTAAAAAACAGGAGCAGTATCTTAATCAGGAAGAGATTGAAGGGATAGTAACCGAGAGGGAGGATGGATCGCTCCATAAAGGGATTGGGTATGAGGAGGAAGTGGTTTATGTTTATGCTATTAATGCGATTTATCAGCAGCTTCTTGGTTCGGAAATACTAAGTAATCTTCAAAGGAAGGATGCAAAGGGCAGAAAGATTGTGCCTCGTGTTTGTGTGGTAGATGAAGTAGCGGATGGGTCGTGGGATTTTATCTTTACCTTTGCAGCTGAAGAGTTATCCAGAAAAGATGAGGTAGATGATTTTAAGGAAGGAGAATTAAGGACACTTTGCCAAGAAAAATTGGGTAAGGACTTATGGGGCTTAAGAACCGCTAACCCGTATAGTTTAAGCGAAGAGCAGATAGAAGAGTGGGATAAGTTAGAAAACGCTATAAAGGAATTCAAAGAAACCGGTGACTCTGTGGATGTGCAGATTTTTATTGGCAGGCCTCGCAGCCCTGGCGCACGAACTATTCCCGGATATCCGAGCCTTAAAATAGAAACTTTGATGGAGGATTTTCAAAGAAGCGAGGACTGGGCTAAAGAAGCTATTGATGGCTGCACAGAAAACGCTGACTATATGCCACACCCTTTTGAAGTTGACCATACTAAGGCGCCAATGATGCCGATTTATGGAGATATTCCGATTGGCTTGGAATCAAGGGAAGTTCAAATCAGCGCTTATTTAGTAGCCTTTTATTTATACAACGGGGTAATTAATTATTATAAAGATTCGTATGTTGAGTTGGCAGTAAAAAAGATAGTTGATACCATTAATAGTCCGCAAGCATCTTTTGCTTTAAAAGCAGAATTACTAAACACCCTTAAAGCATTCCCTTATTTAAGAACAATGAATCGTCTGGTTGTAATTTTATCAAATCAGGATTCCAGGCTGCAAAAACAGATTAGGCAGACGATATTGGCCATATTCAAAAAAATTATGTCTGAGGCTTTAGAGTTCAGCAAGGGGAAGGTGAGCGGTGTTAAGAGTTATGAAAATTTGCTGCACCGACAAATGATAGTTAATAAAATTGGGCAAAGGTATCCAAAAGAAATACAAATTATACTTGAAGATACACGCCGGATGACTGAGGAGGCAAAAAGCCGTTTAATAGTAATCGGCCTGCCTTTTATGTATTATCAACGACTTCCTACTGCGGAAGTAAAAAAGTTAAGATATAAGAAACACGGGGAAGATATAATTTATGTAGTGCCAGTTATTTCAGAAGATGAAGAAGCAAGAAAAGCTGAGGTGGAGCTTGTGAAAAACTCTATTTTTGCTTCGCGCGCTCTTATTTTACCCGTTGATCAAATACCCGCACAGGGAAAGATTAAAGCAGAAGATGTAATTAATCTGTTAAACTCCCGGGAAATGTCAGGGAAAGAAGAGTATCGTGATAATGGGGGTGACCAGCCTGCTGGCTCAACTCATAATGATGCAGAGATTAGGCGTATAATTAAGGAGCTTTTAACGGGATATAAAGCACTAGTTGTGGATGATGAGCATGGGCCAAGGAGTTTTGCCAGCTTTATATTGCGCGAGTGCGGGGTAAAGGTTATGGATTTTGATAACCCGCAGGATGCATTGGCGTATTTAAGTACTGATAGGTCTGTCAAGCTTATAATTACTGATTATGATATGCCGAATATGAACGGGATCCAATTCCTTACTAAGGCAGTTGAGTCAGGATACTTAATGAAAGATGTAGTCTTGATTATGCACACCGGTAAAGAGGGTTTCCAAAGCGAAAAAGCAGATATACTGCGCGGCTTTAAGGCAGGGTATATTGCCAAGCCTTATCAGATGTTAGATTTGATTAAATTAACCTATCGTGGTTTAACAGGGGGTAATATTACTGATAGTATTGTAGTTGTTAGTGAAAAGCCGTTTGTAAGTTCTTCGGTGCCTGCAGGCGAATTAATAACCGCACGGCAAGTTGATTTATTTAGCAAGATACGTAAATTGCGCCATGATATTAATAACTACCGGCAGATGTTCTTAATTGTTGGAGACAAAGATGCAGGCGGCATAGTTGAGGTTAAGGAGATAGACCGCAAGATTGGTGATTTATTAGAGATGATAGTTAGTTTTGTTCCTTCTATTAAAGAAGGCACTCCGCAAATAACCAAGGAGAATTCTGATCAGATTATTAAGATTGTAGAAGATTTATACGGAACAGTGCTCTCTTATTTAAAAGAGTTACAGGATCTATTGCAGCAAGATGGAATTGAAGAGCGGTTAACTGATATGGCAGGAGATTTTCTTGGCTCGGCGCGTGAAAGTGCTAAAAAAGCAATTTCAGCGGTAAATATTTATTTATCACAGGCTAAGGAAGCGTGCGATATCAATTCTAAGTCAGGTTTTGTAAGCGTAGAGTTCCTTGGCCTTGCTACTGCTTCTGTTTTTGCGTTGCTTCTTTATCCGCTCTTAGGCCTGACAGGAATAGCAATGCCTTTTATTGCTTTTGTTTTATTCTATAAGATTGCTAAATACCTTAAGACAGCAGGTTTATTTATCCCTCTATTTCTAAAGAGTAAATTACAACAGGCAAGAAAAGACCATAAAATGGTGAGGGCAAGAACTGAAAGAATTATTGCTGAATTAGATAGAGCGACTCGTAAGGCAAGAATAGCTTCTAGCACTGCAATAGTTGATGCTTCTTCTGGGGTAGATGCTACGGTAAGCTTGAAAAATTTAGTATATGCGGCTGTATTTAAAGATTTTAGCAGGTGGCTTGAAATGTATGTAAAAGACCACAAAGTAATGCCTTCTGCTGAAGAAAGAAAAGATGTGGTTATGGCAATAATAAATAATTATTTCTGCAATGAGATAATCAGTGAAATGCGCTCGCGTAGAATTGCGGAGCTTGAAGGGGCAATTGCTGAGATGGAGAAGGCCGCCGGAGAGAATAACGCGCCTGCTGCTATAAAGAAGTTAAGAAAACAACTCAACAGCGTTATTAACGGAGGGTTTGACCAGCTAGCCTTTGTCCATTTAGAAGATGAGTATATCTTTGGGCTTAAAGAGGAGGCGGATAATATAACCGAAGGTATTGAAAGGATAGTTTCTATTGTTACCTCAGGGCTTATTCAAACAAGACAGTCAGCAGAAAATATTCATTATGCCATGGACAGCTTGCTTGCGAATATGAGTGCAATAAGATTAGCTCTTTATGTAAAGTCTCATCCGGTTAAAGTAGTTTTAAAAAGGATTGGCGACAGGATAAATGTTGCCTTCAGCATAGCCAAAGGTTTGGTAGAAGAATCAAAAGCCGAGATATCACACACCTTGAATGCTCTTATTGAACAGCACAACGAAGCGTTGGATGCGTTACAAGGATACAGGAGGCAGCCGGTTGTAGCTAGGGCTCCTGTTATTTTAAATCGTAGTTATAATAATAGAAGCGGTTCAGCCAGGATAATCAGCCTTATTGGTTTGTCCGTTGTGGGTATTGCTGTTTTATTCGGCGCTAACACGGTTATGGCTGCTGATACGCCGCAGCCGTTATTTTCAGATGCATCTTTAGGCAATATTTCTTCGGTTGATTTTACTGCTCCGATAATAGAAATAGGCAACGCGCAGGTTTATCCAAATGTAGAATATTTTACCGCGCTTAATCAATTCTCTGAAGCCAGGATTAATTATGAGGGTTATCTAATGGATGCGACTTCTGACAGAAGGATTAATTCTCCAGAAGATAAGGCATTAGCCAAATTAGCCAAAGAGCTTAGGATAGCAACTGATAATCTTCCTTATGTTCATTCAGATGTGACAGTTGCTGATTTGTGGGGAAATTTAAGGGAGGCCTTAAGGCATAGCGCCTATAGAGGGGTTACTCAAGATACTGATGGCCCGGCTTGGGTTATCCATGATATATTTGAGGTGATTAACGGAGCAAGGGATAAAGTAGAGCTTAGCTTCTATGCAAAAGGAGAGTACAATAGAGTCTTAGATGCCTTAACGGAATTAGAGAGATTTAGGGTTATAAGTGTTAATAATAGGCCACAATTAGCAAGAAGCGGATTAAATAATTTTGTAAGGGGCATTGGCGGCTGGCACCGTATAGTTGTAACTAAAAGGATTACTATGCCGCCTATTTCAACAGGGAACGCCCTGTTGAATAGCCATCAAGCATTATCAGACAGAGTGTTTCCTGTTGCAGATGTCTCCGTTGCTATAGAGGAGAATATTTACGAAGTAGAAGAAGGGGATAACTTATGGAAGGTAGCTCAAAAGGCGCTTGGCGATGGCAAGAGGTGGGATGAGATTTATAATGCCAATAGAGAGGTTATTGGAGATAATTTTGACTATATATTGCCTGGTCAAAGATTAGTTATTCCTGTTACTTCAACAGGGGATGCCCTACCGGATTCTAAGCCTACACCAACAGGAGACACCCTGCCTAATAATCATGCAGAGGAAGTTAGCAGAGTGTCCTCTGTTGCAGATGTTCTTTCTGCTAATACAGAAGTTCTTGCTCCTGCAGAAGGGCAAGACCAGGTTGCTCTTGAGCAGATAGATAGCCATAAACCTCCGGAACTAACTCCGGATACCGGGCTTGCTCCTCCAAAAGGAGAGTCAATAGACGCCTTACCAGAGTTATCCAAGGTTAAGCAGGCTATAAATGAATTTGAAGAGAGGCTTGCTTTAGATTTAGAACAAGCAAGGTTAGAAGCTGGCCAAGAAAGAGCCGGGATAGAAAGCGCAAGAGATGAAATCAGAAGGAATATTGAGCATCTCAAACAAGAGATAAAAATCTTAGAGCTTAAGAGAGCGCTTCATGTAAGTTATCCTGATGACCCCCGCCTTAATGAAGTCCTTTACCTATATGATATTGCCCTTGATGCAATGACGCATGTATTTGCCAAAGATTATAAGGGCGCAGAAGAGATTATTGACATCTTCTCTAAATATTTCTACCAGAAAAGAGTTGGATGCGGTTTACCTCGCGCTATAAGCGTACGTAAAGGTGCTATACATGAGGAAGAGCAAGATGCAGGGGCTAATGCTTGGTTTGCTATGGCAGGAGCCCAACTTCTTTACAATAAGCCTAATTATACTGTTGATGACCAGAATAGATTGCAGGTTGTCTTAAGTATAGCTGACTATCTACTTAGCTTGCAGAATACAGATTCAAATAACCCTGCGTTTGGAGGGATAAGAAGCTCAACCGGGAGCGGATATTACCCCACAGAGTTTAGTATATCAAGCAGGGCAGCCTTAGAGATGGTAGCCGGATTGCTAAGAGAGAGAGGCGCTGAGTTTTCCTTAGAAGATAAATCAGAGCGGCTATCAAGGTACGAAAGGGCAATCAAGGATATTGAACAATTCCTTAAGAACTCGTTAAAGACAGAAGTAAGCAATAATACTTATCTTAATCTTGAGCTTTGGAAGATAAAGCTTCTAAGTTTAGGAGGTAAGACACGCCTCTTAGGCGTTCCTTTATATACAGGTAAATCATACTATATGCAAAGAGGATATGAAGAGGGCAAGGGCTGGGATGGTGTATTTGCTACTGACCTTGCGATGTGGAGTGCGATGAGTATCTCGGAAAAAGATTTCCAGAGGATATTTGGGGTCTCAAGGGATAAGATGATTAAAGATACCCTTGCCCGGGCAATGGTTAAGGTAAGATATCAAGGTAAAAATAGGACGCTACTTGATTTTACCGATGCTAAAAACAGAGCAGAGTATGCGCGCCAAGGTAGGCAGGCGAACATAATTGAAATTTTATCCGGGCGTCATGAAGGAAGGGTTAAAGAAGATAAACGTATGGGTTGGTTTGAAGGGACGCTCTTCTCGACTCTTGCATTAAGAGAGGTAGGTAGGGATAGCCTTGCGCAGGGGCTATTTGAAGAATGCAGTAATTGTAAGATAAATGGCGCGCTTCCTTATGCAACTCTCTTTGGAGAAGATACTGGGCATGGCTGGGTTACGACTTTAGGGAGAAAATCCCTTGCTTCAACTGCATGGTTTGAGCTTGCGCAGAATGGAGTTAATCCTATGGTTTTAATTAACCCTGATTCATTTAATAAGAGTAGGGATATTGATAATGAGTTTAACCTTAAATTTGACGAAAGCGTCCTTATGCGTCATATGGGAGATTACATTCAGAGGTCTATTAAAGATCTTGAGGAGAGGGCTGAGCAGATAGAAGGTATTGAAGATCCGCGCTCGAAACTCCAGTTATTAAATCTTGTCCCCAGTCTTAACTACCTTACTGACCAACTCATATTTACATATGGAATAAAACCCGATGGCGTTTCTGTAGGCATAGGCGCAGGCGGCGTAGTAGGAGATACTGCTATGTTAGGAGTATTGGCAAATGGGATATATAGCGGAACTGCCTTTGCTCCCTTAGCTGGCTATGTATGTGTTGATAAATTAATTGAGCTTACCTATGGGAATTATTTAATGGCTAAAGCAAATAACCTTGGCGCAGTAGTGCATAATCCGCCTTTTAATGATAAAGGGCTTGATATCAAAGTATTAAACCCTGATAAACCGCTTAAGGCCGGGGTTAATAGGATAGGGGTAGGAGTAGATAGTATATGGTTTGAGATAGGCGGCAAAAATTACTATAATCCTGACTTAGTTTTGCCGCTCGAGAAGATATTCTCAAGGCATTATGATGCGATTGTTATTCCTTCTGTTAGGATGAGGATGGCTTATTATGAAGCGGTTTTTATGCCTAAGCCAAATTGTGTCTATTTTCAGGCAAGGATGAAAGAGGCAAAATATATCCTTCGCTATAACTATGCTGAAAAAACGCTTGAAATTTTAGCTAAGCAGGATAGGTTCTTTGTTAAAGAAGCAGCTTCTTACCTTAATGATTATGGTTTATGGCTTGCTGATAATAGAGTTCTTTCGATTAACAGTTTACGTTCTTTAGAGTACTCAGGGGATTATTTAAGAGGTATGGTTTATGGTTTTGGCGTTGGAGTTGATATTAACACTGGTAAGCCTACTGTCTTTGACTCAACTGCTGATTGCGGATTAGCAGTTGCAGTAGCTACCGGTACTCCTTATCCTGTATTCTTTGAGCCTGAGACCGGCAGGATGATTGTCCCGAGCATTAAAGGTGTAATTCTTGAATCCTACTTAAGGAGGCAGCCGCATAAAGAAATTGGAAAAGAGAATGAGCCGTTTAAGATAGGGTTAGGAGAAGGAGTTTATGCTACTATAAAAGAAGCTCCAAGGGCACGCGTCATATCCCTTAACAGCACTTATTATATATTTGATGCTCAAGCAGTAAGAAACCTTCCTACGGTTGTACTTGAGAATGACTACGAGGTTAGTTTTGGGGTAGAAAGGCTCTTCTATAAGAAAGGCACAATAGTAACTTTCCTTGAGCCTTTTGCTAAGAGAAAGGTTGTTAACGGAAAAGAAGTATCTATCCCTGCAATTGTTGAGTATGGAGAGGATCCAGAGGCAGAAGGGAAGTTTACTTATTTAGAAGGAAATGATAAGCGTTACTCTGAGAGATTTCCGTTTTTAACTTACAGAGATAAAGTAAAAACTGAGTTTTGGGAAGGTTGGATATCTACTTATGATGCGATGATCCAGGGTATGGTTAATATCCCGGAGAACCTTGTGAATATCCCTTCAGTAAGAATTGAGGCAAAAAAGATGCCTCAAGGAAGAGGATTTAAGTTTGTACCGTATGAATATACTCTTCATATTGGTTGGCCTGGGAATGGTTCTAAGGTTGCTTTTGGAGCAGAAAATAACCCTGATCCCGATGATAAATATCTGGATGGGAAATGGGCTCGGGGCGTGAGCATTTCGCTTGGTACGCTTTGCGACCTACAGTTAAAGTTTAAGCCTGATGTGGAATTTGAGGGAAAAGAGGATGATCTTGTCTCTGGGCATTTAAGGCCTACCGTGGTTGAAAATAATATAGTCCCGTTAAGGGATGGCAAGATAGATACCATTAGAGGGCTATTCCAAAATTATCTACTTACCCCGCAGAGTTTAAGTCAAGTTCCGGAATTTGCCGAAGCTAATAAGCCTTTAGAGAGCATTATTGGCATTTGGCCTGAAGGAGAAGGTGCGGTCCTTACTTGGAGAGGGTTAACTCCTAAAGAGATAAGCTCGCTTAAGGAAGGTTATGGCGTAGTTTATACATTTAAAGGCAGGACAGTTATAATAGATAGGGCAGATTATGGAAAGGTTAGGTTATTCTCTGAGGCGTTAGATACTGTTAATGCAGGGCTTAAGCTGTATGATATGGTTGTTAGAAAGAATAATGAGGGAGGCTTTGATTTATTTAAAGGCGGTAAACAAGTTGCCTCCTTGCCTAAAGATATAGGTAAAGCACTTATCTTTGTAAATGGGGAGAATTCCGGATTTGTCCAGCCGGGGAACAAGTATTACGACGAAAGGCTTCCTCTTTTAGATGGTGTTGCAGCTATTCAGGATACGAATAGAGGTTTTGTTGAGATTAGCAAAGATGAGCTTGAAGAGGCGCTACGTGGAGGATACATAAAGGCAATTGAGGTAAAAGGAGAAGACGGCAAGGTATTCTATAAATTTGAGATTAATGGTTATAAAGATTTCCATTGCCCGCTTCATATAGGATTAGAGGGAGTTGATATTATGCAGCGCCTCTCCAGAGAGCTCTATACCCTTCCGATAACAGGTTCTAACGGCAACTTTAAGTTAGTTACTGAATCAGATATTGCGGCCGCAAGAGATAGAGGAGAAGTAAAATTAGTAGAATATGGCGATGATTTAGCCTTGGCGGTTGAGTATAGAGGAGACATGGCCTCAAAGGTTACAATAGGCAAAAAGGATTACGCATTAGTGGGGATTCCTCTTTATTCAATGTATTTAGAGCATGCGCTTAAGTCCGGGGCTGCGAAGCTTGGCAGCGATGGAAATGTTTATTTTGACCATAACGGAAAGCATTATACGCTTTTAGATGGGCGTTATGTTGAAAGGGTAGCCCCTGATGAGGTTAGCCTTACACCGGTTGCTGCCTTAGCCCATAAAACAGGCAATGGGTTAAATACTTATTATTCTGAGCAAGGCCTTAGACAGATTTATTCTAAGGAAGGGTTAAATGGGTTGCATGTAGCTGTTGAACATAGAAAGAAGGCAGGATATGGGTATCCTTATCTTGATAGGGAAGGCAATCTTAGCTATAAACAAGAAGCAAGGATCATTGAACCCGACTTACGCCCGGCTTATACTTTAACTCTTGTGGGGAATAATATTGATGGCGCGGTATTGGATCTAACTTTAACAGGAAGATTTGTATTAGAAGACTTAAGGGATAATTATTTCATAACGCCTAAAAATACAAGCTGGGGATATTTTATAGCGCCTAAGGATTTAATTCAGCAGGCAAATGACTTACGAGGAAGTAGGATTGTGAGGATGGATGAAAATGGCTTTGAGAGAGAGAGGGTTTATCTTACAGGCGACCTTAATACTTCGCGCATAGAGGTGGTAAGGGGTAAAGTTATTGAGACGGCTCCTGAGGCGCTTAGGCCATACGTTGGGGATAGTTATTCAGAGATTTATGCTATTGATCCTCAATCTGGAAGAGCCGGCGTGTTGTCCGGATGGGCGGTGGATATAGGGGAGAAAAAATTAGTTATAGATACAACTATTATAAACTTCCATTATATCAAACAGATAGATTTAAATGGTGATATTAAAAGAAGGTTTGGGGTTATTACTGGTGATCAAAGAGAGATTAGAATTAAGTTTGATGAAGAATTATTTGAGGTTCCTGCTTCTTTTGGCGCTGATACATATATAGTTAAAGAAGAAAACGGAATTTATTATGCTGATTATAGAATTTCTAACTCGCAGGTTATTAATTATAACGTAGATAATCTTGAACCCATTTTTGAATCTATACGTAGCCAGATTGAAGGCGTTAAGTTGCCGAATCCAGCATTACTTAATTGGACTAAGATTACAATGCTTGCTCCAAACGGTAAAGAGATAAATCATTCTTATCAGGCTTTTGTGGATAGTGCAGATCCGGTTATTAAGATAACTGATAACGGTATCTTAGATGTAGTCTTTATGATTAAGGATAAGAAATACAGCTTGCGCTATGATTTAAACCAAGGAACTAATAATCTACTACCAATAGCTATATCTAGGCATTTATCTGAAAATTCTACTATTGTAGTAGATTTTGATAGGGAACCAGTTTGCTTTATAGTTTTAAGAGACGAATTAAACGGCTTAGTAGGTAAATTGCATATTAATATAAATGATGAGGAGAAAACCAAGGCCTTATTTAATTCTGCATCTTTGAGTACAGTTATGGATTTGCTTGAACAATTATCCGAAGATACAAAGATAAGTTTGAATTTAAAATCTTTAGAGTTTACTTTACCGCAAGGGCTTACTATCGACAGAAAAGAGTTTTTTACTTATAATTCCGGGATATTTACTGTTGATGGTAGGCCAACCTATGTTTCCGCAACTCTATTAAAAGTCTTTGAATTTGCTTCAGAATCACAAACTGATTTTATATTAAATGGGCAGGAGTCTAAGCCGGTAGGGGCTGGCTACTTGGAAGAGGTAAACTTTGTTGCTGGGAATATAAAGTCCAAAAATACCGTTATTTTTTATAAAAAAGACGGAAGTATTATGGGCAAGGTTAAGCGCGATATGTGGCGTGATTTTAGAGGCAACGTAATCTTACAGAAAGAGCAAGATGGGGCGGGGTTATATGTATTTGATGTTGACCATCTTGGAATCGGCCATCGTTCTTATGGCGTTGGCAAGGCAGGAAAGTCTCAAGTTATTAATTCTGCTACATACTATTTAGGCCGGTATGCACCTAACGGAAAAGCGCTTTTCTTAACCCTTGAGGGCGTATTTGAGCCTAGGCATAGTTCTTTAAACAAAGTTGTTCTCTTGGAGGAAGATTTTGTTGCTAATTATTCAGCCTTATCTAAAGCCACTCTTAATATTAAAGGATTAAGAAGCGTATCAGTGAGCCTAAAGGATGGAGAAGGGAGGTTAATAACGATACTCTCAGATCCTTTATTCTCCAATGGTGCAGAGTTACAGGCGTTAGTGAATTCCTTGCTTAATATGGCTTATGATAGACTAACTAATAATCTTAATAAGGAGATTTTAAATAAGTTCCGCGAGGTTACCTTTATTCATCAAAATGGAGATATTACTACTGCTTATGATATAGGCGCCTTGCATTTAGGGTATGGTAAGAGAGCAGATACTTATCCTGCTATTTATGATGATAATGGGGATATAGTTTTTAATGAGGCGCAATATTCTGTACGTAGGCCTGTGAGCCAAACTATTCAGGGTAGTGATTTCTTAAGGAGGGTAGGTGGGACAGATGAAAATTCAGAAATTCGCTTTGTTTATAATGTAAAAGAAACCCGCAGGTTTAAAGATAGCATAAGGGAACGTTCTCTTGACCATGCCGGGAGGATAAGATGGGAGATTCATGAAAATAAGAGATTTTTAGTAAGCCCTAAATTGCATATGGAATACGACCCTGTTTATGGGACGGCTAAAGAGACTTATAGGTTAGGTTTTTGGAATTCCGGTTTAGGCCGCTCAAAGGACCTTTTATATAGGCATGTAGTTGTTTTTGAAAATAAAGAGAGGTTAGGGAACTGGTGGGTTTATGATGTTAATGTAGAGGAAGGCATTACTACCAGAAACTTCTTTGATAATAATTTTGTTAATGGCAAGCAGGCAGATTTAAGCAAGGGTAGAATAATTTTCGCCAATAGCCAAGCTGAAGCTGAGGCAGTTGCGCAAAGAAACGGAAAGCACTTTTATCTTAGTACGCTACAGTTTGAAAGGAAAAATAGGTTTACCCCGGTTGAATGGAAGGATTATAGGGGTAATTCTTTATTGGAGTTTTTTGAAAAGCATGCCAACCAACATTCAGGGAATAATGCTATTTATAATTTATTTAAAGAAGCCAAAGAGAGAGGTGTTTACAAGCCGTTTATAGTTACCGTTGGATTAGGAATTGCCCTAATTACTTTATTGTTGCCTTTAAGCTTAGTGTTATTTACAAAGTTTTTATCAGTTTTCCATAGAAAATCCTCACGGCTTAAGAATATAGAAGGTAATAGTAGGAATAATATTGAGACTAAAGAGAAGAAGGGCGAAGATGAGCGTAAAGTAGCACAGGAAATAAGAGTGAGGATATCTGATATTAATAGGCATCTTTATTTAGTCGGCGGGTTATCCGCGTACTTAAAAACATTTTATACAATAGAAACTAAAGTTTTATTAGGGGAGATATTAGAGAAATTTTATCCTGTTAATCACCTGCTTTATAATAAAGCTTTTGAGGCTTTTGGAAGACTTAACTTTAACGATAAGGATAAGAGATATGAATTTGTAGAAAAATGGTTTGTAAAGCCAATCTCCTTCTTCTTTATTACTATTTTTGCGGTGAGTAAAGACGGAAAATCCGGGCAAAATAAACGTTGGAGCGATTATAACAAAGGCAAGGTTGATAGGGAGGAGGGGCAGAAATACCCTCCGTTTAGAGACCAAGATTTAAAAAGGTTATGCGAGTTTTTCAAAGAAGGCGATTTGGTAACTGAACTTAAACTCCATTGGTATTTTACTGCGGATGTTGATAGCGATGAAGAGATGGAAGCTTGGGCAGATGAAATAAGCGGGATTTCAGAGAAAGAGATTTTAGGAGCCACAGAAGCAAAACAGGCGCTTGAAGATTTATTTGAAGCCTTAAGTGGCTTACAAAATCCTTTAACTGAACTTCAGAGGTCTCGTAAGTTACGGATTGAAGAAATACTAAAATCAGAACTACGTGGGTACGGGGAAGATTTAGAAAAAGCAAAAAATAAGGCCCGGGCAGAGTTAGAAGAAAGCGCAAAGAAATATAAGGCAGGGAAAGATATAAAGGGTAAAGATTCGGATAAGCTATTGGTTAATATCAGAAGACGGCTTCTCCATGAGTACAGAAAGAGAGAATTCTTT
>JBASUY010000002.1:0-4528 GCA_049275655.1 Candidatus Omnitrophota bacterium | reverse complement strand
ATGTTAGGATTGGCTCTCATTGTGTTCTAGGAAGTGGCTCAATCATTAAACCTGGAACAACAATTGGTAATAATGTTTATATAGGTGGAGGAGCGGTTGTAGTAAAAGACGTCCCAGATAATGTTGTGGTTGCTGGGAATCCTGCAAAGTATTTAAAAGACAATCCACCAGGAGGACTGTAATGGCTGAAGGCGTTCACAAAATAACAGAAGAGTTTGAAAAAGAACTTTGCAGATATACTGACGCTCCTCATGCTGTGTGTGTCGACAATCAATCAAATGCTTTGTTTTTGGCTCTTATGTATGATGATGTTAAGGGTAAGGAAGTGACAATTCCTTGCAGAACATACCCTAGTGTGCCTTGTGAGATAATTCATGCAGGCGGTAAGGTTAAGTTTGAACCTATGGTTGGCAATACTTTGAAAGGAGCATATCAATTAAAAGGAACAAGAGTATGGGACAGTGCATTAAGGTTTACTGCAGGAATGTATATCCCTAATTCTTTCATGTGTATTTCCTTTACGGGAGCATATAAGCATTTAAAGCTAAGTAAGGGAGGGGCAATCCTCACTGACGATTATAATGCGATGCTGTGGTTTAAGCGGGCTAGGTTTTCAGGACGAAGGGAGTGTTCTTATCACACAGACAATTTTGATATGCTTGGCTGGAATTTTTACATGATGCCAGAGCTTGCGGCAAGAGGACTTTTAATGATAAGTCAGTTTTATGATGCGGTCACAGGAGAGAGAAAATCTAATCCAGATTTAGAAATTCCGTATCCTGATTTAAGCAAGTATAAGATTTATACAGAGGCAAATAGATGATTACACAATTGTATGAAAAGTTTTGCTATGGTCATGGAGCAGAAATAGGTGGTGGGGTTTTACCCTTCTGCAAGAAAGAAAATACAACTTTTATAGATAAGTTTGTATGGACAACTCCTGATGCTTCACCAAATGCTGATATTGTAGCGGACGCAGAAAACATACCCGTCGCTGATGAAAGCTTTGATTGGATTTATTCGAGCCATTGTCTAGAACACTGTTTTGACACGATAGCTGTATTGAAGGAATGGCAGAGAATTTTAAAATCAGAAGGAGTTTTATTCTTGGTCCTCCCGCACTACGCTAAAATATTTGATAGGTTTAGAGAGCGGACAACCTTTGAGCATCACATAAAAGAGTATGAGGAAGAAACTCACGATTATCATGCTCATGATGAAGAGATAAAAGAAAGTTGGCTCAAATTGCCTAAAGAGGAATTGAATGTAGAAGGATTTGAAAAGCTATATGGATATCCTATATGGGATTTTGATAAAAGAATTGAAACTGGAGTCATTCACTATCATGTTTGGAATCAAGATGATATTGTTAAACTGCTACAATATATAGGAATGGAAATTCTCCACGTTCAAGAAGATTCTAAAGAACGTAGAGGAAGTTTTATTGTTATTAGTAAAAAGGTTTGAAGATGGAATTAAGGGATTTTGTTACAGGGGTGACGGTTTGCTGGAATACTAAAGACTTGATTGAGAGGTCTGTGGGATCAATCCACAAGTTCCACCCTGAAATTAAAATCATAATTATTGATGGGTCTCCAGAAGGTAGTGAGTGTTATCAATATTTGCATTACCTTAAACAGGACAATATTGAGGTTTATCAGGTAAAACGAAATATAGGTCATGGCAAAGGAATGGCTTATGGCATGGAAAGGGTTCAGACACCCTATGCTTTAGTTTTTGACTCTGATATTGAAATGGTTAAATCTCCTCTGTTTGGAATGCTTGAAATGATAGAAGAGGATACATGGGGTGTAGGTTATTGTGAGAGAGTAGGTTACGATGGTTTTGATCACGGCACTTGGGCGAAACACAAGACACAGGAGCCGGTTAAATATATGCATCCCTACTTTCATCTTGTTCAGAAAAGTGTGTATGTGAAATTTCCGCCTTATATTCATCATGGTGCACCTTCCGTCAGAACGATGCTTGCCATTCATAGGGCAGGATTGTCAGATAAGATTTTAAAAGAGTTCCCGGGTCTTGGTCATACTTCCGGTAGAGGATTTTCCTGGGAGCCTTGTGCTGGAGAATATGTGCTACATGATGTTGTAGGTTTTGGCGGAACAGGAAGAATGAGAGTAGCTCAAGGGCTTCCGCATATAGAGGGAACATGGGAAAGAGTTTGAAAATAACAGCTTTGACTTGCACAGGTGATAGGCAACTGTGTCTGGATTTATTGACTCAATGGGTTGACCACCAGACATTACAACCTGACCAATGGCTAGTGATTGATGATGGACAAAATGCTTATTCGCCTAATTACGATTGCGAATATTATTACAGACGACCACAAGAAGATGACCCAAAACACACTATGGTAATCAATATCCAGTATGCATTGCCTATGATAAAGGGTGATGTGATATTCTTCTTTGAAGATGATGAATACTACGCTCCTGATTATATAAAAACGATGGTAGAATATATTCGTGACTACGAAATGATTGGGATATGTAAATCGAAATACTATTATTTACCTTCAAGACGCTATTTTATTCATGACAATTATGACCATGCTTCTTTGGCTCAGACCGCTATCAAAAAAAGTTTGCTATCAGAGATAGAAAAATTGCCTGTTGATAATCAATTTATTGATTTGGATTTGTGGGGGATGAAGAGAATAGGAACAACATTCATCAGAAATAAAAATATAAAAGTAAATGCCGAACTGCCTAAAGGACTGGCTGTAAATGATGGTAAAGGATTTTTGTTTGACGATGCAGACCGTTATTTATATGTGGGCATGAAAGGAATGCCCGGGAGAGTTGGAATAGGTAGTGGACATAGAGGTGTAGGTAGGTTTGATGTGAATGAAAAGATTTTAAGGCAATGGATTCCTAAAGACTTTGAAACTTATTTGAGCATACCTTTTGAGTATTATGAAGCTAACAGAGGATATAACAGACTACGAATGATGGCTAGAGGTGTAAGATAATGCAAATAACTCCCGAACAATTGTTGATCGCTCTTAATTTGTTTTGGCTGTCTGGATTTACTTGGTTTTACCAATCTACAATAAAAGAAATAAAAAAGTGTTTGACTCTACTTCAGTCTGAGTTAAAGCGGAGCATTACAGAGCAATCTTGTTCTGAACGAATGTTTAATATGCAGAAAAGAAATGATGATGCATTTAAATTGGCAGAAACTAGAATGGCGGTTGAACTTCGTGCTCTGACTTCTGAGATTGCCGTGCTTAAAAACACAATAGAAGCCATGAAAGACCAAATCCAAGAGTTAAGAGAAGATTAGGAGCAAACAATGAGGATAGAGGATTGTGAGATGATAGAAAAGGTGATAGGAAAGGTGAGTAGAAAACTAACTATACACAAAATAGCAGGAATAACAATAATGACCTGTTCAATAGTATGTATGCTGATTATTGCTTATCTCGCCTACTTCCCCGTTAAAGTGATTGATATAAAATACAATCTTGTTATTGTGGATGTTAACGGGCATGTGGTTGATATAGTAAAACCGGGAGATAGATTGTTTTATAAGTTACATTATCGAAAGTATAGAAATATCCCTTCACGCCTTACAGTTCATTTGACAAATAAATATCAGATGATATTTCCAAGCTTTACTGTGAATTTTCCTGTGACGGATGAAGAGAAATTAAAAGACCCTGAATATTATGATACAGCCATAATACAGCTTGACTTGCCGAAAACAACAACCGATGGCACCCACTATATAACAGGAACATTAAGCTATTGGGTGAACCCTCTTCGTCTAGTAAATTATTCTTTCACAACAATGAAATTTGAAGTTTTAGGTAACGGCTGTTCTGAAACAGAAAATGAACCAGCGGTAAAAATCTATAAGGAGAATAACAGATGAATTATTACAGGTGTGAGTATTTTGATATTGAAGAGCTTGTAGATAAAGCCACATTTACAAAATGGGGCGAGCAGGCTTGGATGTTTTTCAGACCTGAAGCTTTGGCATCATTAGACCAGATAAGAAAATTCTATAATCGTCCCGTCACAGTAAATAATTGGAAGTGGGGCGGTTCATTTCAGTATAGAGGATTCCGTCCACGTTCTGTTATGGTAGGTGCAGAGTATGGCCAACATCGATTTGGGAATGCCTTTGACTTAGATGTGAACGGAGTCCTTGCTGAGACAGTTAGGCGAGATATTATTGCAAACAAAGATGAGATTTTCACTCATATTACTTGTTTGGAGGCAAAGGTTAGTTGGGTTCATTTTGATTGTCGTAATGTGCCCAACAGAATAATGTTAGTGTATCCATATTAAAGAACGGAGGTGTGAGATGGTTACAATTATTGTGGGGTTGATTTGTTTCATCGTCGGAGTTGTTGTTGCCAGTTTGGTTTACCGCAATAACATAAAGAAGGCCACGCTTATCCTTGATGCGATTAAAGCGGGCGGAGGACCAGAAGATGTTCTGAAAAAGCTTCATGACATCTTGAAATGATTGAAGGAGAATCCATATCGTGGAAGTA
>JBASUY010000001.1:0-2537 GCA_049275655.1 Candidatus Omnitrophota bacterium | reverse complement strand
GAAATTGCGGAACAGCGCTCTGAAATGTTCAACCTGGATGATCCGATCACACCGGATGCGGATCAGTATCGTAAAGCCGTGGATGTCTTTATCCGTCAAATGCAGGTCGGTAAAAAAAACAATGTATTCTTCCAGAGGCTCAACCATACCTTCCGTCTGGTTTATTATGATCTGGCCGTACGAATTCTGAAAGAGCGACGTCAGGTCATCCCATGTTATGCAGGCATTTCCAATGCGCATATGACCCCCTATGGAGATATCTGGCCCTGCTGCACGCTCGGGTACGATAAGTCTATGGGAAATCTGCGGGATTTTGATTATAACTTCACTGCGCTCTGGAACAGCTCCAAAGCAAAGGAGGTACGGCATTACATTCGGCAGGGGATATGTCATTGTCCCCTGGCAAACCAGATGTATTCAAATATTTTGATGCATCCACCGTCTTTAATGAAGGCCACGAAATATCTGCTTTTTGAGTAATGATGCAAGGAGGTATGCACCATCAAAATTTGGAAAAGAATATTATTGTTCATTGTAGTAGCTCTTGCCGGCCTTATCTTTTTCGGCATCTTGACGGGAAAGCTGTTTAATTGTCTTGGCTCATTTGTAATTGCGGAAAATAAGCCCGAGCGATCCGACGTCATTGTCGTTCTTCACACAGGTGTCGAGTACTATCCCCGCTTAATTGAGGCGGCTGATCTTTTTAGCAAAGGATTGGCAGACACGATTATAATTAATGGCAACCGAAAGACGGACGTGTTGAGAGAACTTGAAAGAAAGGGATTTGAACCCTGCTGTTCATGGGATGAAGACTTCATCAGCATTCTATCTCTGCTGGGTGTTCCACGAAGCAAGGTTGTTTCCGTCAGCGCGGAGGACGTGTATGAGACGGTCGGCGAGGCGGAGGTGGTAGGTGCGCAAGTGATTCAAAAAGGATATAAAAGCATGATTCTGGTTACCAGCAAATACCACACAAAACGGGCAGGTCATATCTGGTCGGAAATGTATGAAGGGAAGTTAAGCGTGTGTTCCGTCGGCGCAAGGACCGATCCTTTTGATGCATCCCGCTGGTGGAAAGACGGGCGTCAGATCCGCTGGCTGATGGCGGAATACGGGGCGTGGATATATTATTACTGGAAAAAAGCAGCGGCGTTTTAGGAGAAAAAAAGATTGCGATACTTAATCACGGGCGCGACAGGATTTGTGGGGCCATATCTGGTTCGTAAATTAGTTTCCCTGGAACATGAGTGCAGATGTCTCGTCCGTTCGGCTGTAAAGGCAAAAACCATATTACAACCCGGTGTTGATCTGGTTGAAGGAGATGTCACCGAAAGGGGATCATTGAAAGGCATTGCATCCGGCATGGACGGCATATTTCATCTGGCGACGCTCGGGCACATGCATAATTTCGAGGCGCCGCCGAGCATGTTTGAAAACGTAAATGTCCGCGGGACGATCAACATGATGAATGAGGCGTTATCGTCCGGCGTAAAGAAAGTCGTTCATTGCAGCAGCGTGGCCGCTATGGGAATTTGCAGAGAAATTCCTGCAAACGAAGAAAGTGAATGTGTGCCTCATCATCCTTACGGCAAAAGTAAATTGCAGGCCGAAAAAGAGGTCCGAAAGCTTGTGACTGAAAACAACCTGCCTGCCGTGATTGTTCGATTTTCCATGGTATATGGGCCGGGTGATCCCAGAGATATTTTAAGACTGGCCCGTCTGGCAAAAAAAAGGATGCTTCCCAAAATCGGGAATGCACCCAAATTGACACCGCTTGTTCATGTTGACGACGCAGTCCAGGGGCTTTTACTGGCGATGGAGAAAGGGCGGATGGGCGAGGCCTATCTGATTACCAACGCACAGTCGGAACCTTTTGATGATTTAATCAGAATCATCCGGGAAACGCTTGGTGCTGGAGGCATTGCCATTCCACTACCTGCCGGGCCGGCATTGGTCGCTGCCGGCGCTATGGAGTTTGTTTGGCGGTTATTGGGGAAGGTTCCCCCGGTCACGAGAAAAAACATCGAGTCCACACTGGCCGACAGGGTATTTTCCATTGAAAAGGCAAGGCGGGAGCTTGGATTTGAACCACAAGTTGATCCTGTAAAGGGATTAACGGAAACGATACGCTGGTATATGGAAAATGGATGGATCTGAAAAGAATTCAGTGAAAAAGGAAATTGAAGTATTTGGTGTCACCTACGACCGTTACGTCCTGCTGCAATTACACGGGATATTCGCCCGGAGTTTGCAACTGAAAACAATCGTCGAAATGCCCAGCCACGGGGCGAAAGCGGCCGGTTCTCTTTATTCCATTGGTTTCGGTCTGGCTGGATGTCAAGTGACACTTGTGAATCCTGAGATGGATATGCTCAAAGGATGGGATGAACTGGGCATTCGCCAAAGATTGGATGTTATGGAAGGAATTGATCCTTATCGAACTTCTTTTCAGGACGGGCAGTTCGACATGGCATGGAATTTTGTGACCTGGACAGAGCTGGCTGATCCACTGAAGTATTTAAAAGAAATGACAAGGC